>JAOHEK010000099.1 GCA_028097405.1 Paracoccaceae bacterium | reverse complement strand
GACAGAATCTGCGCAAAAGTATGGAGGCAAAAGGACATGCGTGAAGACGAGATTGACGAACTTCTGCGGGCACCGCAGCGCCCGGCTTCGTCGCCGCAGCCCCCGGCCCAACAACGGCCACGGCGTTCGGCGCGCGTTGCCGGTTTGATCCTTGTATTGATTGCATTGGGCCTTGTGATCGTCCCGGTCGTCTTGGCACGCTCGGGCGATCCATTGTCACTGTTGGTGGGTATTGCACTTGGCGATCCGTTTGGGTTTTGAGGGAGAGTTGCGATGAATAACCGATTTTTCAGGATTGCATTGCGTGTCCTGCTTGTCGTCTCGTTGCTGATCAATGTGGCGGTGTTGGGCTATGTGCTTCAGCTTCGTTCTCTTGCGAAGGACATTGGTCTGGACGGCATTCGCCTTCCGCGTGAGGTGCGTCAGGAATTCCTTCAGCTTGCAAAGCAGGATGATGGCATTCTGGAGAAAACCAGAAAGTTAGGAGACGCCCGCCGCCGCTTGAACGATGCGACAATGGCAGACCCCTATGACGCAGCTTTGGTGGAAGACCTTGCGCGCGCCGCCGATGTCGCAAATTCGGAATTAAGGGCGCTCACTCAATCAGTTTTGGTGCAGGCCACGGCCAATGTTGCAAAGCAAGACGGTCGCTTGCCTTAGTCGAGAGGTTTTTTTGGGGGGCTTGGCCGTAGGAGCCGCGAATGCGCTGCGTAAAGAAGGTATCAAACCAACTTTCGGAGAACATCATAAATGGCTAAAATCAAAATACTTCCGACAGTCACGGGCCTTGCGCTTGCCTTAGCAGTACCAACAGCAACGACCGCAGAACAAAGAATAAATCTGGATCCGGGACTGTGGCAGTACGCAACAACCCTGTCCGTAGACGGGCGCGGCGTCGTCATGCAAGACACTGAGAGTTTCTGCATCGATGCCGCAACGGCCAACATGTCTGCGACTGATCTGGTGGGGCTTTTGACAGATGGTCAATGCAGGGCTTCGAATGCAATCCTCACCGCTGGTTCTGGTTCGGCGCAAATGAGCTGCGTTTATCCCGAAGACAATGCACGCGGTGAAGGCGACATCAGTGCAACCTTTACAACAACCACCTATGACGTTCAGGCCAAGGTGACGATCACTGGCCCTGGCGGTGCATCCCGCGCAAACTTTGTTGGCAATGGGCGCCGTGTCGGGGATTGTTAGCGTAACGTGGCGCATTGGCAGACAGTCAGCCTGTCAGAACGAACCAAGACGTGTTCGCCGCTGCCGCGAAGGTTCGCTTTAGCCCAAACCTACCAAACTATGCGGCGTACAAAATGTAGTCTAAGTTATGCTTTGCCCAGACTGTCCGCATCTAGATGTCTTGAGAGGATATTCCAAATTGACCCTGAAAATTTCTAAATTCCTCACGATTGTTTGGGCTGCGCTAATTGCAATGTTTGCTGATAATGCATCTTTACATGCCCAGCAGGGCCGGTTGCAGTCTGTCACCTTTGTTCAGGATAACCTTGAAAGACAGTTCCTTTTGTATCGACCCCGAGGTGCCGCGCCTCAAGGACCAAAGCCCTTGGTCCTTGTTATCCATGGCGGTGCGGGCACAGCGCGCGGCATGGTGCGTTTGACAAAACGACGCTGGAATACCTTGGCGGACCAACACGGATTTTATGTTGTTTATCCCAATGGCATCAACAAGATATGGGATTTTCGCGAAGGGCGCGTCTCCAGTCGTCTTGACCCACGCGTGGATGATCTGACTTATTTTCGCAATGTGATTGCGGCGACATCGAATGCAGTTAGCATTGATAAGAACAGGGTTTTTGCAACCGGTCTTTCACGGGGGGCGCAGGCGTCGTTTTACCTCGCCTGCAACTTACCGGGTCAGATACGCGCGGTGATGCCGGTCGCAACCAATTTGCCGGAATACATGGTTAATGAATGTCGGTCGGGACCACCTGTTGGCATGGCTTTGATCACCGGCACCGCTGATCCTCAGGTGCCATACAATGGAGGCACAATCACTGTGCTAGGTCAGCGCCGCGACATTGTTTTGTCATCCGAACAAACGCTGGCACTATGGCAACGCAGAAACGGTTGTGGTGGCCCGCCTCGGACCAAAAATATAGATCGCCGATCAAGCGACGGTGTTTCTGTCGCAGTGCGCGACTGGTCATGTTCGGGCGCGCCCGTTCGCCACTATACTGTCAAAGGAGGCGGGCACACATGGCCATCGGGACGACAGTTTTTGCCACCTCGACTTGTTGGAAAAGTTTCCAATGACATTAATGCAGCCGACGAAGGCTGGGCGTTTTTCTCGCAGTTCTGATATCTGCTTTTCCGTCGTGCTTAGCGGTCATTGATGCGATGTGCGGCGACCGGTTGAAACCGCCGCCCTTTGTGGCGCTATTTGAACAATGAAAGAAAGCTCATTAGGATCAGCCTGTTCGCTCGGGAGCCAACAGTTGGTAGATGCCGTCGTCTTCGAAGTTGCAGGTGAGTTCTCGGCCAGTTGGCCGAGCGGAAGGGGTAAAGAAGTCGGGTCTGTGTATGGCTCGGCAAAATCCATTTCAGGTCGCTTGAAGCAGCCGTTCATTTTCAGCCAAGGGCACCTATTCGCCCTTATCTCATTGAATAAATTCGGGATTTGTATGCTTCACACTGAGGCGGGCGCAGGCGGTTTCCTACCGAACACCTTGTCTGATTTCCCCCGGAAGTTCTTTGAGACCGAGTGCTTTTATTCTCTTTTTGTCGACCAAGCCAATGCCGCTAAGTCTATTCCCATTGATGAGCTTCAAGGTCTCATAGGCGAAAGCAGGATCGAC
>JAOHEK010000098.1 GCA_028097405.1 Paracoccaceae bacterium | reverse complement strand
CGGATACCCACTTTGACGGCAGGTCGCGCGCCCGAAAACGCCCCACCCCGCCCTTCGGCCAAGTGAAACGCACCGTCCGAGGTTGAGCAATCCAACACATTCATCTTCGGCGAGCCAATAAACTGCGCCACGAAAAGATTGGCCGGTTTCGCGTAAAGTTCACGCGGCGCACCAACCTGCGCAATCGTGCCAAATTCCAATACGACGATCCGGTCGGCCAGCGTCATCGCTTCTACCTGATCGTGGGTCACATAGATCATCGTCCGGTTCAGCGTCTTGTGCAGCTTGGCAATCTCGTAACGCATTTCAACGCGCAAGGCCGCGTCAAGGTTCGAGAGCGGTTCGTCAAACAAGAACGCCGTCGGATCGCGCACAATCGACCGGCCAATAGCGACGCGTTGACGTTGCCCACCCGATAGGGCTTTGGGCCGTCGATCAAGATAATCTTCCAGCTTCAAAACCTTGGCGGCTTCTCCCACCTTAGCCTCGATCTCGGCCTTTGGAGCGCCAGCAGTTTTCAGCGAAAATCCCATGTTGTCGCGCACCGACATATGCGGGTAAAGCGCGTAGGACTGGAACACCATCGACAACCCCCGTTTCGCGGGTGGATCGGCGCTTTTGTCCGCCCCGTCGATCAGCAAGCCTCCACGGCTGATGTCTTCCAAGCCACCGATCATGCGAAGCAGCGTCGATTTCCCGCATCCCGAGGGGCCGACGAACACAACAAACTCGCCATCCTGAATGGCCAAATCGATGCCCTTGATGACTTGGACGTCATCGAACCATTTTTCGACACCCTGAAGTGTTATCTCACCCATCTTGGCCTCCTGCTGATGGTGACGCCCAAGCCAGCCAAACAGCCGCAGTCCAAGTAAAGGTGCCGCCGCCCGCTGGTTCGCCTGTCATTGGATTGAAGTACTCGGCAAACCCGTGCGTCGCGATGACATCTCGCGTCGCCTCACGCAGCCGTTTCGCATCCCCGTCGCGCCCCATGTCTTGCAACCCGCGTCCAATCAAGGCGTTCATGATCGCCCAAGTCGGACCGCGCCAATATCGTTTGGGATTAAAATCGGCGGCACCCACAGCATGACTGGGCACTGGATAAGGACAACTTTCAAAGGACTGCTGCAAGGCGTCGGCCATCCGAGCATCGTCAAGCCCTGCGTACCAACATAAGAACGACGCGTTCGACAAAGCCCCGGTGTGCTGTTCTGTTGTGATATTAACCCCATTGTACAAACCGGTTTCGGGGTTCCGCAGAACTTCCGCGCCATTTTCAAGGATCTTGATCCAGCCCAGCAACTCACCACAATCATGCCCGAAGGCCTCGCACATGACCAACAGATCACGGTGCGCGCGCAAAAGCGTAAACGTCATGGTCGGATCGCCCACGCGAAACGGAGCGTCTTCGGCCATCGCCTCGTCGTCCCAACCCAGCCTGTGACCGCGCTGGACCAACCAGATGTAGCGATCATAATCCTCTTTCGTAGGTCGCATTTCCGGGTTCACGTGCGACGTATCCCGCCGCGTATATTCGCCCACGCCAACCGGTTCGATGTCCGCCATGGCCGTATCCCAATCCGGGCAATTGTCGCGACCGGCTTCCCAGGGGTGGGTGATAAAGATCGGCCCAAAGGCACAGTTCCGCCATTCCATAAACCACCGATGCCACGCCAACAGCTTGGGCAATAAAGGCTCAAGCCTCGCTGCATTTGCCGTGCGGTCGATTTCCCAGATATCGCGAACAAAGGTCGCGGCCACGGGCGGTTGCGTGATGCCAGAAGACGGAATGGGCCCCCGCTTCGCCCCCCAAACATCGGGGCCCGGAAAATATCCCGGATCAGGTTGATGAAACAGAATATGCGGCACCATCCCCGAGGGCCATTGCCCGGCGAACAGCGTTTCAATTTCGGTCCAAGCTCGGTCGACATCAAACTGTGCAAATCCCCAAGCGGCAAAAGCGCTGTCCCAATTCCATTGATAGGGATAAAGCCCCGCCGTCGGCACGGTATATCCACCCCGGTCATTTCCACACAAAATAGCGCGGGCCTGTTCGTCCAGCGCGATATGGTCGTGTCCTGTCATCCCTTTACCGATCCCGCCGTCAGGCCCTTGGTCATGAAACGCTCCAATCCTAGGAACAGCGCCATGATCGGCACTGTTGCAATGACCGCGCCTGCCATCAAATGCTGGCGCGGAATTTCCGAAGAATCGAGCGATGCGATCCCCCGCGTTAACGTGAACTTCGATGGATCATCCAGCAGCATAAACGCCAGCAAGAATTCGTTCCAAGCGATCATGAAAACATAAAGACTGACCGAAGCCAAAGCAGGCAAAGCAAGCGGAAGCGTGATCTTCCAAATCACCTGCAGGCGGTTAAGCCCATCCATCAAGCCCGCCTCTTCGACTTCAGCAGGCAGGCCCCTAAAATACCCCTGCAACATATAAAGCGCGACGGGGATGGTGGTAACGGGATAGATCATGACGATCCCAAAAATCGTGTTCCGAAGCCCTGTCATCGAGAACACTATATATATAGGCAAAGCCAGAACGATCATCGGCACCATATAGATCAACAGGATCGATCGCGAAAACGCCTTTCGCCCCCGAAACCTAAGCCGCGCCACCGCATAGGCACCCGGCACCGAAATTAGCAAAGTCAAAGCAACTGTAATGACCGAGATATAAAAACTCGTCAGCAGATAGCTACCGAAACTGAAATCCAGAAACAGCTCGGAATAACTGCGAAACAACCCCCAGCCCTTTGACAGATCAACCGTGAAATCCAACGGATTCTGCAACAGTTCGGACTGGTTCTTCAGGCTGGTCATCACCATCACGTAAAATGGGATCGCAACGATCGAAGTAAAAAACACATAGCCAAAGCCGGTCAGAAATCGGATTATCGCATCTTCAAATTCATGGCGGTTCGCCGCGCCAAAGGGCAAAGGACGCAACATCACTTCCAAAGGCCAAACTGTGGCCAGTGCAAAAATCAGCCATGCAATGACATTCGTTATGGTCGATGTCTCGGCACTGCCCGAAATCGCCGGACCGATCCACAAGAATACA
>JAOHEK010000097.1 GCA_028097405.1 Paracoccaceae bacterium | reverse complement strand
GGTAAAACCTTACGACTCGTTAAGAATTTGTGCATCATCTGAGCAGATGAAAAAATCAACCTATAGTTGTATTTGCGGCTGAAATATGGCGATAGTTCCAAATTTCTGGCGTTTTCAAGGCGCTAAGGCGCAGAAAACATGGCTAACAGACCGTAAAGATTGAATCAGATGATTCTCTCTGAACTGCCCACAGAATCCGCCTCTTGGGTCACACCTTTGCTGCCCGATTTTCGAACAAATCTTTGCTCTCAAACGATTTACTCGAACCTCACAATCCACAAGCCTTGGGGCCTACGACGCGATCGCTGGCGCCCCGAATTGCCCGTTTGTCCCATGAACATGCCCCAACCTGACATTAGTTGACTGCCGCAATCGCCTTACATTCGCCCCCACTGAGGCGTTTCGGCGCGAAATCACCTTGGCTCCGGCTGGCTTGCGACATCATTTCGCCGGGACCGCAGGGCAGGATCAGTCTCATGGGGCAAGCCAAGTGAGTATGAATAATGAGTGACACGAAACCTGCCAGCAGCCCGGTCACCAAACCCGCGCCAGTCAAGCCTCCTGCGCCGCTTAAGGTCCAGTCCAAAGACAAGCCTGTAAGCTATCGCATCGACGATTGGGCTTCGATCTAAGCTTTTCTGCTTTGGTGCGACGGTCTAGTCTCGGTCCATGACCGACGCTGTCTCGGCGATCCGAAACCTTGGCCCTGCATCGGACGCAGCTTTTGCCCGTGCCGGGATCACTACGGCAGATCAACTGCGCGCGCTTGGGGCAGATCCCGCCTATACCCAATTGCTTGCCGCTGGATCCAAGCCGCATTTCATTGGATATTACTCTCTTGTAATGGGGTTGATGGGGCGGCCCTGGAACGACTGTCGCGGTGCCGAAAAGGCTGATCTGCGCAAAAGGTTCGACGCGATCTGTGCCGCATCACCGAAACGCGAGAACAACCCGATTGAAGCGATCTTGGATGAAATCGGGGTGGTCGCGCGACGAGAGGAAACGCCCTAAACGTCCCCACGTAACGCCTTAAACCATTTCGAATATATCATCTTCCGCATCAACCTCAGGGCTGCTCAGAACACTGGTGCGCACCCCAGCACTTTCAAGGGATAGGTTCGGTAGCATTTGCCCTGCCTCCAACGTGGCCATGACAGCACCGTCACTATCGATCACGTCAAGTTTTACGTTTTCGTCGCCGATTGTCACATCTGTCTCGTAAGGCGTGTCCAGATCGCCCCCGTCGAAAACGACCCTGTATGTGCCATTGGGCAAGGCCAACGAATAGCCACCGGCCTCCCATGTGGCCGTGGTAAAGACGTCATCACCGTCGTAGGCCGTGATCTGTACGCCACCCTGCCCTTCGCCAATGTCATAGAACGCATCGTCGTCCGCATCGTCGATCACCACGCCCGTCAGATAAGTGTCGCCTCGGTCGCCAAACAATTGGGTCGCAAACGTCGATTCATCTAAATTTACCGGCCTACCTTCATCGTCGATGACCGTGTGATCGCCATAGTCGTAGCCCACCCCGATCTCGGACCAGTCTTCGTCCAGAAGGTTGCGTTGGTGACCATCAGATTCCCACAGGTTTGCATGGTGATCTTCGGCGCGTTCTTGTTCGTCAGGTGCTTGGGTTGAACCGATCCAGCCAATATTCTCGCCCACAAAGCGCGAGCCATGTCCGGCTTCAATCGCGCGGGCACTCGGGCTTTGCCCATCGAGATTCTCGTGCGCAAAGAAATTGCGATCATCCATGTCTTCGGAATGGTCCCGCGCGGCGTTGCTAAGCGCGGACGTCACCGCAAGGGCCTGTGTTGGGGCTGCGGAGACGCCCGATGCCAAGCTTTCATCGAAGTCGGGAAGAACACTGAGCCGATCAACTTCGTCCAAAGGATCAAGACGAGCGCGGTTTACCAGTTCGACGATTAACTGCTCTTCGGCCGTCAGGCCGGCCCACCCAATATCGAACGCGTCGTCAGGCAGATCCGGGAAAGGCGCGCTGTCGGGTTGCGCCGGGGTGTTGTCATCGTCCGCAGGGATATTGTCATCCTGAACCACCACATTGTCGTCATCGCTGTTGGTAATGTCGTCCTGAGGGGCCACGACTTGGTCGAAAATGGCCGGGGCAGGATCGGTTGGTGCAGGATCGTTTGGTGTTGTATTGGCTGGGGTGACCGCAGTCTCGTCGTCATCATCAGACGATCCGCCTCCGACCATCGCGAAAACACCGCCTGCCAAAAGCGCATAGAGAAAAGCAATCATCGCACCAAACCTTCGCCAAGGCCGGGCATGTCACGGGCAGGTCTATCAATGAAAAAACAGGCCAAGACATATTCCGACAAGGCCCCCACCAACGTGGTTAACAAGTCAGGGCCATGCAGATCAACAGCGCATTTGGAAACAGTCAGGCCGGTTTGTCGCCAATATTGACATATTCAGATCAAACAAACGGGACAGGCAGTCAGCCCGCCTGCCCCAAAGTCAGGACGTCTTATCCAACCAGTTCAAGGCCGGAAAAGAAGTACGCGATTTCTTCTGCCGCCGTCTCGGGCGCATCCGAACCGTGGACCGAGTTTTCACCCATGCTTTCAGCAAACTCAGCACGAATGGTGCCCGGAGCCGCTTCCGACGGATTGGTCGCGCCCATAACTTCGCGGTTCTTTGCAATTGCGCCTTCGCCCTCAAGCACCTGAACAACCACAGGGGCCGACGCCATGAATTCGCACAATTCGCCGTAAAATGGACGTTCCGCGTGAACTTCATAGAATTTTCCGGCCTGAGCCATCGTCATATGGATGCGCTTTTGTGCGACAATCCGCAGACCAGCTTCCTCGAACTTGGCGTTGATCTTGCCAGTCAGGTTGCGCTTGGTTGCATCGGGTTTGATAATGGAAAACGTGCGTTCGAGAGCCATGTGCCTAGCCTTTTCATAAAAAGAGCGAGCCACCCCATGTGCCCCGCCTGAATTTGGCGTTCGCCTAGCACGCACACCTTGCGATGAAAACCCAAAAGGCGTCGCCTACACCGAACGTCACCCCCGGATGTAACGCATGAAGGCGCTGAAAGTCCGATCCGTTCGGTCTTTCCGTCGCTACATGAC
>JAOHEK010000095.1 GCA_028097405.1 Paracoccaceae bacterium | reverse complement strand
GGGGCGTCCGGCCCCAAGTAAAGCGCCAGCGGATCATCCAGCGATGCGACGCGCTCATCTGCCAAGGCGCGAATAACAAGAGCCCCCACAAGGCTCTTGACCAAAGAAAAAGAGTTCAATCGATCGGCTGGCTCAAAACCTTGGCCATAACTTTCGAAAATCAGTTTGCCGCCTTGGTCGACAAGCATCGCGCGACCACCCGTGTCGTCAAAACGGATTTGTGCGGCCGCAGGAAGCGCGCGGCCACGCTTTGCACCCTCGCGCCGCGCACCATCTATACGGGCATAGCGCCCTGTGCCATCCCAGACCTCGGACGGAAAACCTTCGCGCAAAAGGATGGGGACCTGCGGTGCAAAGACCACGATACCGGCGACCAAAGCGCTGAAAATCAGGAGAACGATTGTTAAGAAACGCTTCAGCTTTTGCATACTCGCGAGTCACAGGATTTGCTTGAATGGCCATGGCGTATCCTCAACGACATGCCATTTTAGGTCAATTTTGACTCGACGGCCCTGGAATGTAGCACCCTGAATACCTAAGGCTGGTCTGCGCCAGCGCCGTGGACGATCCATTCCTGCCGTTCAGCCGAACGCTACGCGGCCTGTCATAGGAGACATTTGCTGTGCTCGCACAATTAGGGCGTGGACGGATGACAGCAAACACGGACAAACGTGCATTCGCTGCGGTTTGATTAATGAACCGCTTTGAAAGCTGAAAGCGAGTTGTGGAATCTTCGCCCGAAGCCTGCCGCCCCCGATTTATGAGGTGTGCGCCTCAATTAGACAGTTTAGGAATGCTGCGGCTTTACGGTCGGGTTGGTGCCGCTTCCGTGTGATCGCAGCAAAGTGTACGGCGTATGCAATGCGACCGACAAACAGTGGCCATAACTGTGATCGGCCTCCGATCCCGTTGATGACATGATCTGCCAGAAAACCCAGATATCGCCCCGACTGAATCAACAGCGTTAGTGCCTCTTCATCTTTAACACTCGCCGCACGCTCAAGTCCCAACATATTCGTCACTCGCATGTTTGGAGAGTTGAACGAATAGCCTGCGTACTTATGAGGCGGTAGAATTTTCTTTGGATCAAGGTCGCGGGTGTCTTGCCCGAAAAGTGGATGACCCTTTCCACAATACAGGCTCATGTTTGCTGTGTAGATTTCGGTGTATGCCAGCATCGGTGACGTTTGGTAGATCGGCATAATAGCTAAATCGAGTGACCCATTCACGACATTGGCCTCAAGCGCTGTCAGCGTGTCCAAGGAGATTTCCAAAGAAACATTTGGCGCGAGCGTATCAAATTTCTCAATGGCCTTGTCTATCTGCGCATTGGGGTTGGCTGACGACTGGTCATAAAGTCCAAAGCGGATGGTACCTGACAAGGTGCTTTGAATCGCGTCAACGCCGGACCGAAATTCATCGATCTGCACGAGCAAATGTGTGGTCAGTTCAAGAACCTGTTCCCCTTCACGCGTTAAGCTGAATCCAGACGGCCCTCGATTGCACAATCGCAGCCCCAGTCGGGACTCCAGATCCGAGATATGACGCGAGATTGTGGATTTACCAATATTCAACTCAAGCTCAGAGGCGGCAATTCCGTTGCAGGCCGCAACCACAACGAAGACACGCAGCAACCGGATATCGACGTCTCCCAGAGACTTGAGAATTGCTTGTTTCGCCAACCCATGGTTTCCTTTTTATGCAACCTTACAGGGAAAGGTTACGCATTACCAAACCAGTATTATCAACTAGCGTAGCGATAGTGACTAAGAAAATAACGACCTTCTAACGCGTTCTATTTGACCCTAACGTCTGACGTCGCACGCATCACAGGAGGCAAAAAGAAAACCAACAGTGAGGAAACTATGTCGATAAAACCACCGTTAATGGAACTGCCCATTGAGACAGCTGACAAGGGATTTTACTCTGGCTTCAGTGTAAGTGTAGCAGTTGTTTCGAAAATTATCATCGCAGCCCTGGTCATCTGGGCCATCGTCTTCCCGGAACAAGCAGGTAGCATTCTGAATGCTATCAACAGCTTCATTCTGGCAAATACCGCCTATTGGTACATCTATATTATCGCGTTGTTCTTTTTTACTTGTATGGTTTTGGCGATCATCCCAGCATCAGGTAAGCTGAAGCTGGGCGTTGAAGGCGACAAGCCAGAGTTCGGATGATGTTCAGTGCCGCGATTGGTGTGGGCATGTTGACATGGGCAGTTGCGGAACCGGTTTATCACTTTCAGAACAACCCGGATGTGATTGCAGGTACCGCAACAGGTTCGACGGCTGACAACATCACCAATGCATATAAGTGGTCCTATCTTCATTGGGGTTTTGGTGCTTGGGCTTGTTACGGTATCACCGGCATGGCGATGGCGTTCTTCAGCTACCGCCGCGGTCTTCCACTGACCATTCGCAGCTCTCTCATTCCCTTGTTCGGCAGAAGTCTTTCCGGCCCGCTTGGTAACGTGATTGACATTGTTGCTGTTGTCGCGACCATTCTTGGTGTGGCTCAGGCTCTTGGGTTTGGTGTTGAACAGTTCGTCTCTGGTATGACCCGAATTGGCATAGGTGGTTTGACCGATGCAGAAACGGGAACGTCGAATACGCTCGGCATTCTGGTGTCCATTACCATTATTATGACTGCGTCGACGATGTCCGCGTTGTCCGGTGTTGGTAAAGGGATCAAGATCCTGTCCAACGTAAACCTAATCTTGTCCTTCTTCCTGCTGGGCTTCTTCCTGATCTTCGGTTCAACCTTCTTTGGCCTAAGCGCGCTGTTCGGTGGATTCATCGACTACATCGTAAATCTGCCGAAGATGCTATTCCAAGTGTTCCGCGGGGATGGCGTCGAAGGTTCTGTCGCTACGCTTCAGGAAGGTTGGCAGGGTGCATGGTCCGTATTCTACTGGGCTTGGTGGGTAGCGTTCGCGCCGTTCGTCGGCCTGTTCCTGGCACGTATCTCCAAAGGCCGCTCCATTCGTGAGTTCGTCATTGGTGCAATGATCCTGCCAGCAATCATGTGCTTTATCTGGTTCAGCTTTGCCGGTGGTACAGCCATCGACCTGACACTGAACGGTGAAGCAGGCGATGCGATCTTTGGTGTGCCAGACGGTGACAAGATCTTTGCGATGGTCGTCTACATGCTGGGTTCAGCCCTTGGCTGGGCGATGTCGGTGGTGATCGTTGTGTTGTTGCTGACTTACCTTGTCACAACAGCTGACTCTGCGGTTCTGATCGTGAACACGATAAACGCTGCGGGTGACGAAGGTCCAAAGGCGCGTCCACACATCTACTTCTGGGGTATTGCCTTGGGTGGTGTGGTTGCCGCGCTGCTGATTGCTGGTGGTCCCGGTGGCGGTCTCAAGGCCATCCAGACCGCGATGGTGATCGGAGCTTTCCCGTTTTCCATTGTAATGGTGCTTCAATGCGCTGCACTCGTGAAGGCGA
>JAOHEK010000094.1 GCA_028097405.1 Paracoccaceae bacterium | reverse complement strand
CAAGACATCGCGATCATTCTAGGGCTTGGCGGTATTCTAGCGGCGCTTTTCTGCATTCTTGTGCTGGCTCAGGATGCGCGCTCTCGGCAGGGGCCGAGCCAAGTGCAAATGTCCGGACTTCCCTTGTCGTTTTTTGATACGATGACCGGCATTCCTAACAAGTTGTCTTTTCAAGACAAATTGTCTGCAATTTTGTCGTCGGGGCGGGGTGGTGCGATCCTGTTAATCGATCTCGCTGACCTTGGCGGTGTAAATGATCGTCGGGGTCGGGTTTTCGGTGATGCAGTTATCAAGGAACTGGCGACCCGATTGCGGCGGTACACTTACGACGCGGACGGGATGGCGGCGCGCCTTGGTGGCGATCGCTTCGGGGTGTTCTTGCCCCATGAACGAGGCGCCACATTGGCAGAGACCTGTAAAGCCATTTCCGCTTTGTGCCACGCACCGGTCACCAAGGGCGGCGAGGCGCTGCAACCGAAAATCTCGGTTGGGGCTGTGTCTTTGGCCGAGATTGGCGACCTTTGCGCTCACGGGTATGAAACGGTGATAAGTGTTTGTAACTTCGCACTGTCCACAGCGAAAACAGACGAAACGACTGACTTTCGGATTTACGACACCGCCCTTGAAACGCAGTTTCTGGACCTTGATGCCATGGCTGTCGAACTCCCCGATGCGATGCGGACGGGCCAGCTTGAGGTGTTCTTGCAGCCTCGGGTCAATCTTGCCGACAAATCGTTGGCGGGCTTTGAAGCATTGGTGCGATGGTCGCGTGGCGGAGAGTATGTTCCCGCGGATAATCTGATTGCTATGGCCGAGGAAACCGGACTGATTTTCGATCTGGATTATTACATGATCGATCGCGCGGTCCATATTGTCGCCGATTGGAACCGCCGTCGAAAAACCGCCTATCCGGTCAGTGTGAACCTAAGCGCACTGCATCTTCAGTCACAGAAAGGCGTTGAATTCATTCTTGATTGTTTGCATCGCCACAGTCTTGCACCGGAACTGTTGACGGTTGAAATTACCGAAACCGCGAACCTGGCAAAGTGGNACCATTTCCGTGGATTGTCAGGGCTTCGCGAAGCTGGGTGCAGGATATCTATCGATGATTTTGGGACGGGATATGCATCGCTGGCGCGGTTGCGCGCCTTACCAGCAGACGAAATCAAAGTGGATCGGATGCTGATTTCCGAGCTGGCGGACAGTAAAGAAGCGCATCATATTCTGGAAGCCGTTCTTGTTCTGGCGCAGAAGCTATCCATGGGCGTCGTCATCGAAGGTATTGAAACTGAAAGCCAACTTGCTTTGCTGCGCGACATGGGGTGCACGCAGGGGCAGGGCTATCTTCTTGGCCGCCCGCGCCCTGCGCTCGACTGCTTGGCAGATGCCACCTATGGCCCCGCAAGTGAAGAGCCTGCGGCTTGACGCATCCCGACATTTAAAGCTGGATTAGCTTAGATCAGGTGGGTGCGCCTCTTTGGCAAGATCCGCGACAACGGTGGTAAGCGCGACGGTTTCGGTGGCCTTACTGCCCAAACGGCGCATGCTGACGGTGCTTTCGTCAACCTCGCGTTGACCGATGGCCAGAATAACGGGCACTTTTCCGACCGAGTGTTCGCGCACTTTATAGTTAATCTTCTCGTTGCGCACGTCGGCTTCCGCCCGCACTCCGGCGGCTTGCAACTGTGACACCACTTCGGCCACATAATCATCCGCGTCCGAGGTGATTGCTGCGACCACAACTTGTCGGGGCGCAAGCCAGAATGGCAACTTGCCTGCGTGGCTCGAACGAGCCAAGCGTCGCACGGTGCAACATAACGGGGCGATGTTTTGCGCCATCTTCCGCCGTGTAATTGGCGTCCAGCCGTTCGGGCAACACGAAATCCACCTGATGTGTTCCGCATTGCCAATCGCGCCCAATGGCGTCAGTCAGCACGAACTCAAGCTTCGGGCCATAAAAAGCGCCTTCACCGGGGTTCAGTTCAGGGTCGATGCCCGCCGCCTTCGTGGCCGACAAAAGCGCGGCTTCCGCCTTGTCCCAAATCTCGTCCGAGCCAGCGCGTTTTTCCGGACGGTCCGAGAATTTCACCTTGAAGTCGGCGAAGCCCAAGTCGTGATAAATGTCCGACAGAAAGTCGATGTAAAGCGCGGTTTCGCTTTCGATCTGATCTTCGCGGCAGAAGATGTGCCCGTCGTCTTGGGTAAATCCGCGAACGCGCATGATACCGTGCAACGCGCCCGAGGGTTCATATCGGTTGCATGCCCCAAATTCCGCCATCCGTAACGGCAGATCACGATAGGATTTAAGGCCCTGATTAAAGATTTGCACGTGGCACGGACAGTTCATCGGCTTTAGCGCGTTCACCGCTTTTTCGCGGGCGTGCTCTTCATCGACTTCGACGATAAACATGTGATCTTGGTACTTTTCCCAGTGTCCGGACTCTATCCAAAGCTTCCGGTCGACGACCTGCGGTGTGTTCACCTCGACATAGCCACCGGCGCGCTGCTTGCGGCGAATGTAATCCTGAAGCGCGGTGTAAATGGTCCAGCCATTTGGATGCCAGAAAATTTGACCGGGTGCTTCTTCTTGCATGTGGAACAGGTCCATCTCGCGCCCCAACTTGCGGTGATCGCGCGCGGCCGCCTCTTCTAGAAAGACCATGTGGGCTTTCAACTCGTCGCGGTTTCGAAAGCCAACGCCTGTGATCCGCTGCAAGTTTTTTGAGGTGTCACCAAACCAATGGGATCCCGACACGCCCATCAATTTGAAAGCATCGGCGGGAAGTTGTCCGGTATGCTGCAAATGCACAAATCCTGCCAGTCGCCGTGCCAATACATCCGAAGCTCGGCTCCTTCGGGAATGCGGTCAACCAGATCAACTTTGTAATGCTCGCCACTGTCTTCGTAAAACGAACGCGCGCGGTCGCGGTCCCAGATTTCGGTTCGAACAGGTTCGCGGGCGTTGATGATTTCCTTCATCTTGGCTTCGATCTGTCCCAAGTCTTCGGGCGTAAAGGGCTCATCACGGTCAAAGTCATAGAACCAGCCGTGTTCAGTCACGGGGCCGATGGTGACTTTGACGTCAGGCCAGATCGCTTGCACGGCGCGCGCCATGACATGCGCAAAGTCGTGGCGGATTAACTCAAGCGCTTGCGCCTCGTCCTTGATGGTGTGGATGGCAATCGCGGCATCTGTTTGGATCGGCCAAGCCATATCCCAATGTTCACCATCTATCGTCGCGCTGATTGCTTTCTTCGCAAGCGATGTGGAAATATCTGCGGCGACCTCGGCAGGCGTAACACCCGCATCGAAATTGCGAGCATTGCCGTCGGGAAAAGTTAGGGAAATCTGGGCCATCAGCCACGTCTCCTCGTCAGTTTGGCGCCTACGGAACGCCCGGTTGCAAGTTATATGTGGGCGAAATGGCCCAGCAGGGTTCTGGTGTCAATGTTGATTG
>JAOHEK010000093.1 GCA_028097405.1 Paracoccaceae bacterium | reverse complement strand
TGCGGCATCATCGCCTGCGGTCAGTGAGATGTCATCGCGGGTGTGGGCGGGCAAATCGCGCAAAACATCGTTCAGGACCGAGGCCCCAACTTTTGATCCGCAGCCGCCACAAAGAGGTTTCGGGCCCAATGCGGCCTCCATCCCGTCAGCGTGTTTTGATGGAAGGGCGGCCCGTTTCATTGTTGGCAAGTTATCGAGCTTCTGCATAAAGGTCTGATCAATATGATCTTTCCATCGCCAAACCCAATCGCCGTGAATGGCGCGACCCCATTTATCGGCTAGGGCCGACTTGCGACCAAGGGACACCAACTTCAGATATTGTGATTGCGGTTTGAAGGGGCGTAAAGCGCCACCAGTTAAGCGGGCTTGGATGTTGTCTAATAGGATCGGCGCGGCGCGCACGGCGAAAACTCCCGCCTTGGGGCGCGGCGATTTAGAAAGATGCGCGCAATCGCCGACAGCGAATATGTTTGGATCGTTATGCGAGGTAAGGGTTTCGTCCACTGTGACGAACCCATTGGTCAGGTCCAACCCGATGTCTTCAAGCCAAAGGAACGGTCGGGCACCGGCGGCTCCGACCGTCAGTTCGGATGGCACGTTGCGTTCATCTTCCAAAACGATGTGATCCGCCTCAACGCGGGCGACTTTTGCGTTTTCGATCAAGTTGATGTTCTGCTCGGTCATCTCGGACAGCAAAAGATCGCGCGACGCCGCTCCGACGCCTGCCAGCGCGGATTGCGCCTCAACGACAGAAACCGCGTGATCCGCACCCATGGCGTGTCGCATGGCCAAGGCCAGCTCAACACCCGCGATGCCGCCGCCGATCACAGCGACAGGACCGCCGCCGGTTTCAAGGTGCCTGCTCCAGCGGACCGAATAGGGTCCAAGGGGTTTGGCGGCAATCCCATGTTCGACGAAGCCCGACAGTTCGTGCATGGCTGAGGTGATGCCAATGTCGAGTGACGCAATGTCATAGGCAACGGGCGCGTGGCCATCTATGTGGACCATCTTGTTGTCGCGGTCGATGCCGGTGGCCCAGCCAAAGATCATGCGTGCGCCCGCGAAGCGCGCCAAGCGGACAAGGTCGATCTCAAGGTCGTCGCGCCCATAGTGACCCGCTACGAAGCCTGGTAACATCCCAGTGTAAGGTGCTGTTGCGCTTGGATTAATCACGGTTAGCCGCGCGCCGGGCAACGGGTCCATCCCCCAAGCGCGCAGCATCAGTGCATGGGAATGGCCACCACCGATCAAAACAACATCACGGGTCAGAGGAAGCGGAAGGCTATGCATGACACCGTCCTATCCAAGCGCTCATCATTTGACGAGGGGTCAGTAGCCGCTCATTTCCAGATAACCCTCACCCTTGTGCGAGCCGGTGATCGAGACCGGGCCTTCCCAATACGGGATCCGGGTGCCCATCCAACTGTCAGGATAGAAGGCGCGGGTTTGAATACTAAGATTTTTGGATGGCAATGCGATGTTCCATGCGATTGGAACGCTTCGCCCGGCGACCTCGGCCTGTCCTGCGGCTTCCATGGTAAGCATCCCGTCCTTCAAGGGTTCGGGGTGTCCATCTGATGTGATCCAAGTGCCGACGGTATAGGCGTCACCATCTTGATCCCTCAGCCGGTAGCCCATCAGTTTTGCGCCATCCTCAAAGTGAAGCGAGACCCAATCCCACCCGGTTTGAGTTGCCGTCAAAGGTTGCGATGACCACTCGCGATCCAGCCAAGCTTGGCCTTGGACCTGAACCGTGCCGCTTGGCAGGGTTAGAACGCCTTCGATCTGGTAGAAAGGTTGGGAATAATAATGGCTGGCTTGTCCGGCCTCGGATTTGACCGAAAAGCCGTTGTTGCCTTGGGGTACGAAGGGGCGGTCGGCGCTTAGGTTCAGATCATAGCGGAACTGATCGCTTTGGGCGGTTAGCGTGACGTTGTTCAGGTCGGGGCCGGCCATCTGCCATTCGTCGATATAGGCCTCAAACGGTTCGGACGTCACACCGGCTTGTCCGATACCGCCACGGGCTAGCCGTTCTGCGTAAAGGTGGCCGTTGGGGGTCGAGACGGCGGCGTGGCCCATCCAAGCCTGATCTGTCGCCGCGCCACCGGGGGCCATCGCGTTTCGAAACAAAGTCCACTGGATGCCGTATTGATTGCCGTCGGCGTCTTGTAGATTGGCGGTCACGTACCACCACTCGATCCGGAATTCCGGGTGCGGGCCATGATCTTCGGGGAACGAAAATTGGACTTCAGGATCGGGTAGGGCAAAGCCATCGCTCTCGGCGCCCATGCCTGCAAAGCCTTGGGCAAGCGCGGGCAAGGGGGCGAGACAGAGCAGGGCGACCAGGCAGGCTTTAACGTTCATGGGTAAACACTCGGATCAGATCAGCTGGCGGGCGTTTCGCCAATTGGCGCGCGGGCCAGAGGCTTGCCAGACCGGCGGCTGCCAGCGACAATAGTCCAAGCCACAACCAATCGGTTGGAAAGATGTGAAGCGGAAGACGCCAGCCGAAAGCTTCCACGTTGATGACGGCCAAAAGCACCCAAGCAAGGCCCAAGCCGACGGGTATGGCCAGCAGGAACGTCAAAGTGGCCAGCACCAAGGCGCGCACCAATTCAATCCGGCCAAGGGTTTTGCGAGTCAGCCCCAAGGCCCAGACGGGGGCCAATTGCGGCAGGCGCATCGACGCCAAAGTTAGAAGGCTGGTCAGTATCGCGATACCGGCGACCGCAAGCGTCAGAACGTTCAAAGCGCCTGTGACAGCGAAGGTGCGCTCGAAGATCGACAGCGAATAGGCCTTGAGCGCGCTTTGGTCGATCAGGTTATCTTCGGGCAGGCCAAAGTCTTGAATTAAAGCGGTTTTCAGCTTGTCGGCGTTGTCGTCGGACACCAGTATTCCAAAGTCGGATCTGTCGACTGTGGGGTACCTTTGAGTCAATGTGTCCAGCGGCACAACGATCTGTCCGATGGGGTTTCCATAGTCAGAATAGACGCCGATTATTGTCGTGGTCCAAGGCCCGGGAAGGGGCAAGGGATCGCCGGGGGCCAATCCTTCGCGGCGCGAAAGTTGCTCATTGATCAAAGCGCCTTCACCATTGGCAATTCGATCCCATGTGTCGGGCAGGGCTGACAACAGCGGCCAATTGTCCCGATAAACCGGATGATCCGTTACGCCAAAAATCTCGGCAGGTGCGCCCAAAACCTCGGCATCAATATGCCAGATCGGTAGGATGGCGTTGGTCTTTCCATCAAGAAAGACGCGGAGTGCTGGTTCTTCGCTTGCATCGTCGAGGGTGACGTAAAGATCGCTGACCAAGCGTTGGTCCAGCCAGCCGGTGAAGGTGACGCGAAAGCTTTGAACCATGGTGCCGACGCCGATGTTGGTCGCCAAGGCGAGCAGAAGCGCCATCAGGGCCAACGAAAGTCCGGGCAATTGCTGGCGCGTGTCTGCCCAAAACCATTCGGCAACCGGCCCTTTGGCAAAGCTTCC
>JAOHEK010000096.1 GCA_028097405.1 Paracoccaceae bacterium | reverse complement strand
TCGCGGTCAAACGACCGGATCAAATTCTCACAGTTGGACGACAGTGAAATCCCGAATTATCCGATAGACAACTACTTTAATTCTCGGTCTCGACCGAAACTAAAAACCGATGCGACCGCAGTGGAACGATGGCGTGCACTGCTCCGCAATAAATGGAATTCGCCGCCGTGGCGAGGCGGGCCTTCGAGTTTTTGGAAAGTGTTTGACACTGGTGAGATCGACAGTGAAGGCGACAAAGTTTTCGAGATCAGCGATACACTTGCCGTTTGACAAAGAATGTAGGGTACACCTTCTTTTATACTGAATCGATCTATGTGATGCTTTCCTAATGCTTACACCCGAACAAATTGCACGACTAAGAATTGACAAGTTGCTCGATGCGGCAGGCTGGGCTTTGCAAGACCCTTCCGATTTTAATCGTAAGGCCGCTCTCGGCGTCGCAGTCCGCGAGTTTCAACTTACGACCGGGCCATGTGATTATCTCCTGTTTATTGAAGGCAAGGCTGCGGGGGTCATTGAGGCCAAGAAGACCGGCGTCACACTCAGCGGGGTCGCGGATCAATCTGATAAGTACATGGGTGGCCTGCCCGAGCATCTGGCAAAGTGGGACGACCTGCTGATCTTTGATTACGAGAGCACCAGTGACGAAACCTACTTTCGTAACATGCGCGACCCAAAGCCTCGTTCGCGGCGGGTCTTCGCCTTCCACAAACCCGCAACACTACATGCTTGGCTCAAGGCACCGCGTACACTCCGCGCGGCGCTATCGGAAATGCCCCCGCTTGATGAAACCGGTCTGCGTGATTGTCAGATCGATGCGATACATGGGCTTGAGCGATCCCTAGCCGCTGACAATCCCCGCTCGCTGATCCAACTCGCTACTGGTGCGGGCAAGACCTTTACCGCCTGTTCGTTTTCGTATCGCCTCATCAAGCACGCGGGTGCCAAGCGCGTCCTGTTCTTGGTCGACCGCAACAACCTTGGCGACCAAACCCTCAAGGAATTCCAAAACTACCAGCCACCCGGCACCGCAAACCGTTTTACGGATACCTACATCGTCCAACACCTGCATGCGCGCCAGATCGACCCAGACGCGAAGGTCGTAATCACCACGATTCAGCGCCTCTACGCCATGTTGCGGGGCGAAGAGATCGAGGAAGACGCCGAAGACGTTTCCGCCTTTGAAACGTGGCAAGGGGAAGAGGGCGAGGTCCCTCCCATTGAGTACAATCCTAAAATTCCAATCGAGACCTTTGACTTCATCGTCACAGACGAATGTCACCGCTCTATCTATGGCCTTTGGCGTCAGGTTCTCGAATACTTTGACGCCTCGATCATTGGCCTGACGGCCACTCCGTCAAAGCACACGCTTGGCTACTTCAACCAGAACCTCGTTGCCGAATACCCCTACGAACGTTCTGTCGCTGACGGCGTAAACGTTGGCTATGAGGTCTACCGCATCAAGACGCGCGTGACAGAAGACGGCGGCAAGGTCGAAGCGGGAGAGACTGGCTTTCAGGTCCCTGTCCGTGACAAGCGCACCCGCGCTGTTCGCTATCTCGATCTCGACGCTGACCTCGACTATTCGTCGAAAGAACTCGACCGGTCAGTTGTCACACCTAACCAAATTCGCACGGTGCTTGAGACCTATAAGAACCGCGTCTTCACCGAACTCTTCCCTGACCGCACCGGCGATTGGCTCCCCAAGACTTTGATCTTCGCCAAGGATGACAACCACGCCGAAGAGATCGTGCATATCGCGCGTGAGGTTTTTGGTGAGGGCAACGACTTTGCCAAGAAGATCACTTACCGCAACACCGGTGAAAGCCCGAAAGAACTGATCAAGGCCTTCCGCGTCGACCCTTTCCCGCGCATCGCCGTCACGGTCGATATGATCGCCACCGGCACAGACATCAAACCCGTCGAAGTCCTGATCTTCATGCGGGACGTGAAATCCGAAGGCTATTATGAGCAGATGAAGGGGCGCGGTGTTCGCACGATCCCTGATGCTGACCTCAGGGCGGTTACGCCTGATGCTCAGACCAAAACCCGCTTTGTCCTGATTGACGCCGTAGGCGTGTCAGAGACCAAGAAGAACGCCTCCCAGCCGTTGGAGCGAAAGAAGACGCTCTCCTTCGACCAGCTTATCGACCAGATCGCCCAAGGACGGCGCGACGAGGATGCGCTGTCAAGCCTTGCCGGACGCCTTGCCGCGCTCGACCGAAAGCTCGATGACGAAGACCGGGGGCGGATCATCGAGGCCACGGGCGGCAAATCCCCGCGCGATCTTGCCAACCGCCTGCTGGATGCCATCGACCCAGACAAACAGGTCGCGGAGATCGAAAGGGCCCACGGCCCAGCGCCGACGACAGAGCAGGAAAAGGATGTCATCGTCCGCCTTGTCGAAGAGGCCTGCGAACCCTTTGACGCTGCCCCTGTCCGCAACCTACTCAAGGACATCAAGCAAAAGAACGACATCGTCATCGACGAGATCACCACTGACGAAGTGCGCAGTGCGGGCTTCGACCTCAAGCACGCCGAAGAGCGGGTGACGTCCTTCAAGACCTTCATCGAAGACAACAAGGACGAGTTGACAGCCCTACAGATCATCTACAACCAGTCATACGCCCAGCAGCGCCTGACCTATGCGGCGATCAAGGACCTGTCGCGGGCTATGCGCGATCCACCGAACCATCTGACCACGGCAGACGTCTGGCAGGCCTACAAGCGGCTGAATGCCGCCGTGGTGAAGGGCGCGCCGGTCGATCAGCAACTGACTGAGGTCGTCAGTCTTGTCCGTTTCGCGCTGGGCTATGACACCGTGCTTGAACCCTTTGCAGTTAAGGTCGAACAGCGCTTCAATCTCTGGGTTGGGCGTGAGAAGAACGCGGGGCGCGAATACACCGCAGAGCAGATGGCATGGCTGCGCACCATCGCTGGCTTAATCGCTGCGAATGCCGAGATTGGACCAAGTGATTTTATGGAAGTACCAAGTCTATCTGACAAAGGAGGTATCCTGAAAGCGCGGGAGCTTTTTGGCTCTGGGCTGAATGATATGCTCGATGAGTTGCAGGGGGCCTTGGTAGCGTGAGTGGTGTTTACGAGGGCTTGCCTAAGAGCTGGACTACTTCTGAGATCGGCGAGGTGGCCGAGTATGTGCAGCGCGGAAAATCGCCGAAATATGCAGTGCAAAGCGATCTTCCCGTAATCAACCAAAAGTGCGTGCGATGGTGGGGGGTCGACGTCGAGCACCTCAAATACATCCACCCAGACCAAATCCCAAGCTGGGATGAGGTTCGGTATCTACGTCGTGGAGATATACTTTGGAATTCGACTGGAACAGGAACAATCGGGCGTGCCTGTGTATACCGGGGTGAACTGAAACAAGCAGTCGTCGACAGTCACGTGACGATCATTCGCACAAATCCTGAGATTGCCGATCCA
>JAOHEK010000092.1 GCA_028097405.1 Paracoccaceae bacterium | reverse complement strand
CAGCGCACCTGCCAACTTAAAACGATTGTTCGCTTTCGGCGTATCGACCACGGCGTTGGCAAGATACTTCCAAAGCTCGAACGGATCATCGCTGCCGGTTACAACCCGGGCAAAACCCTTGGGATACCCGAACGGAAAATCGAAACCGATGAACAGACGACGGTTTTGGCTGCGCTCACTCTCGATCAGACCCGTCAGCCAATCGAGCGCTGCAACCCTGTTGCGCAAATAAACCGGCTCTTGTTCGACACCCGCCAAAACCGCACCCGCCCAGATGGCATCTTTGCGGGGCGTCGGGCCTGTGTCATTTCCACCGGACCAATCGACCATGCAGAAACTGTCGTACGGGATCACAAGCCCAGCTCACCGGCGATGAAATCCGCGATGGCAGACGTGTCGTTCAGATCAAATGTAGGGCGACCTTCCGCCAAAGCTCCGCTGTCCGAGGCAATCGCACGAACTGTCGGGTCATCAACAGCAATCAATGGATTGCGTGTTTCTTCCCTGTGCGCTTCAATTTTGGGATGATTGTCGCGCTTATAGCCTTCGACCAGCACAAGATCGACGGGCGACAGGTGTGGTAATAAATCGTCGAGGCTCAGCTCCTCTTCGTCTCGCAATTCGTGCATCAAGGCCCAACGATGGCGACTGGCCAAAAGCACCTCTTTGGCGCCTGCGACACGGTGACGATGACTGTCCTTACCTTCGTGATCCACGTCGAAACTGTGGTGGGCGTGTTTAAGCGTCGAAACAGTCAGACCACGCTTTGTGAATTCCGTCACCAAGCGCTCCATCAACCCGGTCTTGCCCGAGTTTTTCCAACCCACGACACCCCAGACGTTCATGTCCCCTCCAGATAGCTTTGCGCCAACGCCAGATCGTCGGGCGTGTTCACGTTGAAGAAGGGATCAAAACGCCCAGTCGGAAACTTGGCCATCGCGGTTCCATGAACATCGGTCCATTGGACAACCTTCCGTACACCCGTTTCCAACGCATTCCGCAGATCGTCTTTCAGCGCCACGGGCCATAATCCAAACGTCGGGTGCCGTCCGTTTTCCGTACGCGCTAGCGCAATAGGTTGGCCCTCGGTTTCTGCGGCAAGCATCAGGCATGGCACCAGATCGGCCGGGAAAAACGGCGTGTCAGCCGCCACTGTCACAATATGCGACGCACCTTTCGTTGCCGCCCAATCCAGACCGGCCAATACACCGGCAAGGGGCCCCGCGAACCCATCAATGCTGTCGCTAAGAACAGGCAAGCCAAGGGATACAAATCGCTCGGGATCGCCATTGGCATTCAGCGCCAAACCCGCAACCTGTGGTTCGATCCGATCAATCACCTGATCCAAAATCGACCCCTTACCAAGCGATAACAGTCCTTTGTCACCACCGCCCATGCGGCGCGCCTGACCACCCGCTAGAATGACACCCAGTGGTTGGCTCATAAGGTCCGCCATGTATTGATCATCTTTCGAAACGCCGGGGCGTCCGTACCCTCGGGTAAGGCAGCATCCGGCACCATCGTCATCGAAATACCCGACCGTAAGACAGTGCCGCCGCGAACAGTTTTCACCGCATCAATCGCGGTCCAGCTCATTTCACGACGCGATACCTCGTCGATCAGCAAGAAACCGTCAGGCCCAAAGGTGGCTTGCGTTACACCCGCCTTGTCCCAGTGGGCGCCAATCACATCCCAGAACCGGGACATCCGCGTGCGTTGCAGATAGGTGAAAACGCCAATCAAAAGGCCTGCCCCAACAAGCCCCGCAGCAACATAGCCAGTGGGCAACCCAAAGAGAGACATCGATCCCGCCAAAGCGCCAATGGCAACCCAGATCACGGCCCAAAAAATCGCCCGTTGTGCAAACGGTTGGGGCGGGACAACGCTTCGCCACCACCCAGTCATACCACGCCGCCAAAGTTTTCGATCGTAACTGATGGTCATTGAAACAGCTTCGTTCATCGGGCTTTTTTATCCTGCACATGTTTGGGTTCGGCATCACGAACCAGCTGATCTTCGCCAGAAAGACAGGTAAATCGCGCACCGCGCATCCGCCCGATTAGGGTCATACCCACCTCGCGGGCAATATCCACACCCCAAGCTGTAAAGCCCGATCGCGACACCAGCGCCGGAATGCCCATCAGCGCGCATTTGATCACCATCTCAGACGTAAGACGCCCCGTGGTGTAAAGAATTTTATCCGCCCCATCCTCGCCTTCGCTCAGCATCCAACCTGCGATCTTATCAACGGCGTTGTGACGCCCGACATCCTCCATATAGACCATCGGATTATCCTGACGGCAAAGAACAGTGCCGTGAATGGCCCCCGCTTCCAGATAGACCGACGGCGTGCGGTTGATGATGCTGCACAACGTGTAAAGCCATGACGTGTGAACCAGAGCCTTGGGCAAGGTCAAATCGTCAAGCCCCTCCATCATATCCCCGAACACCGTGCCGACCGCGCAGCCGCTGGTTCGGGTTTTTTTCTTCAGCTTTTCTTCATAGGTGGTCGACCCGTCTGTGCGCACAACAACCGTTTCAAGCTCTTCGTCGAAATCCACACCCGTCACACTTTCGCCGAGCTGAAGCATTCGCTGGTTCCGCAGAAAGCCAAGCGCCAGATATTCAGGATAATCACCGATGGTCATCGCGGTGACGATTTCCTGACCATTCAAAAACACCGTCAACGGACGTTCTTCCACCACCGGAATATCCGCCGCCTTGCCCGCTTCGTCCACACCTTGCACAACACGCGTCAGACGCGTGTTTCCGGGGTTCGGAGCGATCAAATAGTTATGGGTGTCATCACGACCCATGATTTGCGTCCCCTTCTAACCTGCGCTATGCGCGTCAGACAGAGACTAGGGCGAGCCAATGTCCTCCACCACCGAAAAATCAGCCTTCCTTCGGGGTTTGATCGCCAGCGTACCCTTCCTTGTGATGGGTGCCCCGTTTGCCGTTCTGTTCGGCCTTGTCGCCGCTGAAACCGGGCTGACAGTTGTTCAGACGGTCAGCATGTCAATTCTGGTGATCGCGGGGTCGGCGCAATTCACCGTCGTGCAACTGATGACAGACGCTGTCCCTATCTGGGCGGCCATTTTGGCAGGGCTTACCGTAAACCTACGCACCGCGATGTATTCAGCCAGCCTGCAGCCACACTTAGGTCGTGCCAGTTTTGGCAAGCGCTTGGTGATCGCCTATCTGAACGTCGACGCCAGCTATGCGCTTGGGATCATCGAGTACGAAAAACGTCCAGAAATGACACTGAACGAAAAAGTCGCATACTTCCTTGGAACCATGTCCGCGATGACTCCGATTTGGATCATCGGAACCTATGTCGGCGCTATTGCGGGAAGTGCTCTGCCAGACAACCTGTCGATTGATTTTGCAATGCCGATCTTATTCCTCGCACTTGTTGGCACCATGGTCAAAACGCTGGCGCATGTGGGCGCAGCCGTAACTTCAGTGGTTGTGGCCATGGCTCTGTTGTGGCTGCCTGCCGGTATGAACCTTTTGGTCGCGGGCTTGGCTGCCATGATCGTCGGTGCCGAGATCGAGCGGAGGCGCGGCAGATGACCTATTCGACCTTCGACA
>JAOHEK010000091.1 GCA_028097405.1 Paracoccaceae bacterium | reverse complement strand
TTCTTACCGCTGAACACGGCTTATACCGCGACCGAGCTTTCCTATTTTGTCGGTGACAGTGGGGCCGCGCTTTTTGTCTGTGGGCCAGATGAAATGGATACTCTCGTTGAGATCGTTGCGGCCAACGACTGCATCTTGCATACACTGGCCGGGGACGGAACGGGCACGCTGGCGGATTTGGTGGCGGTGCAATCCACCGATGCGCCGGTCGCGACACGCGGCGATGACGACCTTGCAGCCCTTTTGTATACGTCAGGAACAACGGGACGGTCGAAAGGCGCGATGCTGACCCAGCGAAACCTGTTGTCCAACGCGCAGGCTTTGGCCGAAGGTTGGCATTTCACTGCCGATGACGTGCTGCTGCACGCCCTGCCAATCTTTCACAGCCATGGTCTTTTCGTGGCCTGTAATGTTTCGCTTTTGGCGGGCGGCGCGATGATATGGCTGGCAAAGTTCGACGTCGATGCCGTGATCGCACGCTTGCCCAAGGCCACCGCCATGATGGGGGTTCCGACATTTTACACGCGTCTTTTGGATGACGCGCGTTTCACCACGGACCTCGCGACGCATATGCGGGTTTTCATATCTGGTTCAGCCCCTCTTTTGGCCGAAACCCACGAACGATTTGAGGCTCGGACCGGCCACCTTATCCTTGAACGATACGGCATGACCGAAACCAATATGAACACCTCCAACCCTTATGACGGCGAACGCCGCGCAGGCACGGTTGGCTTTGCGCTGCCCGGTGTCACGGTCAAAGTCTGCGATCCTGAAACAGGTGAGGAGCTGCCTCAGGGCGACATTGGCGTTTTAGAGGTGCGCGGTCCGAACGTGTTCAAAGGCTATTGGAAAATGCCCGAAAAGACCCGCGAAGAGTTGCGCGAGGACGGGTTTTTCATCACCGGTGATTTGGCGATGGTTGATGCGGACGGCTATGTCACCATCGTTGGACGCAGCAAGGATGTGATTATCTCGGGCGGTTTCAACATTTACCCTAGAGAGATCGAGATGTTTCTGGACGATCTTCCGGGCGTGATGGAAAGCGCGGTTGTAGGCGCGCCGCATTCCGATTTTGGCGAAAGCGTTGTGGCAGTTCTGGTGGCCGAGCCGGAAGTAAACTGCGATCTGGAGGCCATCAAAGCTGCGGTGAAGCGTGATCTAGCCGGTTTCAAACGACCCCGTCATTTTGCCGTTCTTGAGGCCTTGCCGCGCAACGCCATGGGCAAAGTACAAAAGAAAGAACTACGTGCGCAGTTCGCGCAAGTTTTCCTAGGTGCTGAGGGCTAAGCCGGGCTGTGTCGTTGCCCTTCGGCGGTGATCAGTCACCAAGATCGAACCTGAGGGTGCGTTCGGTCTTCGGCGTCTGCCATCGCGTCGATCATGAGGTGTTTCATTCGTCGCCGCTGGGCGACGTGATCCGGGTTATGGAACAAATTTTGCAGCTCGTCCGGGTCGTTTGACAGGTTATATAGTTCGCCGTCGCGGGTATTTCCGGAAGCGGGTTCCCCGTGCCAAAGGATCAGCTTCCAGTCGCCGTGGCGCAACATGGTTGTCATGATCAGCGGATCGGTGGCAAAGCCCGAATATCGGTATTCGCTAAGCGTCCACGGTCGGAAATCCGACGTTTCACCTAAAGCGAGCGGTAACAGCGACTGGCCTTGAACGCCCGCACCCGGTGCGCAGCGGCAGGCGTCCAGAATGGTGGCCGTCAGGTCGATCCATTGCACTAGATTTGGAACTGTATTTGGTACGGCTATCTTGGCCGGCCAGCGCACAATCAAGGGAACGCGCGTCAGATCATCATAAAGCTGTGGTCCCTTCAAAAGCTGAAGGTGATTGCCCAGCATTTCTCCGTGATCCGACGTGAACACGACGAACGTATTTTCCAGCTGCCCAGCATCGGCGAGCGCGTCTAGAATGCGCCCCACTTCGTGATCAATTAATGCAATCATGGCCCAGTACTGGGCGCGGATTTCCTTGATTTCTTCGGCCGAATAATCCTGAAAGCCGGGTGCTGTGCCGCTATAGCTTTTCTCAGAATAAGCGCGGTGAGGGTCTGGTTTTTCGTCCAGCTCACCGGATTTGGTCACGGGGGCTGGGATGGCGTCTGCATCGATCAGGTCGCGAAATTCCTGCGGTGCGCCGAAGGAATGATGCGGATCAAAGAAGTTCGCCATCAGGAAAAATGGCTCATTTTTGTCCCGGTCGTGAGTGATAAAGTCGATGGCTCGTTCGCCCACCCAATGTGAATAATGCGCTTCAAAGGTCACATGGTCGATCGGTGTGCTGGTGCGGGCGCGGTTGCTGTATTCGGTGTTTTCGTTCGCTCCGGTGTCGGGGAAAATAGCTTGATAAACATCCGGGTGCGTTTTGCGTAACCAACGGTGATAGTCGTTTTCCAAAGCCCGGTGGTTTGGCCCATGCGCCCATTCGAAAACGCGATAGCCATCATCGCGGCGGGGCTCGGTACGCCAAGTATCGCAGGGGGCAAGGTGCTGTTTGCCGATCATTCCGCAATCGTAGCCCGCATCCGCCAACGTGCGTGTGAACATATGCTGGTCTTCCGGCAGGGGTACGCCGTTGGCGTAAAGTCCGTGGTTTGAGGGGTATTTGCCAGTGAACAGTGACGCGCGCGACGGGCTGCAAACCGGGTTTTGGACGTAACAGTTTTCGAACAGCGTGCCTTGGCTGGCCAGTTGGTCCAGATTTGGGGTCACCGCCCAAGGGGCACCTGTGCAGCCAAGACTGTCAGCGCGTTGCTGGTCGGTGCAGATGAAAAGGATGTTGGGGCGATTGGTCATGCTTAGAACTTCGCAATCCGGGGTTCGGTTCGGTCTTCGAGTGCCACGCGGGCGTCTATCATCAGGTCTAGCATGGCCTCAAGATCGGCTTGGCGGCCAGGTGCTCTGGCGAGGTTTTGAGTTTCTTCTGGGTCGGCTTGGATGTCATAAAGCTGCATGCCGGGTGCGCCATGTGTTGTGACGAGTTTCCAGCGCCTTGACACCAGCGCGCTTTGGTGTGGCATGTCGGGATGACGTAAACGGCTAAGCGACCAGCCGCGTGGCGGGGCTGAGATTAAGGAGTTGCCCTGTATGCGTTGCGGCGAGCGTATGTTGGCGAGTTCGTAAAGTGTTGGGGCGATATCGATGGTCGAGACCGCCTGTCGGATTGTTCGCGTTGTTGGGCCGGGTGGGCAGACGAGCAACGGCACTTTGATCGCGGCTTCTTGCAAGGGGAATGGCGTGGCTGCGTCGTCTGCGTTGCCCCTGCCGGACGTGACCGTGACCACAGTATTCTTTGGTAGGGCCTGTAGGATCGCGGCAAGGGCCGCGTCGGCTTGATGCAACGCGCGTAGGTCAAGGGGTTCGACAATCGTGCTGGATGCGCCCATTGATTGGCCGACGACGAAGCTTGCGATGCCGAAGAACGGTTCCTCGGAAAGGTGCTGTTGGGCCTGCTGGCCGACCCATGTATTGAAGCTGAGGTGGTCTGGCAGGTCGCACACAGCGCTTCGTTGCGACGCCGGAATCTTGGTGTCATCGGGGTTTGCCTGACGCGGGAAAATCTTATCGTAGGTCTCAGGCGCTATATTCTTCAACCATGACAGATAGGCGTTTTGTCGTGAGCGGTGCAACGGTCCATGCGCCCAGTCAAAGTAG
>JAOHEK010000090.1 GCA_028097405.1 Paracoccaceae bacterium | reverse complement strand
CAGGTAAAACGAAGAAGAAGGCGGTGGCCAATGCATAGTGATCTGCACGAGATTTCGCCGTTAGTGTCAGGAATTCTCGCATCGCGGCAAAGGAAAGCAGGGCAAAAAGCGTCACGGCACCTGCACGCCCGAACAGCATGGCTATGGCCAAAAGGGCGACCATCGCCCACCAAGCGTTGATCCGTGCAGTCAGATTTTCGATCACCAGATCTGTCTGGTCAGCGGCCAGCTTACTTTTCAAAAAGGCAGCGACCGCAGATGCAAAGATTAGAACGCAAAATACGCCACCAATCAAAAGACCAAACTCAGCAGGCGCATTCATACCAAATCCCCATCTTCCTTGAGATTAAGCAGCGCCGATTGACTTCGCGCCAGAAAATCGTCTTTGGTCTCATTCGCATCTAGGCGCAGCGGCTCTCCAAAGCGGACCGTACAAATCAAAGGGATAGGCAAGAACTCACCTTTGGGCATGACCTGATTGAGGTTCTCGATCCAAACTGGAACCAGATCGACATCTGGCCGCTGCGTCGCCAGATGGAAAATCCCTGACTTGAAGGGAAGAAGCACATCATCAGTGGTGTTTCGCGTCCCCTCCGGAAAAAGGATCAAAGAGCTGCCTGCGTCCAGCGCAGACGCCATCTGGCTAACTGGGTCCTCTTTGCGCGTCTCTGGGTTGCGATCAATCAAAACTGCGTTGAAAACGTCGCAGCCAATAAATGTGCGCAGCTTTGACGTCAGCCAATAGTCAGCAGCGGCAACCGGGCGGGTCATACGTCTCATATGCGGCGGAAGGACAGTCCAGATCAGGACGAAATCGCCATTGCTTGTATGATTTGCGAAATAAACGCGTTTGGATGGGACCGGTTCGACACCATCCCAAATCGCACGAACTGCTGTAACGATGCGAGCAAGTAGGATGATCGCCATTGCCGATATGGTTGCACAAACTGTGGTGATGCTCATCCTCGGCTTTCTTTGTCCATTTTGACAAGCTTGCCAAATACGGGACGAAAGAAAAAGCGATGTTTCAAAAAAGCGAGATTCTTTCTAGACCTGCTCATCTTCGAAGACAGTGCGAAGCACCTGTTCAAGCACCAAGCCGCGAATATGCGGTTCCCACCCAAGGTGCTATTGAGCGCGCTTGCACCCAATCCAATGCGGACGTTCGTGGCGCGGTGATCAATAACAACTTTGTCCCACAGACCGACGTAACAGCCAACAGAATTATGGAGGGCGCAAGAATGTCCACAATAACGGGCCGCACCGCAGCATACCTAACCGGCGACCAAGGTCGGCAATGGGCCATTCTTGACGCTGAGGTTCAGCAATTTTTTCCAATTGCTCCGCTGCATCCGAGGTCCGCTTTGAGCCTGTCCATGACAGGGCAAAACGCCTTTCACGTAAAGATGCTACGGTTGGCACGTACGTTGGCTTTGGCAGAGCTTATTCGAATGACGCGCTAGCCACCGCGTCGATGAGGTCTTCTTTCAGGTCACCAGACTGTCCGGGCGCCGTATGAAGCGAAAATAACTGCATGTAGCCCTGTGGCGTTGTTGTGGCTGCCATTATGGTTTCCGTTAGCCCCAAACTTTTGAAATCCTGCAAACCCAAATCGGTTTCAAGAACCCATGCATGCCGATCACCGACAGCAATGTATTCCCGGTCGGTCATGTCGGCGCAACTGAAAGGGCCGCATAACCCTTCAAGGAACTCGTTCGTTGTAAATTCAACCCGTGCAGCATCCGATTGTGCAGCCGGATTGACCTCCAACATGGTCACGACTTGGAGCAAGATGAGATTCTCACCGTCCTGATGGACTGCAGCAATAGTCGACTGTCCTCCCCCTGAGGTCACGTCCACTTGCCACGCTAGATCGCTGTTCAATTGTGCAGACATGCCAATATTTGGATCATTCAAAGCAACTGGTTCTTGCGCGAGTGCCATGCAAGGTAGCGCCATGATGATGGCAGCGAGTTTGGAATTTTTATTGAAAAAGAAACGCATAAGACACCTTGCAAGATTTTATCACCTCTCGGTAACAAGTCCAATTGCGAACTACAAGTCATGAGCATTCTGAAAGTGAGCTAGTTTCGAAGCATGTGTTGCATCGCTCCGTCCGCACACTATCAGTTCGCCATCGGCTCGATTTTGCACCTGCAGCGAACGGCCGGTCTGACGGGCCGCACCGCAACATCCGAGCTCCCTGACGGACGGCGGCTTTGGGCCGATCATGTCGGGAAAATTGATGCTTCTGTGGCAGATGCTGCGCCGCATCGGCGGTCGGCTTGGAACCCTCTTTGACCAATGCTGCGATCGGCACGAACATCAGTGATTTGGCCTGCATGCCCTAGGATATATTCTTGATCCGCGGGCTTTTTCAATCATGCTGCGAACATGCCTGTAATACATCTCTTGTTAGTCCTGCTGCTGCATACGCCAACATCGGCTGAGCAATCGTCGAGGTCTCTGAAATGCTGCATGATTGACCAAGGTCTGCTTTAGTTAAGTTGCGACGCGGCGTCGGAAAACTCGATCAATGTCCGAAACCCTTTGATCCGGCGCACGGCCCTATCACACCTTAGCATCGCGGCCGTTCGCAGGGCCCTCTTGACCTACCCCCTGCGGTTCGGTCACATGGCTCGCCATGGCAACACTTGATACCATCTTTCAGGCTTTGGCCGATCCGACCCGGCGTGCCATTCTGACCATGTTGTTGGAAGACGACATGGCCGTCACGGATGTAGCCGAGCCGTTCGAGGTCTCGCTTGCAGCCATTTCAAAGCACCTTGGGGTTTTGACCCGCGCAGGCCTGATTACGCAGGAAAAACGGGGCCGCGTGACGTGGTGTAAGCTGGATCCGCAAGCCATGAAAGACGCCAGCGTCTGGATGCAGGGATTTGGGCAGTTCGAACCCGTGGACCTTGACGCGTTTGAGACGTTCCTTTCGCACGAACTAGACAGCTAGCTTACCAAGTTTTCGCGTCTTCTTTCAGAAAGCTTAGGAAGGATTGCACCTTGGTTGTCCTGTGCAAATCCACATGGGTGACCAGCCATGTTGGGATCGACCAATCCGGGAATGGATCGAACACCTGTACCAGCTCGGGAAATCGTTCCGCTTCCCAAATGGTGCTGAAGCCCAGCCCGACCCCTGCCAGAATGGCTTCGCGGATCACTGTTATGTCGTTGGCGCGAAAAATTATTCTCTCGGCCGACACGTTCTGAACAAGCCAGCGATAGAAAGGTGCGCGCGACGTGAAATCGTCAAATCCGATGAATGTGTGATCACCCAGATCGTCGGGAGAATTGGGCAACCCGCGAGTATCGACATATGTGCGCGAGGCATAGAGTGACACTTCTTGTGGAACGAAGGGTTGAACCACGTTGTCGGGATTGTCCGGCTTATTGCCCGCGCGGATCGCCACATGCGCCTCACCATATTCCAACCGCAGCAGTTCTTCGCCCGTCAAATACCGTATGATCAAATCAGGGTACTTTTGCTGAAAGCGCGCCAATGTGACCGCCATTCTGGGCGAGGCGGTGGAAAGCGACGTGACCACCAATTCGCCCGAAACTTCGTCACCCCGACCCCGAATGCGGCTGACCAATTGCGAGAACTGGTCGTCTGTCGCCTGCGCGACCTGCAACAGGTCCTTGCCTGCTTCGGTCGAGCTGTATCCACGTGCATGGCGTTGGAAAAGTTTCACACCCAAACGATCTTCCAGACTGTCGATATGGCGGATCACGGTTGCG
>JAOHEK010000009.1 GCA_028097405.1 Paracoccaceae bacterium | reverse complement strand
GCGAGTTCACGAAGACCACAGAAACAAAAACCACCAAGAGGTTGGGCGGGAAGTCGATGATGCCAAAGGGATCAGCGTTCCAGGCGATGCCAAGATAGATCCAGATGCCGATTGCGAGCGAGATGCCTAGGTAGATATTTCGTTTCTTTGGCTGAACGAAGAACCGCGAATTAATCAGGATAGTGATGAAGATCAGCGGAAATATGAACAGAACCGCCGCCATATAGATCGGGATACCTGTGGCCACGATTTCGGGTGTGACCAGCAGATAGAACAGCAGGATGACCGGGAAGGCGAGGACCAGATTAGCGATGAAGCTGAGGATCGTGTCGAGTTTGCCACCATAGTATGCCGCTGGAAGGCCTAACGTAATGCCGACCATGAAAGCGAACAAAGTGGCAAAAGGGGCGATCTTTACGACTTCCCATGCGCCTTTGATCACACGGCTGTAAACGTCGCGGGCAAGGTTATCGCCACCCAGAAGATAGAAGCCGAAATCGCCATCCGGGTTCGGCAGCGCGGTGCCCGGCACTTTGTTCTTCATGCCTGAGACTTGTGCCAGTGGATCGTGGGTAACAATCAGGTCCAAGGCTCCGAATATCGCGACGAAGACCCAGAACATGACGATAGCATAGCCGATCATGCCCACGATGCTGTCAAACATTTTGCCGTAAAGCCCCAAACGGCGTTTATAAGCGATGGACAGGGCGAAGGTCACCGCAAGCGCGATCCAAACGGGTAGAAGCCGGGTTGAGATCGTACCGATAATGCCTTTCGCCTCTAGTGACGGCATCAGAATACCGCCGATCACATAGGCCAGAAACAAAAGCACGATAAAGGCGAAGATCATCTTGACGCCAAGCGTCGCATATTCGACTGGGCCTTGAATGGCGACGCTGACTTGGCCGCGCATATCGGCTTCGGTGGCCATAAAGGTTGTGATGATCTGCACGACAACGGCGATGCCTAAGGCCACCCATGCGAATAGAAAGATCGGGTTGAGAAACGCAAGCGAGCCTGTCCAGGTTAGCGGGTCCATTTGTGTGATCCTCTCACGCGATCCGAATTCGGGGGTTCAGGAAAACATAGCCGATGTCGGATATGAGCTGCGTCACCAGCACCACGACAACAGCAGCGACAGAGCAGGCTAAAAGCAGTTCAATGTCGTTGTTGCCCGCGGCTTGGACCAAGGTCCAGCCGAAGCCTTTGTAGTTGAACAATGTCTCAGTGATCACCACGCCGTTCAGCAAGAACGGGAACTGCAGCATGATCACCGTGAAGGGCGCGATCAGCGCGTTGCGCAGGGCGTGACGCATGACGATCTTCTGGAAACTAACGCCTTTCAGACGCGCGGTGCGGATGTATTGCGCTGTCATGACCTCGGCCATCGAGGCGCGGGTCATTCGGGCGATATAGCCGACGCCATAAAGCGATATGGTCAGAACCGGCAGGAAGAAATTTTCGAAGGTCGCGCCATCGGCCGCCGATGTCGCCGTGCCCTTGAAGATTTTCCAGCCCGATGATGATGCCAAAAGAGTGATGAATATCACGCCCGAGACATATTCAGGCGTAGCCGATGATGCGATTGAGAAGGTGGACAGGGATCGATCCAATCGCGAGCCTTCCCGCATGCCAGACAAAATACCAATGATCAGCGCGGATGGGATCATCAGGATCATCACCCACAGCATCAACTTGCCTGTCAGCCACAGACGCTTGCTTACAATGGTGCTGACATCGTCTTTGAAGACTGTCGAAAAGCCCCACTCGCCCTGCAGCAGTCCACAGAATGAAGCGACTTCGCTTGGCTCTTGTCCGCGTCGTGCGCATTTAGCGGTCACGTCGCCGGTTTCGGGGTCTTCATGGACATATCCGGGCAGAACACCGAGCCATTGGGCGTATTTGACTGGCAGCGGTTGAAGATAGCCGTTTTTGGTCAGAAACGAGGTTACGGCGTCGTCTGACATCCGCTGGTTGCCTTGCGTTTTAGCCAGCTTTTCCAAGTTGGGATAAAGGTTTGTCAGAAAGAAGACGATAAATGTCAGACACAATGCAGTCAGGATCATCACGCCCAATCGGCGCAGGATGAAACTTGCCATGGAGGTTCCCCGTTGTCAGGCACCGGTCAGACCTTTGCGGCCCATTGTTATGGGCGATAGCCCATCGGTGCAAAAAAGAAGGGCGCCACACTGGGCGCCCTTCGATATTTGAAGTTAGGCTGCGAAACCCAGCTTGTAGGGGTGGATTTCAAACGAGATATGCATCGCGTTGCCCACCAAACCCGGCTTCGAGTGACGGAAGAGCGAGCGCCAGTAAGGCTGGTTTGTCACGCCTTCTTCCTGGACTAGCATCTCCATCTTCTTCGTGACTTCGCGGCGCTTGTCGGCATCGGCGATGGCCAAAGCTTCGGTCAGAAGCGCGTCGAACTCGGCATTTGCCCAACCGAATTCGTTCCAAGCCTCGCCTGAGCGATACGCAAGTGCCAGAACCTGAACGCCCAAGGGACGGTGGTTCCAGTTGGTCGAGCTGTAAGGATATTTGGCCCAATCATTCCAGAAGGTGGAACCGGGCAGGATTGTCCGTTTCACCTTGAACCCAGCGTCGCGAAGTTGCGCCGCAACGGCATCGGTGGTGTTCTTGCGCCAGTCATCATCAATCGAGATGATCTCGTGCTCGAAATCCATCATGCCAGCTTCTTCCATCAAAGCCCGCGCCGCTTCTGGGTCGCGCTTGATAGGTGGAAGTTTAGCATACTCTGGGTGAACCGGTGCAACGTGGTGGTTTTCAGCGACGACGCCGCGGTTACCAAAGCCCAGTTCAAGACAGACTTCGTTGTCGATCGCCAAATTAATAGCCTGACGCACGCGCTTGTCGGCATAAGGTTTTTTGCCGTCGATTTCAGCCAACTGGTTTGGACGGATCACAATCGTTGATGCCGTGACAACCTGCGTCTTTTCAAGGCCCAGATCATCCATGACGTCGATGAATTCACCAACCGATTCATAAAGCATGTCGACTTCATCGGATTCGATCGCGGCCAACCAAGCAGCAGGGTCGGTCCCGAAATCAATGAATTCAATGCTGTCCAGCGCGGGCTCACCAAAGACGGCTGTGCCCCACCAGTCATGATCAGTGTTCTTGGTAATGACGCCTTTAACGCCAACTTCCAATTCTGTCATCACGAATGGACCCGTGCCAACAGAATTTTGAGCATCGTCAGCATCGAAGGACGAATGCACGATAGCAGCCGGATAATCAGCCATGCCCGGAATGATCGAGATATCAGGGTTTGGCAGGTTCAGGCGAACAGTCAGATTATCGACCACTTCCACAACACCGTCGCGCGCCTGTTCAGTGTCTGCATCGACAAGTGTCGCAAAGCGGCCAGCCATCGAGTTGGCTTCAACCTTTTTGTCGGCCCAGCCAATGATGTTGCGTGCCACGTCTTCTGCTGTGAAATCGTCGCCGTTGTTCCACTTGACGCCCGGACGCACTTTCAACGTGTACTCGGTCGCGTCGTCGTTCACTTCCCAGCTTTCAAGCAGCATTGGCGTGAAGGATCCGTCATTGTTGTATTCGACAAGATACTCAAGCGTACCGCGGCTGTAGTTCGCGATTTGGCTCCAGTCGTACGTCCGTGGGTCTTTCAACGCCCGAACTTCCTGCTGGATGCGAAGCGTTCCACCCGCTTGGGCGTGCCCAGCTGCTTTCACAGGCGCAGCAACGCCGATCAGCCCGTAAGCGGCTGTTGTCGTAACTCCAAGTGCAGTTGCCCTTGTAAGAAACTCACGGCGGTCAATCTTGCCTTCACGTAGCTCATCTGCGTGCATCAGCGCCGCTGGATGAAGATTTTGTTTCGATGTCATTATGTCAGTACTCCCTGTGACATTCATCGCGGATTCATCCGCTTTACCTTATATTCTGTGACCCCTAGTCTATTCCGTCACGGTCTCGATGCGACGTCAATGGCCTGTTCTGCCGCTCTGTATAACATTTGCGACATATCATTCATCCGAAAACGACATATAGCGACGATTTAGACCTTTGCTCGGAATTCTGACGGACTTTTACCTGTCCGCGCGCGGAAGGCCCGCGTGAAGTAAGCCGCCGATGCGAAACCGCATTGATTGGCCACATGGGCGATCTGAATGCGCGTGTCCGTCAACAGTCGCTTCGCTTCAAAATGGCGACGATCCGTCAGAAGGTCCAATGCCGGGCGACCAGAAACCTTACGGCAAACCCGGGATAAATGCGTCGGGGTAACCCCGAGTAGTTGTGCATAGCGTTGAACACCTTCGGGGCGGCGAAAATCCCTCTCGACCAGTGATGTATAGGCTTCTGCCAAACGATGCGCCGCTGAATCGGCTCTTTGGTGCTCATTGGCGTCCGAGACATTAAGATAAGCGGCAGACGTTCGCGCCAGCCAGACCGATAACAAGCCCGCATGATAGCCCAAAGCACGCGATGCTTGGATGGAGCCTGTGTTTATTTCGCGCTGCATGTCGTCGACCAGCCCGGTCAACTCGCGCTGAAGTTGGACTTCATTCAAACGCAGATGGATCGGTTCGTCCGGCCAGTCATAACCATCGTCACGCGGCAGAAACACAACCGAGCCCAAGACCGGACCTGTGGTCGTGAACCCATGCATCGTTTGGGCGGGTAGAAAAACAAGGTTGTGCGGACCATAGCCCGCTGTTCGTCCCGCAACAGTCAGACGACCCTGACCACGCGTGAACCAGACCAGCACGGGCCGATCATAGCTGCGCATTGCTTCCGTGCGCCAACGTCCGCCCTGCGCCATGCGCGCGACGGAATACACCTCGACCGGAAAATCTTCCGGATCGGGCGGCAGCTCGTGCAATATGTCGGCTTCCACAGCACTAGGCTGCGGAAGCAGTTTAAACCTTCGAACAGTCATTACCGCGAAACCAACCCCCAGGAACGCAAATACGGCGAAAGTGTGGCAACTCCCGTAGGTCAGGTCAACGCAACAGGGCTTTCTGTGAGTCTTTCTCTGACGTTACGCGTATTCAGCAGGCCGCAATCGTATCGGCAAGATTCCGCGTAAGGTCTATGTACAGAAGGGGTCCGGGGGTGAATTCCGCACCGGTCGGATCGGCGTTTACGACCCGAGTCTGATGCCCTTCGAGCACAGTATTCAGCAGGCCTATCGCTTCGAATCCGTCGGTCAGAACGCAATCTATGGGCGATTTCAGCACCGATTCTCGCAATTCGGCGATTCGCGCTGGACCGGGGCTGACCGCGTGTGTTGTCGTGATTGCAAAGGCATGGGCCAGCCCGAACCGCGCTTCAAAGTAGCCATAGCCGTCGTGCTGCACCGCATAGCTAGGGGCGTCACCTTCCGCGAAGGTGGCAGCGATCTTGCTTTGCATATCGGCGATTTTTGCCGCAGCCGCACTTGCGTTCTTACGATAGGTGTCGCCATTTTCGGCGTCACGCGTGGCCAACGTATCCGCGATAACACGCACCCAATGAATCGCGTTTTCCGGGTCAAGCCATGCATGCGGATCAATGTCACCATGGTCATCGTGATGATCATCTTCGTGTTCAGCGGTATGGTCATCTTGTTCGTCGTCGTGTTCGTCGTCGTGGCCATCGTGGTGATCTTCCGCGTTTTCTCGTTGAACCGGCGCAATCTCAAGCAATCCAAGAATCTCGGCATCACCCGCCAAACGCTCGATTGGGCCTTCCAACCATGGCGTTAGCCCGTCCCCGACCCAGACAACCACATCAGCAGACTGAAGTGCAGCAGCTTCCGAGGGACGCATCGCATAGCTATGAGGCGAAGTGCCCGGACGCAGCAGAAGTTGCGGCGTGCCAACACCCTCCATCACCATTGAGACAAGACTGTGGACCGGAGCGATGTCGGTCAAAACAGATGGCACCTCGGCTCGCAAAGGGGCGGCGAAGACAACGGAAGCGATTAGGATGGATCGAAACATTTGGTAACCCTCTTGGACAAGGCGGCTTGATATTCGTTATATTATAACATATCAACCCCGAATGATTGGATTTGAAAATCACGACCACAAACATTGCATCGCAACCGGTATCGCAGCAGCTGATGCACATTGCCGTTCTGCCGGACTCCAACTGACCGAAGCGCGTCAGCGCGTGCTGAAAATCCTGCTGGAAGAACATCGCGCCTTGGGGGCTTACGAAATCCTCGACATTCTGGGCAAAGGAGCGACACCGCCGACGGCCTATCGCGCCTTGGACTTTCTGGTGAAACACGGGTTTGCGCATCGCATTGAACGGCTGAATGCCTTTATCGCCTGCGCACATCCCGGCGAAACGCACTCACCAACCTTTTTGATCTGCCGGGGGTGCGACGCCGTAGCCGAGGCCCCGTCCGAACCCACCAAGGGTCGTTTGGGTCAGGTCGCCAAAGACGTGGGGTTTCAGATCGAACGCGCAGTGGTGGAAGCTATCGGACTTTGCCCAAAGTGTCTGGAGGCAGCGCAATGACGCTGCTTAACGTCGAAGGATTGGGCGTGAAACTTGGTGGCAAGCCAGTCCTGAACCACATCGATCTACAACTGAACCCGGGCGAGATTGTCACAATTGTTGGCCCCAACGGGTCTGGCAAGTCTACCTTGCTACGTGCAATCATCGGGGCCGTTCGGCCTGAAACCGGCCATATCACACAAAAGCCGGGGTTGCGGCTCGGATATGTTCCACAGAAGCTGCAAATCGATAGCACGCTGCCGATCACCGTCCGCCGCTTTCTGGATTTGCCACGTCGCATTGCCGAAGACGAAGCGATCACCGCGCTAAGTCGGGTCGACGCCAACGAGCTGGCCAACCGTCCGCTTAGCGGGCTTTCAGGCGGCCAATTTCAACGGGTCTTACTTGCGCGCGCATTGATCGGACGCCCCGAACTGTTGCTTTTGGACGAGCCGACGCAAGGGCTCGATCAGCCGGGCTCGGCCGAGTTCTATCATTTGATCGAAGAGCTTCGACGCGAACTGGGCTGCGCCATACTGATGGTCAGCCACGAGTTGCATGTGGTGATGGCAGCAAGCGACCGAGTTGTCTGCTTGAACGGTCACGTCTGCTGCCACGGTACACCCGAACACGTCGCCTCGGCCCCAGAATACCGGGCGTTGTTTGGGACCGGAACACAAGGCGCATTGGCCCTATACCGGCACGAACACGATCATGCCCATGACCACGGGCATTCACACGAATGAGCCTCCTTGATTCCTTCCTTGTCCGCGCGACCCTTGCAGGCATCGGTGTGGCCATCGCGGCAGCCCCGCTGGGGTGCTTCGTCGTATGGCGACGGATGGCGTTCTTTGGCGATGCAACCGCACATGCCGCGATCCTTGGCGTCGCGTTGGCCTTAGCGTTGGACCTTCCGATTTTTGGCGGCGTCTTGGTCATCGCATTGGCCATGGCCTTGTTCGTCACGTGGCGAAGCGCGTCTCAAAGCGTGGACACTGCCCTTGGCGTCGCGTCGCATTCGGCTTTGGCCGCCGGGTTGGTCGCAGTGTCGTTCCTTGACGGCGTCCGCATCGATATCGAGGCGTTTTTGTTTGGCGACATACTTGCCGTGGGACGCACCGATCTGGTGGTAATTTGGCTGGGCGCATTGATGGTAGCCGGGCTACTGTCTTGGCGCTGGCACGCGTTATTGACTGCAACGCTGAACGAAGATTTGGCGTCGGCAGCCGGCATCAATCCGAAACGCGAACAACTGGTTCTGACGTTAGCACTGGCCATCGTGGTGGCGGTCGCAATCAAGGTTGTTGGCGCACTTTTGATCTCGGCGATGCTGATCATCCCCGCAGCAGCGGCCCGCCCTTTGGCCGAAACGCCAGAACGGATGGCGCTTTTTGCGTCCCTTATCGGCGTCTTGTCGGTTGTCGCAGGTCTGGCGGGAGCGTGGTTTCTGGATACGCCCGCTGGCCCCTCGATCGTCTGCGCTGCCGCCTTGATTTTCCTTGGCGTCAGCGCGTTACGCCGCTGATGGAGCCGTTGGGGTTTCAGCCAAATGGTTCCGTTTGATCCAAAGCTTCGCGCCTTCGGAACCGGCAACTGCAGTGGTTGAATGACCTTTTGGCAGACGCAGCCAGCTTTCGACCTTAAGCGTATCGCCCCCTTCAGCAAACCCGCCGTCCAGAACGAAAATCTCAACGCCGTCGTGCCCCGCCAACTGCACTTCGGTCCCTGGCGCCCATCGCTCCAGCACAACGTCTTCACGGCCATCCGCGAACAACGGCATGACCTCAACACCCTCACCTTGAAATAGAAACCGCATTTTCCCGGTATCCACGCGCACATGGGTACGATCCGCCATATCGAACTGCCAAAGCTTCACAAGGATGGTGCAACCCGATTCCGAACCCGGCGTATGGAAGGACTCGGGCGGGTTTCGAATGTAGCTGCCTGACGGAAAATCCCCGTGTTCATCCTGAAATACACCGTCCAACACCAAGAACTCTTCACCTCCGGTGTGGACATGCGATGAAAACGCGCTGCCCGGCGCATAACGCACGATGGTTGTCGCGCGCGCCACTTCGTCCCCGACCCGATCCAGCATCCGACGGTCGACACCGGCCATCGGGGATGCGACCCACGGTTCGTCTGAACTGTGGACCAGTGCGCGTTTGGTAAAATCAGCGTTAAGGTTCAACGGTCACTCTCCTTTAGGCCACAAGCCAAGCACGGTTGGACATGCAGTCAGGTCAGAATCTCAAACTAGAGCATTCTTTCGGAATGATCTGGGAGAAATTTGCGAAAGCCCGCCGCTTTCAAATCACGAAGCTGTGTAAGTGGTTTATCGCGTGGCCCGTTCAGCTTAGTTCGTAAAGTACAACAATCGCACTATAATCAAGTGCCGACGCAAACTCAGACCTGTTGGGAGATTTCATCATGACCCATGTCTTGCCCACTCGCCGCACTCTTCTTGCAGCTGGAACCGCAGTTTTGGCAACGGGTACCTCCGGCTTGCTGACACCTGCGCGCGCGGCTGGCCTTGCACCAACGCGCACGATGCGGGGCGGGTCCAACAACTATCTGCCCGGCGCGCCAATTGTCGAACGGATTGGTGGTGGTGGCTTCTTGATGACGGGATCTGTTAGGCGCGCAGGCGACGGTGCACCCCTTGAAGGTCAACGCATTCAAATGTGGGCGCATACCACCGAGGGCCACGAGCGTGATGCGAAAAGCCACGGCGCAACGCTGACCGATGCAAAGGGGTTCTTCCAGCTTGAGATGCCGCAAATCGTCCCCGCATTTGGTCAAGCCCATGGGCACCTTGCCTATGACGATTCCGATTTCGAAACCGTCTTTTTGCGCCCCGTCATGGCAAGTTCGCGCGACACCACGCTGAATGTCGATTTCGTCCTTGCGCCCGCCTGATTAGGGACAACCAAACCTGATGAGCCCGACACGAGCGACTTTAATCTGGCTCTGTCTTTCCATTGCAATTGGTGTGCCAATCCTCGCCGCTGCATTCAGTCCGCTGCTAGCATGGCGAGACCCGGTTTACATCCTAGCCGGTTTATCAGGCATCATCGCAATGGCGCTGTTGCTGGTGCAACCCCTACTAGTTGGTGGATATCTGCCGGGTTTCGCCGCGTTGCGCGGACGAAAAACGCACCGCTGGATCGGCAGCCTTCTTGTACTCTCAGTCGTCGTCCATGTGGCAGCGCTTTGGATCACAAGCCCCCCGGACGTCATCGACGCCCTATTGTTCGCGTCCCCGACACCGTTTTCCGACTGGGGCGTGATCGCGATGTGGGCGGTCTTTGCCTCTGCCTGTATGGCCGTGTTCCGTCGCCGAATGCACCTGCGACCAAGGGCCTGGCGCATCGGCCACACCATCCTTGCAGCCGTGATCGTCATCGGCAGCGTTGTCCATGCGATGCTGATCGACGGAACGATGGAGACGGTGTCAAAAGCGGCGCTTTGCGGGTTGGTGCTGTTGGCGACATTCAGGGTTCTCGTTAGGCTGAAGGTTTGGGCGGCCGGGTCGCGAGCCTGACAAAAAACCTTGTCACATTGGCTCCAAGAAAATCTCGATAATCATCATACACCAATTTCGATCTTTGGTACTCTTTCGCGCACGAAGGAAACCAAAGCATCAGAGTCACATCCAGCCACATTCAATCGGCATGTTCTCTGATATTGGGACAACGCGCCTAGTATGAATCGAGCATCTGCTGTCTTCTTAGTTAACGTGAGTTGACCGACCATGTTTGGCGGGTTGTCATGACGTTCGACCCGCGATGGTAAATAGAGGCTTTCGATATCCGAAAACCGTACTTCAACCGCGACAGGATGGAACTGAATGGCCTCGCGGTTCACGGTAATCCATTTGACATTCTTGGCCATCCGGAGAAGTCCCCAACCGCCAACTAGTCCGAGCATTGAACACACCACGTCAAAAACTGACGCTGTTTCAGGCCATACGGCCATAGCGGACAGATTAAAGACGCATACAACAGCAATAGACCAACCAATCCACATCAAGGATCGCCGTTTCACAGGGAAATCGTGGCTGACCTTGCCAGCCTCGAAGCCCTGCTTCGTCTCGAAGTGAAGAGGCAATATTACCCCTCCATAGCCTCCAACTCGTCAATAAAGCCCGAGATCATCGACAAGCCTTTGTCCCAGAACGCCGGATCGCTAGCGTCCAGTCCGAAGGGAGCCAGAAGTTCTTTGTGGTGCTTGGACCCGCCCGCTTTCAGCATGTCGAAATACTTGGTTTGGAAGTCCGGGTCGCCTTCTTCGTAGACCGCGTAAAGCGCATTTACCAAGCCGTCACCGAAGGCATAGGCGTAGACATAGAAGGGTGAGTGGACGAAGTGCGGGATGTAGGCCCAGAAGTTTTCATAACCGTCCATGAAGGTGAACGCTGGGCCAAGGCTTTCGCCCTGCACAGACATCCACAATTCCCCGATATCGTCGGGTGTCAGTTCGCCTTGGCCGCGGGCATCGTGCAGTTTGCATTCAAAGTCATAGAACGCGATTTGGCGCACGACGGTGTTAATCATGTCCTCGACCTTACCGGCCAGCAGGATTTTTCGCTCGGCTGGGCTTGGTGCATCGGCCAGCAGTTTGCGGAACGTCAGCATTTCACCAAAGACGCTGGCGGTTTCCGCAAGGGTCAAAGGCGTGGATGACAGCAATTCACCTTGATCGGCCGCCAAACACTGATGAACGCCGTGGCCTAATTCATGGGCCAGTGTCATCACGTCGCGTGGTTTGCCAAGATAGTTCAGCATCACGTAAGGGTGCACATCCGTCACCGTTGGATGCGCGAAGGCGCCCGGAGCCTTGCCGGGCTTCACCGGCGCGTCGATCCAGCCCTTGTCAAAGAATGGCTCGGCCATTTTGGCCATTTCGGGATCAAATCCACCGTAAGCGCCCAGAACTGTGGCGCGGGCTTCTTCCCAACCCACAAGGCGATCAGATTCCAACGGCAGAGGCGCATTGCGATCCCACACCTCCATCTTGTCCAGACCCATCCAGCCGCGCTTCAGCTCGTAATAGCGGTGCGACAACTTGGGGTAAGCCGCGACGACGGCGTTCCGCAACGCCTCGACAACTTCGGGTTCTACGTGATTGGACAGATGCCGCCCGGACTGAGGCGTTGGCATCTTCCGCCAGCGGTCCTCGATTTCCTTTTCCTTGGCAAGCGTGTTGTGGACGCGGGCAAAAAGCTTAACGTTTTCGCCAAAAACAGCGGCAACTTCGCGTGCGGCAGCTTCGCGCTTGGAACGATCCTTATCCGTCAATCCATCAAGCGTGGCTTCAAGGTTCTTTTCTTCCCCGTCGACAACAAATGTTAGCCCAGCAACGGTTTCGTCAAACAACCGGTTCCAGGCCGCGGCACCAACCGTCGATTGATCATGCAGGAAACGCTCTAATTCATCCGACAATTGATGCGGACGCATGGCGCGCATCCGGTCGAAAACAGGCTTGTAGCGTTCCAAATCGGGGTTGCCATCGTACCAAGCGCTAAACACGCCATCCTCGACCCGGTTCAGCTCCAATGTGAAAAAGACCAACGGTGTCGTATACGTGGTGATCTTGTCCTGAGCGTCCGCCATAACCTTGGCGATCTCTGCGTCCGTCGTGTTCTGGTAGTACCGCAAACCGACGAATGACATGATCCGCCCGGCCGTACCGTTGATCTTTTCATAGCGTTGAATGCACGCCAACATTCCGTCGCCTTCCAGATCAGCCAGCTTGCCTTCAAAGTCGGTCGCGAATTCCGCACAGGCGGTTTCGACGAATTCCATGTCGCGCTTAAACTCAGGCGCATCGGGACTGGTGTATAGATCGGTCAAGTCCCACTCGGGCAGATCACCGAACTGGCCAGAACCGGACGTATCGGCATCGAAAACTCTTGTTGGCGTAAACTGCATTAGACTTGTCCTCATTGGTTAGGTTCCGTCTAAAGCGCCCGATGGCACCAATCAAGAAACCCGTTGGTTTTTCTGCGTAATCGTTACCCGTAAATCGTCAGCATCTCTTTCAGATCGTCCAAGGTATTTGCCTCGGCAATTGGTTTGTCTTTGCGCCAGCGGCTCATCCTTGGAAACCGCAACGCAATGCCCGACTTGTGGCGCGTGCTGGATTGGATGCCTTCAAAGGCAATCTCGAACACATGGGCAGCCTGCACCGATCTAACGGGACCAAACCGTTCTAGGGTGTTTTTCTTAACCCATGCGGTGATTTCGCGAAATTCCGCGTCGGTCAGACCGGAATAGGCTTTCGTGACCGGCACCAGATCGTTGCCGGACCAAACCGCAAAGGTGAAATCGGTGAACAAGTTGGCCCGCCGCCCGTGCCCGGCTTGGGCATAAATCATCACGGCGTCGATCGTCAGCGGATCAAGCTTCCACTTCCACCAATCGCCTTTCTTGCGCCCGTCACGGTATGGGCTGTCTTTGCGTTTCAGCATCACCCCTTCCGCGCCCAAGTCGCGGGCTATCGCGCGCTGGTTAGCAAGAACGTCCCATGTCTTGAACGTCAATTGAGGGGAAAGCCGCAACGGCACCTCGCCCGGAACTTTGGCGATCAGATCGTCCAATCCCGCGCGACGCTTTTCAAAAGGCCACGCCCGAATGTCCGCGCCGCCCGTTTCCAATAGATCATAGGCCCGCAAAACCACCGGCACCTCGCTCAGCAGTTTTTTAGGCACTGTCTTTCGACCGATCCTTTTTTGCAGTGCGTTGAAGCTTTGCGGCGCGTCGGCAATAGGGTCCCACGCCAAAAGCTCGCCGTCCAACACCGTGCCGTCGGGCAGAAAATCGGCCAATGCTGCGAATTCCGGAAACCGATCCGTCATAAGTTCTTCGCCCCGTGACCACGTGAAATGCTGCCCACCTCGGACGATAACTTGGCCCCGGATTCCATCCCACTTATGTTCGGCTGTCCAATCGGCGGGATCACCAAGCGCGGCTACGTCACCGTCCAATTGGTAGGCCAGATAGAACGGGTAAGGCTTCGACAAATCCGCGCCTGGGTCAGGTGCAAGAATAAGGCTTTCGAAGCTTGATGTCTCGGGTGTCCAATCGCCCATCAAACGATGCGCCAATTCGGTTTCCTCAATATCAGTGGCCCGCGACAAAGCACGTGTCATCAGTTTCTGGCTGACGCCCATGCGAAACCCGCCAGTGATTAACTTGTTGAACACAAATCGCTCGGTCGCTGGCAAGCGATCCCAAATGTCCAGAATGCCCGTTTTCCGGTCGTCCTCGGGCAAATCCTTCAACGCGCGGATTGCTTTGATGTGGTCCGTTAAACTTTGATCCGACGTCTTTGACGGTTCGGGCAGGATCAGGGCAATCGTCTCGGCAAGATCGCCCACGATGGGATAGCTTTCCTCAAACAGCCATTGCGGCAATCCCGCCCGGGCGCTGGCCCATTCCCGAAGCTGCGCAGTGGTAACGGTTCGCTTTGGGCGACGACCAGACAAAAGCGCAATCGTCCACATCCGGTCTGTATCGGGGGCCGTTTTGAAGTAATCGGCAAGGGCTGCCACCTTGGCGTTGGTTTTCGTCGTCTGATCAAGCGCCGTGAACAACGCTGCAAATCGTTTCATGTCCCGACCGCTCTGCCCCAGCACTTGGGGCAGAGTCACATGTTATGGAGTGCTATCTTGTCACCTAGCATGAAAGCTTCAAAGATCACATCCAACGGGCGTGTCGTCCAAGCGATGACTGATAAAGCTGCGTCGCCGCATCCTGCGACAGGGTCTGATTTAGGGCGCGCTGCACGTCGCTGCGGGTCACGCCAACGTCGTCAAGCAATCGATCATCTAGCTCTAAAACATGGTTCAGCTGTTTTCGGGCTTTAAAGCGCAATCTGCGTTTCAAAAGACGATCCGCAAGCTCGAACAGCGGATGCCCTGATGATTGGTCTTGGTCTGTTAGAAATGCCATGTCTCTATTCCCTATTTAAGTAACCAAAAGACGTCGCGACGGCCTCGGGTTTGAACATGCGCTCTGGACACACCTCAATCAAACGAATAGATTTGAATGCATCTGTCAGAAAATCTGAAAGATGATCAAATGAATGCACCAAGATCTCCGATTGTACCGCTTCTGGACTTAGACTTGCTGAAAACGCTGATCGCCATTGCGGAAACAGGCAGTTTTTCTGCCGCCGCATCAGTCGTTCACCGCACACCCTCTGCGATTTCGATGCAGGTGAAAAAGATGGAAGATATCTTAGGCCGTGCCATTTTCACCCGCGACAGCCGTTCGGTGGCACTGACCGCGGATGGGGCATTTTTGTTGGAACATGCCCGCCGGATGCTTGCGCTGAACAGGGATGCCGTTGCGCGTTTCGTTCAGCCCGAAATCGAAGGTGTCGTCCGCCTTGGCGCGCCCGATGACGTGGCCGAGCGGTTTCTGGTCGATATGTTACGCCGCTTTGCTGACAGCCACCCCGGCGTTTCGATCAATGTGACGGTCGACACCACAGATCGCATGATCGAACAGCTTCATCGCGGCAATCTAGACATGACGCTCATTACTTGCGAAGCGGGCTTCAAACACAACGACGCAGAAGTCGTCTACCGGGAACAGCTGGTCTGGGCCACGTGCCTTGGCGGTGTCGCCGCCGAACAAGACCCCCTGCCAGTCAGCGTTTGGGAAGAAAGTTGTGCTTGGCGCATTGCTGCATTGGGTGCGCTAAACGATCAGGACCGCGCTTGGCGCATCGCTTTCCAAAGTGCGCATATCTCGGGCCAGCGCGCAGCAATCTTGGCCGATCTTGCCGTGGCGCCGATCCCGACGTCTTCGTTGGATGGCAATATCATCGAAGTGCCCGCGCGCTTTGGGCTGCCGAAACTTCCGAAATATGCATTAGGTCTATTGGTAGCCAAGGAACCGAACCCCGCGGTCAACGCAGCCGCCGATCATCTTCGCGCAAGTTTTTCGCAAAGAGCTTCCAACCACTAGGCATACACGGAAACAAACTTTAACAACCCCAATGGAATGACCTCTGTTATTCTAGCACTCCAAAGGCGATCAGAGGGACCGGCATGCGAATAGCTTCATTGGCACTGATCGCAGCAATAGCCTTGCTGCACTTCTATATCGCTTGGTTCGAGCTTTTTGCACAATCTGTTCAGATGGCGGCCAACCAAGGAATTTATAACTCTTTTCTTGCGATTGGATTGACTTGGGCCCTCTTCATCAGCGACGCGGCCTGGCAAACAAAAGTCGCCATCTGCTTTTTGATGTTCGTCGCCATCGCAGGCGTAGTCGGGGCGGCAACGGTCACGATCAAAACACTTGCGCTTCAAACACTGCCCGCAATCGCCACATTGATCCTAGTCTACCTAAGCCGCAGATCACCCGATACCATATGACGCATCAAAGCTGATCTTCGCCTGACCGCTGGAAATCAAATTCCAATAAACGGCTGTGCAATGCGCGGGATAAGGCCTTTGAAACGCAAGGGTGCATCCGTCACTGCAAGACAGATGCAGTCTTCACCCTCTTCGGCGATTGGAGTGTGATGCACGTGCTCGGTCGCGACTTCGACGTCGCCGGGCCCAAAGCGGCCATCTTCATCGCGGAATGCGCCTTTCAGAACCAGCGTCAGTTCCAAACCACCGTGACTGTGATCAGGCATCGCCGCTCCGGCTGGAATGGACAAAAGACGCGCCATAGACTTGTCGCCAGTCTTCAGCACGGCCTGACGAACACCGCCGCCAACCGCACGCCACCGAACGTCCGACAAATCGCCACCGACGTAATCCTGAACTGGTCCAGGCAAAACCCGATCCGACTTGAGAACACGCGGCCGCACAGCCGGCGCCGCGTCAATCAGCGCCATCGTCGCTTCCAGCGCATCTTCCGACATATGAACGGCATCAGCATCGTCCATAAGCGAACCGCCGACGGCCTCGTAAGATTGCAGCTCGGCACGACAGGCGTCGCACAGCGATATATGGGACGCCGCGACAAGGGCATACCCTTCATCCAGCGTTCCGGCAGCATAGCTCATCAACAAAGCTTCGGTCAGATGATGTTTCACGTCACTCATATCATTATCCCATGGCATGGCGCAGTCTCTCCAGCGCCAGCCTAATCCTTGATTTAATCGTTCCAAGCGGAAGGCCTGTTACTTTGGCAATTTCGCTGTGACTTAACTCGCCGAAATACACGCGTTCAATTAGCTCGCGTTGTTTTTGCGGCAACTCTAAGATCGCCTTTGTCAGCTTCGCGCTTTCTTGACGCAACGTCACGACATCCGCCGCATCGGGCTCGGCTTCAGGGCCCCAGACCAAGTCTTCTGGTTCGGGCCGCCGCATTTTGCGCAATGCATCGATTTTCTTGTTCCGCGCAATCGTGAACACCCATGTCGAGGCACTTGCCCGCGAGGCATCAAACAGATGTGCTTTCGTCCAAAGGGTTACCATCACATCCTGCATACATTCGTCCGCAAGGCTTTCCGACGCGCCAGATTTCATCAAAAATGACTTCACCCGAGGGGCAAAGTGCTGAAACAGCGCCGCGAAAGCTGCGCGATCCTTTGAATCCCGAACTTTTCCTATCATTGCGACCCAATTGTCGTTAGCCGCTACTTTTTCTTCCATGTCCACCCGGGTCTCATTTCTTACAGAAATCATACGGCGGCCGTACCCTATGCCGCCAGCATGCTTGGTAGGTCGTTCTGTCGCATAAGTGGTCAACATAAAACTTTTACGGAGCCAGTTCCGAATTGGATCAATTTAAATTCGGGTCGGCGCACGATCGCAGAAAATCAACTTCGCGCCTCAGGCCTTCGATCCATGCTCGTACACTCTATACAGCGTCTAGCGACAAAAGTATCCTGCGCATTAAAGTAAGTGATCCGAACGGCCATTCGCAGCGTACAAAGACTCAAACGATAACAAGGACTACGACATGCCGTTTGAAAACTGCGGGACGACCGCAAAGAGGATTGCGGTAATCGGTGGTGGCATTTCTGGGATGGGCGCTGCGCACTACCTTTCAAAATCTCATCAAGTGGTTCTGTTCGAGACAGAAAATCGTCTGGGGGGCCATGCGCGGACTGTCGTTGCTGGCAAGAACGGCGATCAACCGGTCGACACCGGTTTCATCGTTTTCAACAAGCCCAACTATCCACATATGGTGAAGCTGTTTGCGGAATTGGATGTGCCGACCACCGAAAGCTCGATGTCCTTTGGTGTTTCGGCAAACGACGGCGGTCTGGAATATGGGCTTTCCAGCGTCGATGCCGTCTTTGCTCAAAGACGAAATTTAGCGCGACCCGCGTTTCTACGCATGGTCCGCGACATCATTAAGTTCAACAAGGAAGCCGAAGGCGCAATGACCGCCGACATGACCATTGGCGATCTGGTGCAAAAGCTGGGTCTAACCGATTGGTTCACGCGCTACTACCTTGCCCCCTTTTCCGGCGCGATCTGGTCCACCCCGAAGGTCGGCATTCTAAATTTCCCAGCACCCGCCATGATCCGGTTCTTTCGTAACCACGGCATTCTGGACTGGAGCGAAAACCACCAATGGTACACCGTCCAAGGTGGCTCGGTTGAATATGTAAGGCGACTGGAACAATCACTGGAATCACGTGGCGTTGATATCCGTTTGGGAGCCACAATGGTATCTGTCCGTCGCGGCGATTTCGGAGTTGAACTACGGACCAAGAATGGAACATGGGAGCAGTTTGACGATCTGGTCTTTGCGACCCATTCCGATGACACTCTGGCCATGCTGTCAGACGCTACCGGTGTCGAGCGAACCGCGCTTAGTGCTATTCGCTATCAGCCGAACCATGCAATCCTGCACTCCGATCCGATCGCGATGCCAAAGCGCCGCAAGGTCTGGTCCTCCTGGAGCCATGTAGAAAACGGCGCAGGCGACAAAGCCCCGATTGCACTAACCTATTGGATGAACTCGCTGCAGCCGATCCCCGACGATGACCCGCTATTCGTCACGCTGAACGACACCGGCATGATCCGCGATGAACTGATCCACGACGAAACCACGTTTCGACACCCTGTGTTCGACGCCCATGCCTTGGCGGCCCAAGACACCATCCGTGCGATCAACGGTCAGAACCGAACTTGGTTCTGCGGCGCTTGGATGCGAAATGGGTTCCACGAAGACGGATTGGCCAGCGCTTATGAAGTCGCCCGTGGGATTGAATCCGCGGCTGCGCTGGGACTGGCCGCTGAATGATCACAACCGTGGAACATATCCCCGGACAAACGTTTCATGGGCGCAAAGGCGATGTCGAAAACGCTTTCCGCTATTCGGTCGATTACGTTCTTTTGGATGCTGAAGACACAAGGTCCGGGCCAAGTTTATTCCGACGCAATAGGCGTGGCCTGTTCTCGCTGTGGGATAATGACCACGGCGGCACTCCGGGCGACGGTAAAGGTGCCCCGTGGGTGCGGGAGGTGCTGGAACAATCAGGTTTTCACGGCGCAACTCGGATCGAGATTTTGGCCCAACCCCGCGTCTTGGGCCATGTCTTCAACCCGGTTTCCTTTTGGTTGATCTATGACGCGGGTGATACGCTTTGCGCTGTGATTGCCGAAGTTACAAACACCTATGGCGATCGGCATTCCTATTTGTGCAACAATCCGGACTTCGCCCCGATCACGCGGCAAGACACCCTGCAATCACAGAAGATTTTCCACGTCTCACCCTTCCAACCCATCGAAGGGGGCTACACCTTCCGCTTTGACATCGACGCAAAACGGATCGGTATCTGGATCGACTTCACCGCCGGAAACGGGGGGCTGTTGGCCACGCTTACCGGCCCCCGCAAGCCGCTCACCAACCGCGCAATTCTGGCGACAATGTTGCGACGACCGTTTGGATCGCGCCGCGTGCTTAGCCTGATCCATTGGCAAGCCCTTAAACTTTGGTGGAAAGGGGCTGCGTTCCACGCACGTCCGGAACCTCCGATCAAAGATGTGTCGCGATGACAAAACCCCTCGCCCCCTTTGCGATGTTTGCCGCTGTTCTGGCGGTTGCGGGATTGCCGATCTATATCCACGCGCCCAAGTTCTTCGTGGATAACTATGGCGTCGGATTGGCGAGCCTTGGCGCTGTGCTTTTTGGCCTGCGCCTATTAGATGTTGTGCAAGACCCGGCATTGGGTTGGCTTTCACGGCGACTAGGCTCGCATCGGCCAATTGCTGTCGCGGTCGCAGCAACCCTGATGGCGCTTTCGATGATCGGCCTTTTCGCCATCACACCACCCATTGCGCCGCTAGCATGGTTTACCCTGACGTTGGCGGGCTTGTTCTCGGCCTATAGCTTTCTGACGATCAGCTTTTATGCTCAAGGCGTTTCAAAAGCCCGCACGATTGGTGAAAACGGTCACGTCCGCCTTGCAGGCTGGCGCGAAACCGGCGCGTTGATCGGCGTCTGTCTTGCCTCGATCGCACCCGTCGCTCTGACGACGATCACCGACAGGCCTTTCGCGCTTTTCTCAGCGCTTTTCGCGGTCGCAGCACTTGCTGCAGTCATCGCGATGCGTTCGGAATGGCAAGCTCCACCACCCGATCAGAATACCGGGCTGCGACCGTACTTGGAAAACCCAATGACCCGCCGTTTGCTAATCATCGCCTTGGTGAATGCCATGCCGGTTGCGGTCACATCAACGCTATTCCTGTTCTTCGTGGAATACCGATTAAGCAGCCCCGGTTGGGAAGGCCCGCTTTTATTGCTATTGTTCTTGGCCGCAGCACTATCTGCCCCCTTTTGGAGCCGTGCTGCCGTCACCTTCGGCGCAAAGCCCACACTGTTAGTCGGCATGGGTCTCGCGATCGTCGCTTTCGCTGGAACCGTTTTTCTAGAAGCTGGCGACCTAGTCCCTTTCGCTTTGATCTGCCTTGCCTCCGGCATGGCCCTTGGCGCGGACCTGACGCTGCTGCCAGCCCTTTTTGCCGAGGCCAGCGCCGAAGTTGCCCCAGATGCCGCCGAAGGTTTCGGACTTTGGTCTTTCGCTTCGAAATTCTCGCTCGCCATCGCCGCTGTCCTTTTCCTGCCGTTACTTGAGAAAGCCGGTTTCAATCCGGGCACCGGCGAAATTACAGCTTCGGCCACGACGACACTGACGTTCTTTTACGCCACCATCCCACTTGGCCTGAAATTAATCGCGCTTGCCCTTTTGGCTGCGACCCCGCTCGCGCCCAAATCGCGCAATGTCCTACAAGGAGCTCATACATGACCTCACTGACTGCATTTATTCTCGGCGCTTTCGCCATGGCCGGACTGGTCTGGCTGATCAAGCGTTTCTTTGGCTTCCCCGCACAGAGCCCCAAAGACTACACGGGCCACGGCCCCACTTTCGACATCCGCACCCAATTGAACGGCGCGATGTTGTGCGACGGGATCATCTACGGGCCGACAGGGCGCGTATCGTCGCGTTTCACTGCGAAATTCGACGCGACTTGGGACGGCAACACCGGGCGTATGCACGAACACTTCAACTATGACAGTGGCACCGTGCAGGATCGCGAATGGCAGCTTACCGTCGATGACACAGGCAAGATCACGGCCAAGGCCGACGATCTGATCGGCGATGGAACCGGCACCCAAGCGGGGTCGGGAGTTAAACTTTCGTACCGCATCAAATTGCCCGACAGTGCAGGCGGCCATGTTCTGGACGTGACCGACTGGATGTACCTGCTGGACAACGGCACAATCGTAAACCGCAGCCAGTTCCGCAAATTCGGATTCAAAGTCGGCGAGTTGGTCGCAACCATGCGCCCCGCCGACAACGCCAGCCAAGCAAAGGAAGCCGCGTGAGAGACTGGACCGGCAAACGCTATTGGATAATCGGTGCCTCGGCAGGTCTTGGCCGCGCCGTGGCGCGCGAAATCTCTAAAACCGGGGCCGAGGTTATCCTAAGCGCGCGCGACGAACCCGCTTTGCGCGACTTGGCAGCGTCGCTTCCCGGACGCGCAACCGTGATCCCCATGGATGTGTCCGACACCGAAAGTGTGGCCCACGCAGCCAAGTTGGCCGACGAACCCGATGGCTTGGTCTACCTTGCCGGCGTCTATTGGCCGATGCCTGCCACTGAATTCGACGGTGATAAAGCGGCGGCGATGATCGACATCAACTTAACGGGAGCTGCGCGTGTTCTTGGGCATGTGCTGCCGCAGATGGTTGAACGTGACAGCGGCCACATCGTCTTTACCGGATCGCTTTCCGGCTTCCGGGGATTGCCGCGCGCATCGGGTTACGGAGCATCCAAAGCTGGCATGATGTCGATGGCCGAAACGCTTTATGCTGATCTGCGCGGCACAGGCGTCGACGTTCAATTGGTCAATCCGGGTTTCGTCAAATCGCGCCTGACCGACAAAAACGACTTTTCGATGCCGTTCATCATGGAAACAGACGTGGCCGCGCGCCTCTTTGTGGATCACATGCAAGATCGCGACTTTGCTCGAAATTTTCCGCGCGGATTTGCGGCGCTCTTTCGACTAAGCCAGTTCTTGCCCGATTGGCTTTACTATCGGCTGTTCCGCTAGATCCCCAATCGATCCCGCAACGAATACCACGTCATCGCCAGCGTCAGCAAAGGTGCACGCGCGCGTTTGCCACCGGGGAAACTGTGCACCGGTAGGCTGGACATCAGATCAAACCGGCCCGCCTGCCCTGCAACGGCCTCGGCGATCACTTTGCCCGCCAATCCCGTCAACGCCACACCATGGCCCGAAAAACCGCCAACCGCCAAAACACCGGGGCTTACCCGGCGCAACATCGGCAACCGGGACATCGTGATCCCAAGCGTCCCGCCCCAATGATAATCGATGCCAACACCGGCAAGCTGTGGAAATAGCCGTTCCATTCGCCGACGCAAGGCACCCAGAATATCACTTGGATAGCCGATGCCGTAATTCTCGCGGCCACCGAACAACAGGCGCCCATCCTCGCTTAGCCGAAAATAGTTCACCACAAACTTGTCGTCGGCCACGGCCACGTCTTTACTCAAAACGTCGATCGCTTGCGCGCCCAACGGTTCTGTCGCTGCAATGAAAGAATTGATAGGCATAACCCGCGACGACACCTGAGTGTTCAAGTCCGGCAGATATCCGTTGCCCGCAATCACCACATGATCCGCTTTTACCACGCCCTTGGCTGTGCGCACTTTGCCGTCTTCTACATGAAGAACTTCGCTCATCTCGAAGATACGCGCGCCAGCCGCCTCGGCCCCGCGCGCCAATCCCAAGACGTACCGCAAAGGATGCAAATGCCCTGCGTCCCAGTCCATCACTCCGCCCGCATAGACCTTGGATTTACAAATGTCCTGAAAGGCCGCACGATCCAGAAACTCGGTCTCGTAGCCATATGTGTCCGACAACCACGCGCCATAGTCCTTGGCGTCGCGCGCACCAGCGTCTGTCCATTCGCCTTGCAACACACCAGGCTTGTATCCCGCGTCAGGTGCAAAATCAGCCACCAGTTCACGGGTCAGCTCCTTGGCTTCCTCCGTCAAATCCCAAAGCCGTCGGGCATCGTCGGCCCCAAGCCGCGCCGCTAGCCACCGCTGATCCTTGTTCCATCCAGTACCAACCTGCCCGCCGTTGCGCCCCGACGCGCCAAAACCGACGCGGTGCGCTTCAACCACAACGACGCTTAACCCCAACCGCGCAGCATGAAGCGCTGTGGACAAGCCAGTGTACCCAGCACCAACAACAACCAAGTCCGTTTGGTCCTCGCCCTGAAGAGAGGCGCGGGGCGCTGGGATCTCGGCCGTGGCGGCGTAATAACTTTGCGGAAACGCTCCGGGCTGATCGTTGCGGTAAAGCGGGTTCATCACACGTTCAGCAACAGATGTTCACGCTCCCAAGGCGAAATGACTTGCAGAAATTCTTCGTATTCTGCCCGCTTCACAGCTTCGTAAACTTCGGCAAAACCTTCACCGATGACATCACGAAAGGCCTTGGCATCCCCCAACCGATCAAGTGCCGCATAAACGCCCTGCGGCAGGTCGGCATCTGCATCGTAAGCATCCCCCTTAAATTCGGACTTGGGGGTCACACCTTCAACCATGCCAAGATATCCGCAGGCCAGCGACGCTGCGATCCCAAGATAAGGATTGCAATCCATCCCCGCGATCCGGTTTTCGACCCGGCGAGATTGCGGCCCGGATACAGGTACGCGGATGGCCGTGGTGCGGTTATCGCGGCTCCATTCAAGATTGATGGGGGCGGCGTGATCTTTGACGTAGCGGCGGAAGGAATTCACATAGGGTGCGAACAGAATCGTGGCCGGTGGCAGATAACGTTGCAGCCCGCCGATGAAATGTGCGAACTCAGCCGTTTCCTCGCCTGCATCATCAACAAAAATGTTCTGCCCGGTTTTGTTCGAAAGGATCGAATGGTGAATATGCATCGCCGATCCCGGCTCGTTTTCAATCGGTTTTGCCATGAAGGTGGCAAAGCAATCGTGACGCAAGGCGGCTTCGCGGATCAAACGTTTGAAATAGAACACCTCGTCCGCCAAGCGCACGGGATCACCATGGCGAAGATTGATCTCTAGCTGTCCGGCACCGCCCTCTTGCGTGATCCCATCAATCTCAAAACCCTGCGCTTCGGCAAAGTCGTAAATGTCGTCAATAACCGGACCGAATTCGTCCACCGCTGATATCGAATAAGCCTGACGCGCGGCCGCAGGACGGCCCGAGCGCCCGGTCATCGGTTTAATCTCAAGAGCCGGATCAATATTGCGTGCAGTCAGAAAGAACTCCATTTCAGGGGCAACGACAGGTGTCCAACCCTTTGCTTCGTAAAGCGCGACCACCCGCTTAAGAACGTTGCGTGGCGCAAAAGGCACCGGGGTGCCGTCGTGATTGTAGGCGTCGTGGATCACCTGAAGCGTCCAATCCGCAGTCCATGGCGCGGCACTTGCCGTGGCATAATCAGGCTTAAGCACCATGTCCGGTTCGGTATAGCCTACGACATCTTGGTCCTCGGCCCAGCCCCCTGTTATCGTCTGATAGAAAATCGAGTTCGGCAGATAGAACTGTGTCTGGCGCGCAAACTTACTGGCCGGCATCGCCTTCCCGCGTGCAATGCCCGACAGATCAGCAATCAGGCATTCAACCTCATCCAGTTTTTTACCTTCCAGATATGCGCGCGCACTGTCCGGTGCGTTGGTTAGCCAATCAGCCACGGTGGGCCTCCTTAAAAAAGTGGGCGATGCGATCACCTGCTTCAGATTGCGCCGCAGGTCTGTCCAAATTCGCACGAGCCGTCTCGATCTGGCCGATCGGCACGATACCCGTCGCCCGCGTGTCCAGCAAAAGCCGAACCGCCTCAGCGTCAAACTCCGGGTGAGGCTGCATGGACATGGCGTGATCGCCATAGGCCAAAGCAGCGAACGCGCAAAAATCGGTCGACGCCAATACCCGCGCCGCTTCGGGTTTTGAAACAACCTGATCTTGATGCCACGCCGCCAAAGAGACCACATCATCGCCAAAGTCATAATCCGTCAATCCAACCGACCAGCCACCTGCATATTTTTCGACCCGGCCACCCAAAGCCTGCGCCATGATCTGGTGCCCAAAACAAATACCAAGCATCGGGACCCGCGCCGCATCACATGCCCGGATGAAATCTTCCAACGGCGGAATAAACGGATGATCCTCATAGGCCCCATGTCGTGATCCCGTGATCAACCATCCATCGGCTTGCGAGACAGCGGCGGGAAACTCCAAATCCACAACGTTCCACGTGCGGAAACGAAAGCCCCGATTAGCCAAAAGCGATGAGTAAAGGTCGGTATAGGTCCGGTCTGGAAAACCGTCAGCGGTAGGGAAGTGGCCGCACTGCAGGATGCCGATCAGCATTGAACACCTGAAAACTGAATTTCGTGAACCCTAGACTGCACTTAGTCAGGCGGCAAGGTGTCAGGCGATCTGTGCCCTTGGCCCAAGCAGATACCAAATAATGAAACCCAGCCCCGGAATCAAAAGAACCAGCGCCCAAATCGCTTTTTTCCAAAGTGCGACAGACGCGCCCGCAACCGAAATCAGCGCCCACATATTGAACGACAAGGCGATCAATGCCCAAAGCCCAAGGTATTCGATCATGTCAGGGGTTCCAAATCGCTACCGAAGACGGGTTTCGTTCTGTAAGCGCCACGCCAATTTATGCTGATCCAACGCGGCTTTGTATTCTCCCGTTTCTTCTAACGTATCCGCATGGATCAATGCGATATTCTTATGCATCAGCTTGAAGGCATGTGCGTCCGCAATCGTTGCCGCTTTTTTCAGTATCTCAAGCGCCTTGCTCTGCTCGCCTTTACCCAGATGATGGTCCGCAAGACACCGCAACAGCAAACATTGCGCCCAATGGTTATTATCATCCAATGCGGCAAGCCCGGTTTTGATCTGTTCGTAGGCATCCAGATGATTGCCACGTGCGGTTAAGCAAGCGGCCAGCGCCGCGCGGGCAAACGGCAGGATGACTTCGTTTCCGGCCTCCTCGCAATAGGTGACTGCGGTCCTTGCATACTCTAGCGCCTGAACAGTATCTCGGTCATCCAGCAACAGATATGTGGTGCAAATATCGACGAGGGCCGCGTTATCACCCGTTGCCAAACTGCGGGCACGACCAAGTGTGATCCCCGCGCGCGCGCGTTCGCCCGTGCGCCGCTGAATCGCTGTCTGAGAAAGCATAAGATCAGCCAGCGTCGCCGGATCATCTTCGGAATCCTGAACCAACCACAATCCACGCTCGATCGAACAAATCGCCAGATCAAAGCGGTTCCGGTTGTAGTGAACTTTACCAATCAGGGAATATATCCCGGCCCGCACATGTGCGAAATCACTTTCAGGCAAATAGGTCTCGGCCCGCAGACAATAATCCATCGCCAACTTCAGATCACCACGCCACAGCGCATGCCAGCCAAGCGTTCTAAGAGCAAATCCTTGCTCGGCTCGGCTGCGCCGCCCCTGACCATCCAGCGCCTTTTTTCGGGCCTCAAGCGCATAGCTCAAACTGGCCTTGCGATCGTTCCACCGCCGCGCCCAAGCAATGCGGTTCAAAAGCGCTGGGTCACCGCTTGGCAAATCTGATGCCATTCTCTTCGTTTCAGCTGACATAATGCGTTTCCAGCTTTGCGTTCCAAGTTCTGAATAACTTAAAAACGATCAAATTGCTAAACTTAAGTCCCAAAAAATAAAAAAAGGCCGGGCGCTAGGCCCGGCCAGTCCAACAGGGAGGTATCATGCCATTACCCGGACATGAAGACGGGGTCTCAAATTTCTAACGTCACGCAATCAGTCGATATCCGCCTGACTCTGTAACCAGTAAACGCGCATTTGAGGGTTCTGGCTCAATTTTTTGGCGCAGTCGGTAAATATGTGTCTCAAGTGTGTGAGTTGTGACACCCGCGTTATAACCCCAAACTTCGTGCAACAGCACGTCGCGGGCCACAACACCTTCGGATGAACGATACAGAAACTTCAGGATATTCGTCTCTTTCTCAGTCAGACGAATTTTCTTTTCATCCTCGGTAAGCAACATCTTCTGTGCAGGCTGGAAGGTATACGGCCCAAGCTGGAACACTGCGTCTTCCGACTGTTCGTGCTGGCGCAACTGCGCGCGAATGCGGGCCAAAAGCACCGGAAATTTAAACGGTTTGGTCACATAGTCATTTGCGCCTGCATCTAGGCCCAAAATCGTGTCAGCATCCGTATCGTGGCCTGTCAGCATAATAACAGGGCACTTCACGCCATGTTTGCGCAACATGCGGCAAAGTTCGCGACCGTCTGTGTCAGGCAGGCCTACGTCCAAAATGACTAAGTCGTAGATACCTTGCTTGGCCTTTTCCATGGCTTCGACACCATTGCCAGCTTCAAAGACATCAAAATCTTCGGTAATGATCAATTGTTCGCCAAGCGCCTCGCGCAAGTCTTCATCATCGTCGACCAGCAAAATTTTCTTCAAGTTCTGAGCCATTGTGATCTCCACATCATCTGTATCAGAAATGCGTTAGCGGTGGTGCACATGCAAGAATTCCTGCATTTCTTCACAGGGACGTGTCGCGCACAGTGGAAATGTTTCAGAAAATCGCGGAAAATGGGTATCTTACAGCGTGAGGGACAGTGATATTTTAAACTCGTTGAAACCAAATCTGCTGGAATACATCGCGCGCGCCCGAACAGATCTGCGTTTGGGTCTGCCAGTTGGCCTGTCCGGTGGCGACCAAAAAGTTGCGATTTTGGCAGCCGACGGGATTGTGCCGGATCGGATGGCCGCTCTTTTGCAGCTGGGTCAGGCGGTACTGGTCGTCACCCAAAGGCGAGCTGAAACTCTGAACGCTCGCGCCTATGATGGGGATTTGGCGCGTCTGGTTTTGCCAAAAAATGCCGATGCAGCATGGATCGCCGCTGTTGCTGATCCGAAAGATGATCTGACCCATCCCATGAAGGGGCCCTTTCAGACCGAACGCGGCGGCGCAGTCGACATTCACCGCGCAGCGCTGCAACTGGTAAAATCCGCCCGGCTCTTGCCCGCTGCACTTGTTGTATCGCTTAACGGTGAAGCCCCGGCAGACATAACAACCTTAGGGCTTCAGGGCCTTTCCGACGCGCTCGCCGCCCCTGTCGCACACAATTCGGTCGTCACCGGGCGCGTACCGATGGCGCTGACATCAGCTGGCCGCGTGCACGTCTTTCGTCCGAACGATGGTGGCGAAGATCATGTGGCCGTCGAGGTGGGGCGCCCCGAACGAAGCGCGCCAGTTCTTGCACGTCTGCATTCCGCTTGTTTCACGGGCGATGTTCTGGGCTCGCTTAAATGCGACTGCGGAACTCAGCTGCAATCAGCCCTTGCCGAAATGGGCCGCGAAGGCGCAGGTGTTCTTTTGTATCTGCACCAAGAAGGACGCGGCATCGGTCTCGCCAATAAAATGCGGGCTTATAGTTTGCAGGATCAGGGTTTCGATACCGTCGACGCCAACCATCGCCTTGGATTTGAAGATGACGAGCGCGACTTTCGAACCGGCGCCGACATTCTGAAACGTCTCGGATTTTCATCCGTGCGGTTGCTGACAAACAATCCCGCCAAGGTCGCCATGATGGAGACCCAAGGCATCAAGGTTGTTGAGCGCGTTGCCTTACAGGTTGGGCGAACGCCTGAGAACACCGATTATCTGGATGTAAAGGCCAAGAAGTCTGGGCACCTTCTGTGACCGGCCATCCCGGCCATTCGGCCCCGCGACGACACGACATGGTTTTGGGCCCAATGGGTGTTTCGTATGCGGGGCGGCGGTTTCCTTGTTCCATCGGTCGCAGCGGATGCACCAATGACAAACGCGAAGGTGACGGCGGAACGCCAACCGGCGTGCACCACATCGTTGGTATGATGTACCGCGCAGATCGCATGGCGCGCCCGTCAGGCTGGGCAACGCCAATTGGCCCAAGGGACCTTTGGTGCGACGCGCCCGGTCACGCGGCTTACAACCAATTGGTCAAATCGCCCTTTTCCGCCCCCTGCGAAACTATGCGACGGGGCGACCCGCTGTATGATTTGGTCCTGATAACTGACTGGAACTATCCCATTGCCAAGGCCGGCCATGGATCAGCCATTTTTTTGCATCGCTGGCAAAACCCAGGCGTACCAACACGTGGTTGTATTGCCTTCAGGCCCGATCACTTGCTTTGGATCGCCCGAAATTTGGCACCTGGCACCCGGCTGATCGTACCAAATCACCCGTAGTCGCGCGCGCCAAAGATCGCCGAGCCGACACGCACGTGGGTCGCGCCTTGCGCAATCGCTTCCTCAAAATCACCACTCATCCCCATCGAAAGACCGGCAAGATCGTTTCTGTCAGCGACTTTCTTCAAAAGAGCAAAATGCAGACTGGCAGCCTCGCCCACAGGTGGCAGGCACATAAGGCCTCGAACGGGCAAGTCCAACGACCGACATTCGGCCACAAGCGCGTCCACGTCATCAAGGGAAACGCCCGCCTTCTGATCCTCGTCGCCCGTGTTGACCTGAACGAAAAGCTCAGGGCACTTTCCCGTTTCGTCGGCGACGCGGGCAATCGCTTTGGCAAGTTTCGCGCGATCCACAACTTGGATCACATCAAACAGCTCCATCGCCGCGCGCACTTTGTTGGTTTGCAAAGGTCCGATCAGGTGCAGCTCAACATTACTATATGTCCTGCGAAACGTCGGCCATTTTCCCTCGGCCTCTTGCACCCTGTTTTCACCGAACACACGGTGACCTTCGTCCAGAACCGCCGCAACCCTTTCGTTGGGCTGCACTTTCGAGACAGCAATCAACGACACATCGCTCGGCCCACGCCCATGACGTTCGCCGGCAGCGCTGACGCGCGCTTTGATATCAGTCAGTGATATGGCCATCACTCCTTAGCCGAGCAAGCATCGGCTCAAGGTCTTTTTCAAACCGTTTCCAACCCCGGACCGATGCTTTGGTGATGGGCTGGCGCACTTGGTAAACGCTTAGCGTTTTGACATTGCCGCCCGAGTTGTGAAAATTCAAACACCCGTCTTCCCACTCAAGTCCGGCCGCTGCGATCAGTTTGCGCGCCTCGACCTCGGGGTTACTGACCAAAGCGTCGTAGGACACTTCGTAAAACCAGTCTGGAACACGTGCCCGCCAGAACGCAATCGTTCGGTCGAACTCGTCATAGAACTTGGCCAGCTCATCCAGTTCATTGGCATAACCGTGCACCCCGTCGTTAAACCTGTTCTTGTACATCGACAGCAGATTATCGCGCGGGTCACGACGCACGACGATAAACTTGGCATCGGGAATCGCGCGTTTCAGCGGGCCAATATGTTGGAACGTATAGATCGATTTGTCGGTTATTTTCGCGATGCCGGGAAATCTCTCTTGCATCGCGTCGGTGTATTTCTGCCCGATCTGCGCAATCAAGTCTGGGTCTAATGTTGAACCAGTCGCGTTCGGTCCGTCAGCCAATATTTCCTTCGAATAAACAGAAGCATACCCAAGCTCTCCACCACTATCGACCTTTGAATGCGCCGCTATAATTTGTTCGACCAACGTGGTCCCTGACCGCGGCATGCCGGTGACAAAAATCGGCGCAACCGCGCCCCTCGGTGCATCCGGCGCCGCGTTGAAATCAAACTTGCCATAGGTCTCACGACAGTCTCGAATATCAGCGAACCGGGCAACCTTCGACGGGTGAGACAATCCTGCGCTGATTTGGTTCGCTGCGTTAAGATATTCAAACACGCGATCATATTCGCCCGCATCTTCCAGCGCCTTAGACAAACCGTATCCAAGATGCATGCGATCAGTGTCTTCCAAATCATCCCGTTCAAAAACAGCCACCATGTCTGCGATGATCGGATCATCTTTTACCGCCTTGTGGCTGACCAGCAGGCGTCGGTAGGCATCGCCATTTGTGGGCTGGTTTACGATGGCTTTGCGAAAATACCCTTCCGCCTCAGAAAAATCCCCCTGCGACTGCAAAAGAGACCCCTTTGAAATCAATGCCGTGACGTGATCCGGTTCGTCATCAAGGGTCAGATCTAGTTCACCCATGGCAAGGTCATTCTGATCGGCTTTTCTGTAAGCCTCTGACAAAGCAATGCGAAGACCGTTCGGTATTTGATCCCGGTAAAGCCCCATCGCAGCTTTGAAGGTTCGGATCGCTGCCAGCGAATCTCCTTTCGACTGAACATCGCCAAGTTTGGACAGAAGAATCGGGTTCTTAGGCTCAAGCTCAGCTGCTCTTTTAAGCAAAAGCGATCCCGCATTGCTGTGCCCGATCTGAGCCAAAGCGACACCCAGACCGGCAAGCGCGGGTACCATATCAGGGGCTAAGATAACCGCCGGACGCATCGCGCTTGCGGCGTCGATGACCCGGCCTTCCTCGAACAACAATTGCCCGATCGCGACGTATGCCTCGGCATAAAGCACATCCAGTTTGATCGCCATTTTAAGATTGGCCAAAGCAGCCTTGGTTTTTCCCTGACGGATCTGCACCTCGGCAAGTATGTTGGCAGCGGCTGCACATTTCGGCGCGCGCTTCAATAGCTTGGTGGCCTCAACCTCGACCTGCTCAACACTCCCTTTGGCCATAAGAGAAATCAGCCGCGTGATATCCTTAGTGGGAACCCCACCTGTTTTCGGACGCGAGCCCTTTCGTAGCGCTCCAAAACGATCTTGTAGTTGAACGGCTTGCTGTCGCGGAATTGGCGCTGTTTTCAGCGCTGCCAAAAAGTCGGTTCGGCTGGTCTTGTCGCAACTCAAAGCAACCGCCTCGGCCCAACCAAGCCAAGCATGCACAAACTTCGGATCGATCTCGACCGCACGCTTGAACCACGATAAGGCATCCATCGCCCAATACGTCTCAAGAAATATTCGACCGATGTGAAAATGCGCCTTGGCGTTTGACCGATCTTCGGCCACGACGGCTTTGAATTCAGCCATCGCGTCGCGGAATTTTCTGTCGGAAAATAACTTAAGCCCGGCGCTGTACCTTGCAGATTGGGCTGCCTCTGCACTTGTCGAAACCGTTGGCATGTTCTCTCTCTCAATAACCAACGGGAATCTATGGTCAGACCCCGCCAATGTCGAGCCACGGCAAAAGAAAAGGGCGGGTCCAAGGACCCGCCCAAATCAAATCGAACTAATCGTTAGATTAGAAGGACATCGAGATACCAAGTGAGTATGTGTCAATGTCAGCTTCGTCCGAAGAACCATAACCGAACTGAACTTCAGCACCGCCACCCAGATCGTAGTTGGCGGCAAGACCGAAGCCCTGCACGTCGATGCCAGTTACGTCGTTGTCCTGGTCACCATAGTTTGCACTGAGCGTGATCGGACCGGAGGCGTAAGTTACACCAATGGCGTAACGGCTACCAAGTGTGTCTTGATCTGCATAGTTGCCAACGATGTTAAAGTCACCAAAGTCGTAACCAACACTGATACCGACGATGTCATCAATATCGTTGTCCTGGTAACCAACACCAACGGTGAAGTCGCCGAACGAACCACGAACACCGACACCGATAGTTTCGCCAACCGGTGAATCGGTTTCAGCACCGGCAGTTGTAGCGTCTTGCTCGTAAGACACAGCAACAGCGAAATCGCCAAAGTTGCGGTCCCAACGAAGGATTTGACCATCGCTAGAGCCGTCAAGGCCGCCGTTACCGTTGAAGCCTTCGTGTATAGTGTGATCGTCCTGAAGAGCACCGCCGCCGTCGACTTCAGCCAAAGCAAAGTCAAACGCGCCATCGGTGTCACCCAAAGTGAATGTACCGAACTCGCCCGAGATGAAGACAGCAACGCCGCCATCGTCAAGATCGTTTTGGGTTGCGGAGCCACCCTGATTGTCGACTTCGTCGATATCGATCGCAGCACCGAAAGACAGGCCGTTGTCGGTTGTACCGATAAACGAGAATGTCAGGTCGATGTCTTGAACAAACTGAACGCTGCTAGCGCTGTCGTCATCCGCGATACCCATTTCGGCCGAACCGGTAATGGTGATACCATTTTCTTGTGCAAGCGCATATCCGGCGCTGAACGTCAGCGCGGTCGTTGCAAGAAGAACCTTTTTCATCGTATTTTTCCCTCGTGTGTAAAAGGTGCATCTCAATTCGGTCGCACCGAACTGATTGACACGGTTTTCTATCCCCAGCCCCAAGATTGCAAGCCGACTACATCGACACAGTTCAGACTCAGTTGCGATGGTGCAGCTTTGCCACAGTGAATTTGCACTGGTGTTCACCTTGTCCACCCAAAAGACCTTGAGGCGACCCGAACCCTCGGATACTCATAGCAAACGATAAGACTAGGACTTGTTTGCAGGGGGATTGGCCATGGGTGCCAACCGGTGGATTATAGTTGCGGCAATGACCCTTGCCGTTTCGGGCTGCGGTCGCGAAGGCGGTATTTTCGGCGACAATAATCCCGAAACCGAATCCCAAGAACGTGGCAGCACCTTATTCGATTTGTTTGAGAACAGAGATGATCCAAACACCACCATCGAAGTGAACAAGTACCTCTGGAATGCCTCGCTGGATATCCTAAATTTCCTTCCGATTCAATCAGCTGACCCATTTTCGGGCGTGATTGTAACTGGTTTTGGGACACCACCCGGCGGTGGCCGTGCCTACCGTGCAACCATCTTCGTTCAGGACCCGGCCCTTGAAGCACGCTCGCTTAGCGTTGCGCTTGCGACACGCAACGGCCCGGCGTCCGCAGAAACGGTCCGTGCCGTCGAAGACGCCATCCTCACGCGCGCACGCCAGCTTCGGATTCGCGACACGCGTCTCTAGGTCAAGTCCCCAAGCCCACTGCCTGTATTGCGCCTAGACCTTGCCGACTGGCCCCATTAATCAGGCACAGCACGTTGCCCAAGGATCGCGCATGTCCAATTACGATACCAAAACGATCGAACCCAAATGGCAGGCCCGCTGGGATGAATCCGAAACCTTCCTCGCGGTCCGCGACGAATCTCGGCCCAAGTATTACGTGCTTGAGATGTTTCCCTATCCGTCAGGGCGAATCCATATCGGCCACGTCCGCAACTACACGATGGGTGATGTAGTGGCCCGATATATGCGCGCCACCGGCCACAACGTCCTGCATCCGATGGGATGGGACGCGTTCGGAATGCCTGCCGAAAACGCTGCCATGGCAATCGGGGGCCACCCGAAAGACTGGACCTACAGCAACATCGCGACCATGCGCGAGCAGTTGAAACCGCTGGGTCTGTCTATCGATTGGTCCCGCGAATTCGCCACCTGCGATCCCGAATATTACGGCCAGCAGCAATCCATGTTCATCGACTTCATGGAAAAAGGCCTTGTTTATCGCAAGAACGCCGTCGTGAACTGGGACCCCATCGACATGACCGTTCTAGCCAACGAACAGGTCATTGATGGCAAAGGCTGGCGATCAGGTGCCGAGGTTGAACGCCGCGAACTGGTACAATGGTTCTTCAAGATCAGCGATTATTCCGAAGAATTGCTGGACGCGATCGACAACTTGGACAACTGGCCCGCCAAAGTGAAACTGATGCAGGAAAACTGGATCGGCAAATCCCGCGGTGCACAGTTCAGCTTTGACATTGAAAATAGCCCGGAAGGCTTCGACAAGATCGAGGTTTATACAACCCGACCCGACACGATTTTCGGGGCCTCGTTTGTTGGCATTTCACCCGATCATCCACTGGCCAAAGCGCTAGAAGCCAACGACCCCGCCATTGCTGAGTTCTGCGCTGCCTGCCGCAAGGGCGGCACAACAGCCGAAGCTTTGGATAAGGCCGAAAAGCTAGGGTATGATACTGGGATACGCGCGAAACTGGGACCAGACGTCGGTTTTGTCGGCGATCTGCCAGTATATATCGCCAATTTCATCCTGATGGACTACGGCACTGGCGCAATCTTCGGCTGCCCCGGTCATGATCAACGTGACCACGACTTTGCCAAGAAATACGACCTTCCGATCATCGATGCCTTCCGCCCACTAGGGTCGGATCGGGACTACACATATGTCATGCCCGAGATTTTGGCCGAACCCTATGTCCCAACCAAGGACGAAAAGGTCGAATACGTGCGCCCCTGCAAGGGCCCGGACCAAATGACAGGTCAAGAAGCGATCGACCATGCCATCAGCTGGTTTGAAGATCATGGCTTTGGCAAAGGTGTCACCAAATACCGCCTGCGCGATTGGGGCCTTTCGCGCCAACGCTATTGGGGCTGTCCGATACCGGTCGTCCATTGCGACGATTGCGGCGTCGTGCCCGAAAAGAAAGAGAACCTGCCCGTCAAACTGCCCGACGACGTCACCTTCGACATTCCGGGCAACCCGTTGGATCGCCACCCCACATGGCGCGACACGGAATGCCCATCTTGTGGCAAACCCGCCAAGCGCGAAACCGACACGATGGACACCTTTGTGGATTCGTCGTGGTACTTCGCCCGCTTCACATCGCCCCGCGCCGACACGCCTACAGATATCGACGACGCCGCCTATTGGATGAATGTCGATCAGTATATCGGCGGCATCGAACACGCGATCCTACACCTGCTTTATAGCCGCTTCTTCGCCCGCGCGATGCGCAGCTGCGGACATCTGCCACAGGGGTGCGAAGAACCGTTCGATGCGCTTTTCACCCAAGGCATGGTCACCCACGCGATCTTCAAGACGCCAGGTGACGACGGACGCCCCGTCTATCACTATCCCGAAGACGTCGATCTGAAGGACGGCAAAGGCTTCCTGAAAGACGGCACCGAAGTCGACATCATCCCCTCGGCTAAAATGTCAAAGTCGAAAAACAACGTCGTCGATCCGGTCGCAATCATCGAACAATACGGAGCCGACACCGCGCGCTGGTTCGTGCTAAGCGATAGTCCGCCCGAACGCGACGTGGAATGGACAGCCTCGGGCGCCGAAGCCGCATACAAACACCTGAACCGTGTGCACCGGCTTTCGACCGAGATCGCCGAGGGAACAGGCACCGGCTCTGACGATGAAACCTTGTTGAAAGCCATGCACAAGGCAATCCAAGACGTCACATTGGGCGTTGCAAGCTTTGGCTTCAATGCCTCGATTGCCAAGCTTTATGGGTTCACAAACACTCTTGCGAAATCAAAAGCTTCGCACGCCGCGCGCCGCGAAGCGATCCTGACGCTTGCCAAGTTGATGTCACCCATGACGCCCCATCTGGCCGAAGAAATCTGGACCATGCAGGGTGAAACCGGTCTGATCACCGACGCCGCTTGGCCCAAGGCCGATGAAAGCCTGCTGGTCGAAGACAGCGTGACAATGCCGATCCAGATCAACGGCAAACGCCGCTCGGAAATCACCGTACCTGCGGACATGGAAAAGGCAGAGGTTGAAAAACTGGCCCTCGCCAACGATGCTGTGGTCAAGGCGCTGGCCGGTGGTCAGCCCAAGAAGCTAATCGTCGTGCCGGGCCGGATCGTCAATGTCGTCATCTAAAACACCCTTCTCATCCCGACGCGCCGTCCTTTTCGGCGGGCTTGCACTTGGCGGCTGTGGCTTCACGCCTATTCACGGCCCCGGCGGCACCGCACGCAATCTGCGCGGCCGCATTGCTGTCGCCGCTCCGGCTGACGAAGAAGGCTTTGCACTCGTCCGACGACTTGAAGATCGCCTGGGCCTTCCCCAAGCCTCCGATCTGATGTTGAACGCCGATATCTTCATCGGCGAAGAATCCCTCGGCTTCTTGCCCGATGGTGAACTTAGTCGGTTCACTGTCGAAGGTCGGGTCAACTGGGTCCTAGCTGACAGTAACGGTACTGAAGTCGCCCAAGGCAGCGAAGAAAGCTTCACCAGCTATTCGGCGACATCGACAACTGTTGCCACAGCTTTTGCTCAGCGCGATGCCCGTCGCCGGTTGATGGTGATCCTAGCGGACCGCATCACCGCCGATCTCTTAACCCGTCGACTATGAAACTGTCGACCCGTGACGCCCCCGGCTATTTCGCTTGGCCAGACAAATCGGCAACCGGCCTGTTGATTTTTGGTCAGGACGCCATGCGCGTTGCCTTGCGCCGTCAAGAGGTGATCAAAGCCCTGATCGGCCCAGAGGGCGAAGACGAAATGCGCCTAACCCGCATTCCTGCCGCCGAATTGCGCAAAGACAAAGCCCTGCTGCTAGACGCCGTCAAAGCCCAAGGGTTTTTTCCCGGCCCGCGCGTGGCCTTTGTAGAAGACGCTGGCGACGGGCTAACCGACACGATCAACACGGCCCTTACCGACTGGTCGACGGGCGACGCTCAGATCATCGTAACCGCAGGCAACCTCACCGCAAAATCCAAACTGCGCAAAGCATTTGAAGCCCACAAACAAGCCTACTCTACCGGCATTTACGACGACCCGCCGTCGCGCGCGGAAATCGAAGCGGCCTTGAAAACCACTGGCCTGCAAAACATCTCAACCGATTCACTTGCCACACTGACGGAACTGTCCCGCGCCATCGACCCCGGCGATTTCCGCCAGACCTTGGAAAAGATCGCGCTCTATAAACTAGGTGATGACACGCCCCTCACGCCCGAAGAAGTTGAACTCTCCGCGCCCAGCTCGGTCGAAGCAGGCGTTGACGATGTCCTGAACATCGCCGCCGAAGGCAAAGCCCATGAAATCGGCCCCGTCCTGCGGCGGCTAGAAGCCCAAGGCGTGAACGCCGTCGGTCTTTGCATCGGGGCGACACGTCATTTCCGTACTCTGCACACGGTTGCCTCTGATCCGGGCGGTGCGGGGTCCGGCATCGGCAAACTTCGCCCCCCCGTCTTCGGCCCGCGTCGCGACCGGATACAAAGGCAAGCCTCGGGCTGGGGGATGCAGAAACTGGAACGCGCACTTGCGCTTTTGCTCGACACCGATCTAACACTTAGATCAACGGCCAAAGTACCCGAAATGGCCGTCATGGAACGCGCACTACTGCGCCTCGCATGGATGGGACGGCGCTGATGTACAAAGTCTACGGCACTCGTACCAATCGCGGCAATCGCAGCTTCCGCGTGATTTGGGCACTTGAGGAACTGGGCTTTGATTACAAAGTTGTCGACACAGCCCCGCGCTCAGACGCCATGTTCGCGGTCAATCCCCTTGGCCAAGCGCCCTCCATGCAAGACGGCGACCATACCCTAACGGATTCCCTTGCCATCCTGCACTACCTGACCGGCAAAACAGGCACTCTGACCCATCCCCAAGGCACCCCTGCCCGCGCGCTGGTCGATGCTCGCATCAACTTTGTCCTAACCGAAATCGAAGCCCCAATCTGGCTTCTAGCCCGTCACGCTTTCGTCCTGCCCGAAAAAGACCGTGCGCCCGGCATGCGCCCCATCGTAGAAGCTGAAATTGCACGTTCGGAAAAGCGGTTCGCAATGCTATTGGCCGGAAATCCCTATTTCGCTGGCGATACGTTCACCATCGCCGACGTCGTCGCTGGGCATTGCTTGCACTGGGCCGAAAGCGCGAACATTCCCCTTCAATCGGAGACGGTGCAATCCTATCTCTCAAGCATGCGGGCACGACCGGCGTGGTCACGCGCTTTGGGTAAAGACACCGCCTAAGGCCCGACACATAGGAAGGTTCGACACCATGTTGGGAAGTCTCTTTGCCTTCGTTTCCAACGGGTTAATCGCTGCGTATCTGTTCGGAGCCGCCATCCCCGGCACCCACCGTGTGATCACGCCTGAAAGCTTCGGAATGGTCGAAATCGCACCCCGCATCTGGACCGACGCACCAACCCGCGGCCCTGAATTACTGAACCTCGTCTCGGCGGCGCGCACCCAAGTCGGCACATTCTTCGGCGATGCGCCTGCCAGCCCGACGATGATCCTGTGCTCCAAGCAAGCCTGTGCAACAGCCTTCGGGATCGGGGGCAACGGCCTGTCGATGGCCGATGTCGCCGTCATGGTCAGCCCCGGCGGTCTAACCCTTGGAACGCTCACCCACGAATTGACCCATTCCCGCCTGCACCGCAAAATGGGCCTGCGAAACATTGTGCAACAACCCTATCCCACATGGTTCGACGAAGGCTTGGCGACCCATCTTGCGGACCATCCGAAATGGGTGGGGCGGATCACGCAAAACCATCGCAACCGCATTCTGGAAATCGAGCATTCATGGCAACTTGCCGATGCATTTGACGAATTGGGCGTGGGGCGCACCTATCGCGGTGCGGCGATGGAAGTCGCAAAGATCGAAAGTAACATAGGCCGCGCGGGTCTGTTGGAACTGATCGCGCGCGCTGAAGCAGGCGAGCGCTTCGAAACCGTTCTGACTGAATTACGCAGCCGGTAGGCTGGGCTACGCCGATCCGGTCACCATGCCCTTGATCGCACTCACATGCGCACGGTCAGCGTCCAAAGCATCTGCCGCAAGTATACGCGCTTTCGCCATCGGATCGTCACTAATCCGGTCAAATAGCCCCATTGCCAAAGCCTCGGGCGCGTCAATTTTCTGGCCCGCCATCAAGATCAACTTGGCTCGCGCAGGCCCCACCAATGCCGCCAATCGCAAAGGGTCCGAAGGTTGCGGCAAAAACCCCAGCTTCATCACCGGATAAAACGCCTTGGCGCTTGGCACCGCCAAACGCAGATCACAGGCCAGAACCATCCCCATGGCCCCGCCCGCCACGGTTCCGTTCAGCGCAGCAATGGTCAAAAGCGGACTGTCGGCAACCGCGCCCGAAAACTCTTCCCACAAAGGATCAACCGCTAACCCCCCCTTCGCCGCCTCCAAATCAGCGCCTGCCGAAAACACCTTGCCCACACCCGTAAACACCAAGGCCCGCAGGTCGCTATCGCCGTTGGCTTTGACAACCGCGTCGCGCAACGCCACCAACATCTCAGCCGTCAGCGCGTTGGCTTTCTTAGGCCGGTTCAGCGTCAGAATGCATAAACCGCTAGTTGTCGAAACCTCGATCATCAGATCAAACCAACCCGAGACCGAATGGCATCTTCGCGCAACGAAATTTCGTCTCCGACAAACTCATCCGCATCCGAACTGCACATCCACAACAATGTCTTGGCAACCCAATCCGCGGGAATGTGGTCCGACCAGTCCAACTGGCTGACCGGATTTATCCCGCTTTGCTTGATCTCTTTTTGCATCTGCGTCGCAACCGTGCCGGGCGACAACCCAATAGCCCGAATACCATCGCCCGAGTTTTCCTTGCCGACCATCCGCGTCAACATCGCGACCCCGGCCTTCGACGAACAATAATGCGACCAAGCCTCAACGGGATTATGGGCAGCGCCCGACGATATCGTCAGGATGTGACCATGCCCCCGCGCAATCATCCCCGGCAAGACGGCGCGCATTCCGTAAAAAACACCCTTCAGATTGATATCGATAACCGTGCCCCAAGCCGCCGGATCCGACGTCGCCATATGCGACACAGGCTCAACCACACCGGCGTTGTTGATCAACACTTCGACCGGGCCAAAAGCCTCCTCGGCCACCTGAATGGCCTTTGCCACGTCGTCGTACCTGCTAACGTCGCAAGGGATGGCGACAGCCGTATCCCCAATCCGCGCCGCAATTTCTTCAATCGCTTCACGGCCCCGAGCCAGCAACGCCACGTTCGCGCCAGCCGCTGCAAACACGACCGCTGCAGCTTCCCCAATTCCCCGGCTTGCCCCAGTAATGACAACAGTCTTCCCATGTAGCGACATTTTCCGCCTCCATTTTGCCCTTTAGCGTGCTATCATAGACACGACTACCTTGTCTCTGTGCCGGCCGACACCCAAAGCTTGACCTGTAAGAGACACCCCAAGATGTTTGCCACAAGCCATTCCACTAATTGCAACCGGACCAAAACCATGACCCTAGCCCGAGCCCTTACCACCTCGTCTGTCCTAGCGCTTCTCGCAGGCCCAGCCCTTGCCGATTTGACAGCAGAAGAGGTTCTTGCCGATCAACTGAACCAAATGTCGATCTATGGCCTAAACGCGCAAGCCCTAAGCGAACGACGCTCAGGCAATGTGCTTACCGTTGATGGCCTGACTGCCACAGCCGAAATTCCCGGCGAAGACGTCAGCATTGCCATGACAATGGGCGGCGCAATCTACACCGAACAGGGCGATGGCTCGGTTCTGGTGACCTATCCCGACGAAATTCCGTTGAATGTGTTGGTCACCGGGATCGAAGGTGAAGACGACGTTACTATCGACATGACCATCCGACAGGCCGGAACTCAGTCCTTGGTCACAGGATCGCCAGAACAATTCCGCTACGAGTACACCAGCCAAACCGCCACGGTCAGTGATTTCGTCATCAGCGGGCCAGAAGAGGCGGCGAACCTTAAACTCGACGTCTCGGTTGATTTCGTCAATTTCCAAAGCGTTATGAATATCGCCAGCGGCGACATCCGCCCCTATGATCTTGAAATGAGCCTAGGCTTGATCAACATGCTGATCAGCGGCAGCGAAGTGGACAGCGACGAAGAAATGAACTTATCCTTCGACGTCTCCGATCTTGTCGCGAAATACGCTGGCACCTTGTCGGAACAATCACTGATGGACAGCTTCGCGACAACCATTGAAAAAGGCAATACAATGGCTGGCACCTTAAGCCACGGAACAGCCAGCTATGTCTTCGACGTGGAAACCCCTGACGGTCAGGTCGAAGGCTCAGCCAATATGGCATCGGCAGACTACGATTTCTCGATGGATGAAAATGGGTTGGACTACGGCGGCGTTACAAAAAGCACCACCATCACCGTCGGCGGCTCGGCGATCCCGCTTCCACCGATGACCTTCCAAATGGCAGAATATGGCGGGCGCTTTAAACTGCCGGTCGTTCCCGGCGAAGACCCACAAGATTTTGCGATGGCCTTATCCTTGGTTGATGTCGTCGTTGATCCATTCCTTTGGTCGATGTTCGACCCCACCGAACAATTGCCCCGTGATCCGGCGACGGTTGTCGTCGATATGTCCGGCGAATTGGTCATGTTGCAAGATGTCTTCGACCCAGAATTTGCTGAAACCATGGGTCAAAATGGACCTCCCGGTCAGATCAACGCGCTAGACGTCAATCAGATCAAAGTCTCACTTGCCGGTGCTGAACTAACTGGCGACGGCGCATTGACCTTTAACAATGACACAGGCCTGCCGGTGCCCGCAGGCATCGTCAACATTGCGCTAAAGGGCGGCAATACGCTGCTCGACACCTTGGTCGGCATGGGCCTTTTGCCCGAAGAACAAGCCATGGGTGCGCGGATGATGAGCGGCCTCTTTGCACGCCCCGGTACCGGACCAGACACCCTCGTGTCGACAATCGAGATGAACGAAGACGGCTCGATTTTGGCCAACGGTCAACGGATCAAGTGACTTAAAACTTGGGGGCCGCGTCGAACACGTGGCCCCTTCCGCTTGAAGACACCCCCAAGGGGCACTAGGTCCGGCCTATGACATCAATATCAAAACTAACCGACGCCCTTCTGTCTGCTGCCATCAAAGCGGGCGCGGAAAGCGCAGACGCCATTGCCACCGAAGGCCGCTCGGTCTCGATTGAAGTACGCGAAGGCGCTCTGGAACATGCCGAACGCGCCGAAGGTGTCGACATCGGACTGCGCGTCCTGATCGGCAAACGCCAAGCCATCGTGTCAGCCTCGGACGCCAGCGATGCAACAGTCGCCGAAATGGCTGAACGCGCCGTCGCCATGGCCGAAATCGCCCCCGAAGACCCGCACATCGGCCTGGCCGAGCCAGATCAACTGGCGAAAACATGGGATCTTGCAGCGCTCGACCTGATCGAAGACGCGCCCGAACCCGCCCCCGCCGATATGCAAGCGGCCGCCGTAGAAGCCGAGGCCGTAGCACTCAAAAATTCCGGTGTCTCGCAGGTTCAAAGTGCCGCTACCAGCTACACCCGCAGCGCAATCCACATCGCCGCCACCAACGGTTTTTCCGGCGGATACGAACGCTCGTCCCACGGGCTTTACTGTGTCGCGATCTCAGGCACAGGTCCTGACATGGAGCGCGACCACTACGGCGAAGGCCGCATCTACCACGCCGATCTGCCAACGCCCGAATACGTCGGCACCGAAGCCGCGCGCCGCGCCGTCGAACGCGCCGGGGCCCGCAAACCAAAAACCGGCGCATACCCTGTCCTTTATGACGAACGCATCGCGGCAGGCCTGATCGGCCACCTTCTGCAAGCCGCTAACGGCGCATCTGTCGCGCGCGGCAGCTCGTGGCTGCGCGAACGCTTGGGCGAACAGGTTTTGCCGACCACTCTGTCGATCAACGAAAATCCACACCGACCGCGCATCTCGGGTTCAAAGCCCTTCGATGCCGAAGGTCTGCCAACCCGTCCACGCGACATCGTCAAAGACGGCGTGTTGCAAGGCTGGACGCTGGATCTGGCGACTGCCTGCCAGCTTGGAATGGAAAGCACCGCAAGTGCGGCACGCGGCACCTCATCACCGCCATCGCCGTCGATGACCAACATCGCACTGACCCAAGGCGATCAAACCCGCGACGATCTGATCCGCGACATGGGCACCGGCCTGCTGGTTACATCGATGATCGGCTCGACCATTAGCCCGACAACCGGTGACTATTCGCGCGGTGCCAGCGGCTTCTGGGTGGAAAACGGCGAGATTACCTTCCCCGTCAACGAATGCACCATCGCAGGCAACCTGCACGACATGCTGCGCCGCATCCAACCTGCAAACGATGCCCGCACACACCTTAGCCGCGTTGTGCCATCCTTGCTGGTCGAAGGGATGACCCTTGCCGGCGAGTGATCTTGCCGTTCTTGAAGAAACGGCACGGGAAGCAGGCGACATCGCGCGCAGCTTCTGGCGCGAAGACCCGCGCGTCTGGGACAAAGGCGGCGACGATCCGGTCAGCGAAGCCGACTTCGCCGTCGACAAACACCTGAAAGAACGTCTGCTGACCGAACGCCCGGACTACGGCTGGGTCAGCGAAGAAACCGAGGATGACCCGGCCCGCCTCAAGGCATCCCGCGTCTTCATCGTCGATCCCATCGACGGCACCCGATCATTCGTGGCAGGCGACAAAACATGGGCCCATTCCCTGGCCGTCGCGGAAGAAGGTCGGATCACTGCCGCCTGCGTATTTCTACCCTTGCGCGATAAAATGTACCTCGCCGAAGAAGGCAAAGGCGCAACGCTGAACGGCGAACCGATTGCGGCCAACCAAAACACTCAGATCGAAGGGGCAACGGTTCTAAGTCCCAAAGTCAACTTCAAGCCCGAGTTCTGGGAAGGCACACCGCCCACCTTAGAACGCCATTTCCGCCCATCGCTGGCCTATCGCCTCGCCCTCGTCGCCGAAGGCCGCTTTGATGCAATGATGACGTTTCACCCGGCGTGGGAATGGGACATCGCCGCCGGTGCACTTATCGCCGAAGAAGCAGGCGCGCGCGTGATGGATCGCCACGGCAGCCCGCTTACCTTCAACAGCCCCGCACGCCAAACCGCAGGCGTCATAACAGCCGGGCAAAGCTTGGCCGAAGCCCTGCAACGCCGCTTAAAACGTTAATCATCTTTTTTCTTGCGTTTCTGCAACCATCGGAACCCATAGAAAAACACAACAAACACAACGATCCAGAAAATCAGGTCACCCAAAGTCTTGCCCTTTCATCAGCGCGGCATCGGCAGAGTGCCGGCCTTATATGCACTCCAATCATCAATGTCTGGATAAAATTGCCGCCGCCATGCCCGCACTCGCGGGTTCATGCGCCGCCGCCACAACGGCGGCACCATCGCCAAAGTTCCCATGACAGCATACCCAAATGGCAGCTGAGGCGCCTCATCCAGCGTATAGGTCTGCAACAATGGATACCGACGGTCCGGCTTGAAGTGATGGTCGGAATGCCGCTGCAAATTGATCAAAAACCAATTCGAAACCAGGTGTGACGCGTTCCAACTATGGCGAGGCTGCACATGCTCGTACTTTCCATCGCCCAGATGACGGCGCGACAACCCGTAATGCTCGATGTAGTTTATCAATTCCAACTGCCAGATTGCCACAAAGGCGTGCCCCAGAAACAAGGCCACGCCTAACCATCCGCCAATCAACCCGGCAAAGCCCAAAAACGCCGCCTGTAAAACACCATAGCGCCAAAACGGGTTCGTGCGATCCCAAAAAGGGCGCTTCGCCCGCGCCAGTTTGGCCACTTCGGCCCGCCAAGCAGACACAAAACATTGCCCCAAAACCCGTGCGAAAAAGCGATAGAACCCCTCGTTGTACCGCGCCGTCACAGAGTCACGAGGCGTGCAGACATAGCGATGATGCACCAACAAATGCTCAGACCGGAAATGCCCATACAGCACCGAAGTCATCAGCAAATCGCCCAATCGACGTTCAAAAACCGGACCCTGATGCATCAATTCATGCGCATAGACGATCCCAACTGCGCCCGAAGCGATCCCCAACCCAAAGGTTACAACCACCATTTCCCAAACCGCGAATTCCGACCGGACCAACATCGCGATCACCGCAAAGACAGTCACAATCTGTAATGGCCCCCAGATCCAAGTGATCAACCGGTGCCACACCAAAGCCTCATCCGGCGTCTCGGTGTCGGCGTTTGCAGCGTTCAGGCCAAAGGCGACGTCCAAGATCGGGTACAACACCCAAGATGCCAATGGCACCAGAAAAACGGTCCATCCGCCCACCGCTCCGCCAATCCACATCAGAGGAATAAGCGTCAACGATAGAAAAAACGGCGCTGCGTGTACGATTTGACGAAATGAAAACATACCGAACTACTCCGCCCGCACGGCCATCTGGTCAATGGCCAGATCATAGGCTTTGCGCATAACCGTGGGTAAGGCCCCCGGATCAAAGCGCGTGTCAAAATGCCCAACATCCGGCACCGCATCCGCGCCAAGCTCGGCCACCCGAACCGCAAGCCGCAAGTGAAAATGCGTGAACGTGTGGCGCACCTCGCCCCCTAAATCCCGCCAATCCGCTTGGACGGGCGGCACATCAACCGGCGCATCCTCCCCCCAATCGCTCCCCGGCCAGCCCAACATACCGCCCAATAACCCACGTTCGGGCCGCGTCTCAACCAACCAAGCCCCATCCGCACGGCGACCCAGGTAGACAATCCCCAAACGCACCGGCTTGGGCTTTTTGCGATCCTTGCGAGGCAATTCCGCCTGACCCCCAGTCGCCCGCGCCCGACAAGGATCGCGCCAAGGACAAATCCCGCAGGCGGGCGACTTCGGTGTACAAATCGTTGCTCCCAAATCCATCACCGCTTGCGCATAATCCCCCGCGCGTTCGCCGGGCGTCAAGCCAGCCGCCAATTCCATCAACTCCGGCTTCGATTTCGGCAAAGGCGTCTCAACCAGAAAAAGCCGCGACATCACCCGCTCTACATTCCCATCCAGAACTGTTTCAGGCTTATCAAAGGCAATCGAACCCACTGCTGCCGCCGTATAGGGGCCGATTCCAGGCAAAGCCAACAAGGCCTCTCGGTCACTCGGGAACTGCCCACCATGTTCATTGGCAATGGCCCGCGCACATTTCAAAAGGTTCCGCGCCCGCGCGTAATACCCAAGCCCAGCCCATTCCGCCATAACGGCCGCATCCGTCGCCGCCGCCAAATCCTCAACCTTAGGCCAAAGCTTTGTAAATTTTAGGAAATACGCCTGTACGGCCGCAACAGTCGTCTGCTGCAACATGATCTCGCTTAACCACACCCGGTAAGGGTCAGGGCGCACCCCGGCCTTGCGATCAGCGGGGGAAATCCGCCATGGCAAAACCCGCGCATGAAGATCATACCACGCCAACAAGTCATTTGGACGCAGATCACGCAAACTTTATGCTCCAAATCTTCTTTCAACTGGCTAGACTGCCACCCAGCCCTAGAATGTAGTACGACTGCAGGAAAGCAAAGCCGTGTCACCAAATTCCAGCTCAGCCAAAGCGAAAAGCCGCAGGCGCGGATTCCAAAGGGCCTCCAGCTTGGTATCGAACCGTATCCAAAGCGCCAGCGAAACGCGCGGCTTTGCGGTCACGCGTCTGCTAACCCATTGGGCCGAGGTCGCCGGCCCCGACATTGCATCTATATCCCGCCCCGTTGATATCTCCTACGGGCGCAGCTTTGGTGCGACGCTCACCCTGCTGACCACCGGTGCAAACGCCCCAATGCTGGAAATGCAGAAAGACAAAGTGATCGAACGGGTCAATGCCTGCTACGGCTATGCTGCGATCCGGAAAGTCCGCATCACCCAAACCGCAGCGACAGGATTTTCCGAAGGCCGCGCAATCTTCGAACCTGCCGCAAAATCCAACGCAGCACCCACCCCAATCGCTAAACAGGCGGTTGAGGCGACAATCGGCGTCGACAACAGCGAACTGCGCCAAGCGCTTGAACGGCTTGGCTCCAACGTGCTATTAAAATCTAAATGATAACAAAGGTATACTTCTCATGATCCGGAAACTAACGGTCCTCGCAAGCCTTGCAACTGTGGCGGTCCTTGGCATGTTCGCCCTTGCCCAACTGCAAGGCACGAACACCCTGATGGGTGCGGCCCACGCTCAATCCGCCGAAGACATCGACACGTCCGGCATCATCGACATGAGCATCGGCAATCCCGACGCTAAGGTCACAATAATCGAATACGCGTCCTTCACCTGCCCGCATTGTGCCGCCTTCCACGCCGACAGCTTCAAAAAGCTGAAAGCCGATTTCATCGACACTGGCCTCATCAACTTCGTCAACCGCGAGATTTACTTCGACCGTTTCGGCCTTTGGGCTGGCATTACGGCCCGCTGTGGCGAAAACGCGGAAAATCGCTACTTTGGCATCATCGACATGATCTACGCCCAACAACGTGACTGGGCCAACTCCAACAATCCGCCCGAGGTGATCGTTGAGAAACTGCGCACCATTGGCAAAACCGCTGGCCTCACGGATGCCGATCTTGATGCCTGCTTCCAAGACGGCGACAAAGCACAGGCGCTTTATGCGACCTACGTCAAAAATTCCGAAGCCGATGGCGTACGCGCCACCCCGTCCTTCGTCATCAATGGCGAAATGCACAGCAACATGGCCTATGACGATCTGAAAGCTCTGATCGAATCCATGCTCTAAGGCCTACGAAACAACAGATACAAACGGCGGGCCCATAGGGCCCGCCGCATTCATGTCCACATCTCGGAAACCCGGAACATGACCCCTCTCCATGGCCTGAAAGTCGTCGAACTGGCGCGCATCCTTGCAGGCCCTTGGGCCGGTCAAACCCTCGCTGATCTCGGTGCCGAGGTGATCAAGGTCGAAGCACCGGGCGGCGACGACACCCGCAAATGGGGCCCGCCCTTCATCGAAAAAGACGGCGACACATCGGCCGCTTACTTCCATTCTACCAACCGCGGCAAAACCTCGCTCACAGCTGATTTTCGCACCGAAGAAGGCCGCGCTACAGTGGAAGATCTCGTGCGCGACGCCGATATCCTGATCGAAAACTTCAAAGTCGGCGGCCTCGCAAAATACGGGCTCGATTACGACAGTCTCGCCAAAATCAACCCGCGCCTGGTCTACTGCTCAATCACCGGCTTCGGCCAAACCGGCCCCTACGCCAATCGCGCAGGCTATGATTTCGTGATCCAAGGCATGTGCGGACTGATGTCCGTCACCGGCGAACCAGACGCACAGCCGCAAAAAACCGGCGTCGCCATCACCGACATATTCACCGGCCTCTACGCCGTAATTGCGATCCAAGCCGCCTTACACCAACTCCAAACCACCGGGCGCGGTCAACACATCGACATGGCCCTCTTGGACAGCGGCGTCGCCATCATGGCCAACCAAGCGATGAACTATCTCAGCTCAGGCACGCCCCCCACACGCATCGGCAACGCACATCCCAACCTCGTACCCTATCAGGTCTTCAACTGCTCGGACGGCTTCATCATCATCGCCACCGGTAATGATAGGCAGTTCCAAAAACTCTGCACCCTCCTTAACCTTGATGATCTCGGCGCAGACCCAAACTTTGCGACCAACGCCGACCGCATCACCAATCGCGACACGCTGGTCGCCAAAATAAACGCCGAAACAAAGAAACGCACCAAAGCCAACCTTCTGGCCACCTGCGATGCCGCTGGTGTCCCGGCTGGCCCCATCAACAACATGGCCGAAGTCTTCGACGACCCCCAAGTCAAACACCGCGGCCTCAAAACCGAAGACAACGGAATCTCTCTCGTCCGCCCCCCGTTCCACTTCTCGGATGCCGAGCTTGCCCCAACCCGCGCAGCCCCCGCCCTGAAACCCAAACAGTTTGACTAATATTACCGCTTCTTCTGTCCAGAAAACTTCGGGGGGAGCCGCAAAGCGGCTGGGGGCAGAGCCCCCTAAACTAAATCGGCCAAAGCCACATCCAAAACGCTTGGATCATCGATCACCAACCGCACCGGCAGCGTCAAAACTTTTTGACGGAACGCGACAGGCAATCGAACCGCATCCTTTTCCGTCGTGACCAATTGCGCCTTAAGACCAGCCGCCTCAGCCTCCAGACGCTTCATCAAAGTCTCTGACAAAGGTTGATGGTCATCCAACGCCTGAACGCCAACCACATCCGCCCCCAAATCCCGCATCGTTGCGAAAAACTTTTCAGGCCGCCCAATCCCGGCAAACGCCAAAACCCGCAAACCCGCCCAGTCCATACCGGTTTCCAACACCTCAAGATGCGCCGCAACCACAGGGACCGTTAGACTACCCCAATCCTCGTGAAACCCAGCCTGCGCTTTGGCGGAACCGATCGAGATCACCACATCCGCCCGCGCCAACCCCACCTTCACCGGTTCCCGCAAGGGACCGGCCGGCATCACACGCCCATTGCCAAATCCGACTTCGGCATCGACAACCACAAGGCTTAACGACTTTTCGACCGACGGGTTCTGATGCCCGTCATCCAGCACGATTATCCGTGCGCCTGCATCTTCAGCGGCACGCACACCCGCTGCACGGTCCCGCGCGATCCAAGTCGGAGCAAAGGCCGCCAAAAGCAGCGGCTCATCGCCCACATCCGCCGCGTTGTGTCGCCGCTCATCAACCTGCAAAGGGCCTTCCAATCGCCCGCCATAGCCACGCGACACCACATGCACATGGCCACCCAAGCGCGCAGTCAAAGCCATCACCACTGGCGTCTTTCCGGTGCCGCCAACATTCAAGTTACCAACACAAATCACCGGACAGCGCGGCCGATACCCCACTCGAGCCACACGTCGCGCAGTCGCACGCGCATAAAGCCAACCCAAAGGCTGCAACAAACGCGCTTGCCATCCGGGACGTTCTTTCGCGTTTTGCCAAAATCCCGGTGGCCGCATCAGGCGTCTCCCGCCTGCTCCAGCGCAAGGTCGATCAGGGCGACCAAGCGCTCAACAACCGCTGCACTTTCGGTCGTCACCGACCACCCGGCCTGTGCCAAAGCCGCCGCCCTGTCTGGTGCCAACAAACTGTGCACCGCTTCGCCCAAACTATCGCCATCATGCACTTCCAAACAGCCACCCGCCAAAGCCAAACGTCGGAACCGCGGCTCGGCATCTCCAACATGAACACCATGCAGAATCGCAGATCCCAAGGCCGCCGCCGCGTAAGGGTCAGCACCTTCGGCTTCGGGTGTAAAGCTGCCCCCAAGGAAACTTGTGGGCGCAAGACGATACCAAAGGCCCAATTCATCTTCTATATCCGCGATATAAATCTGTATATCGGGGTCAGGTTCATCCCCCTCGGACCGAAGCGCGGTGCGCCATCCATTGGCATCCAATCCCGCACGCATCTCGGCAACCTGATCCAAATCAGTGGGCACCAAAATCAAAAGCAATCGATGCGCTGCTCGAAAAGCCCTCCGATGCGCCGCCTCGACCAGTGGGATTTCTCCGGGCTGCACGTCCGCGGCCAACCACACGGGGCGACCGCCCAAAAGTTTCGCCAAAGCATCACACTCAACGTCGTCGCAGGGCAAAACGTGAACCGTGTCGACAAAAGGTCCCGTGATCTCAACGTCGGTGCCAGCGCTTTTCAGCTGTTTACGCAAAACCAGTGCGTCAGCGGCCGAAGCGGCAAGACACGTCCTGAACTTCGACAAATAGGCCGGAAAATTCCGCATCCCGCCTCGTTCAATCGCTGTCATGAAAAACGGCACACCTCGTGCAGCAGCCGCATCGACCAGCTTGGGGGCATCAACATCGCCCAGAAAGATACCAATGTTAGGCTGCCAGTGATCCAAAAACCGCGCGATCGAGCCTTGGGTTTCCACGGGTGTAAATTGGTGAATAACGCCCCGCGCAACCGAAGGTATAAATGGCGCATCCGTGTCCGTTGTGACCAAACAATGCACCGGCTCCTCGCGCAGATAAGACAGTTCCTTGACCAGCGACAAAACCCCGCCTGCATCTGCAGCGTTCTTTGTCGCCAACCAAATCAAACAACCCGTCGGCCGGTCCTGTGACGGCTTGCCCAATCGTTCCGAATTTTGAGGGCCATCGGGCGTCGTGGGCCTTAGAAACGACATGTCCCTGATCCGCTTAGCCGTCGCGGTCAGGCGGGACACAAGACGAGGACGGGTATCTGTCAGCTGCCCAACTCCTCGGTCGAAGAGGCTTCGGCCTCTTCGTCACGAAGGCGATGAATATGCGCAATAAAGTACCGCATATGAGCGTTATCAACCGTCCGCTGCGCTTCGCCCTTCCAAGCATTGTAAGCAGTATCATAGTCCGGATACATGCCGACAACATGGATATCATCGACGTTGCGAAACACATTCTCGGACGGGTCTTCAAGTTCTCCGCCGAATACAAGATGAAGTCTCTGGGGCATTTTAGGTCTCCCGTTAGGTTCAGCGCGAAGCTACTCGCAACGCGGCTGTCGTCAAGCTCGGAACCGAGCATGCCTTCCCATAGCCTAACAGGGTTTCGATATTCTATAGCGTGTTGCGTTCTCTCAGAATCGAACCTGCAACAAAACCGCGTCCGAACGTAAATAGAGGCAAAGTTCTTTTGTCTTCGATAAAACGAAACATGCTTCAATCATCACAGACGCGGCACCTTCAGCCTTTCGCGCCCGTTCTCGGTCAACGCGAACCAATCGCCCGCGTCACAAACGACCGGAATCAAGTCATTGCCCCAGCCTGTGCCAGTATCGATATTGACACGGTTGCCGTAATGCGTGGGTTCGTCGACGGGCGTGTGACCATGGACAATCAATGCCTCGTGGTCGTTGACGTGCCATAAAAACTCATCCCGGATCCACATCAGATCGTCATCGTCCTGTGCGTCCATTGGGAATCCGGGTCGAATGCCCGCGTGAACAAAAATAATATCACCTTCGCGATGCCACAAAGGCAGATCTTTCAGAAACGACTGATGCGCTGCGGGCACCGTCGATCGGGCACGTGCACGAAAACTTGCATCCCGTTCCAACAACTTGCGCTTCACCCCGTAGGATGCCAGCGTTTGTGTTCCGCCCATTCTGTGATGATGCCAAGTCAGACCGCTGCGAAGGCGCGCATGGGTTCCGTCACCACCGTCCAGAAAATCGCTGAACAGCCGATCATGATTGCCGCAAAGAACCAGCCAGTCTTCGCCTCTTGCGATGCCATCAATCAAGAACTGAAGGACACCCTTAACGTTAGGCCCCCGATCCACCAGATCGCCCACATGCACGATTGGGCCATCTATATTCCCGGTGCGCGCACGATCCTCGGCTATAAGGGTGTGCGCCGCCTCAAGCTGACCCAGATACCCGTGAACATCACCAATCGCGTAAATCATGCCACGGGTCATAATAAGTATTTGGAAGGGCTACTAGCCTCAGAACGACTAAGTTTTGCCTCAGCTTGAAACAGCCAGCGTTTAGCGCCCCACCAACATGCCGCGGCGATAGCCGCGCCCATGTAGCCGTCCACCGCATAATGCCACCCCAAGTGGACAGACCCGATCATAATCGTCGCGGCAAATACGGTCGTGCACCAACCCAGTACACGGGAATGCGTAAAGGCAAAGAGCGCCATCAGAACCGAGGTTGCCACATGCATCGACGGCACAGCTGAAATCGCAGCATTGCCCGAGTTCAGCTCATACGACGCCCAAAGCCCTTCTTGAACATCAAGCGCCGGTAAACGCCCGATATCGTTCAATGCATAAAGATGCGCCATAAGAGGGGCGAAATCACTGCCCAGACCAAGCCGTTCGAAATACACCGGACCTGCGGACGAGAATATCGTCGCAATCAGATTGCCACCCAAAGCAAAGGTCAGCACAAATGCGACCAGAAATACCTTTGAAGGTATGCTTCGCCCAAAGCACGCAGCAAAGACGCAGAAAAACAGTGCAAAAAACCACCCGTGATAGGCGATGTTCAACGCCGTCGTCACCGCATGGCTGCCGGTAAGCGGCATCAGAAGCCGCCATGGATCGTACCCAAAATGTAAAACTCGATCGACTTCAGCAAAAAACGTGTCCCACGCAAAAGGCTGAATAACCGTGATCATCTCTTTCAGATAACCGGCGCTCGCAATGAACAACGCAAGGCCAAGAAACTTCGCGACGCTTTCGATCTGCCACCGGAAATCCACAGCCAAACCTTTGATCACCGAAATCGTTTCGGCCAAAGGTTGTGCAGATTTCTCAACAAATCCAATGGCATAGATCAAATGCACAAAGCGGATCAAAACGAACCAAGGCATTAAAATACCCAAAAGCATTGCCAAAAGCTGCGGCATCTGCGGATTGAATGCGAAAGACGTGGTCAGGCCCAGCACGACTGCCAGTGTGACATGCGCACAGATCAGCCCAAATAGGATCTTATCGCCCTTGGCTATAAACCCTATCCGTTCGGTCGGTATATCAGTCGCACTGCTCAAACTACGGCGTCCTTTTGATGTCTAAGAACGCCTAAAGTCCATTTCGGGCCGAAATTTGGCAGTGCCTCGTCGAAAGAGCGACCGCCTAGCGCTCAGTTTCCCGGTAAAGCCACGCAAAAAGCAGCCCCGCCAGAACCGCACCAACAACCTGAGCCGCAATAAACCCCGGCACATCCAAAGGCCGGATGCCCGAAAAGCTGTCTGTCAACGCCCGGGCGATCGCCACCGCCGGATTGGCAAAGGATGTTGATGCCGTAAACCAATAAGCCGCCGTGATATAAAGCCCGACCAGCATCGGCACAGCATCGGCCCGCTGTTTCACACCGGCGAAAATGATCAAGACCAGCCCAAAAGTCGCCACCACTTCAGCAAACCACTGCGATCCACCCGTCCGCATCTTCTGACTGAACTGAAAGATCGCCTCGTCAAACATCCCATGCGCCACCCATGTCCCTATAATGCCGCCGCCCACCTGAGCCGCGACATAGGCCAAAGCAGCCCCCGTCGCGATATCGCCCTTAATCCGAAACGCCAATGTCACCGCAGGATTGAAATGCGCCCCTGAAACGGGGCCAAAAGTCATGATCAACACAACCAAGATGGCGCCCGTCGCAAGCGTATTGCCCAAAAGCTGAATGGCCACATCATCTGATAACTGCTCGGCCATGATGCCCGAGCCGACAACGGTGGCAACCAAAAACCCTGTTCCCAAGGCCTCGGCCACCAAACGTCTTGTCAGATCATACGCCATGCGTCTTCCGTCACATCATATTAAAGGTCATCGAGCGAACCTGACCGAACATCCCAGTTGATTGTAACGCTTCAATGACAGAGGCCGAAACCGGCTCATCCACATACAAAAGCGCAATCGCATCGCCGTTCTTTTCGGATCGACCCAATGTAAAGTTCGCAATGTTCACGCCACTGCCACCCATCGTGTTGCCCAAAGTCCCGATAATTCCCGGCACATCTTCGTTGGTAGTGTAAACCATATGCTCGCCGATCTCGGCATCAATGTTGATGCCCTTGATCTGAATAAAGCGCGGCTTGCCATCACTAAACACCGTCCCCGCAACCGAACGCTCGCGTTCAGCGGTCACAACCGTCAGCTTGATATAGGCGTCAAAAGCACCCGATTGTTCCTGCGTCGTGGTCGAACATTTGATGCCCCGATCTTCGGCCAGAACAGGCGCGCTGACCATGTTCACCTCGGGGTTCGAGGCTTTCAAAATCCCCGCAACAGCCGACGCACGCAGCGCATCGATATTCATCTTCGACACTTCACCGTCGAACAGAATGTTGATCGCCTTGATCGGCTCATCAGTCAGCTGTCCGACAAAACTGCCCAGATGCGCCGACAGCCTCACCCAAGGCCCCATCACCTTGGCTTCTTCCGCCGTCACCGACGGCATGTTCAGCGCATTACTGACAGCCCCGGTCAAAAGGTAATCTGACATCTGCTCGGCCACCTGAAGCGCAACATTCTCCTGAGCTTCCGTCGTCGCCGCCCCCAAATGCGGTGTAACCACAACATTCGGCAGGTTGAACAACGGCGAGGCCGTCGCAGGTTCCTCGGCAAATACGTCAAACGCAGCACCCGCCACGCGCCCTTCTTTCAACGCTTCAGCCAAAGCCGCTTCGTCCACCAATCCGCCACGCGCACAATTTACAATCCGCACGCCCGGTTTCAACTTGGCAATCGCCTCGGCCGACAGAATGTTCCGCGTCTTGTCCGTCAAAGGCACATGAAAGGTGATGAAATCGGCGCGCCCCAAAAGTTCGTCCAACTCAACCTTCTGCACGCCCATTTTGTCGGCACGTTCCTCGCTTAGGAACGGATCATAAGCGATAACCTTCATCTTCAGCCCCAAAGCCCGCTCGATCACAATCGAACCAATATTACCGGCGCCAATCACACCCAAAGTCTTCGCCGTCAGCTCGACGCCCATAAACTTCGACTTCTCCCATTTACCCGCATGGGTCGAGGCGCTGGCCTCAGGAATTTGACGTGCCACAGCAAACATCATCGCAATCGCATGTTCCGCCGTGGTGATAGAATTGCCGAAAGGCGTGTTCATCACGATCACACCCTTCTTTGACGCCGCCGGGATTTCCACATTGTCCACACCGATGCCCGCACGTCCGATCACCTTCAGATTGGTCGCGGCCTCCAACAGCTTGGCGGTCACCTTCGTGGCCGAGCGAATAGCTAATCCATCATATTGGCCAATCACCTCAAGCAGGCGGTCCTTGTCCTTGCCCAAACCGGGCTCGAACGTCACATCGATACCGCGATCCCGAAAGATCTGTACGGCGGTTTCAGACAGCTTGTCGCTGACCAGTACTTTAGGTTTCTGTGTCATCTTTATTAATCCATCGTTCGGGGGCACCGACGTAATACCGACGTCAAACCGACAGGGTACAGACGTGCCACATATAGGTTATTCTGCTGTTTGAAGCGCTGCGATTTCGGCGTCAAACGCCCAGTCCAGCCATGGCATCAGCGCCTCAAGATCGCTGGTCTCAACCGTGCCACCACACCAAATCCGAAGACCGGCAGGCGCATCGCGGTAAGCCCCAATGTCATAGGCAACATTCTGCGATTCCAACCGCTTAGCCACAGCCTTGGCAAAAGCCGCCCCATCCGTGATCCGATCATCGGTGAATCTGAGACAAACGGATGTGTTCGACCAAGTTTCGGGGTTCACGGCCAGATTGGTGATCCAGTCGCGTGCGCCGCAGAAATCATGCAGCACCTTAGCATTGGAATCCGCACGAGAAATCAAGCCCTTAAGCCCACCAACGCTCACCGCCCAATCCAAAGCCTGCAAATAATCCTCGACCGCCAGCATCGAAGGCGTGTTGATCGTGGCCCCTTCAAAGATGCCACCAATGATCTTGCCACCCTTGGTCAGCCGGAAAATCTTCGGTAAAGGCCAGGAAGGCGTATAGGTTTCAAGACGTTCGACCGCACGCGGTGAGAGCACGATCATACCATGCGCCGCCTCGCCGCCCAGCACTTTCTGCCAGCTGAACGTCACAACGTCCAAGCGATCCCAGGGCAAATCCTGCGCAAAAGCCGCCGAGGTTGCATCGCAAATCGTCAGCCCCTGACGATCGCTCGGTATCTGGAAACTGGCAGGAACCCGAACACCAGAGGTCGTGCCGTTCCACGTGAAAACCACATCCGAATTCCAGTCGACTGCGCCCAGATCAACGATCTCGCCGTACTCGGCCACAGTCACTTTCGCGTCCAGCTTCAATTGCTTAACAGCATCCGTCACCCAGCCCGAACCAAAACTCTCCCAAGCCAGCATCTCAACCGGTCGCTCGCCCAGCAAGTTCCACATCGCCATCTCAACAGCGCCGGTATCCGACGCTGGAACGATACCAACCAGATAGCCTTCGGGCACGCCAAGGATTTCCTTGGTCCGCTCAATGGCATCTTTCAGCTTGGATTTCCCAATAGCAGCACGATGTGACCGTCCCAAAGCGGCGTCGGCAAGACTGTCCAATGTAAACGAAGGAGGTTTGGCACAAGGGCCAGACGAAAAACGCGGGTTAGCCGGCCGCGTTGCCGGGTATTCAATATTCATTTCTGAATATCCTTCCAGATATATGCCCTTCGTTGGGGAAGGGTGTCCCACTGACGCGGATAGCTCCGGGGTGGCTCTTTCGCAAGACGCAATTTGTCGCTAGAGCCAAGGCAATTGTGAAATTTCAATGGACTGCCCGCTTATGCCACTCATCTCACTCATTGCCCCGCGCGGGAATCTCGGCGCCGCACTCGTCTCGTCCCTGCAAGGCGCGTTCGGAGCGACGGGCGACGCGCTTTGGCTATCACCAGATGAAGCCGCCGAATTTCCCGTCACACAGCGCCCCAGCAACTTTGACGAGGTTCGCAAAACCGTCTCGGGGCAGCATGTTGATCTAAACTTTGTCGACGATGCAAACCGCCGAAAAAGCCTGCTGATCGCCGATATGGACATGACCATGATCGGTCAGGAATGCATCGATGAACTCGCCGCCGAAGCCGGTGTTGGCGAACGCGTCGCCGAGATCACCGTGCGGGCCATGAACGGCGAACTGAATTTTGACGACGCCGTCCTTGAACGTGTCGACCTGTTGAAAGACCTCGAAGCCGCCGTCATCGAAAACGTTCTGAACACCCGCATCACGCTCGCTCCCGGCGGCAAAACACTGGTGCAAACCATGAAAAAGCACGGCGCCCACACAGCGCTTGTCTCGGGTGGTTTCATCCAATTCGCGGAAAACGTCGCCACCCAGATCGGCTTCGACGAAGCCCACGCCAATCGCTTGTTGATCGAAAACGGAAAACTAACCGGAGAGGTCGCCCGCCCCATCCTTGGCCGCGACGCCAAAGTCGAACAGCTAACGCGCCTCTCGCCCGACACCTCAAAAGCCATCGCCATCGGCGACGGTGCCAACGATCTGGGCATGATCGAAAAGGCAGGCATGGGCGTGGCCACCCACGCAAAACCCATCGTCGCCGAAGCCGCACCCTATGCCATCAACCACGGCGATCTTAGGGGCTGTTTATTCCTGCAAGGCTACAGTATCGCCGACTTCACTTAAGCCAGATAATCTGACAAAGCCTTTTGCGGATCGGCAAAAAGCGCGTCTGTCGGCGCAGGCGGATGAACCTTGCCTGCCTCGACAAATATCGTCTGCCCCGCCACGCGCCGCGCATCTTCCGGATCGTGGGTCACCATCAAAACCGTCCGTTCCGACAGCAACTCCGCCACAAGCCCAAGCATCTCGACCCGCAAGGCCGGCCCAAGCGCCGAAAACGCTTCGTCCATCAAGACAACAGCGCGATCCGTCAGCAATATCCGCGCCAATGCCGCCCGGCTTTGCTGTCCGCCCGACAAGGCTCCGGGTAGGCGTGTTTCATACCCCGTCAAACCAACCAGTGCCAAAGCCTCGCCCGCGCGGGTCCTCGCAACATCGGAAGGCCGCGCAAGCGGCGAGGCCCCAAGCGCCACATTGGTCAACACATCAAGATGCGGGAACAGATTGTTGTCCTGAAACAAGACCGCCACCGGGCGATCACCGGGCGCAAGAGGCCGAAGGTCTTGATCCCCCCAGAACACAGCCCCCTCATCGGGAAATTCAAAACCACCAATCAACGACAGCAACGTCGATTTACCGCCACCCGATGGCCCGATCACAGCCGTGATCCCCGGTCCCATCACCGCGCAATTGGCGCGCAGTTGAAAGCCTTCCCGCGTCAGGGTCACACCGTCAAACCTCAGCACCACGCGCCCCCCGATCAAACACCCAGAACAAAGCAAAGCTTAAACCCAAAAGCAGCACCGCCGCACCGCTTGCTTCGTCCATCCGGTAAGATCCCATCAAACGATAAATCTGCAACGGCAGTGTCGCCGCGTCGGGATCGGCAAACAAAGCAATCACACCTAAATCCCCCATCGACAAGGCCGCCGCCAAACCTGCCGAAAACCCCAAAGGCCGCCGAAGCCGTGGCAAGACAACCAGCCGCAACCGCACCCATCCCGTCATCCCCAAACTATCCGCCAAGCGACCAAAATCCGCCTCAACAGCGCGATAGGCGGGTACAATGGCCCTAAGGGCAAAGGGCAATGTGACAACGGCATTCACCAATATGGTAACCGGCAAGGCCAAACCTTCTGGGTTCGCCCAAGGATGGATCAAGACGAACAATCCCGTTCCCAAAACCAAAGGTGACGCCGCAACCGCCAGCAATCCCGCCGTCTCAACCCAGCCCCCGTGCCGCCCAAGCCGCACAACGGCAAGCGCCATGGTAAGGGCCAGAACCGTCACCAGCACAGTCGACACCAAAGCTACCACGACAGAACGCAACGCCGACGCCCAAACCTGTGACGGCAGTCCTGCGATCTCCGGTGCACCCCGAAAAACAACCGCTAAAATTGGCAGCAGCAGAAACACTGTCACGGCGGCGATCAACACCCCATCCAGATAGGGCAATATCCCCTTACCGCCGTCCCAACGCATCACCCGGCGGTCCAGCCCCGGATCAAAACCCGTATTCCGCACCAATCGATAAGCCAGCAAGGCAAGTGCGGCAGTCATGCCCAATTGGATCAGCGACAGGAATGCCGCACGCGTCAAATCAAACTCAAACCGCAGCGCCTGATAAATCGCAAGTTCCACAGTTGTCGCGCGCGGCCCGCCGCCCAAGATCAGAGCGACGGCAAAACTGGTGGTGCAAAGCACGAAGATTACCAAAGCCGCACCGGGCAATACCTGCCACAGCATTGGCCGTTCCAAATGCCGATTTACCGCGCGGGCAGTCATGCCAAGACTGGCTGCAAGCCGATACCGCTCGGCGGGGATGTCTTGCCAACCTTGCAAGATCAGCCGTGTCGCAAGCGGCAGATTGAAAAACACGTGGGCCAGAACCACACCATGCAGCCCGTAAATCGAAACCTCGGGCAAACCGACGAAAGAAAGCGCGGCGTTCACAATTCCGGCCCGTCCGAAAACGGCCAACAGCCCGAAAACCGCAACGATGACGGGCAGTAAAAACGGCGCCCCCAAAAGTGTCACCAGAACGCCCCGCCCCGGAAACCTTTGCCGCGCCAAGGCCCGTGCCACCGGCACCGCCAAGACAACGCTGAACAAAGCCGATAAAGCCGCTTGGCTCAGGGTAAACCGGATCGCGGCCCAATCTGATGGCGCCAACCCAGCACCGGACTCGGATACCCAAACAATCGCGCCCGTTGTCAGTAGAATTAAAAAGGGTATCGCCACCGCAGCGGCGATACCTGCCACCCCGCCAGGGCCTATTGGCTGAGCGCGGTCAGCCATTCGTCCAACGCATCACCGCGAATAGCCCGTGCGTCCTCAGCCGAAAATAACAGCGCCTTATCTACTTCAATCAAACTGTCGAAGCCCTCCGGCAAACCAGCTTCAGGCGTAACCGCCGGATACATCCAATTGGTGGTCGGAATAACAGATTGGAAACCTTCGCTAACCATGAACGCCAAGAATTCTTCCGCCAGAACAGGCTGATCCGAAGACTTCAAAATGCCGCCAACTTCGACCTGCAAATAATGGCCCTCCGAGAATGCCGCCGCCATCTTGCTATTGTCGTCCTCCGCGATCAGGTGATAGGCGGGCGATGTCGTATAGCTCAGCACCATGTCTGCCTCGCCTTCTAGAAACAGACCATAGGCCTCTGACCAACCGGGCGTCACCGTGACCACATTGTCAGCCAAAGCCTCCCAGACCGCAGGAGCTTCGTCGCCATAAGCAGCCTTGACCCACATCAAAAGACCCAATCCCGGTGTCGATGACCGTGGGTCCTGAATGATGATCGTGGCATCACTTGCCCCAAGCGCTTTCATATCACCGGGCACATCGACCATGTCTGCATTGTGAACGAAGGCAAAATACCCCCAGTCGTAAGGCAGAAACGTCTGGTCCGACCATTCCACCGGCAAATCCAGCACAGCCTCGCCGATGCCATGGGTCGCGAACAGGCCTGTCGCAGTCGCCTCAGCCGTCAGATTGGTATCCAAACCCAAAACAACATCCGCATCGCCACGCGCACCCTCCAGCTTTAGCTTCGCCAAAAGTGCAGCCCCATCGCCAGCAGCAACAAAATTCAGATCACAATCACAGAGCGCCTCAAATCGTTCTTCAATCTGCGGCCCCGGACCCCAGTCCGAAACAAAGCTATCATAGGTCATTACGGTCAAAATTGGCTTGTCTTCTGCATGCACGGCCGAAGCCGCAATCAAAAGTCCCACGCCAAGGATAAAATTACGCATCTCTCACTCCTTGTAGTCGAACGGCGAAAAGGATGAGAGTATCTCGACCTTCCCTCCGCCGGTGTTATCCGGTTCAGGTTCTACGGGTTCACGCATCGCGCATCTCAGCCAAAGGCACCCCGAGGTATCGCTTTACCTAGTGCGACAACCCCGAAACGACAACCCGGGCGCCCTTCATCTGGCCAAAAATATCCTAGGGGGGTCCGGGGGGACAAAGTCCCCCCGCCCTGTCAACAGTGGCGCAAGCCACGTCGAAACCTTCCCCTTCCCCACAAGAGCAGTTAACAGACAAAACGAAGAAGGAGCCCTACCCATGAGCCTCAACACCTACGGACATCTCTTCCAGGTCACGACCTGGGGCGAAAGCCACGGACCAGCGCTTGGTGCCACGGTCGATGGCTGCCCCCCCGGTGTTCCGCTCGCGCAGGCAGACATCCAAACATGGCTCGACAAACGCAAGCCGGGTCAAAACAAATACACCACCCAACGACGCGAAGCCGACGAAGTCGAAATCCTATCCGGCACCTTCGAAGGCATCACCACGGGCACACCGATCCAGTGCATGATCCGCAACACCGATCAACGCTCGAAAGACTACGGCGACATCGTCGAAAAGTTTCGACCGGGCCACGCCGACATCACCTACTGGCAGAAATACGGCATCCGCGACTACCGCGGTGGTGGCCGTTCCTCGGCCCGCGAAACCGCCTCCCGCGTCGCCGCCGGAGGTATCGCGCGCGCCGCGCTCAAACATATCGCACCCGACGTCAAAATCACCGGCTACATGACCGCCATGGGCACAAAAGACATCAACCGCGCCAACTTCGACTGGGACCAGATCGAACAAAATCCCTTCTGGACCCCAGACGCCCAAGCCGCCGAAGACTGGGCCACCTACCTCGACGGTTTGCGCAAATCCGGCTCCTCGGTCGGCGCCATCATCGAAGTCACCATCCAGAACTGCCCCCCCGGCATCGGCGCGCCCGTCTACGGCAAGCTCGACACCGATCTCGCCGCAGCCATGATGAGCGTCAATGCCGTCAAAGGCGTCGAACTCGGCGAGGGCATGAACGCCGCACGGCTAACCGGTGAAACCAACGCCGACGAAATCACCATGGGCGCGAATGGCCCCAAGTTCTCCTCAAACCACGCAGGCGGCATCTTGGGCGGCATTTCAACCGGTCAAGACATCACGGTCCGTTTCGCTGTCAAACCCACGTCGTCGATCCTGACGCCCCGCAAAACCATCACCAAATCCGGCGAAGCAACCGAAATCATCACCAAAGGCCGTCACGACCCCTGCGTCGGCATCCGAGCCGTCCCCGTCGCCGAAGCCATGGCCGCCGCCGTCATCCTAGACCACATCCTCCTAGACCGAGCCCAAACCGGCGGCATCCGCGGCCCCATCGGGTGAGATTGATCAGCGCAGTTGGATAGGTCTGCCTCAAACCACGAACTAGGACCGATGGCTGCATTGCGGACGAAGCGGCCCTCGGGCGCATCCAGCATTCCTAGGTTGACGAATCTAATTCACGGCCCGTCGGGTAACTCGACTTCTGGCGTCTGGCTTGCTTCGGAATATCTTATTCGTCCTCCTTCTTCATCGCGCCAAGTCTCATAAAAATGCCCCAAGTAGATTAAGTCTCGGTAGTAAAGCGAGTGCCCTTTCGCGGCGCTCGTTGTGACTTGACCTTTGACACAGGACCCGTCGAAGGTTGTATTGAATTCTAGCGGTTCAAGAGCAAATCCAAAACACCCTCCCTGTCCCTCATGTACTAAATAAGACCCTGAAATGTGGCGATATAAGTTAGAACCCCGCCACCAACCTGTATCTCCGAAGAGGTCTTTCGATATCCGTTCACCATTGTAGGCGACCGAAACTTCTCGGTGCCAATCGCTGTGGATACCCTGCATAGGCCATATGAATATTGTGATTTGAAGATCAGCTTCTGGCGTCGCAGTAGCCTCGTGAACCCGAGGCCAAAACAACCATGCAAGCGCAAAAATGATGACCAGCATCAAAGCCCATTTTTTCATGGTCCTGACCTTCGATTTTCCAATTCAATAGATGATAGGTGCTGCTTTAGGTAAATTTCAATTGGAATGTGCGCAGTTACTCAGGGCTCGAAGCAGACATTAACCACCCTTAACACCACCTACCGGCCGATCACCTATTCCGCCCGAAGACAGACATCGCACCGACGCAATACCTACGTTTTACCAAGCCTCCAAAACCGATCGTTTTCTGGTGTTTCCCCGCATTGAGATCCGTCGCACTCAAACGGTGTCCAAATCAACAAACGCTCCACTTTTCCGATCCCAGTGCGGCGGAACCCACCGCCCCATCCGCCAACAAAAATAGCGAACACCTAAACTGTCAGATCGTCCATGGCGCACCAAAAAGTGCGCGTAATACGTGGCTCCATCGCGATTTGACTGATCGAACGCTCAATATTGCGCTCCGTCGGTCCCTCTCCATGGATATTTGCAATGATGTTGACCTCTTTGTCGTCACCATCCACTTCGGTCGCGTGAAGATAAAGGTTATTCACCGCCAAGTTCCGCACCAAAAACGCCCGCATCTCTCGCTCGTCGCTGCGCGCACACCGCAACCGAATTTGGAACAACCGCTCTTTCGACGGTTTCGCGCGCGTGAATTTATTCAGCAGCATTACAATCGGACGAAGCGCCAAATTGATAAAAACAATAAGCCCCGTCAGTAAAGCCGCATAAGGCAGATGCCCCGCACCGGCCATCATCCCCACGGCAGCCGAACACCACAACGTCGCCGCCGTGTTCAGCCCATGCACGTTGAACCCATCGCGAAAGATAATACCCGCACCTAAAAACCCGATCCCAGACACAATTTGCGCCGCAACGCGCGTTGGATTGATGTCATTAGGAAAAAGGGCTGCAAACGTAACAAACCCTGCCGCCCCCAAAGCAACCAAAGCGTTGGTCCGTAATCCAGCCATGCGTTGCCGCATCTGTCGTTCCGACCCAATCAACGCGCCCAAAAGCGCCGCAAACGCAAGATTTATCGCTGCCGCGACAAGCGAGAGATCCAGATTGGTCATCTGTTCGGGCATTGGGCTTAGTGTTCCATGTCACGATTGGTTCACTCGGTTTATTGATAACCATCCAAATCGTCTAGTCGGCAATAGACCCGACAAAATACGTCGTCGCTCCGACCGTGGCCCAAGGCCGATGTCTGTTATGCGGGACGAGACTGCCCTTCACTTCAGATACTTGAAAGTCGGCTTTCGGAAAGCTGTTTAACAAGGGGTCACTTTTGAAGGCCCGGTCCCATTGCGGAATTTCATGAACAAGTTGGCCACTATCCGTGAAGCGAAGGAAGAACTGACCTAGCTACGGGCTCAGCAAGATTGCCGGACTTCTAATTTCACAGGTAGAAAGTGAAGAATTTTTCTGATCCAAGCTGAATGCAACATCTCTCTGTCGCGTGCCAAAATTTCTGCCACCGGAGCAAGCGATATCACCGCATTACCGCGGACATACGACACCCTCGCTTCAGGCGGTTCGTTCTCAAGCGCGCTGAGAAACTGATAGTAGACATGGCCTCTATCACTAATTTTTGAGGCACGTTCGAGCATCTGTGAGCCTTGCGCGTCCGTTACGTATACAACGTCCTCAATATAGGAAGGCGAGATTAACGCCTTACTGAAAATCAAATGATTGCTGACGCCACCTTCAACACGGAGGTTGGAAAACATGTTCATGCTCTGGGCCGTCTTGATCCCCAGATAGGGGCTTGCGCAGTTCATAAAAAAGAGCAGCGGAATTGTGTTGAGCAATACGGGGCCGGACCATAGTTGCCGAACACTCTTATCCGGCATGTTGGGGCCGGTGCCACCAAACGCGATGATCACAAGTGGCCATGCTGCGACCAAAAACCAAACAAATGCTACCATTCTATAGTCGCCAAGCGCGGCATAGATGGCGATCAAACCCATCGCAACGACAAGAAATGCAACGCCAGCGGGGCGGCGGAGAAAGCTGTCAAGGCGGCAGAAGGAATCGCTGCGCGTGATCCGCAGCGCGACATCCGGTGAAATAAACATGATATGCAGTGTGATCGCAAGGGTGGTAAAGACCGGGTACATCGCAAACCCACTGAGCGCGAGCACCGAATGAAACCCCATTCCTGTACAGATGCCCCAATGTCGCCAGCGCGGCACAATCAGCATCAACATTATGATCCCTTCAACGGCGAACGTGCCGTAGATCGCAAGATAATCCATCAGCGGCGTGTCGATCCAGACAAAGGGCGGCGGCATCTCTCGCCAAAGCACCACGGCGCAACTGCTCAGGGGATCAAGGAAGTCGGAGTTGATTTTATGGAATATTCCAAATGCATACATAATAAGCAGCAGCATCCGGCCCACCGGACGAACATCCGCGAAATATCGCACCCAACCCGACCCGCGCAACAGGTGCCAGGCACCCGCAACAAGAAAGGTGAACAGTAAAAAGTTGAGAAGGATCGTGTGATTGGAATAGACAGGCGCATGCCGCCATCCGTCGATCGCCAAAGTGATGATCGACGCCACAAAAATGGGCCGCATGTCCGGTTTGACGGCCAGCCCCAAACCGAAAATGAGAAGCGGCACAGACGTCGGCTCGAACGAGCCGACGGCCCCACGAAACCAATAGTAAAGAACATGCAATAGAATGAAGAGCCCGAATAACCGTGCGAAAAGCTCATATGATGCGTCTTCAGCATCATCTTTGGCCCTCATCGATTTAGCCCCCAATAGAAATAGCGTGGCATTCCGCCCCGCTCTCAGAACTGGGTAGAGTATTGATGCAAGCGTCTTGTTCCCAAAAATCAGAGCGGACACCCGATTGAGAATGCCAACTCCAGAAGACATCGCGCTTATCGCGTGGATCGCATCTGCACCGTGAAAGATACCGCCTGAAGTCTCAACAATCATCCCCTTGTCGAGATCATAACCTTGGCCCATGAAGGTATTTCTTGCGTGATCGTCCTGACGGAGATCAACAAGCTTGACCGGACCAGCGGCCTCGCGAAGGCGTGCCAGTGTTACATATTGTGAGCAAAACGGACACTCACCATCGTAATAAATTATCGTCGGCATGTTATGCCTTCCCACGGTAACCCAATCTTCCGCAGCTTATGAAATCGCGCATAATATGGTCCAGATTATGACTTCACAGCGATTGTTTTGGGCATATCATACAACGATTTCACAGCTAATACGCGGGCTGGTTAACGGACAGGCACGCCTGTTTGAGCATTCCATTTTAACTCTACCAGTTGAATTTAGACCCCTTGGCTTTTGACAACTAAGGCAAGAACGGCGGCATTGATTTGCTTAGTGAACCTGAATTGTGAGCAACACTCTTTTTCTTCATAGCGTTCCGAAACGCCGCTCTAAAACCCTCGCTTGTGGAACACAATATTAACCAAATTGTGTAGTGCTGCCACAAACCCGGTTTAGAACCTAAACAGTTTTTGAAGATTTCGGCTTTCATTTTATAACGGCCATTCGTTCGTCTTGCAGCATCCGTCGATCTGGGCTCAAACCAGACATTCACCTCTCCTTAACTAACCTTAACACCACCTACCGGCGGATCACCTATCCCGCTCAATGACATACGTCGCACCGACGCAATACCGGCGTGATACCGAAACCCCAAATCGAGCGTTTTCAACAACTTCCGCGCAATAAGACCCGTTACAGACAAACGGCTCACAAATCACCGAACGCTCCACTTGGCCCGCACAAAAAAGAACCCCGCCACAAGGGCGGGGTCAGGTACCGGCCTATGGGCGGCCACAGGCGCGGGCGGTAAGCTTGTTAAAGTGGGTGGGTAGCAAAACTCTACATTTCGGATCGGATTTGCTGGCGGAAGACGTCGATGGAAACCTTCTTTCCGTCGATCTTCGTCGACCAGTATGTCCATCCATTACAACTTGGTGCGCCTTCCAAAGCGGCACCAACCTGATGGATTGATCCTTTGATATCATCAGCCACAAGCGTTCCGTCTGCGCGGACTTTTGCGGCCTTCCCTCTTGGACTGACCAGCGTTTCGCCGGGCCGTAACATGCCCCGTTCAACCAACTGGCCAAAGGGAACGCGGGGTTCGGAGCGTTTCGAGGTCGAAACCTCAAGCGCGGCATTATCGAATTTACGCACCTTCGAAAGACGGCGTTCGGCAACCTCACGGTAAGCTGCTTCGCGCTCAATCCCGATATAAGACCGGCCCAACATCTTAGCGACAGCACCCGTCGTGCCAGTCCCAAAGAAGGGGTCCAAAACCACATCGCCGGGGTTCGTCGTGCCGACCAGAATACGGTGCAGCAACGCTTGCGGTTTCTGTGTCGGATGCGCTTTGTCGCCGTTGGAATTTTTCAGGCGTTCGTGGCCCGTACAAATCGGGATCACCCAGTCCGAACGCATCTGTATGCCCTCGTTCATCGCCTTCAATGCTTCATAGTTAAACGTGTACTTCGACCCCTCGCCCTTCGATGCCCAAATCAACGTTTCATGAGCATTCGTCAGTCGTTTCCCCCGAAAATTCGGCATAGGATTAGATTTCCGCCAAACCACATCATTTAGGATCCAGAACCCTTGGTTCTGCAACTCTGATCCCAGCCGGAAAACGTTGTGATAGGAACCAATCACCCAGATTGCGCCGTTCGGCTTCAACAGACGTTGCGCGGCTGCCAACCATTCCTTGGTGAAGCGATCATAGATCTTGAGACTGTCAAATTGGTCCCAAGCATCGTCAACCGCATCAACCTTGGAATTGTCCGGTCTATGCAAATCGCCTTTCAACTGAAGATTATAAGGCGGATCCGCAAAAATCAGATCGACAGACGCCTCAGGTAGGCTCTGCATCACCTCGATGCATTCTCCGGCCAAAATGGTATCCAGCGGGAGTTTCCCCACGGTTTTACGCGTCTTCGTCGTCATCTTTTGCCTCTGTCCCGTGAACCGTTTTCGGCTCGTCGTTTGTTGACCCCAACATGAGTCAGAGGCGATTCGCCGTCAATTTCTTTTTTTGAATCAGTAGGTTAACAAACCTCTTGTCACAACATATTGTGTACGGGTTTGAAGGAACGCCTATGATGTGGTGTGACACCCAAGGCAACCAAAGCCAGTTTGTGTGTCTTTGTTGGGTAACCTGCGTTCCTCTCCCAGCCATAGCCGGGAAACTGTTGCGCCAAATCCACCATGATCCGGTCGCGTGTTACCTTGGCGATGATCGACGCAGCCGCAATCGACAAGCTTCGCCCATCCCCTTTCACTAAGGCACTGGCCTGACAGACCAGATCTTTGGGGATCATGTTACCATCAATCAGCGCGTGATCGGGGGCTTGTGACAACCCGGCGACGGCGCGTTCCATCGCCAGATGCGATGCACGTAAGATGTTCAACGCGTCGATTTCCGCAACCGTTGCATGAGCGACTGAGACAATGCCCATCTCGATCACTTGCTCGAACAACCTGTCGCGTGTCTTGGCGCTTAGCTTTTTGGAATCGTTCAGCCCCTCGGGCACATGGGCAGGGTTTAGGATCACCGCCGCTGCCGTCACAGGGCCAGCCAACGGCCCGCGCCCCGCTTCGTCAACGCCAGCGATCACCGTAGCACCTTTGCGGAGCCAAGCATTCTCTTCTGAAAAGTCCGGCATGGAAGTGACATGACCCACAAACGCATCGCAGTTCAAGCTTACGGACCGCAAAATCTAAGGGCGGCCTCTAAGGGCCGCCCACTAAAATCGCATATCATCAAGATGCGCGGTGTTTACCGCGAATAATGGTGTCCATGGTACGAATGGTGTCTGTTGCCATGATGGAACCGCGAATTCCGAAACCCGCGCGAACCACTATAAAAGAACCTATCGTTCCGAAAACGACTGTTTCCAAACCGGTTGAACCCGCGCCCTCTAAATCCGCGGTTAAAGCCACGGCCTCTAAATCCACGATTAAAGCCACGGCGACCGTTGGCCTCAATGATCTCGGCCTCCTGAAACTGATCGTCAACCGCTTGGATGACGTAGTTTGCAGGCGCTGCGATGCGCGCTTGACTGGTGTCTGCGGCGTTGGCGGTAAAAGGGACCAAGCTGAGCGAAATCCCAAGCGCAGCGATCGCTACGGCTGTTGCTGATTTTACGTTTTTCATGGTCGAAACCTTTCAAGTTAATTTCTGATCGCCCTTTCGTGGGCATGTCTGTTTCGCTTCGATGTATTTGAATGTCGTTCATAAATTATCAGAAGTCATTAGGGTCTAACGTCGATGTGAGCGCAGTTGTGATCTGAGAATTGCACGAACACCGGGCAGGCACGTTGGCGGCGTATAAGCGTTATTTTTCATGTACATGAACGGCGTTCAAGGGCGGTTGGTCGCTTGAAACCCTTATCACGTCTTTCGTTCAGACGTAGCGTAACAATCGGCGACTTTGATCAGGTGACAAGAAAAGCCGCCTGCCAAAAGGGCGCATAGGGGGCATTTTTCGTTCGAATCAATCAAGTGTTTCTAAAAATATAGGCCAGGGCGAACCCTGGCCCGCTGGCACGGTGATCTCGCAAATATTAATCTTCGTGCCAGAACCTTGGTGCTTAGCGTGTCGAAACACGCCAGCCGTCACGCGACAGGCAACGGGCACCATATACCGATCGAAAACCCCGGTTCGTGCGGATCGACGTCTGGCAATGATCAGGCAGACGTGACGCGAACTGAAAGTTGCTGTTCAAGCAACGCTGAACATAGACGAAACGATCACCACGGCGCGTGTCAACTGTCCGCAAACAACGGTCCGGCAAAGCACGGCGCTTGAACTGTGCGCGGCGAGTATTGACCCTATCGCGATCAGTTCGGCGCAGAGTACGCGTTGTCACGTTCGAGCGATTGTTAATTACGGGGGCAGCTCTGAACTGACCTTGGCTGCTAACGACCGCAGAATCATTTCGGTCATTTCGATCATCGATAACCTTGGCGATGATGCCAAGAACCGCGAGGCCGCCGATCACCTTGGCAACGTCACGACCATCCGCGACTGCGGGAACGGGTGTAAGCGAAATACCAAATGCAGTAACGGCAGCGACTGCGAGAGTTTTAAACTGGGTCATGGGTTGGCCCCTTTCAGGTTCATATGGAAGCGACACATGCCGCTTTGGATATGAACAAACTTGGGGAAAGTGCCTCTGACGCTCAATATCGACGGCCTGATATGACATAACCGCAAGATAGATTCAGCATGTTATTGATTTTCAGTGCAGAAACGAACACGATCCTCTACATGATGACACGTTCTCTTTTATCGGCCATTGCGCTGCTTTTCTTGCTTGGCACACCGCTTCACGCGGCCTGTTTTGCCGATTACAAGGCAAGTCGGGACAATCCCCTAAAGCTCCACTACGGTGTTATGAAGATCGACACGAACCCCTGTACCATGTCAAATGATGTGCAGCGCAACATGGCCCAAAGGCTTGGCGCCGCCGGATGGAAGCTTTTGCAGGTTCAGTCCGTCTTTGATGACAGCGGTTTGGGGCAAAGGAAAACGGATGCCGGACAATACTTCCTCCGCTTCTGAGGCAAAGGCCGCAGGCACGCGCGTTGTGACCTTCGGTATTGCCGCCGTCATCCTTATCCTTGGTGGCGCTGGTGTCTTTCTGCTTATGAACCTGCCGGATGCAAACGCCTTCAATGCGCGAGTCGAACAGCTCTTTGTTGACAATACCGATCTAACCTCGACCGCCGAAATCAAGCTTTTGGAAATCCTTGCCCAATCCGGCACCGCCTTTTCCGAGGTTCTGGCAGGGTATCGTGTGGTGATCTTTGTGCTTTTGCTCTTCGCGACCGGGCTTTTGATCGCCTGTCTGGTCTTTGTCGTGACGATCATCTTGCTGAATCGCAGGATTAGCATCATCGAACGTCAAGGCATCCAAGTCTCGACGCTTACCATCAACCGCGAAGAAAACATCGTCATCCTGAATGACATGGAATTCAAGCTGACCGGTGCCGCCGTTGAAACCATGTCCGTACTGGCCGAAGCCCGCATGGATGGTGACGTCATGACCGGCGCTGAGATCGAAGCGATGATTTCCGGAAAACGGCCTGAAGATTGCGAAGAAGCGTCAGGCGCGACCCGTATCAAGCGCCTGCGCGACGCCCTTGGCAATCAGATGGTGGCCGAACTTTTGATCAAAACCGTTGCGCGGCAAGGTTATGTACTTGCAATCGACCAGAAGGCAATAAGTGTCCTCTGACACCGGTTTCTTGCGCTAAACAACGACGTCCAAAATTGGTTACGCGCGCAAAATTGAAGCGTATCTCTGTTTTTTCCCATTGGCGCTCAACCCGGTTGTTGCTTAATTAAGTCAAGCCGGGTCGCTCACTCATCCCTGAGGGGTTCGGTTCCCTCGGTCGGGCGATTGCGACCCCAGCATCCGGCCGAGGGATTAATCATTGTGTGTGTGAAAGTGCGAGTGCCTTTTGTGACAGTATAACGATCGTGTGTGTAAAGACGGTGGGGACAACGCCGTATTCTAGGGGTTTGGTTCGGTTAACGGGGGGCACGGACCAAACCCTTTTCCCGACTATTTATCTTCTTGAAGATGCAGCTTCATTTCAACAAGAACCTGCTGAAGCATGTTTGTTTCGTCAATCAGTCGACGCGTTTCATTCAAAGATATTACCCCATCTTCCATCGAATGGTTGTATTCCCCCATCAGCGTTGCAAATCGCTGCGACAGACGGATCACATCTGAATTCAGACCGCCGGGGGTATCGTCCCGATCAGGATCACGCTCAAGCCGAAGTCCTAAAAGTTCGGTCACAGCCTTTGTGACAAACGGAATACTTGCTTCGGACTCCAATTCGACCAGCACATTGACCGGAATAAATCGATCAGAATTTTCGTCATGCGACGACGCATACCGACCTAAAGTCGCCTTGGACTTTCCCGAAATTTCACAAGCTTTCGCATAGCCGATGTCCTTTATAAGAGCTTCGGTATGCCGTTTCAGATATTCCCCACGTGAACTGCGCGCATCGGACCCCATATCAATTTTCCTCGTCTCACCCAAGCGACCCCAATAGGTTCCATATCGCATACGTATTCAATTGCCTACATGTTTTAGAATCCGGTGCATTGGCGGCCCCGATAGGAGTCGAACCTATGACCTACCGCTTAGGAGGCGGTTGCTCTATCCGCTGAGCTACGAGGCCGCTGCCTGCTTTTCCCCTGTTCTGGCATCTGGATCAAGCGACTTGCGTCGGCCCTTATTGACGGTACCTTAGGCAGACGTGATTAGCAGGTGCATTGAATGGATGATGACAAGGTCATTCCGATAACAAAAGACATTAAACCACACAGACGGCCGCTCACATTGAAAGATGTTTCGGAAGCCTCGGGCGTATCAGAAATGACGGTCAGTCGTGTGCTTAGAAACCGTGGTGATGTATCGGACGCCACGCGGGACAAAGTGCTGAAAACAGCCAAAGCCCTCGGTTATGTGCCCAATAAGATCGCGGGCGCTTTGGCGTCCAATCGCGTTAATTTGGTTGCCGTTATAATCCCAAGTCTGTCGAACATGGTGTTCCCGGACGTTTTGACCGGCATTTCGGAAGGCTTAGACGCCTCGCCCTTGCAGTCGGTCGTAGGCGTCACGAATTACTCGCCTGAAAAAGAAGAAGAAGTG
>JAOHEK010000089.1 GCA_028097405.1 Paracoccaceae bacterium | reverse complement strand
CCAACCCGGCAGTATTTTGTTTTTGGCCAAACGAACCGGCGAGTTCACTTGTCAAAAAATTGAGTGCATTGTTTGATATAATCATAGGCTTGCATCCTTGAGCACAAGCGCACTTGCCATTTCCCCAATCATTACGGCTGGCGCGTTGGTGTTGCCGCTGACGATCCGCGGCATGATCGACGCGTCGGCGACGCGAAGGCCTCGAATCCCTTTGACCCGTAATGTGGGATCCAGAACCGCCATTGGGTCGATCCCCATTTTACAGGTACCGGTTGGATGATAGATCGTGACCGAAGTGCGACGCGCCCAGTCCAGCGTCGCTTCTTCATCGTCAAACGCTATTCCATCACCGGGGGCGTGTTCTTCGGTAATATGCGATTTTAGCGGCTCGGTCCGAGCGATCTTGCGCGCAATCTGAATGCCTTTAACGATTGTTCTGCAATCTGTTTCGGTTGACAGATAGTTTGGGTGTATTTCGGGATGATCGTCAATATCCGCCGAGGTCAACGACAAGTGCCCTGCGCTTTCGGGACGCAGCTGTAAGACCGACGAAGTAAAGGCTGAGAAGTTATGCGGCCCATCCGCTGGCTTATCCGCGCTCCAAGGCTGTATGTGAAACTGGATGTCTGGCGTCGCGAGATGATCTTCTGTTTTCAAAAAACCGGTGCCAAGGCTCGCCGCCATTGTCATTGGTCCGCGTTGAGTAGTCAAATACTGAAGAGCGATCATTGCTTGTTTGAAGATGTTACTTGTTTCAGTGTTGATCGTGGTAAGATCTGTTTTGAAAACCGGCCGTGCTTGCAAATGATCCTGTAGATTCTTTCCTACACCTTTCAGGTCAACCTTCACGTCAATGCCATGTGACTTCAACTCGTCTGAATCGCCAATACCAGAAAGCATCAGGATTTGCGGTGATCCAATCGCGCCTGCACACAAAATCACCTCGCACCGCGCTGACACGTCTTTCATCTGCCCTTTGTGACGGGACCGAACTCCGACGGCGCGCCCGTCTTCGATCAATATCTTTTCGGTCTGTATGTCGGTAATGACATGTAGGTTCTTTCGACTACGAAATGGCGTTAGGTACGCAGCCGCAGAGGAGCAACGCCGCCCACCCTTCATCGTAAGCTGGAAGTGTCCGACGCCTTCCTGCTCTGGGCCGTTGTAGTCAGGATTGCTGCGGTAGCCAGCCGCGACAGCGGCCTCGACCCACTTATCAACAACGTCTCGGGTCAGCCGAGAATGCTGTACCGAAAGTGGACCATCTTCGCCTCGCAGACCTGAGGTGTCACTACCTTCCCAGCTTTCAGAGCGCTTGAAAAAAGGCAGGACGTCATCCCAGCTCCAACCTGTGCAGCCCATTTGCGACCAACCATCGTAGTCCTCGGGCTGTCCGCGCACATAAAGAAGACCGTTGATCGAGCTTGATCCACCCAAAACGCGGCCACGCGGCCAGGGGATCGAGCGGCCCGCAATTCCTGGGTCAGCCTGGGTTTTGTAACACCAATCGCTTCTCGGGTTATCCATGGTACGGAAATATCCAATCGGGATATGAATCCAAGGACTGCTGTCCGTCGGCCCTGCCTCAAGCAGCGCGACCGAGTACTTTCCGCACTCGGAAAGACGGTTGGCCAGCGCACATCCTGCGGAACCTGCCCCTACGACAACGAAGTCAAACTTCACCTTTGCCCCCAATATATCAAAAAATGAGACTTTTAGTCCCGTTTTTCGTAAAATGTGAGGCTACGGTGATTCGGGCTAATCACACCATTCTTTTTTCGGGGGGCTTGATATGACGTTATCAGGACGGATTCCGACCAACCTTAGGACGCTACTCATCCTTGAGGTTTTGGGGCGAAGCGATCAGGCGATGACCGCGTCCGAGATCAATGATGTGCTGGGCCTTCCCAAACAAACAGTCCATAGACTTTGCGTTACGCTTGAAGAAAACGGTTTCATCGCACGGCTTGGGAACTCGAAAAGGTACCAAGTTGCTAGAAGACTGCGCGAGCTTGGTTCGGGCCTTCTTCACAACTCAAGAGACCACATCGTCAGACGCCAAGTTCTAAAGGACCTGGCAAACAGTGTCGGCGAAACCGTTAATTTCGTAATTCCCGAAGATGATGGTATGCGATATCTTGATAGGGTTGAGACAGATTGGGCCTTTCGCATTCAGTTGCCCATCGGAACCAATGTTCCGCTTCATTGCACGGCAAGCGGTAAGTGTTTCCTGGCGAATTTGCCGTCGAAGCAGAAGCAAAACCTAGTTCAGAACCTTAATTTCGAACGAATGACCAGTCAGACGCATATCACGCCTGAAACGTTACTAGAGGAATTGAACGAAGTTCGAAAACGAAAGTACTCTTTAGATCGGGAAGAATTCCTTGATGGTATGATCGCCTTGGCCGTTCCAATCACCGATGCAAATGAACGCTTCGTCGCTGCAATCGCAATTCACGGGCCAACCCAAAGATTGTCGATTGATCTATTAGTTTCCCAAGTGAGTTTGGTCAAAGACGCGGCGCAGAGGCTTAGTAAAGTTCTTTTGTTGAATTAGTTTGCCTCAATAAGGTGACGATACCTCACTCTTGATCGCGCCGATCCCGTGTCTGCTCGATAACTTTAGCAAGTTTAAGTTTTTGGGCTTGGATAAAGACAACAGTAGGCCTTTAGCGCAGGCAAAGCGAACGGTAACTCAACGCCCTACTTGCCGACCGTCATCCCTTGTATGCGATCATTCTGGTGAAGATGGCGCTGTCTCTAGCTTCTTGTATGCATGAAGAGCGTTTGCACCAAAGATCGCCTTCTTTTCAGGTTCGCTTTGCGTGAATGAAAGCGCCAGATCGTGCCATTCGGTATAGTCACCGGCAAGGTTCAAAACCGGCCAATCGCTTCCCCAAATCAACCTTTCAGGGCCAAAAGATGCAAAAAGATGCTGGACATATGGGGCGATGCTTTCCCTTGTCCAAGCGTCGCCTGCTTCGGTCAAAACGCCAGACAGTTTGCAAAAAGCGTCACTTTTTTCAGCGATTTCCCCAATATCTTCTGCCCATATTTCAAATACACCTGTTGCGATTTCGGGTTTAGCGCCGTGATCAATGATTGTACGCAAATTGGGGTGGCGTGACATCAGAGTGCCAAGACGGGAAAGATGTCTGGGAAGCACCAACGCGTCAAACGTAAGGTCATGTTCCGTCATTGCGTCGAAAGCAGGAGCGAGCGCCGGGTCTAGCATCCAATCATCGTCGGCGATGTCTTGGATCATCGGGCGCAGTCCAACCAGTTTCGGGTGTGCTGCCAGTCGCGCGATATCTGTCGCAGCGGACGGCGACGCAAATTCTACCCAGCCGACAACGCCTAGAACAAATGGTTTTTCGTCAGCAATGCGCAGCAGAAATTCGGTCTCGGCAATCGTGGGTGCCGCTTGGACAAGTATCGAGCCATCCACCCCGTTTAGTGCCAAGAGGGGGGCCAGATCATCAGGCATGAAGTCACGATAAAGCGGGACGAGGTCTGGCGTCAGCCACCCGTAGTCGCCGCGTTCAGGTTGCCAAAAGTGTTGATGCGCATCGATGATCATGCGCCAATCACGCCCTTCTTAAGAATGATATTTCCGTAGAGCCGCGTCTCGCCAGTTTGGACAATAGCAAAGGCGGATTTGGCACGCTCGTAGAATGCGAACCGCTCAAGCTTGTTTAGGCGAACAGGGGCGTCAGCCGTCTTTGACACGATCTCTTGGAAGGCTGCAACGACAGGCGGCACGG
>JAOHEK010000088.1 GCA_028097405.1 Paracoccaceae bacterium | reverse complement strand
CCGCGTTCAGATGATCGCGCCATGCGTTCAGCACCGGCAACATGCCTTTCATATAAGCCGCACCCGCGCACCAGATCAGATCGTACTGGGCGTCCAGCATTGTGTAGTCGCCTTCGCGGGCCAACACTCGGGTTCCGAATGGCGCAATACGTTCTCGGGCCGCCATGACAAAATGTGGTGTGATATCAATCGCATCAATCTGCGCCTTCATGCAGGCTTCGGCCAATGTCACCGTATCCGCACCCGGCCCGCAGGCGGCATCAAGGATATGCGCATCTTCGGCCAAATCCGCCACATCAAGCGCCCACCACACGTCTTGGGCCAAGCCCGGCCCTTCACGCGGCAAATCGCGATGAACGGTAAAAAACGCTTGGCTGGGCGTCATTCAGCCGCCTCACTGGACAGCCCGGACCGTTGGTGCAGCTTCCAGTTCACCGAATCTAATAGCGCTTCAAACGACGCATCAACGATGTTGGCCGAAACCCCAACCGTCGACCACGAGCGTCCCGCACCATCGGCAAAGTCGATGATCACCCGCGTCACCGCTTCGGTACCACCTTGAGTGATCCGCACCTTGAAATCGGTCAGCCGCACGTCCTCGATTTTGGACTGATGCGCGCCAAGATCGGATTTCAATGCTTGCCAAAGCGCGTTGACAGGGCCGTCATCCTGCATGTCGTGGGCGTGTTCGTTTTTGAAGAAGGTCGTGCGCGTTTCGTCCCCCATCGATAGCGTCACCACGGCTTCGGATTCAACGACCGTTTCGCCCTTGGCATTGCGACGACGTTCCGAAATCACGCGATACCGTTCGACCTCAAAGAACTTGGTGACCACGCCCATTTGCGCACGCGCCAAAAGCTCAAAGCTGGCCTGAGCGCTGTCATAGGCATAGCCCCGCGCCTCTCTTTCTTTCACCACATCAAGGATCCGCATCAAAGCGGGATCACCTTTTTCAACCGCAAGGCCCATCTCGGTCAGCCGTTCGATCAGGTTCGACTGCCCGGCCTGGTTCGACATCGGCACGACGCGGGTGTTGCCGACGAGGCCGGGATTAACATGCTCATAGGTCGTGGGATCTTTTACGATGGCGCTGGCATGAAGCCCCGCCTTATGGGCGAAGGCCGAAGCGCCGACATAAGCCGCCGAGCGATGCGGCACGCGGTTCAAAATGTCGTCCAACATCCGACTGGTGCGCGTCAGGTTCGCAAGGGCTTCGGTCGTGATACCGGTGTCAAAGCGGCTGGCATAGGGTTCCTTCAGCAACAGCGTCGGGATCAGCGTGGTCAGGTTTGCATTGCCGCAGCGTTCGCCCAAGCCGTTCAGTGTGCCTTGGATTTGCCGAGCGCCCGCGTCCACAGCCGCCAGCGTACAGGCCACAGCATTGCCGGTATCGTCGTGGGTATGGATGCCTAAATGATCGCCCGGAATGCCGCAGGCGATGACGGCCGCCGTAATGTTGGCCACCTCATGGGGCAGCGTGCCGCCGTTGGTGTCACACAGAACAATCCAGCGGCAACCAGCGTCGAAGGCGGCCTTGATGCAATCCAGAGCATAGCCCGGATTGGATTTATAGCCGTCAAAGAAATGCTCGGCATCGAACAATGCTTCGCGGCCCTGTGCCACGATATGAGCAAAACTGTCGGCGATGTTCTGGCGGTTTTCGTCCAAGCTGATGCCAAGGGCGGTGGTCACGTGGAACTCGTGGCTTTTGCCCACAAGGCAAACAGCGGGTGTGTTGGCGTTCAACACGGCGGCCAGAACATCGTCGTTAGCAGCACTGCGGCCAGAGCGTTTCGTCATCCCGAAGGCGGTAAAGGTTGCGCGGGTTTGAGGACGCGCGTCGAAAAAGGCGCTGTCGGTCGGGTTTGCGCCCGGCCAGCCGCCTTCGATGTAACCGACGCCAAGCGTGTCGAGCGCTTGGGCGATCTGCTGCTTGTCCTCGGTCGAGAATTGCACGCCTTGGGTTTGTTGGCCGTCGCGGAGCGTTGTATCGAAGAGGCTGAGTTTTTCTTTGGTCATAACGACGTCTCCACCAGCAGACCGGGCAGCGTCAGACCTGCGGGGCGTGGTTGAATTGGTTGCATGGTTTCGAGGGGTTTAAAGGTTTTGCCATTTGAGACGTGGTGCAAAAGCGCCAGCCCCGTGGGGGCAGGTCTGGCGCTGCCCGGTCTGCGACCGTGCGGAGCGTTTGGATAGGTCATTTGAGGGCCTCCAGTTTGGAGGGGTCGAAGTCGTGCCGAATGTCAACCAACAGACCGTCAGCAGTAACACGAACTACCAATCCGGCGTCTAGAAGTTTCGCTTTAAATTCATCCGCTTCCACAAACATTTTCTCATCGCGCAGTCGCTGCCATCTATCCGCAAACTCGGTTACGATCTCTGTTGGGCCGACGTATCTGATATCTGAAATCACTTCTATGTTTGTTGAACCAAGAGCTAATATGGCCGGTTGAACTTCAATGACTTCGTGTCTTGCGAAAGACAGATTTTTCAGGTCGATACCCAACAACATTGCAGCGCTATACAAACTAGCACCGTCGTTCTCACGACCGAGTGCTCGAAGTCGGGAGATAGCGCCTGCTGAGTTCAAGTCGTTTGCTAGTGACTCAATGAACTCGGAATCGACTGTTTTTGATTCTTCTGCGCCAATTACCGCGTTACCCCACTTCCTCAAGGTCGCTTCAGCCTCCCTCGCCTTCTCCGCCGTCCAATCCATCGGCTTCCTGTAATGCGTGCTCAAAAACACAAACCGGATCACCTCGCCCGGCACGCCTTGGTCCAACAAATCCCGCACGGTGAAAAAGTTGCCCAAGGACTTGGACATCTTCTTGCCTTCAACCTGCAGCATCTCGTTGTGCATCCAGACGTTGGCGAACCCGTGGCCCATGCAGCGCGATTGTGCGATCTCGTTTTCGTGGTGCGGGAAGGTCAGATCGTTTCCGCCGCCGTGAATGTCGAATTCAGCGCCGAGCAATTCAAACGCCATGGCAGAACATTCGATGTGCCAACCGGGGCGTCCACGTCCCCATGGGCTATCCCACCCCGGCGTGTCTGCATCCGAGGGTTTCCAGATCACGAAGTCCATCGGGTCTTCTTTATAGGGCGCGACTTCAACCCGCGCGCCAGCGATCATATCGTCGACCGACCGACCCGACAGTCGTCCGTATTCCTCATAAGAGCGCACGCGGAACAACACATGCCCTTCGGCCTCATAAGCGTGACCCTTTTCGATCAAGCCTTGCGTCATCGCCTTCATCTGGTCGATCCACTCAGTCGCGCGCGGCATTTGCGTTGGCTCCAAAGCACCAACCGCGGCCATGTCATCCAGATACCACTCGATTGTCCCATCCGTAATCTCGCGGATCGAACGCCCAGTTTCAGCGGCACGCGCGTTGATCTTGTCATCCACGTCGGTGAAATTCCGAACGTAGGTCACATGATCCTCACCATAAACATGGCGCAACAGACGAAACAGCGTATCGAACACGATCACGGGTCGCGCGTTGCCGATATGGGCGCGGTCGTACACCGTCGGCCCACAGACATACATGCGCACGTTGTCCGGATCGATGGGCTTGAACGGCTCTTTCTTGCGTTTGGCCGTGTTATAAAGCGTGATGTCGGTCATGAGCGTCCTTCGGGCGTAAGCGTCCCGCGCGGGTCTAACAAGGTCATTTCAGGAGAAAATGGGACCGGCCCGCGCGACAGATGTCAGCGGGTAATAATGCAGCAAATGATGCAAGTCTTGGTCATGGGGCGAACATAGAGCGCAAAAACCGCCTTGGCAAAGGCTTTTCTTGGATTGATCAGCATTCCTTAACTTCAACGCCAGAAACACTCGTTTGACTTGAACCCGTGCCGTCTTTCGACTGGACCCATGATCAGATTTTCAAAGCGCGTGAAAAACCTGACGGGTGGTGCATAAAA
>JAOHEK010000087.1 GCA_028097405.1 Paracoccaceae bacterium | reverse complement strand
ACATCCAGTTCGGACAAATTCTGAGAAGATGGGCTATAAGTCAAACGGCAGACGCCCCGGCCGCCCCTCCGGATCACGCACCAAAAAGCCGATTGTGCAGGCGGCAAAATAAGCTCAGAATTGACCCTATGAATGCTGAAGAAGATCCAGAGATCATCATGTCCGATCTGTGTGCCGATGTTGAGGTCGAGGGTCATTTTCTGACGATCGATATCTATAAAAGCGACATCGATCCTAGTTGGATTCTGGAAGTCATCAATGAGTTTGGCACATCTACCGTCTTCGACGACCCGTTCCTAGCTGATGGCCTCGCCTGGCAGCAGTTTGAGAAGACAGTGAAGGAAGAAGGCCTGGCTGCCTTCCTCACCAAGAAAGAAAAACGCCAGCTATTCCATTGATCCCCGCAAGGCTTACCAACCCTGCGATATTTGAGGTCTCCGGGCTGCTAAGCCTTGCTACCGTCAGCGCCCATGGTGACACTTCTGCTTTGCGCAACCGGTGACATTTCTGAATGGCGTTTACAAACAAGAACTGTAGGCGCTCGCTACCCCCAACTGCGACTCTTGTTAGAAAACAGTAGTTTATCTAACGAGAGGAATCGGTATGGGAGCCGTCTACAAGCAACTGAATATCACAGAGCGACGCAGAATAGAACGCTGGAGACACGCTAAGGTCCCTGTCGATGAGATGGCGCGTGTCTTGAACCGCTGTCGGTCGACGATTTTCCGTGAGTTGAAGCGTAATCATTTCTCTTCTCGACCAACCGAAATTGCCCAACATTTTTGTTGACTGAATGATGTTGTCAGCTAGTGTTGGTCTGGGTGGAGAAAAATTGACCAGAGATAGTTCGCTAACTACGGCAGCGCAGCGTTTGCTACCTGCACTTGCCCAGAGCAATCCGCTAACTGCAGGAATCTGCCGCCTATATGATGATCAAAGAAATGCTGAACGAGAGCTAAATTTAGCTAGGGCTCTACAAGTAATTGAACATCGGCTCAGTGTAAACAAGGATGAAATCCTAAGTCAGAAAGAAAGACTTGCGGCACTTACAAATATAGTACGAGCCGTTCCCGTGGATAAGTCAGAGCTGCATTCTACAATTTGCGCGAAACTAGCGGCCAGCGGCTTTATGAATGATGAGGAAGTGCTGGCTAGATACTATATTTCTAGACTGTCAAACTTAGATTATTTAGAAATTCTTGTACTATTCGGTGAAGCGGGAGTGTTGACCGAAAAAATCAACGTAGCGCAGCGAGATAGATTTTTTAAGAACTCGCCTGAACAGTATCGAAACATACTTGATGAACTAGTGTCCCTAAAGCTACTGGATAAAGATAGCTCCAAGTTGTCCGCGGAACTCGATAAACTTTTGTAATTTAAAGGTATTTTAGTGTCTGAATTCTTAATTCGCGTCCCTCGACAGTCCGAGGTCCCATGGTTTACACCACCAAATACCAGTGTTGATACTGCCGTATATAACAGTATGATAGCGTCCCTGCGTTCGGAAGCCGGGCGATTTGGCTACGGTGTTTCTGACCAAGAAATTGCACAGCGATATCAATTTGTTACAAAAGATGACGCGAGAAAATTCTTCGCAAATATTAAGAATGTTAACCCCACACTTTTTCGAACCATAGACGGCCACGAAGCTCCTGAATCGTTGGTAGCCAACGTTCAGAGTTCGACCGACCCGCGCGGCATTGATAATGCAGATAGACTTTTCAGGCATCGCGCAAGAGAACTTGCGGAGCAGATAAATAATTCTGATCGCGCATACTTTCGAGTAGTTGTAGGACCAACAGGTTCTGGAAAGACAGCATTCAGCAAAGGGTTGTTTTGCGCAGGTGTTAGGGAATTCTGGAAGAGCAAAATTATCCCATCTCGAATAGAGTACAGATGGTCTAAAGACAAAGACTTAGGGAAGTACTTAATGTGGGCCGCGGGCCGTGATCTCTTAATTTATCTAGTTATATATTTGGAACAGAAACCTTTTGAAACTCTAATGGAGAAGCTGGGAATAGCCGATGCCTGGAAGGAGCTTCATGAACTTAGGGTTGGCCACGGAGCACCTCGTTTAGCAAAGAGTGGGCAGGAGCAAGAGCGCTGGCTGCTTAGTATTTCGGAGGCCGTCAAAGAGACAAAGTTGATTGAAACTAACGGTTGGATGAAGGATTTGGTACACCTATCCGTTCGAGAGCTGGGCATAAAATTTCTTTTTTCTTTTGATGGCTTCGACGCAATGAATGCTCTAGAAGTTTTTAGTCCAAGCCAGATGTCCGAACCGGTTCGGAAGCTTGAAAAATTCATTGGCGGCGGCTTTATCGAAGGTCGTCAAAGTGAAATATTCTCTCGAAACGCTAACGCTCATTTCTTGATCTATGTACGTGATACCACCTTGAAGGTCATTGAAAGGTCCCTTACTCAGTTTCGGCTAAATAAAGATCGGCCCGATCATCTATGGATATGTCCTCCTTCTTACAGAGCCGTTGCGTCAATAATGGCAAGGCGTATAGGCAACGAAAAAGTTACTGCAAGCGCGAGGAAGAAATTTGTTGATAGGGTTGTGAATGCACTCCGTCACGAAATTGAGGGACACACTAGCGCCGGAGGCAGCCGACCGGTTTCTGCTGTGTTTTCTTGGAATACGCGAAACATGAAGAACCACGTGGCGCGAACCTGGAGAATTCTGTTCAATCGCCACACCCAGGAGAGAGCAGAGTTTCTTGAAAGGATAGAAAATATCGGAGTCGGTCAATTCCTGTTCCGGGAATTCATGACGGATTCTAGGTCCACAGCAATTCGAAGCTACGATATGCAGCGCTCACTAGTATTTCAAAATGACACCGGAGAAATTGGCGTTCGGTTTGGCGCTACCGAAAATCAAATTTTTGACATGTTTCAAGGTGCCAGGTTCGATGATGCAGTGCTCGAGCGGGTCAATTCAAATTTGGACGATGGCACCATTGGCGATTGTATATTTAACCCGTTCTTCGATGAAGGTTATCCGATTGATGAAAGAACTATCGCTCTTGCACCACTATTGGTCCTGGGGAGGGTAAAGCATTCAAGAAATGGCTTTGTCGCAGGAAAGATGATTCACAGGTTTCTTGTTTCTACAGGCTCTTTGAGTGATGTGCCTGAAAGCAGGAAAGTGACTGAGTTACTGTTAGGATGGATGGTTTCTGTCGGCCTGTTGAGCCCTAGCACAGCTGTGAGGAGTTCATCCCCAATTGCGTTAACGTACTACATTACTTCTTGTGGAGAATTTAAGTTAAATCACGCTGCATTTTGTGTTTCGTATTTAGATAGCGCCTGCTTCACCGCCTATTGGACTGAGGCACTTCACGATAGTGCGCAATTTCAACATGCTGCAAACTCAGTAGATGAGAGTATTGTTTGGGCTGTTGCTAACGCGTCGAAGCTTTTTGTTCACCTTCTGGAGACGGAAGAGTTGATCAAGGCACAAATGTTGACGCAAACTCCTGCTATGTTTAAGCAGCACAAAAGAGCTTTGAATATCGTATCTGACGCCAAGGAGTCCTTCATTTCTGAGAGCAGGAGTATTCTTTCAGCATCTCGAAAGTCTATTCAGGTGTCGGATGCGGGGTTGAAGGCAGAGGAAGCGCTTGGGTGTTTGGAGGTGGGGACATGATGAAGTTACGATTTTTAAGATCGTTGCAACGAGATTTAGAGGTAGTATTGTCTACCAGATCCCTAACGGGTTCACGTGCTCAAGGAGCAAGACGACTTCATAGTTTTTTGCAAGACTTGCTGTCTAATAATGAGAGCCTACCTGACACGAACACCATCGATGTTCCTCCAACTGTGCGTCGGAAGATTGAGAAAATTTCTTGGATGCTTTCGGTCTCAGATGCGCACTCCCGTGAAGGGAATTGCGTAGAAGAATTTGCATGGTAGGGGCTGAAGATCAACTGGAGAGCTTAGACCTATTGCTCTGCGGCCATTC
>JAOHEK010000086.1 GCA_028097405.1 Paracoccaceae bacterium | reverse complement strand
TCTTTCAGACGGAACTTTCATGCTGACCTACGGTGACGGTCTTTCAGATGTCGATCTCGACAAACTGGTGGCCTTCCACAAGGCTCACGGCAAGGCAGCGACGATGACAGTGGTCAATCCGCACACCACCTTCGGACATCTTCAGTTCGATGACACAGGCCTTGTGAAAGACTTCATCGAAAAACCCGACACGGCCCAAAACCTGATCAATGGTGGGTTCTTTGTCTTGGAACCCCGCATCTTCCAGCTGATCAATGATGTGACGGATGAGACGGTGATGTGGGAACAAGCGCCTTTGCGCCTGCTGATGGAACAGGGTGAGTTGATGGCGTATCAGCATCCGGGTTTCTGGTCTTGCTGTGATCATCTGGCCGACAAGCGCCGATTGGAAACCATGTGGGCCGCGGGCGATCGACCATGGGCGACCTGGCAAGACACCAGAAGCCTAGGTGCCGAGAAGCCTTCAAAGCTTCTGTCCAAAAATAACAATCCTGGACTTGGGCGCGGTAGCCATCCGGGCGAATGGGTGCGGTACAGAACCATCTAGTGAAGGTCGTTAAAATTTTTCTGTTTGGGGGCTTACATGTCTGTCGTTTCGAAAGTTAAATCCAAGGTGCAACAGGCACTTCCTAAGACTGTGAGCTTTTCTGGAAGCTTGGGGCAGGCTTGGTTTTGCGGCGCGCTTGAGCGCGCGCCCAGCATGGCCGGTTTCTTTTGTGGTCATGACGCCGGGCAGTCGAGCACAGAACGGTTGCTGCGCTCGAAGATCGCCAAGCGCTGTCTGGACAAGGGTGCAAATGGGACCGCCGCCATCTATTGTCCTGGCCCAAACGTACCTCGGCTCTCTGAATTGGACGGAGCGGCTGTTGACGTGCCCTTGCGGATTGAGCTCAAAAAGCCATTGCCTGCGACGGAAGATGATCTGATGGCGGGGATCAAGACATCGACCACCCGCGAGGATCTGCGCCGCATCCGCAAAGCTGGCTTCACCTATCGCATCACCACGGATCCCGAAGACATCCGGACCTTCCATTCCCGGTTTTATGTGCCCCTTATAAACCAGCAGTTTCCCGAAGATGGCTCAATCCTGTCGCTTGAAAAGATGCTGAAGACCGGTGAACAGCGCGAGATTGTTTGTGCCTATCTGGACGGAGAGTGGGTCGCCGGCATCATGAATCAGACCCAAGACGGCAACTATGCCATGGCCCAATTGGGCATCCGGGATGCAGACGAAGCCGTTCGAAAATCACGCGTGGTCTCGGCTCTTCTGGTGCGTAGCATGCAGCGCGCTGTTGAGCTGAACTTGGAGACGACAACGCTGGGGTTCTCTCTTCCGTTCCTTGGCAAGGGACCAATCTGGTTCAAAGCAAAATGGGGCTCTGCGCTGACATTCGAGCCGCGACGACCGACGATGCAGGTTTTGCTGGATTTGCGCCATGCCGCAATCCGCAACGCTTTAGCCACCTGCCCGATCCTTCACAGCGAAGAGGGCGCGCTGGTCGCCACGGGTTGGCTGGAACCGGGCGAAGCCCCTTTGAAAGCCCTGGCCCGCGAGGCGGAACGCTATACTGGGATTGCCCAGTGGTACATACTGGGCGAGACAGAAACGCTTGCGGCAGCATCAGAGGTTTTGGCGGCCAATGATCGGGTGATCCCGCTGGCGATAACACCGACGGGGCCCGAACCGATCTGGTTGGGCACATATCTGAAAAGCCATCGATCCGGCTGAACTATTCAGAAGCACATGATGAGGCTGTGTCGCCGATCATATTGAGGATCGCGTGAAAGAGACGCTTTAGACTGGCTTTGATCCGTGCCCCTGATCCCTACTTCGAAGGCACTGCAAAGGCCGCCGCCTGCTCGGCGCGCAAGGCATCAATCAACCGGCCTTCGGGGAGGGTCACGTCCGAGAGCTTAATCGCGGTGTCCTTGGCGACGTTGTTCTTCAAGACACAGCCCTCGGCGATCCCCATGGGCAACAGCCCCTCAGGCTCGGACGCCCAGACGTTTTCGCATTCCCCGTAGGTCATGAAACCGCCTAAACCGTCGATGGTCTCGCCGGCTTTCAGGTCGCGCTTAGCGGTGGTGATTACCTCAACCCGGATCGGGCCTTCGGTGGCCAGCACAGTGTCGTTGAAATCCACCACGCGTGCGATCGAGATCGGCACTTCGAAGTGATAGAGGTGATAGGGCACGTAGTAGGAATAAAGCGGGCCCTTGCCCAGCTTGGCATAGTCGAGCAGCAGGTGGTGGCGATCGTCATCATGGGCGGCAAAAATATAGACCCCAGGCGAGGGCGTGGAGCCGAGCGCATAGTCGACCACGCCGCCAAGCGCCTTCAGTTGATCCACGTCATAGAAATCCACCAGCCCGTCGATCTGACCCTTATGTTCGGGCCCTGACATGCCGCGTTCGGCGACACACATGCCCGTGGCATTGGCGACGATGGCCTGCTCGAAGGCGATCTTGGTGCCATCGGCAAAGCTCGTCACCATCTCGGGCGTCTGGCCCCACTGGGCGGCAAAGCCTTTTTGCGTCTCGGGCGTGCGATAGAGATCCAGCATCCCCTTAATGTTGCCGCAGACCAAAGGCGTCAGCCCCATGGTTTTGACAAAGCGGAACAGGTTCATCTGCACGCCGGGCTGATCGCCATCAGACACGGTGTAGATCACGCCCGCCTCATTGGCCTTTTTGCGCATGATCGGACCGGCAGTCGCATCCAGTTCTGCGTTCATCGTCACGAAATGTTTGCCCCCGGCGTAAGCGGCCAGCGCCACCTCGGCGCCATAGGTGATGGCGCCTGTCAGTTCCAGAATGACATCGACCTGATCGGATTGGCACAAAAGCGTATAATCGGAGGTCACCACCGGTTTGCCCGCGCGGATCGCGTCTTCCAACGCACCAAGTGTGTCGACCTCAAGCGCGCCTTCCCGCCCCGCAACTGCATAGGCATCAGCGGCCTTTGAGGGCGTGCGGTTGGCTACCGCCACCAGCGTCATGCCGGGCACATCGTTCAAAAGCTGACAGACCGCTGCGCGCCCGATAAAGCCGACCCCCACCATGCCAACACGGATTGGATTACCTTCATCCGCGCGTTTTTTCAGCGCTGTATCGACTAGGATCATGGGCGGTACCTCAGGAGTTAATCAGGGGCCAAGTGCGGTCTTTGTCAGACACTGTGGTCACAGAATGAGGCCAGTCAATGGCAAGAGCGGGGTCATCGAAGCGAAACCCTTCCTCGACACCCGGCGTATAATATTCATCGACCATATAGGCGGCCATCGTGCCCGGCGCGAGCGTCTGAAACCCATGAGCAAAGCCCTTAGGAACATAAAGCTGTCGTCCGTTTTCAGCCGATAGTTCGGTGCCGAAGCTTTGCAGGTAAGTGGGTGAGCCTTGCCGGATATCGACGATCACATCCCACATGGCGCCGGCCACACAGCGCATCAGCTTGGCCTCTTCGGCGGGGGCACGTTGAAAATGCAAACCCCTGAGCGTACCGGCATCCGCCGAAAGACTGGTGTTGGCCTGCACGAAATGCGTCGCCAGCCCGTGCTGAGCGAATTCCTCGGCACAAAAAGTGCGAGCAAAGAAGCCCCGGTCATCGCCGCGCCGCTCCTGTTCAAGGACATAAGCGCCAGACAGCGCCGTCTCGGTGAAGATCACCTGTTCTGGCTCCGACTTAATATTCGGGTGGGCGCAGTTGTCAAAGTCGCCGCCTGTTCCTTTAGTCGGATGCGCCGTGCCGCGGCTGTCGGTGTTGCGTCAAGTCCAGCGGCCTTCAGCACCATGTCCCAGCGGTTCAGGTGGTCGTGACGCAACAAGCAATTAGATACGTTTCGCTGACGCACCTCCTCCAGCCAGCTGGCGTTGCTTTCAAGATCTTCCAAAAGCGCAGGCATATCAGCACTGGTGTAAGGCGCATCAATCACGCCGCCCTCCCAGTCCATGTGCTCCAGATAAGCCGGGTTCGTCTTGATCACATTGCCCCCATCGCCCAGTTGGATGCACCCGGCACCTGCGCCTTCAA
>JAOHEK010000085.1 GCA_028097405.1 Paracoccaceae bacterium | reverse complement strand
TTTCCGCGCCGCACCCAACAACACGATTACCGCTTTCCTCTCTATGGGATAGCCCGGTAAACACAGCGGGCTATGACCAATTTAATCTCACCCAAACCCGGCATTGACCAGATTGCCCTGTACCAAGGTGGCGCAAGCCAACTTGAGGGGCGGAATGACGTGCTGAAACTCTCGTCGAACGAGAACCCATTTGGCGTGCCTGATGCCGCGAAGACCGCTTTGATTGCCTCGGCCAATACGCTGCATCGTTATCCGCCGACCGATCATGCCGATTTGCGCGCAGCCATCGCCGAAGTTCACGGGCTGGATGCTGACCGCATTATCTGTGGCGCTGGCTCGGACGAGGTTATCGAATTCCTTTGTCAGGCCTATGCGGGTCAAGGCACCGAAGTTATCACCACCGAACATGGGTTTTCCATGCACCGCATTTCGGCGCTTGCGTCAGGTGCGACGCCGGTTGAGGTGCCCGAGCGGGACCGCGTTGTTGATATTGGTGCCATTTTGAACGGTGTCACCGACAAGACGCGGCTGATCTTTATCGCGAACCCGGCAAACCCGACCGCCACGATGCTTGACGATGACACCACCCGCACGCTTGCCGAAGCGTTGCCGCCCCATGTCATCCTTGTATTGGACGGGGCTTATGCGGAATACGTCGACGGTTTCGACGGTGGTGCGGCTTTGATTGAAGCGCGAAGCAACGTTGTTATGACGCGCACGTTCTCGAAGTTATACGGACTTGGCGGGCTGCGGATTGGTTGGGGGTATGGGCCTGTGCCGATCATCGAAAACCTGAACCGCGTGCGGGGGCCGTTCAATTTGTCGAACACCCAGCTTGTCACCGCAGAGGCAGCGGTTCGCGACACCGCTTGGGCCGCGCGGTGTTTAAGCGAAAACACAAAGAACCGCGCTTGGCTGGCCGACGCTTTGGCCGCACTTGATGTGCCATCGGATGCGTCCAGCGCCAACTTTATTTTGGCACGTTTCGCCAACCAAGCCGCAGCCGACGCCTGCGAAGAGGTTTTGCGCGAAGACGGCATTCTTGTGCGCAAGGTCGCAGGCTACAAACTGCCCGAATGCCTACGCATCACTGTAGGTAGCGAGGCTGATTGCCGTCGGGTTGTAACCAGCGTTCGCCGCTTCCGGGAGATCCAGTCATGAGCCTAATTTACAACCGGGTGGCGTTAATTGGGCTTGGTCTGATCGCCTCGTCCATGGCCCATGCCATGCGGCGCGACAAAACGGTGGGCGAAATCACCGGCACCGCCCGGTCAGCAGAAACCCGTGAGATTGCGCGCGAGGTTGGGATTTGCGATCAAGTTATGGATACGGCAGTTGAAGCCGTTGCTGACGCGGATCTTGTGGTTCTGGCCGTGCCCGTTGGCGCGATGGAGGCCGTCGCGCGCGAGATCGGACCCCACTTGAAACCCGGTGCCACGGTTACGGATGTGGGGTCGGTAAAACGCGCGGTCATCGATGCTGTCGCGCCGCATATACCTGACAACGTTCACTTTATTCCTGGCCATCCGTTGGCGGGTACCGAACACTCAGGCCCTCGGTCGGGCTTTGCAGAACTTTTTGAAAATCGCTGGTGCATTCTTTCACCCGAGGATCACACGAACGCTGAAGCGTTGGATAGATTAACCCGGCTTTGGAAAGCCATGGGCGCGAACGTCAATACAATGGAGATCGACCACCACGATCTGGTGCTGGCCGTGACCAGCCATTGCCCGCATTTGATCGCCTATACGATGGTAGGTGTGGCCGATGATCTGGGTCGTATTACAGATAGCGAAGTCATCAATTATTCAGCCGCAGGTTTCCGTGATTTCACCCGGATAGCGGCCAGCGATCCGACCATGTGGCGTGATGTGTTCATGAACAATAAAGAAGCCACGTTAGAAATTCTGGGCCGCTTTACAGAAGAGCTTTTCGCGCTTCAACGGGCGATCCGGCAAGGCGACGAACAACATTTGTTCGATTATTTCACGCGTACCCGCGCAATCCGCCGCGGCATCATCGAAGCGGGTCAGGACACCGACGCACCGAACTTTGGGCGAGGAAATACACGATGATCAAATCCTTTATTGTCCTAACGCTGGCCCTTGCCCTTACTGGCTGTGGCGGCGGCAATGACGATCAGATCGACCGCGCGGGCGTTGTTGCCGAGAAGCTGGGCAATGTGCCCGGCCCCGGAGCTTGCGGCGTTCGCGATGCCTATCGCGTGACGTCCGTGGCCGGTGTGCGCCTGTCTCAGCCAGCCACGCTAAGCCGCGATACTCTCGATGCGCTTGACGATTGGCTAAGGCGGGATGCAATCCCGATCATAGGCAACCAAGGCGGTGGATTGGTCGCCATTAGGGTGCCGTCGCATTATGCCTGCCGAACGCGAAACAGCCGCCCTGGTGCGCGCCTATCCGAACATGCCAATGGCCGATGGGTCGCGGCTAACAGTTCTTAATGATTGGAATCGTGGCGTGATGAAGCGGCTTCACGCCAGCGCTTGTGGTCCCTTCGGCACGGTGTTGGGCCCCAATAGCGACCGGTTCCACCGCGATCACTTTCATTTCGATGTCGCCAGTTACAGAAGCGGGCCGTATTGTCGGTAAAGCTTGGCCCGAAGACCCAGCTTTAACGGATCACCAGTCGCGGCGCGTCACCCAGCGGAATAATCCCCAGCGGCGCATCCAGCACGTCGCCATTGCCTGCAAGCAGCCTCAAAGCGGCTTCGATCGTGCCGCGCAATGGGCCGGGCACCATGCCCACGGCTTCGGCCATGTCTAGAATGCGACGCCATTCTTCGGCGCGGATGGTGATCCGGCCCTCGGGTATTCCTTGATCGTCCACACTTAGCGCGCCAGCCGCGCGGAACGTCACGTTGCCCCAGCGCGCCGATAAATCGGACAGGTCGATATTAGTCAGTTGCGGTCGTGCGGTTTCAATGGCGGTTCGATCCCAAGTAGCGGTGAACTGCATCACCACATCTGCGCGCAATCTTTCGATCCGTTCGGGCAGAACACCACCCGGATCAAGCGCACGCAAAGCCTCTTTAGTCGGGAACAGGCCGACTAGTTCTGCGCCAATGCGGTAGGTATTGTCTTGATCTTCCAAGGCTTCTGCGGCCAAGCGGCCTTCGTCCAGCGTCAATTGCGGGCCTCGCGAAGATGTCGCCTTTAGATCCATCGCGACAATCCGCGCGCTGTCCAAACCAAGCTGTGCGGACGCCTGAAGGAACAGCGAGGCGCGTGCGTCTTCGTGGGTGATATCGATGGTTTGGAAGGGCGTCGAAAACACGTGGGTGTCTGGTAGGACAGCGATCACCTGATGCGGCTTATAGGCCAGCGACAGAAACTGCACGAAAGGGGCCGACCAAGCGACGCCGGTTTCGGGATCGGCCAAGGCGACGTCGGTTATTGTGGTGTCAAAGCGGTTCGGGAAGCCGCGCGTCGACAAATCACTATAATCGGCGGCCCAGCCTTCGCCGCGCCGATCCTCGACCCATGCTTGCAGACCTCTTTGATAAGCCGTGTGCCCAAAGACCCACCACCCCATCCAAATGAGTGCGCCTACCAAACAGACAACGACCAGTCGTAGCATCCCGCTCTTTCCTTGTGCTTCAGGGGCTGTTTTAAGGCCGCCATGACAGAAGAGAAAGCCTTAGAGCAACGCCCCTTGTGGGTCTTTGGGTACGCGTCCCTATTGTGGAACCCCGGATTCCCTGTGGCCGAACAACGCTTGGCCACCTTGCAGGGCTACCACCGGTCGTTTTGTATGCGATCCATTCACCACCGTGGCACCGAAGAGGCGCCGGGGTTGGTCTTGGCCTTGGATGCAAGGTTGGATGCCGAGTGCCATGGGTTGGCCTTGCGGGTCGAAGACGGCTCTGAGGTCGCGACCGTCGCATATCTGCGCGAGCGCGAATTGATATCATCGGCCTATGTCGAACGACTGGTGCCGTTGACGCTGGAAAATGGCGAAACCGTCACCGCGCTGGCCTATGTGATCGACGCCGATCATGTGCAGTACGTCGCCGACCTTAGTCTAGAAGAACAAGCGCAGATTATCACCCATGCCGTGGGCGGGCGCGGGCCCAACCCCGAATACCTTTGGAACACGGCCGATCACCTGCGAACCCTTGGAGTCGAGGACACAGACCTTGATTGGTTGTCCGAACGCGTGAGAATTCTGTCCAAAACGCCCGAATAATAACCATTTGCCTTATTCTTGTTTGCAGTCTCGGGTGTATTAACTATTGTGCCGGAAAAAGCTGTGAGGGACCGGGGCCGAATGGACCAACCGGATCGTGAAGTCGAGCGACATTTTGCACTGCCCTATCGTCAAATTATTACGATGGTGTTGGTATTGGTATTGGTGGGCTTTGGGGCCTACTTGGCCTATCCAAAGGTATCGCCAATTTTTGCGGCGAACCCCTATCTGAACGGATTTATCGGATTAGTTTTCGTCATCGGCGTGCTTGCCTGTTTCTGGCAAGTGTTTCAATTGGTGTCATCGG
>JAOHEK010000084.1 GCA_028097405.1 Paracoccaceae bacterium | reverse complement strand
CTATATCGCCGAGTATAAACGATATCAGTCTGCACCCGGCGCACGACTGACCAAACGCGCGTTCTGGCTAGACCGGCGATATCCCATCGTGAACCGTTGGCGCGATCCGGGCTGATATGGAGCCGATTGAGCCAAGTGGATAGGGGGCTCTGCCCCGTCATTTGAAGTTGATCACTTGTTGCCAGAGCTTGGACAGCCTAAATCACGATCATGAAGCGTTTCATTCCTTTTATGAAAAGCCAGCCGACCGTATCGGTCTTGCGGCTTCACGGTGTTATTGCTGCGCGTGGGCGCGGTGCTTTGAACGATGTAGGCTTGGCGGAGATTGTTGAGAAGGCCTTTACCAAGGGCAAGCCGGAAGCGGTGGCCTTGTCGATCAACTCGCCCGGTGGCAGCCCGTCGCAATCTTCGCTGATCTCGGCGCGGATCAGGCGGTTGTCAGAGGAAAAGGATGTTCCGGTTTACGCCTTTGTCGAGGATGTTGCGGCCTCGGGGGGGGGTATTACATCGCCAGTGCGGCGGATCAGATTTGGGTCGACCGGCATTCTATTGTCGGTTCGATCGGGGTGATTTCGGCGGGCTTTGGTCTGAACGAGTTGATCGCCAAGTATGGGATCGAGCGCCGGGTTTATACGGCAGGTAAATCGAAAAGCATGCTGGACCCGTTCCGCCCGGAAAATCCTGAGGATGTGAAGCGTGTGAAGGCCCTGCAAGAACATATCCACGGCGAGTTCATTGACCACGTCAAAACCCGTCGCGGGGCACGGCTGGCAGACGGGGCCGACCTGTTTAACGGCGACGTTTGGGTTGGGTCAGAAGCGATGCCGACCGGACTGATTGATGGGGTCGGGCATTTGGTGCCTAAGATGAAAGAGATTTTTGGCGAAAAGGTGAAGTTGCGGGCCTATGCTCAGAAGCGCCCGTTTATCGGGCGGTTTGGGGCATCATTGATCGGGGATGCTTTGTCCGAGATCGAGGACCGCGCCGCGTTTCAACGGTTTGGGGCCTGATCCATGCTGGTGAAAATCGTCTCGATTTTTTTAGTGTTTATCGCCGTTTTAGCGATGTTCGGGAAGCTTAGTCTGCTTTTGCCCAAAAGGATGCGCCAAGTCGCCAAGAAATGTCCGAACTGCGGACGTCACCGGATTGGCAAGGGCGCGTGTCCTTGTGGTAAGGTCTAGATGGTCTGGCTTACCGGAGCCCTTGGGCTGGTCATTTTGTTGTTTGCAGGGGATTTGCTGGTTCGCGGAGCGGTCAACATGTCGCTGCGCCTGGGCATTCCGGCGCTGATCGTCAGTCTGACGATAGTTGCCTTTGGAACCTCGGCACCAGAGTTGATCATTTCGATCCGGAGTATTCTGGATGGCGTACCGGGCCTTGCTTTGGGCAACGCTGTTGGGTCGAACACTGCGAATGTTCTCTTGGTTTTAGGCGTGCCGGCACTGATTTCCCGCCTGCATACGGCTGAATTCGATACCCGCAAAAGTTATGTTTTGATGATTGGGTCCAGCTTTATTTTCATCGCCCTTTGCGCGCTTGGGCCGATCACTTGGGTTCATGGGGTCGTTCTATTGATGATGCTCGCTTTGATCATCGCAGATCAAGTGCGTGCCGCGATTGTGCATCGTCGTGTGGCTGTTGCTGAAGATGTTGAGGGTGCCGATCCCGAGATGCCGGTCTGGAAAATCGCAATATTTCTGATCCTAGGTCTGATTGGCCTGCCCCTTGGAGCAAGTATCTTTGTGGAGGCGGCTGTTGAGATCGCGAAAGATTTCGGGGTGTCTGACAGTGTTATCGGACTGACGTTGGTGGCTTTGGGCACCTCGATGCCGGAACTGGCGACCACGGTTGTGGCAGCGGCCAGACGGCAGGCTGATGTAGCCATTGGGAACGTAATCGGTTCGAACCTGTTCAACCTGCTTGCCATCATTGGTGTGGCGAGCTTTGTTGGCCCCATTCCGGTTCCGCGCGCGTTTTTGGGTTTCGATCTTTGGGTGATGCTTGGTGCGTCTTTGTTGCTTGTCCCATTCGTTTTTCCACCAAAATGGGACCTGACCCGCAGATGGGGCACGTTACTGTGTGCGTTATATGTGGCCTATATCGTGACAGTGGTCACGATTGGCTGACTTTCATTCGGGGTTGCTTTGAGAGATGGTTCGGGCGGATTGGCGTGGGTGAAATAGGCCAAAAAGTGCCGAAACCTGTTTGAGTTGTGCACTGGGTGCTGCAAACGCCTTTGAAGTCTTAAGGAAAGACTAATGTTATCAGTGATTTGGTAAGGTGTCGAAATAAAGTATAGCCAAATCAGATAGTTATATTACCGCCTAAAAAATAGGCAAACACATGAAGGGCTCTGTATTCAACGATAATTCCCAAACCCAGCAGTCTTTTCCGCAGAGTTATCCACAGAAAAAGTGGACAGCTTTCTGCTTGTCACTGACAAGCCTATTGTGCAGCCAGACGTAGAATCATGACGACAGCGCCATCCAACTCTCCGCCCAAAGGCCACGAGGTCGTTCAAGGCTATCTTAAGACGCTAGATGCCAGTCCAGGCGTTTACCGGATGCTGGATGAAAAGGGTGCTGTGCTTTACGTGGGCAAGGCGCGCAATCTGAAGGCGCGTGTGTCCAGCTATGCGCGACCGACCGGACACAGCGCGCGGATTGCCCGGATGATCCGCGAGACGGTTACGATGATGTTCTTGACCACACGGACCGAAACCGAAGCTTTGCTGTTAGAGCAGAACCTGATCAAGCAGTTAAAGCCGCGCTACAACGTGTTGTTGCGCGATGACAAAAGCTTTCCGAACATTCTGGTGTCTAAGGAACACGGGTTTCCGCCGATCAAGAAGCACCGGGGCGCGAAGAAAGAGAAGGGCGATTATTACGGGCCTTTTGCCAGTGCGGGTGCGGTGAACCGGACGCTTAATCAGCTTCAGAAGGTTTTTTTGCTGCGCAACTGTTCGGATGCGACATTTGAAAGCCGCACGCGACCTTGTCTTTTGTATCAGATCAAGCGCTGCTCGGGGCCTTGTGTGGGGTTGGTGTCTGAGACCGAATACGGTGGCCTTGTGCGGGATGCCGAGAAATTCCTGCAGGGGCGCTCGACCAAGGTTCAGGAAAAGCTGGCGGCTGAAATGCAGGTCGCATCGGCTGAAATGGAGTTTGAACGGGCGGCTGCTTTGCGGGACCGTTTGAAGGCGCTGACGTTTATTCAAAGCAGTCAGGCCGTGAACCCGGCGGGCGTAGCTGAGGCGGACATCGTTGCGCTGCATATGGATGGCGGGCAGGCCTGTGTTCAGGTCTTTTTCATTCGGGCGAACCAGAACTGGGGCAACCGGGATTACTATCCGCGCACCGGCTCTGGCGCTGATGCGGCGGAAGTCATGCAGGCGTTTCTGGGCCAGTTCTATGATACAAAGGATCCGCCGCGTCAGATCCTTTTGTCGGACGACATCGAAGATTCTGATCTGATGGTCGAGGCATTGAGCGAGAAGGCTGGTCGAAAAGTCGAGTTACTGGTGCCTCAACGGGGCGAGAAAAAGGAACTGGTGGCGGGCGCTTTGCGCAATGCCCGCGAGAGCCTTGCGCGCAAGATGTCGGAAAGCGCGACGCAGACCAAGCTGTTGCGTGGGCTGGCCGAAGCTTTTGATCTGGAGGCACCGCCTGCGCGGATCGAGGTTTACGACAACAGTCACATTCAAGGGGCCCATGCGGTTGGCGGCATGATCGTGGCGGGAGCTGATGGGTTTCTGAAAAGCCAGTACCGGAAGTTTAATATAAAGGACGCCGAGCTGACGCCCGGCGACGACTTTGGTATGATGCGCGAGATGTTGACGCGGCGTTTTAAGCGGTTGCTGAAGGAAGACCCGGACCGTCAGACCGAGGCTTGGCCCGACCTTTTATTGATCGACGGTGGTGCGGGCCAAGTGAGTGCGGTGCGCGGTATTATGTCGGAACTGGGCGTGGAAGACGTGCCGATGGTGGGTGTCGCCAAGGGGGTGGATCGCGATGCGGGCAAAGAAGAGTTTCACCGCACCGGTCAGCGCCCCTTTGCGCTGAGGCGGGGTGATCCTGTTTTGTATTTTGTTCAACGTCTGCGCGATGAAGCGCACCGGTTTGCCATTGGGGCCCATCGGGCGAAACGCTCGAAGGCTGTGGGCGCGACGCCGTTGGACGATGTGCCGGGGATTGGCGCGACGCGCAAACGTGCTTTGTTGGCACATTTTGGATCGGCTAAGGCCGTGGGGCGCGCGGATTTGGCGGATTTGAAGGCTGTTGAGGGTATCTCCGAGAAGATCGCAGTTACGATCTATGATTACTTTCACGAAAAGGGGTGATCATTGGCGTTGGTCTTTCCAATGTTAAGGCGAGAGTCTAAGTCTGACCTATGACATGGAATATACCCAATATCCTGACGCTTATGCGTCTTCTCGCAGCTCCCGGCGTGGTTCTTTTGTTTTTGTACTTCACCAGGCCTTGGGCGGATTGGTTTGCGCTTTTCCTATTTGTAAGTGCCGCCATCACTGATTTTGTCGATGGCTATCTGGCGCGGGCTTGGAAGCAGGAAAGCAAATTCGGCGCGATGTTGGACCCGATTGCCGACAAGGCGATGGTGGTGATCGCGCTGTTGGTCATCACGGGCTATGCAGGCATGGACCCTTGGATTTTGCTGCCTGCAACCGTGATC
>JAOHEK010000083.1 GCA_028097405.1 Paracoccaceae bacterium | reverse complement strand
AGAACATCAGTGGGTCGTCACGAGCGGCCCTTACCGGCCATTCACCACCCAGCCGTGATGCTGCGTTCGCAGCCCGCATAGCGGACTTTAGTTGACACCGCGGCATTTCAGGACGCCAGATGACCGCTGCGCGGGACTTTCTTGCCGTTCAGGACTTTCGTTCCAGTGTCCGCTTATGACCAATGTCAACTCCCAGATCGCCGTACTGCCAAGACCCCGGCAATGACGATGAGGGCGATACCTGCCAAGGCTAGGTTATCAGGTCGTTCGCCAAAAAATAGCGCGCCCCAGATCAGAGCGAACCCGACATATGCAAAATCGAAAGTGCCTACCGTCGAAGCGGGCGCGGCTTGGTAAGCAACGGCAGTTCCAACAGATGCTACAAGAATTAAGCTCGCCAAGATGGCCGTTGTTTGCCAATCTTCAAACTTCATGGCCGTCCAGTCAGGCGACAGAAACCCAGACACCTCAAGCGGCAGAGCTAGTCCAATCAAAAGACCGACACCCCCGACAATGATAAAAGTGGCATTCAGCCCAAGGGCCAGCGTTGCCGGATGCTCATTTCGGCATTTGGTGCGGGTTAAGATCATCGCCACCGCATAAAGAATTGCCGAGAAAATGGGCAGTAATGCCGTCCAAACGAAGGTGTCGCCTCCCGGACGTAGGACAAGAATAATGCCGACAAAACCAAGAAAAACGCCTGCCCATTGTGATCGCCCAACTGTTTCACCGCCAAACAGTGCGGCAAAGGCAACGATGAACAACGGCAACGTGTAGTATGCCGCCGCGGCGACGGCCAAAGGAAGCAGCGGCAACGCCAGATAATATGCTATCCACATCGCTGTCAGTAGTAACGACCTCACAGCTATCCAAGATACAGATCGCGGCGCAAGACGGCTTCTATTCAGAAAAAGAAGCGCCCCAATTAGAAGAACCGGAAATGCCAGCAATGAGCGCACTGCAAACAGTTGCCACAGGCCCATTCCCCCACTACCGCCCAGAAACTTGATCAACGCGTCACCTAGCGACAGAGCCAGGACTGTCCCGATAATCGTGCCGACGCCCAGGGGGACATTATCAGGGCGATGTATTTCCGTGCTGCTAGACATACTGTGACGCTAAACTGGTCTAATCCCATTGAACACCGAAACCCGACATTCAAGCATTCCGCAGCATCGGTGAGTTCGGGCTCTCCACCGTCATTCGCCGCGCCAATGACGAACGACTGGTCTTTCCAAGAACCACCTTTCGCTGCACGGCGCATGAACTGGTAACACGCGGGACTTTGCTGCCGTTGCCTATTGTGAAGCAACACCGCATAAATGTGTTCCAATATTCGAAAGAAGCGATGTTTCTAGTGAGGACCGACCATGTGTTTGAGCGTCTACCTTGGAAGTCATAAGGCACTCCTGAGCCAATGCGTTGATAAAGGCGCCTTAGGAATAGAAAAAGCCAAATGGACCCCGCCCGCATTGTCCGGCTTTCCTTTCACCTACTACTTAGGTCGCAACGGCGAAGGTGATGAACTGGAGTGTTCGTGTCTGCTTGCTCAACACGTCGAATGGGGTGAACGCGGCCCAAATGTTTGTCTTGACGATCTTTTTTCAAAGGCACCTTCTTGTCCTTTCAAAGAGCTTCGTGGTTACGTGGAGACAGCACAGCAAACTGGCTCACCAGTTACTTTGGTTTGCGATGATACTGGTGGAAGTCCGCAGGAATGTAGCGATCAAGACTATGAACACCTTGTGATAAGTCCTGAAATGATCGGCCCAACGAGCTATCTGTTTGCTGATCCCATGGCCTCATTCCCGTGGCGCGTCTTCTATGTGACTGCACCCAAATCTATTGCAGCAGCTTAGAACGGCGTTCATCGCTTCGTGGTCGCTTCGGGCTCTCTCCCGTCATTCGCCGCGTCATCCCTGAACGACTGGTCTAGGATAACGCACACTTCAATACATGGCGCACGAACAGGAAATTCGCAGTATAGAAATTGCCCTCCACCGATGCCGCAAAGGTTTATTTCAGAGCTTTATCTCACCCAGAAACCCGATCCCAGTTTTCATGAACTCCATCACCTCTTCCGAGCGAACCTTTTTCTCGCAAACCAATCGTTCAGCCGATTGCGACATGGTGCGGGCCACGATGGAAGGGTCGCTCAAACTGTCCTGAAACACATCGTTCACGACACCAACCCAGTCCAGCGGCGGCACTTTGAGAAACCTGTCTCGCACTGTCTGATCGAAGACAAGATATTCCCGCAGGGCAACACGGCCCTCGCCATCGGCGCGCTTGATAAGTCGTTGCCAGACGATCAAATTGAGCGAGGTCATGAGATCAAAGGACCGGGCCTCCTGTTCTTCGGGCGGAAACAGAAACGCCATGCGCCGCAACGCCTCAGCAATCGATCCCGCATGTGTCGTCGTATTGACGAGATGTCCCGTGAGGCAGGCTTGGATGCACGCTTCCATACTTTCGCGATCCCGGCTTTCGCCAACGTTGATAATGGCTGGTGCCCGCCGCATGGCCGCGCGAATGCCTTCTGCAAAACTCGGGATGTTACGGCCAATGCCGATCTCCGACTGACTGATGAAGGATGGGGTGTCCGCGGCATCGGTGTTGATGTCGCGAAACGTGTATTCGATGGGCGCCTGCAAATCGACGATTTTGCGCGAGCGGCTTGGATTTTCGAGATGGCTCCGCGTCATCGCAGCCATTGTCGTTGACTTGCCATGGCCGGTTGCCCCCGCAACAACAATGATCCCGCTGGCCGGATCCAGCTTATCGTAGAGCTCTTCCTCCAACCCGACGTCGGTAAGGCTGGGTGTCGTATCCGGCAGCACCCGCAATGTGATCTGAACGCCATTTGTCCCGAACCGTTGTTCGCCAACCGCATTCACGCGAAACCGTTGGCTGCGTTTACGGTCCACTTTTTTCTCATAGGAAAAATCCAAGGCACGTCCGGCGCTCACCAATGACATGGCGTCATTGGCGGTCCAGAGATGGGCCAGCATCGCCTGTACTTCGGGAAGGAGAAGCGGTCGACTTGATGCCAGCTTCTGCTCACCGTGTAACTGTACGCGCATACGCAGATCAGCGCTGATGTTGATGTCGGATGCACCCTTCATTGCGGCACCCACCAGGAAGTGATCAAAGGCATCGAGATCAATATCAAACCGGTTGGGTTCAGACTTCAGGATCGTCACACTTGGGGAATTGGGGTCCTCTGGTAACAGATCAATCTTGGCCTCATCGATCATTTGATCACGGCTAACCGCCGCTGAAGAGGCTGCCATTTGGAGGGATCGCGCACAAAGGTGGCTGCGTTGACGATGCGAACCCGGCGCTCGCCAATGAAGAGTTCGTCTCCATCGCCCGCAGACCGCGTTTCGGAATCGCGGACAACCAGTTCCGTCATCAGCCCCGCCTGAACCATGCGACGGTATTCCACCATACCGAGGTAGTCGCGACGCAATCGTGCAAAGTTCAGCTCCAACGCTTCATCGGCCTGCTCAACGCCAGCTTGCCATCCCTCAGCTGCAAACCGCGCAAAGACCCTCTTTTCTTCCCGGTCCTGCGGCAGGAAGTCGTCGTTCTGTTGTGCAGGTTCTTCGAGCGGGATGACGAGATAATCGCGCCAGGTCGGAACAACGGTTGTGATCCGGCCCGGAATTTCGAGGCGATAGTATTCATCGGCCGCGACGGCAGATCGACCGTCCGCGTTCACATTAATCGCAGCCGTCGCGCGTGAGACGACCGGAGGCAAGATATACCCTGTCTCGCGAGGTGCACGATAGGCGACACGGTTGAAATCAAACGAACACGAAAGACGCGGACTGTCGGCTTCCAGCTGACGCATGATTTCCCAAACACGTCGCTCGTAGCCGGCCTGTGCAGCGTAAGAGAGGGCCGCTTCACGCAAGAGATCATAGCGCTCCTCTTCTATGTCGGTCTCGAAATTGCCGCGCTGCGCGTTCGCGGCAAACTGATCAAAACTGTCAGGTGCCCGATCTGATCGATATTGATCAGGCCCGCCGACGATGATGGGAGGTGGCGGCGCGGGGTCTTCATCGGTGTTTAACTGAAGGGTCTCACACCCTGCGAGCGCCGTCATGCTGACAATGACCACGGTAAATGCTGTCACTCGGGCGATCATATTTCCAAATCCTCCTGATGAGGAATGGGAGAGGCTTCGTGTCTGCGATAATGGATAATCATCGTTTTGGCCGATTGATCGACGAAGAGCTTGGCGCGGCCATGGGCCTGATGAAAGCCTTCGCGCAGAGCGCCGATGGCGGGTAAATCGCGCTGCACAAGGACGATGACAATTGGCGCGCCCGGTTTCTCCCCATCGGCAATGACGCGGTAACCCGTTTCCCTTGCAATAAGAGAAACCAGATCTTCAATCTTGCCAGTGAACTCAGAGTTCACGATCCGGAGCAGTTGCTCATCAACTGCGTGATCGGGGTTGCGCAAGATGACCTGTCCTGTGGCAAGCGGTTCCAGGACACCGTTGTACAGCCCGGCATCCGCAATTTCGCGATCAACGTCAGCGGTCTGCTGCGCAACCAAACTGGATATTGACGGCCCCTCATCGCTTTGCGGCACTGTGCATGCCATCATGACATATAGCGATGCAATAATCGTAACAACTTTCCGGATCATTCGTATTCCTCAACGGGCCAATCCGCTTGATCAGCCTTTATATCGTAATTTATGTCGTTATATGTATAGTTATACAATACATTAAATCAAACCCCTTGAGGAG
>JAOHEK010000082.1 GCA_028097405.1 Paracoccaceae bacterium | reverse complement strand
ACAATGCGAGCGGCGAATTCAATGAGTTTATCGCGGGCGCTTATTCACGCATTTACGACGAGGGCGGCGTTCGGCTTGATCATCTCTTTGTCCATGTACCGAAAGATGGCGATCAGTTCGTATCGGCGACATTCCAACGTCTATTGCTTGGATGCGTGTTCCCTGACGGAACACCGGGTCTTATCGTTCTTGCTGTAATCACCGACGACGTTGAAATTGATGCGCTTGATGATGAAGATCGCTTAGAAATTCCGAATGACTTGATGATGGCCTCGCGCGCTGGCGTTGGCGAGGCGCTTGAGATGAAACCTCGATCAAAGACCCAGCACGGATAACACCACCAGTTTAGGGCTCAAACTTGCACAACCCTAGGGTTTCGTTGATAAGTTGGTTTCGGTTCTACGGAACCACGATTCCCGGGGGGGGCGAAATGTCAGCAAGAATGCTGTATCAGACGATTGTGCATGTTTCAGGCCTTTTAAGAGAGCTTGAAGACGTAGGTGTGCGTGTCGAGATTGGCGATGATTTCTCTCAGTACCGGAACTATCGCAATGGGCAAACCGATCGGGCAGGGCTCTATTCGATGTTTGATGCTGCCAGCTCATACATAGATGCGTCTAACGGATTTTGGATTTGCGGTTTTGATGATGCGGATAACTTGATCCACTCACAGGCGGCTCGTCTTTTGGATTTTGGGACCGAAACCTTGGGTCATCATCTTGATGTTCATCGACACATGTACATTACACCAGACACAACGCCCGATCCAAGTTTGACGTATTACCGTGGCCCGGCAGCGTTGAAATCAATATCTGGTAAGGTTTGTTATAACGGCGACTTCTGGCTTGCGTCGCGCGGTCTTGGCGGCCCACGCAGCCAAGGTGCAACCAGCCTTTTGTCGCGCATTCAATTCGAGATCATGAACTGGGTTTGGGAACCTGATTTTACGTTTGCGCTTGTGTCGAAGCAACTTGCTTCAAAGGGCGCGCATCTGCGATACGGTTATACCCACTGCGAACCCGGCCAATGGATTGGACCCGATTTACAGGTCACCGACGAGGAATATTTGATTTGGATGAGCGCCAACGATATTTCTAACGCGCTTTCAAAAAAGCCTGCCTCAAGTAGTATTGGAATGGCAGTTTCTTCGGTTCGGCCTTTGGCGACAGTTAAATCGAAGGATTAGAGATCTGTCTTTTAAATAGATCAGGTTGATTGTTTGCCTTCTACCCAATTGATATTTAAAATATGATCCGAAAGGGATGAGCGCATTATCGGCTTTAGCCTATTGTTTCGCTTGGATGGCAACAAAGGTAACCCTCGATTGGCCTGAATCAATTCGAATTCTGCTCAAGTTCCGCCGTCGCTATGCTTCAAAAGTGTATGATTTATCATCCATCATTGATCGATGAATGTTACATGAACGTCCGATAAATAGTTAATTTTCAACCATATTTTGGCCTGCCATATATGGCTCGGCGGCATAGACTTTACGACATGTCGTTCGTTTAGGCGGTCATGTGATTAGGGTGGAATTAATTCGAATGTCATCGGTATTAGACGATAGCAGTATTGGGCGTCGATTGTATGAGTTTCGAGAGGCGGCGGAGATTACTCAGGAACAGCTTGCAGCGAAAATTGGTCTGGATGTCGCGACCATTGAACTTATGGAAAGTGGAAAGCGGAGCATCTCTGCTATGGAACTTTGGGACCTATGCGCAGTGTTCGATATCAGTCCCCATAGGTTTTTCGAGGAAAGAGACTAAGTCGCGCTGTTTCAAAATCGACCGAACTGATGGCCTTGTCAGACAAAATTGAATTGGTTTGGGGAGGGAGCAGACCTTGCCTTGTTGAATGACAAAACGGAATAAGTTGATCGATTGATCGGGGTTTTAGGCCTTAGACTTTTGACGTTAAATATTCAGATGAATTTCACGTCAGGGCGGCAAGAATGTTTGCGGTCGCGGTTCCTGTCACGCTTAAACCCTGCCGTCGCTGAAAATCACTTATTGCAGCCGTCGTTTTGGTGCCTATGACGCCATCAATGGTTCCGATGTCATAGCCACGCGCAGCAAGACCCCGTTGAATGGCGATCCGGTCGTCTTTGTTCAGGCCGTTGGCATCACGTGGAAACTTGCCTTGCAGCGGACCGGCGCCGCCAATTCTGTCCGCCAAATGACCAACGCCAATCGCGTAAAAATCGGAATTATTGTACGTCTTGATGACATTGAAATTACGGGTCACCGTAAACCTTATGCCGCCGCTTTGCGGTTGGATGGTGCGCCCGGAGGGGCCGTTGGTTCCGACCTCGGCGCCCCATTTCAGACCCGAGCGCCAACCGTTTCGAGCCAGATAGCTGGCCGTTGAGGCCAATGCGTCAGTTGGATCATCGCTCCAGATGTCGCGTCGCCCGTCGCCTGTGAAATCCACTGCAGAGGCTTGATATGATGTGGGAATGAACTGTGTATGCCCCATGGCACCCGCCCAGCTTCCGGTGAATTGGCGCAGTGTCGTGTCGCCACGGTCAAGAATGCGCAAGGCGGCGAGCAATTGGGCTTCAAAGAAGTTTGCGCGTCGACCATCGAAGGCTAAGGTCGCAGTTGATGAGACAACCGGAACTTGCCCGCGTTTTTCACCATATTGGCTTTCCACGCCCCAGATAGCAGTCACGATCCGGGCATCGACGCCAAACTTCGCTTGGATGGCGGCAAGGGTTGTTCTGTGTCTGGCGAATGCCGCACGGCCTTTGGTCACCTTTTCATCCGAGGCTGTGATGGAAAGATAATCCTCGAGAGTGCGTCGGTTTTGTATCTGGTTTCTGTCGCGCGTAATCACACCCGGAATGAAACCGGCGTTTGAAAGGGCTTCATCCAATGTTGCAGGCGTAATGCCGGCGCGTCTTGCGCGAGGTCCGAATGCGTCGAGCCATTTCATGAAGCTTGGGTTGTTAATGGGCCTTAAGTCGGCAGGAAGCGCGCGTCCGCTGGACGGTCCAAGGGCAGGGCCGTTGCCCGCACATGCCGCAAGACTGAAGGTGCCGCAGCCTGCTATAAATGTCCGCCGATCAAAATTCATAGGGATTCCTGTGACATGCTTAGTTCAGCTTTTAAAAGGAGTGCAAGAGAAAGCACGCCACGTCAAATCGTTGCTGGCAAACCTCTGCCTACCTAGGGTGTCCTTCGTGTTTTGTGATTGGTTTGGCCGAAATGCCTGCGACGATTGAAAATACGGGTAATAAGGCTAAGGCTTTGTCATAAGGCCCGACGCGTTGCGCGGGGCTCACCTTGATCGATTAGGGAAAAATAGATGTCGAAATCAGTCATCATCACTTGTGCGCCCACGGGCGGCATCCACACGCCAACCATGTCCGACCATCTGCCGATTACGCCTAATGAGATCGCAGAGGCAAGCATAGGTGCGGCCGAGGCGGGGGCGTCGATCATCCATCTGCACGCGCGCAATCCCGAAAACGGCAAACCGGACCCTGACCCGGATCTATTCATGCAGTTCCTGCCAAGAATCAAGCAGGCCTCGGGCGCAGTGATGAACATTTCGACCGGCGGGGGCTTGGGCATGACCCGGGAAGAACGTCTGCGCGCAGCGGTCACGGCCAGCCCTGAAATGGCATCGCTGAACATGGGATCGATGAATTTCGGGCTTTTCCCAATGTTGGGGAAATACGACGAGTGGAAGCATAACTGGGAACCTGAATATCTGGAAATGACTCGCGATTTCATTTTCCGCAACACCTTCGGGGATATCCAATACGCCTTGCGCGAATTGGGCGACGGGCACGGCACGCGCTTTGAATTCGAATGCTATGATCTAAGCCATCTTTATAATCTGGCGTGGGTCGTGGAGCAGGGGTGGGTAAAGCCGCCGTTCTTTGTCCAGATGGTGTTTGGCATACTGGGCGGCGTCGGGGCCGATCTTGATAACATGATGCACATGCATACGATTGCGGAAAAACTGTTCGGCGATGATTATGAATGGTCGGTTTTGGCCGCCGGGCGACACCAGATGAATTTCGCAACTCAGGCCGCATTGCTTGGCGGGAACGTCCGCGTTGGATTGGAAGACAGCCTCTATATCGGGCCGGGCAAGAAGGCGACGTCCAACGCAGAACAGGTCACGAAAATCCGCACGATCATAGAACAGCTTGGCCTGAACGTCGCAACACCGGATGAGGCGCGTACGAGGCTGGCGCTGAAGGGTGGGGATAAGACAGCATTCTAGGTCCGCGAGTGGCCGTGTTTTAGTGTAAGGAAAACACCCAAAAGCAAAAGCTTACGGGCCCTATCTAAGCTAGATGATGATAAGGACCGTGAGCTTTATCGCGTCAGACATGCGCGACGTTCAACGACTTAGTCGCCCAATTTCGTTGCCAGTCGCATGTGGGCCATGATCTGCCCGTGGTCCGAGGCCAGTTTGTTGTACGGGGCTTCTGCGTGGCTGCCATCGGTCAGGTGATCATTGAAGGCACTGAAGTACTCCATCTCGCCCAGTCGTTTCGGATTGTCGGGATGGAAATGGCGCGACATGTAAATCTGATCGATCGACTCGAAGATGCCGCCAAACGCCGACGTAAACACCATGTCGCGGCGTGACTTCCGGGCGAAGAAACCTTCGGCAGAATGCAGTCGTGCATTCTCGACCGCTTCGGTTATGAGGTTGTTTTCAGCATCCGAGTAGCGGTCGCCACTGTCTTTCGCGTCGTGCCGCAGCACCCAAGCATAGTTCTTGAAAGGCGTTTCGCCGGAAATGATTTCC
>JAOHEK010000081.1 GCA_028097405.1 Paracoccaceae bacterium | reverse complement strand
CGCAGTATCGACAGTGAAGACGACTTCCCGTGCAAGATCGCCCTCCAGTGGCAGCTCGAGCTGGGGGCGATCTGTGTAGTCAAGATGCTCATGCCAGAGCCGTTCGCGTTCGGCTTTTTCGATGCGTTTGCCAATTGCTATCGCGCGATGCCTGAGTGTCGTGAATTTCCGGGACAGATGACAGGGCAGAAATGTCGCCAAGATATCCGAGGCCTCGCGGAATGGCAGTTTGGCGCCGAGACGGGCCGATAACTCCATTAATTCGGGAGTGGCGCGATCAGGACAAAGATCTGCCGCGGGAGAAAAGGTGAAATTGGTCCATGGATTGCACTTTTGGCAGAGGATCAGGCGCGGGTAAGTCACTGGTACTGAACCGAAAACAGTGATGATACTTCGCTTTTGGTAGTCCTTGATGGACAATTGACCGCCGCAGGACTGACAAACGCGCCTGTAGCGCACCCAGAGATCTAACTCCCGCTGAACAACAGATTCCTGGATCTCGGTCATAATCGTTTTACCGTCGTCAATTGAGAACCCGATGCGGCCATCCGTCAACTCGTCGAGATTCTTCTCAACAAGAAACTCCTTCCGGTACTCTTCTCCCGTCGGATCAACTGCCTCAACTGTGATGCGCCAATGCATATTTACCTCCATCTTTGTCCCAAAGCGGAAGCATCCCACTCTCCCAACAAAAAGACACCCCAGACAATTGAACGGTCTCTTGATATTGCATCTGTCACAGATCGGGCGGGCTTCGTCCGATAATCGATCCGGTCAAGGCCGTCTCGGGTATTTTTCGTTAACCGATTTAAGAGCGTCGCGGAGCAAAGTCGCGACCGGCTGATCGTCGCGTCTTGGTGCAAAGGGACACCAATGAGGACGCGCCATGGTGGGGGTTCAGTGCCATGGAGGTCAATGTCATCAAGGTGGATCCGGCCACATTGCTCAAAGGAATTCCTCACTTGAGCCGGTCGTCAGGGTCCAGTTCCTGATTGATCACCACTGGGCATGGGCGCTCCAAAACGCAATGTCGAAAAGCCCGACCGAGTTCTCGCCCGTCACCCCTACGGGGACGCTTCGCGTGCCGGCCTGCGAGCCGCACCACTCGGGTTTTCTCGGTGCGTTTTCTCGGCTTCACCCATGCTTGTCCAGTGCCATCAGGAAATGGTTCCTGACAACAAAGTAAGAGGAAAATCCAATGAGCAACAAACTCGCATCTCTCACCCAGAACGACAAAGACATCTTTGTCGGCACTCTCGCAACCATGGCCGTTCGCGCCAAAATCTCCATCGTCCCCAACGCCAAGACCCACGGCGATCAGCCAGACTACCGCGTCTTTGCCAATGGCACCTATGAGATCGGCGCTGCCTGGAAAAAGACATCCGAGACGACCGGCAACGACTATCTCTCGGTCAAGATGGCGGCCCCCGAACTCGGTGCCATGGCGATTTACGCAAATGTGATCGCGCTCGATGAGATCGGTGACGACAATGTCACCCACCTGATGCTCTGGTCAGCACGTGAGCCTGCAAGCACCCCGGCGGCTGCCAACACACAGATGGCCGCTTAACCCCGGTCGGCCCCGGTGGATCTCCCACCATCGGGGCCGATTGCCAAAGGCACAGGTTAATGAGACATTTACCGACCTAACTTGCGATAGAATTCTATCCTTACAGATGACAATAACGCTTCAGTCCGGTAAGGATTTGATTGGGAACGATGTGTCTCAACGATAATATCGAGACACACAAGGGGGACTATGGAATGGAAATTGCTGAATACACGGGTGTGTTTTGAGTGACGCTGAGAAACTGTTCGATGCGGACCATGTGCGGTTCTTCGACGGGCCGCCGCAGAAAGACGCACTCAAACCGGGGGAGCTGGGGGTCAATACGGACCTGTTTCGGCAGGTCAAGGACTACTACTACAAGTCCAAAGAGAACATCGCTTGCCGCGTTCTGGCCGACATCTGTCAGGACATTCAGGACCATGGCTATATCGGCCGGATGGATGATAGTGCGGAGCGCCTGGGTGCTGCACCCTCAACCATTCAACGCTGGCGCATACGCTTTGTCGAAAATGGATTTCTCAAACGCCACACGGTCAATGGTCGCTATTCTGTCGATCCGGGCGTCGCCATCAGGATGTCCGTGGACGGCAAGGTGATCAAACCAACACCGGAGAACAAGGCGAACTTCCGGTTCTAAACGCGCGTTCTAACTATCGCTCAATGACGTTTGGATCTTCGCGCTCGCGCGGATGCTCTGGCTCAACCGGATCGCCAAAACGCATCTCTTCCTGCGCCGTGAGGTCTTTCTGGCGTGCGATCTCCGCTTCGTCTTCGAATATCTCGCGCAGCTTGCGTGTCCATCCCGCCGGGCGTTCCGCCTCGCGCAGGTCTTTCGATTTTGAATAGGGTACCAGCACCCGGTAGACGTGTTTGCCCAAGCCGCTGATCAAGACATAGACACCCCGCTTGTGGAGGAGCGGTCCCAGTTCGGTCTGAAAGTCGGTGCGATGGACGACAGGTTCGCGCTTCTCTTCGCGCATCCATTTTAGTCTGCCGCCGCCATCCGTGTCTCGTCTGTGGGTGATCATGATCGTATTGCCGAACTGTTCTTCCAGTCTTCGCGCCGTTTGTCCCACATTGATCTTGGCAATCACTTTCGTCCCAATCAAAGACTCAATCTGATCCGCTGTCTGTTGCGAGTATTTCGCCACAAGCTGTTCGATCCCCTGAATGCCGAGGACCACCGCGAGACCTTTTGAGCGGCCCGTTTCCAGCATCGCTTCAAACCGATGCACCTTTGGCAACTGCGCGAATTCATCAACGAACAGCCAGACCCGGCGCTCCTTGCTCTCGCCAAAGGAGACATCGGATACGTTGGAAGACATCACCGTCAGGAAGGCTGATATCCAGCCTTCTGACTGATCCTGGAAGCGCCCGGAGCGTTGCAAGACGAGCGTGCGGTCTTTGGTCTCCTCGTCCAACAACCACCGGCGCAAAGAGAATTTCTGGCGGCTCGCCGCGTTCTCGCGCCAGCCATAGGCGAGCATGCGTACTGCTCCCAGGCCTGCGGCCATGGTCGAGATCGTCGCCGCCACCTGACGGTAGTCTGCGTTCAGATAGATCATTGCGTCGCGGTGATATTGCCGCGCAAACGCCTGCAATTGATCAAGCGGCAGCTGCGTCGTTTCCATCAACTCCCACCATGTCCAACGCTGCGGTTTGGTCTTCATCAATGTGATGATGCAGAGCGCAAGAACCGTGCGTGAGGAATCCGAGAAAAACCGATCCTTGCTCTCGGGGATGATCCGGTTGGCCACCTCGATCGCGTCCTCTTCGACGACGAGATCATTGGCGATGTCCCAGATCACGGAGCGATCATCATGCGGCGCGAGCAGCAGGGGGTCCTGTGGCTTTTGTTTCTTCTTGTCCTTCTTGATGGGTGGTTTCGAGAACGCCATGCGCGTGTAGTCGCCTTTGAAGTCGAACACGACGACCTTATCGCTGCGCTCCATGACGGAGCGCAGCAGTGGCAGGATTGTCTGCGTCTTGCCGCCCCCGATCGCGCCAAACACCAGAAAGTGGTTCACTTCGCGCAAGCGGCTGACGCAGAAATCTCCGAACCAATGCAGGCCCCGTGCGTCCCGTTTGATCTCTTTATTCGACGCCATCACCAGCTCTTTGGCACCGGCCACCGTCAGTCCCGCCTTGATGATCAGCGGTCGTACCCGCAGACCCCAGTCCCAGATGATGTACCCAAGACACCCCAAAGCCATCACGGCGAACGCGGCAAATGTCGTTGTGCCGAGATAAAATTGTTGTTCGGAGTCTGGCGACATCGCTGCCTTGATCTTACGGCAATAGGCCTGATCGAACGGATGCAGACAGGCTTTCACATAGTCCGGGCGGATGGGTATCAAACCGCCATTCGGGGTTTGATAAATCAGTCTCTCAAAGAAATACCAGTACGTGCCAACAGCGAGCAGGGCACACACCACTGTGCCGATCAGGAGCGGGCGATAGGGCGCAACCTCTGGCTTGTAGATCATTGCACGATCTCCGTGGACGCGGATGGTTCACCAGATGTAGACTGGCGTTGGCGGGTTGCTTCGCTTCCGCCTGGCAGATCCTGCACATCTTTCGATATGCGCTTTGCAACAAAGGTTTTGAGCTCTGGTTCGCCACCGGTCCTGACGTAATGTGTCAACACAGCCTCGACTTCTTCCGGATCGAGATGCGTCGCTTTGGCGCGTTCCGCGGCCACACCGATCAGGATCAGTGCCCTTGTCCGGCGTTTGCGATCTGCATGTTTGGCGCGTTGCATGCTCAGTCCTCCTTTGGTGATTTGAGCGTCAAGACTGCGCAGTAGAAGCGGGCGCAGGTTTGCGGCGAAATCGGTCTGCGATCTGCTGGAACTCCTTCAACAACTCCGCATCACTGATCTCCAGAAGTGTCAGTTCCGCCTTGGCTGCGATCTTCCCGACCTGCTCGGCGCGGGCGTCCAGTGCAGCAACACGTTGCGCCTTCAAGGCTTCGATCTCCTTGTCGATATCAGTGACTGATTTTGGTTTTCTGGCCATGGGCGTACGTCTTTCTTGTTCAACTCTATGAGGCGCGGGGTGCGACGGTTCACTCGGGAATCATATCAGATATATAACGAATATAATAGCGATTGAAAGTGCGATAAATTTGCGATATAGAAATGAGGACAACGGCGCACTTATACGTCGCAAGCGACATGTGCGGCCAGCGAGGCCGCAAGGGTTCTGAAGTCTGGCGGGGTGATCTCGTTTGTCGGCTACTGGAGCGATAGGGCGGCGGTGTCCGGGGCGCTTCGGTGTTTCGTAGATCATTGGGCCAGCAGGCCGGAAAGGAGAAGGCGCAGTGGCGATCTACCATCTGTCAGCGCAGATCGTGGGAAAGGGGGGTGGACGGTCCGCCGTGGCCGCAGCTGCCT
>JAOHEK010000080.1 GCA_028097405.1 Paracoccaceae bacterium | reverse complement strand
GTTGAAGCGCGCCGAGCGCTTGAGCAAATTGAGGGCTCCGCGCACGACGCGCTTGCCCAAACTGACGATGAAGAATATGAAATCCAAGCCCGCAAACTCTCGTTATGAATGACGGAGCCTCGGGGGGCAGGTCAGTTGTTCTCCGGGTCCCACTCAAAGTCTGTACGAGACCATGTGCCGTCTGTCCGCCCTGCTTGGTCCAGCACAGGAATGTGGGGCTTAATATCACGATCTACGAGCCACCCCAGCATTGGGCCTGACCCATATGCAGCGTCTGCGATGAGGCGTTCTGGATCGATATCGTGCAGATCCTTGATCCGATCCAACATGGTGCATACCGAACCGACTTCGGCTTGCCGGATCGATCTGGTTCCTTCGACATCCAAAATGACGCTGTGATCGGTGTCGATCAGATAGTTGGTGGAATAGGCAAAGAACGCAGGGCCCTTGCGGGCCGCAGTCCATTGGCTGGATGGGTCAGAATGAGATGTGAACTTGGGTTCAACCTCCGATGCAGCACCAAAAGCTGCGTCGTCCAAGACATCCAGATACTCCTTCACGGCACGCGGCGCATCGTTTGGATCGATGGCACTGTGGTCCCAATCTTCCTTTGGTGTGGAGTTCTGTTTGTTCGCGTCAGCTTCGATTAAACTGGCATCTGCTGCAAGACGTTGACCGCTCACCAGACCATCTGCGATGCAGCGGGCAACGGTCTTCTCGAACAGATGACGCAGCAACGCGCTTTCGCGAAAACGCCCGTGGCGGTTCTTCGAAAACGTGGAATGGTTTGGGATCGGATCAGACAGATCAAGGCGGCAGAACCAGCGATACGCCAAGTTCACATGCACCTCTTCACACAGCCGACGTTCAGACCGGATCCCAAAGCAGTACCCGACCAGCAGCATCCGGATCAGAAGTTCCGGGTCGATGGATGGACGGCCTGTGTGGCTGTAAAACTCAGCCAGATACTGACGCACGTCGTCCAGATCGACAAACCGATCAATGGACCGCAGAAGGTGATCTTGCGGGACGTGACCTTCCAACGAGAACTCGTAAAACAGCGCCGCTTGCGCCTCCTGCTTTGGTCCCATCATCGCCAAATCTCCCGCATCCCCACGAAAATTGAATCAGCGAAAGCACCTCAAATCAACAAGAGTTTTTCAACAGAATTCGCCCACAGTGTTGAAATTCGACCTTTCCTGACTGGATTTACGCGGGTTCTCGAGCGGTACTGTTTGTGTGCTCTCCTGACTTGTGTGTCACGCCCGGAACGTCCGGGCTTTGCTCGGTAGCAGCGGGATGTTTCTGCTGATCATCCGAGGACATAGACATGACCACTTCAACCAAACCGAGCGACCCGAAGACTACGAGCAAAACGCGCACAACCAAAAAGGCAATTTTGATCAAATTACTCAGCACCAAAAACGGATCCGACATTGCCTCACTCAGCGATAAGCTTGGCTGGCAACAGCACACGACGCGCGCAGTAATAAGCGGCCTTCGCAAAGCTGGATACGAGGTCAGCAATCAAAAGCCCACGAATGGCGGACCTTCTAAGTATCGCATCTTATCAGCTTCGAACTCTCCGACAACGCAGACTTCTGCCGGTACACCTCATGGGGCATGATCCTAATCCAGACCGACCCGCCGCGTTACGAGGCTGGACGGCGGCTTTCGGCGCACCACCCCCGCCCTATCTATCCGTTCAGTTCATGCAAAGGGCTTCGCGGTATCAAGTGCAGTGCAAAGCCCAAGGTGGCCTTCCGGCGGCTACGCGCAAAGCGCTGAAACAGATTGCATGCGGAGAAACGACAGAAAACGCCGTTGGGCCCAGCCTCACCACCGGAGCGCATCTCGTTCGAGAATGGAACGGGCGCACCTATCAAGTCCATGTGGTCGAGGGTGGGTTCGAGCTGGATGGCAAGACATGGCGATCTCTGTCGGCCATTGCCAAGCATATCACCGGCACCGCTTGGTCCGGCCCGCGCTTTTTTGGTCTGACCTCGACGTCGGGGCGAGCGGCATGAAGACGCTGCGCTGCGCCATCTATACCCGTAAGTCCTCTGAGGACGGTTTGGAGCAAGAGTTCAACTCGCTTGATGCACAACGTGAAGCCTGTGCCGCGTATATCGCCAGCCAAAAGCATGAAGGCTGGGTTCTGTTGCCAAAACACTATGACGATGGCGGGTTATCAGGTGGATCACTTGAGCGCCCCGCCTTGCGCAAGTTACTGCAAGACATCGCCGACGGGCGGGTCGATCAGATCGTCGTCTATAAGATCGACCGCCTGACACGATCCTTAGCGGACTTCTCCAAGATCGTTGGTACATTGGATGCGGCGGAGGCTTCGTTTGTCTCCGTCACTCAGTCATTCAACACAGCCACAAGCATGGGGCGTCTTACGCTGAACATGCTGCTATCCTTTGCTCAGTTCGAGCGAGAGGTCACCGCAGAGCGCATCCGCGACAAGATAGCCGCTTCAAAGCGCAAAGGCTTGTGGATGGGAGGGCTGGTGCCGCTTGGGTATGACGCAGATGGTCGAACGCTAAAGATCAATGAAGCTGAGGCGAAGACCGTTCGGAAGCTGTACAGGCTCTATGTGGAGCTTGGTACCGTTCGCTCCGTAAAGGAAGCGGCAGAGGCATTGGGTCTGCGCAGCAAGCGCCGATTAACCTCGGCTGGGAAGCAATCAGGTGGTGGTCCGTTTGATCGCGGTCACATCCATCAAATTCTGACCAACCCGATCTATGCAGGCCGCATCAGACACAAGACGCTCATCCACGACGGGCAGCACGAGGCAATCATCGAACCTGATCGGTGGGACCGCGTTCAGGTCACGTTGCAAGCTGGCACGTCCAAAAGCAGAACGAAGAAGACCGCAAAGCAAAGCTCTCTGCTGTGCGGAAAGATCTATGACGAGACGGGGGATCGCCTCACACCATCGCACACGAAGACGAGAGCTGGCGCAAGGCGCCGCTACTATGTCTCACATCGGTTGATCAAAAACAGCGGCGAGACCGGCTTAGACGGGTGGCGCTTGCCTGCAGAAGAACTGGAGACAAAGGTAGGGCATGTGGTCGGGCAACGCATCTCGCGATCTTCCTTCATTGAGAACATTGCGCCTGACATGGCAGCAAATGACATCTCAGAGGCAAAGACCCGAATACATGCGTTTGTTTCAGGTACAAACCAAAGATCGCAGCTTGCGGTCATTCAGCGGATTGACCTCGGAGCTGGCGAACTCTGTATCGCTCTTGATTGTTTCCAGGTCGCTAAACTCTTAGATTGCGATCCAGAGTTCCTCTCGCAGGACCCTCTTGAGATCACGGCTCCGTTCCAACTGCGCAAGCGTGGCGTGGAAACGAAACTGATCTTTGCAAAAACTCAAAATGATCGCGACGACGTACTGATAAACAATATCGCGAAAGCACATCACTGGTTCGACCAAATCAAATTCGGCAAGACATTCGCCGAAGTCGCGGCCGATAACAAAACGTCGAAACGACGCATCCAGCAGATGATCGAGCTGGCCTTCCTCCCACCTGACATTGTCCGCAATGTCATGAACGGAACCCAGCCGTTGGGATTTACCTCCGACTGGTGTCTTCGTCACGACATCCCGACCAGCTGGGACGAACAACGCGCACTCATCGCGACTCTCTGACGATCCTCCGCACCCAAACTCGTATCGCGGAAATGGCCTTCCCAGACTGATGGCATATCTGCCGCCAGTTTGGGCCTCGGCTCGGGACTGCGCATTGCAACACAGCGCCTAAGCCACCGAAACCACGGCACTATATAGCTCGAGATCAAGTATCGCGGGTTTGGTGGAATTGCCTGGCTGGGGTGGTAGGATTCGAACCTACGATCTCCTGTACCAAAAACAGTTGCCCTACCACTAGGCCACACCCCATCAGACTGGCGTTTCTTACGCAAGCCTGAGGGTTCGTGCAAGCCCTGCAACGCGCAAAATCGTTAGGATGAGACCTGTTCACGCAGGATTGCCGCTGTGATCGACGCCAACAGGTAAATCGCACCGAAAATTAGAAAGGCGATCAACGTGTTTTCGAAGACTTTCGGATAGGTTGGCTCATCCGGAGGAACGGGTGTGACGCCGACCGACAGGAACCGAACTTGACGGCTCGCCTCGATCCGTGCGGCTTCCATCTGTTGAAGCGATTCCTGCATCATCATCGTTCGGGTTTCCAGATCAACCTCGGCCATACGAAGGCGCGAGGTGATTGAGGCCAGTGAGCCTTGGGTGTCGGACTTTTCAGTCAGCTGCCCCCTAAGTTCGGCGATCAACACTCCCAGACGTTCGATATCGCCTTCAACGCCCGCAACGCGGGCCTGATTGGGTCGAAGGTTGTCCATCAACTGGCTGAGTTGAAGCCGCTTTTCGGTCAATTGTGTTTCGAAGGTACCGATTTGTGTCATCAGCGCCGTCGATTCCGATGCCGGATCAAGAACGCCAGCTTGTTCTTGCAAGGCTAAGACCGCCCGCTGGGCTTCAAGCATTTTGGCTTCGGCTTCCGCAAAAGATTCGTCGGAACCGCGCATCTGGTCCGACCGCTTCCTCTCCGTGATCTGATCGACCATATCTTCGGCATATCCAATCAATGCTTCGGAAAATACTTGGCTCATCTCTGGCGTATGGGCCGAAACCTGCATCCGCAGTACGCCCTCTGTGGCGTCAAAGCCGACCTTGAGGTGCTTGGTATAGTGCTTGTACAGGGCTTCGTTCGAGCTGCCCTCTTCCACGCGCTGTAAACTGTCAATCGACGGGTCGCCAAAGTGTTCGCGGTAGCCGAATTCTTCATCCAGCCGCTGCAATGCCCCCCGCGACGTCAGGAAATCCTGCACCAGAATTGAATCCTGACTAGACGCCAATGGCGTGCCACCCAAAAGCCCACCACCACCGGTTGACGCGGTTTCAGCCTGTTGGACGATAAACTCGGACTTGGTTTCGTAACTGGGCGTCGCGACAAGAGCGAAGTAGAAATAACACGCAATGGTCGGAATCAGAACGAAGATCGCAAGG
>JAOHEK010000008.1 GCA_028097405.1 Paracoccaceae bacterium | reverse complement strand
ATGACGAACCCGCACTGACGGAATCTGCAACGTTGTATCGTCCAATGTAATCGTCAGTTGCCTGATCCCGGTGGGATTTTGAAGCAACCACTTTGAGGCCAGCCATATCAGGGGCAGAAACGCCGATCGGATGTGTAGTGCCTTGCGCGTTGGGATCAAAATCACCAGTTTCTTCGGTCACACCGCCTTCGGCTTGGGTCAGGAACAGACGCTTCTTTGCGGGTGCATAAACGACACCAAGTGTGGGAACGCCGTCTTCGACCAAAGCGATATTGACGGTGAAATCACCGCGCCGCTTGACGAATTCCTTGGTTCCATCCAACGGATCAACGATCAAGAATGTGCTGACGTCCAAATCATGGGTCGCTGATTGTTCTTCCGTAATAAGTGGAATGTCCGGAAATTCAGCTCGTAGCCCTGCCGAGATCAAACGGTCCGCGGCCTCATCAGCTTCGGTGACTGGCGATGCGTCTTCTTTCTCACGAACGCCAAGATCATCGCGTTGATAAATTTCCATGATGGCCTCGCCGCCTTGAATTGACAGGCGACGCATTGCCGACACTAGGGCATTTCGATCAACATTACTCAATTTTCGGCTCCGTATCCTACCATTTATGATATTTTCCGCTTATGGTCTGTCTCGGCAGTAAAAAACAACCCCGGTCAAAGTCAGATGTTCAGCTCTATCCAGAATACGTCGATCTTATTCGGCGCTTATCGGCTGCTGGAATTGATTTTCCACAACACAGTTCGATCTGTTCGAAGCGGGCATCGGGATGCGCTTTTTGCGATCTTTGCGAATATTTTGCAGACCTTGGTTATGATTGCTGCCTTCTATTTCTTCATTGAATTCATGGGCATGCGTCAGCTGGCTATCCGTGGTGATTTCCTTCTTTATGTAATGTCGGGAATTTTTGTTTTCATGGTAAACATCAAGGCGATGGGGGCTGTGGCTGGGGCCGAAGGACCAACTTCGGCGATGATGCAACACCTTCCGATGAATACGACCGTCGCAATATGGTCGGCGGCATTATCGGCGCTTTATACTCAGGTTATTGGATTGTTCGTCATTCTGGGCGGCTATCATTTACTTTGGAAGCCGCTTGTCATCGATGATCCGGTTGGTGCGTCTTTGATGATTTTGCTGGCGTGGTTCAATGGCTGTGCCATCGGAGCGGTTCTGCTTGCAGCGAAGCCATGGTTTCCGCGCGTAACGGCGACGGTTCAGCAAATCTATAGCCGTTTCAATATGTTTGCGTCGGGCAAGATGTTTGTTGCCAACATGTTGCCGGTGCATCTGGCTGCCTTTTTTGCGTGGAATCCTTTGTTTCACATCATTGATCAGGGACGGGGCTATTTGTTCATCAACTACAATCCGCTTAAGACATCGTTGACCTATCCGATCGTGGTCTCTGTGGTTCTTCTGGTCATTGGATTGATCGCCGAAAGTCAAACGCGGCGTCACGCCTCGCTAAGCTGGACTGCTGGCCGCTAAACGACACGGGGTACAACCCGCTTTCTTTGCGATGGTTTTATTGTGTGATTTCGAATGCCAATGGTGTGACCTTTGAGTTGGCAGCCCGGCTTGTTCCGGGCAATTTTCTTTTGATCTTTGCCCGCGCCATAGTTTGATTCAGGGTCAAAACATAGGTTCTTGCTCCGCGAAGCGGAATCAGAAAAAATCATCTAACATGGTGTAATAATGATAAAATCAATTGATTTGGTTGTAAATTCGTTCTGGGCAGAATGGGATTCACATCCAAATACGGTGATATTCATTCAATCTTTAGGACACCAATTGCACAACGCCCCAAACAGTCCTGCCAGCGTCGGCGGACTGTGTACTTGCGGAAGGGCGAGTGATGAAAAAGTGGTTGTTGTTGGCTTTTGCGATGCTGTTTGGCAACGGTGTGGCTGCGCAGACCCTGACGGTTGGCGATTTTGAAGTCTATATTAATGATCTGACGGGGTTCGTGGGTTCGGGCACTGCCGTCGTTTCGGAAAACCCCGACGCCACGGGTCTCAACTATGGCCTTGGCGTTTCGGTGTCATCTACCTATGCGACGTCCTTGGGTGGCGGCGCTTTTGTAGTTAGCGGCACATCTACTGCCCTTACACCTACAGATGGCACCGACGACGGCACCACGACCCTAACGGATTCCTCCCCGGTTAACGCGCTTGGGTACAGTATCGTCGATCTTTTTGATCATGGCTCGTCAGGGACATTTTCGGATGTTCTTACTTTTTCGGCGAATGGCACGCCATTGTTCACACTTTCAGATGGTTTTTTGCTTGGCTCTGGTGACACCGGCTTGGTTGATGTCCGATTGATGGACGACACGCTTGTCACTCAAATCACGCAGGGGCAGGCCACGGCGACATTTATCGGCGTCATCAATACCTCGGGAACCATAAGTAATCTGGGTGTAAGTTATGATTATTCGCAACTTGGCCCTGGTTTCGGTGAAGATCTTCATGGCATCGACCAGATCGTCGAAGTTGTTCTGCCGCCCGAAATCGACGTTGCAAAAAGCGCCTCGGTTGGTCCGCTGCAGAACGATGGCACGTTTGACGTCACCTATACGGTTGTAACGACGAATGTCGGCGCGGTTTCGATCAGCAATCTGACGCTTGAAGACGCGCTTGATGCTGGCGATCAACTTGGGACTGCGTTCAATGGTGTTTTGCCGACGCCGTCACTTTCGTCGGGACCTACGGACGGGGCCTCAACTGGAATTGCAGTAAACACAAACTATGATGGCGAAGGCGGATCTGATCCAAGCCTGATTGCGGCTGGCGGTGTTCTGGCAGCCGGTGACAGTTTTGCGGTGCAGTTCACAGTTAACGTCGATCCAGATGCAGCAGGCGCACCGGGGACGTTGGATAATACGGCGACCGCAAGTGGTGTCGGCCCTAACAGTGCCGTGGTTACAGATGATTCTGATACGGATACCGCACCAGATGGCACAGCCGATGGAACCCCAAACGTGCCAAACGGACCGGGTGATCCCACGGTCGTGACGCCACCGCCTGTTGTTGCGGGGACGATTGGTCTTGTGAAGACCAGTGTTCTGAACGACGACGATGGCACCGCGGGCGTGAGCGCTGGTGATTCCATCGCATATACCTACGTCGTGACCAACACATCGACGGCCGTGAATATCTTTAATGTGACGGTCACAGAACCAAACACAGTCGCGAATGATTTTACCGGTACTGGCACCGTGCCAGTACCATTGCATGACACTTCGACGGGCTCGAACCTTGATGGCGGCGCGGGTACCGCAACCGATATCGCGCCCGGCGACACGGTTACCTTTCGGGCAAGTTATACTATCACACAGGCCGACATTGATGCAGGTGGAGTGACCAACTCTGCCTTGGCATCCGGGACCGATCCTGCTGGCAACATACCGACAGATGTCTCGGACGAAAGCGATCCTGCCGACAGCAACGACGATCCAACTTTCACGCCGCTTTTGTCGGCTGGTATATCGGTTGTGAAATCTGCGGATACCTCGGCTTTGTCGACGCCACTTGCGGTGGGGGATGTGCTGAACTTCACTTATCAGGTCAGTAATGCGGGCAATGTGGCGCTTGCGCCGGCGCCGAGCCTGATAGCGTCGGACACCATCAATCTGGGCGCTGATGGTTCTGGTTCGGCCGTTGCGCTGAACGCGGCTCCGTCCTTTGCGGGTGGCCCGGCTGCGGGCGATCTGGACGGGGACAATGTTCTCGATCTGGACGAGACTTGGACCTACACGGCGAGCTTCACGCTGACGCAAGCCGCGATTGATGCAGGTGGCGTACAGAATACGGCGACGGCTTCGGGCAATCCGGTGGATGGGGCGGGCGTTGATATCCCGGGCGAGGTTGATCCGACGGATATCTCGGACAATGACGATACAGGCAACGGCACCTCGGGCATCGATGATGCACCGGGCGGCACCGGCGATACAACTGGTGACGACAACCCGACAAACGTCACGCTTGCGGCCGTCGCTGACCCCGGCCTGGTGGTCACCAAGGCCATAGCCGGTAACACCGGCACTGTTGTTCTGGGTGATGCGGTGGCTTATACGATCACCGCCCAAAACCCGGATTTGATCTCTGCCGTTGGATCGATCAATTTGGTTGACGTGTTGCCGATTGGACTGACGTTTATTCCGGGCACTGCGACTGTCGATGGCGCCCCGATCACACCTGTTCTTTCCGGTCAGAGCATTATCTTCTCGGGCCAGAATCTACCGGCCGCAACGACGCTGACTTATACTTTGTCGGTTCGTGTTGGTCCAAATGCGCCGACGGGTGATTTGATCAACACGGTCTCATTGCGCGATCCGGCGACCAATGCGCTTTTGTCGAATGTTGCATCTGCCACGGTGTTTCGCCGTTACGAGGCGGTGTTCGATTGCAGCGATATCATCGGAAAGGTGTTCGACGATCTAAACATGGACGGGTATCAGAATGACCCGAACGTCCGTACGGGCGAACTGACTGATCAGGCGTCGCCGTTCAGGGGTAAGGTCGCGTCAGACCAATTTGACCTGACCGAAGAGCGAGGATTGGCGAACGTCCGGCTGGTCACGCCTACCGGCACGATCATCACAACCGATGAATATGGTCGTTACAGCGTGCCATGCGCGGAATTACCAACAAGATCAGGTACGAATTTCTCGCTTAAGTTGGATACGCGTTCGCTTCCGACAGGGTACCGCGTAACAACGGAAAACCCACGCACGCTTCGTGTCACTCCGGGAATTGTGACCGAGATGAATTTCGGCGCAGCCCTTGGCCGCGTGGTGGATATCGACTTGTCCGCGCAGGCCTTTAGTGGAGCAGTGCCGATCCAGCGCTTGGTGGGTGGTATTGAACGCTTACTTCAACGGGTCGAACGGACACCGGCGGTTCTGCGCTTGGCGTATTTCAAGAGAGGTGAGGCAGATGGGCTGGTTCGAAACCGGCTGGATGCGGTCGAAGACTTAATACGTGAACGGTGGCGGGGATCAGGGCGATATCGCCTGATCATCGAACGCAGCACCGTCGTGATACAGTAATGAGTGGAAGCGATATGACCCGGGAATCCGTCTTCTCTGCCCTGTCTTGCGCGATCGCGCTTGCCTTTGGATTGATCACCGCCCAGCTTGCCTATGCGCAACCCACTGTGGATTGCGGTGAACTGATCGATGGTCAGATCAAGGCCGACTGCGAGCAGGCCAATGCAGGCGACGTTGTTGTCATCCCAGTTGGGAAAAACACAGAAGGCGAAACGCGTCCGATCACGAACACGGATGGCTTTTCGATTTCGCTTGATGGCATACCCATTGATAGCGATCCCACGCTGGAAGATCGTATCCGTCAGACCGATATTGCGCTGGCTGACGCAGATGTTCGCGTAACCTTCGATGGTTTCGATCCAAAAACGCGCCTTTCTGTTGAAACAGTTGGTGCGCCTCGGGCCTATGCTTTGGGCGATACGGTTACACTGCAAAGCGAGCTGAACTATCCGGCTTTCATCGAACGTTCGGAATTCCGGATCGTCGACCGCCGGGCAACGGGAGGTGCGCGCCTGATTGCAATTGTGCCGGTTGAGCCCAATGGCCGCGCCAGCTTTACCGTGCCCGAAGGCCGCGATGTTGTCGTTGTTCACCGCGTCTATGACGCGCGTGGTCGGTTCGATCAGACGACACCATTGCCCCTTTCCGTTCCTGATGGCCGAGGCCTGCTTGATGATGTTGAAGAAGGCGCAGATACCATCGCCGTTTCAAATATCCGTGTGAATGGCGGCACGATCACCGTATCCGCGACCAATATCGCTCAGGGTGCCACGCTGCGCACACTTGGCGAAATTGTACGTCCGGACAGTGAAGGCCGCCTTGTCATTCAGCGTATTCTACCACCAGGTCACTATGCCGTGGATGTGGCCGTCAACGGCGGTTTACGAAACACGCGTTTGACACGTGATGTCGAAATACCGTCGTCGGAGTGGTTCACCTTTGGTGTGGCGGATCTCACGTATAGCCTCAACCGGATCGACGGCGCCACAGATAGCCGCACGACCGCGCGTCTTCAGTTCTATGCCGATGGTACGACCGCGAGCGGATACAATATCACAGGTTCGATTGACACGACTGAAGAAGAGTTCCGCGATCTCTTCCGACGTTTGGATGAAAAGGACCCGCGGTCCGTACTGGACCGGATCGATCCCGAAGACAGCTATCCAACCTTCGGCGACGATAGTACGATTGAGGATACGACACCGACTTCGGGCCGGGTCTATCTGCGTGTGGAGCGGGATGGCAATTTCGCATTGTTTGGCGACTATCAATCCCGGATTGCCGGATCGGCTATCTTGCGGAATGAACGCACGCTTTATGGCGTACAGGGTTACTACGCCTCGCAAGACGCGACCGAGGATGGCGATCCGCGATTTCAAGCCGAGCTTTATGGAGCCGAACCCGACCAACTTGTTGGTCGCGAAGTGTTTCGGGGCACCGGCGCTTCGGTTTATTTCCTGCGTCGGCAGGATGTGTTTCCGGGAACCGAGACGATCACAATTGAAATTCGTGATGCGGATTCCAATCGGGTCATTGATCGCCAACTATTGATTGCTGGTGAAGACTATGACGTAAATTATTTATTGGGCGTGGTTACGCTGACTCGTCCTTTGACCGGCGAGTTGAACGAGAACCTGATTGTAACCAATCCCGGTGGTGACGAGCTTGTAAATCTTGTCGTGCAATACGAATTCACGCCGACGCTGAGTGACGTTGACGGTTTTTCCTTTGGCGGCCGCATCGAAGGTTGGATCACCGACAACGTTCGTCTTGGTTTGACGGGTTTGTCAGACAACACAGGTGACACAAACCAGACGGCCGTCGGTGTCGACCTGCGCTATGAATTTGGCGACAATAGCTTTGCCCAACTTGACTATGCTCAGACATTTGGTCCGGGTTTCGATCAGGATTTTTCGATCAATGGCGGTTTGACGATCGATGGCTCGTCGGCAGATGACGGCGACGGCGAAGCGTTTCAGTTCGAAATTCAAGGCGACTTGCAAGACCTTGGTTATAATCGCGCCGGCGTTGTTGGTGGCTATTTCGAACATCGAACGGACGGGTTCTCTAGTCTTGATTTTCAGGTCACCGGGGCAACTGGCGACGAAACGCTTTATGGCGCGTTCCTCAGGGTCGACAAAACGGAAGAACTTCTGGGCTATTCGCTTTACGCGGATATCTATGAAAATGACGTCGGCAGCGAGATCAACGAAGTCGGTGTAGAAGTCACTGGCAATCTTTCGCCGCGGCTTGCCTTTGAAGTGGCCGCTGAATATCTGGACGAAACGACCGGAACAACTGATGGCAATCGGTTCGATCTGGCGGTACGTCTTGAGTATGCTGTCAGCGACCGCCTGACGTTCTCGGCGTTTGGACAAGGAACGGCAAGTTCGTCGGGCTTGGAAGACTATAATCTTTATGGTGTTGGCGTTGCGGCAGGGATCACCGAAAACTGGTCATTAGAAGCCGAGGTTTACAATAGCTCTCTCGGCGGAGGTGGACGGCTTTTGGCCAACTACCAACACGATGGAAGCAGCGCATATTTTGGGTACCAGCTTGACCGTGGCCGTGGATTGGATGCTGGCGTTCCTCGTGTTGATGACGGTGGAACGTTTCTAGCCGGTGGACGCAACAAGGTGAATGGAAGCGTCTATGTTTATGGCGAAACGCAGCTTGACCTTTTTGATGACGCGCGCACGTTAACCAACGTCTACGGTGTCGAGTACGTTCGATCTGACTTCCTGCGTTACGATGCCTCGGTGGACTACGGGCAGGTGAATGACGATCTGGAACGCACTGCGTTGAGTTTTGGCGTACGCTTCGACGACGAAGTTCTGCGGGCCTCGGCCCGGATGGAGTTTCGCCAGGATAACGCGACTGCGGGATCGGAGTTCGACGACCTGAACGCCATCTATCTTGATGCCAATGCGCGCTATGAGATTGATGAAGAACGTCGTTTGATTCTGGACATGGGATATGCCGATGCCGCAAGCGATACTTCGTCGGTGTTGGCCGGCCGGATAATCGATGCGGTCTTGGGATATGCGTATCGTCCTGTCAAAAATGAACGCCTGAATGTCTTGGCGCGGCTCCGGTATCTGGAAGATACCTTTGGCCAAAGCATCGACGGTGTTGCAGGTGCTGGTGATCAACAGCGCAGTGCGGTGTTCAGTGTTGAAGCGAATTACGATTTGAACCGCAATTGGACGATTGGTGCCAAGCTGGGCGGACGTTTGTCCGAAACCAACGACGGCACAGGTTGGATCGACAACGACGCCTTTCTTGCAGTGGCAAATGCGCGCTACAACCTGGTACACAATTGGGACGTTCTGGTCGAAGCCCGCTACCTTGATTTAACGGATGTTGGGTCTTCCGAGGCGAGTGCGCTGGGCGCGGTTTACCGGCAGTTCGGCAACAACACGCAGTTTGGTGTTGGGTATAACTTTGGATCGTTCTCTGATGACCTGACTGATATTGAACAGGATGATCGGGGCATCTTCCTAAATGTTGTCGTCAATTTCTAAGCAGATGCGGCGCATATATCCGACGGCGCCTCAAGTTAGGTTTGAACCAAAAAACGCCCGGCAGAGATGCCGGGCGTTTTGTCATGAAAACTCTTTCGCGAAATCAGGATTCAGGAGCTGGAGAAACTGAAGCGATATAGGCCCAAACGTTGGCCGCTTCTTCTTCGTCACGCAGTCTGAAGGTCATACCTGAACGCGCTTTGCTGTCATCTAGCTTGGTTTTCAGGAAGCCGGTTGGGTCCTGAACATAGGTCACGAAATCGTCTTCGTTCCAAACCAATCCTGCTTCACCGGCTTCGACAACTGACGCTTTGTAGCGTTTAAAGTCAGCTTCCGTACCGGCAGTGCGACCCGGAAGACCCCAAAGGTTTGGTCCGGTCTTGCCGCCCCTAACAATGACATTGCCGTCGCCGTCGGCAAGCGTGTGGCAGCTTTTGCATTTATTAAAGGCTTTTTCGCCCGCCTCGGCATCACCCGAGGCATGGCCGTCTGCAAAGGCTGGCGCCGCAAGGAAGCCGACGATCAGGGAAGTCGCAAGTGTAAGTTTCATAGGTGTCTCCGTACTATCTGACATTTATCATATCTTATGCCAGCCATAGAGGATGTCCAATCGTTATGCGATAACGGTAACACTTGCGTGTAGTCGGCCCTTGCGTTCGGCGCAGTAACACCGCCAAAATTCGATGCTATCGCTGCAATCTGTCCAAGTATGCGCGCGGAAAGGTCCTTGTGTCGCAGCGTTGGCGATGGATTATGTAAGGAAGTGTGTGGCGAGAACATTTCGCCCGTTCGACCGACATTAACGGGCCACAAAAGCGGGCTGGACTGGACCAAACGATGGATGAACGCACAATTTTTGACGGTGACTATGACTATATCATCGTCGGCGCCGGCACTGCGGGCTGTGTTTTGGCAAATCGGCTGAGCCAGAACCCAAAGACGCGGGTTCTTTTGTTGGAAGCGGGCAAGTCTGATAACTATCATTGGACGAAAATCCCCATTGGTTATCTGTATTGCATCGGAAACCCGCGTGCGGATTGGATGATGAAGACCGCAAGTGAACCGGCTTTGAACGGTCGAAGCCTAGACTATCCGCGCGGCAAGGTGCTGGGCGGCTGCAGCTCGGTCAATGGTATGATCTATATGCGCGGGCAGGCAGCGGACTATGATGGTTGGCGACAGTTGGGCAACGCAGGATGGGGTTGGGATGATGTGCTGCCCTACTTCATGAAGTCTGAAGACCACCACGCGGGCGATGGGGATATGCATCAGTCAGGTGGCGAGTGGAAAGTTTCCAAGCAACGGCTGAGCTGGGATATTCTGCACGCTGTGCAAGATGCGGCACGGGAATTTGGGATTGAACCGCGTGCGGATTTTAACGACGGAAACAACGAAGGCTCGGGTTTCTTCGAGGTGAACCAGAATGCCGGTGTGCGCTGGAGCACGGCACGCGGCTTTCTACGCCCCATCGCCAAACGGCCCAATCTTCGTGTTGTGACCGAAGCCCATACAGACCACTTGATCCTATCCGGTAAAGCCGTGGAAGGTGTGCGTTTTACCCGACGTGGAAAGTCCTTCCAGGCCCGCGCAGGTTCAGAGGTCTTGTTGGCTGCGGGTACGATCAATTCGCCTAAACTGTTGGAGTTGTCAGGTGTGGGTGCTTCGGACCTATTGGCTTCGCATGGTATAGAAGTGCTTCATGAAAGCCCGGGTGTGGGTGAGAACCTTCAGGATCATCTGCAGATAAGAACCGTCTTCAAGGTGCAGAATGCGCGTACTTTGAACACGTTGGCAAACAGTCCATGGGGCAAAATGAAGATGGTGGTTGAATATGCCGTCAAACAGTCCGGTCCATTGTCGATGGCGCCCAGCCAATTTGGGATGTTCACCAAGTCTGATCCGTCAAAGGTGACACCCGATCTTGAATATCACGTGCAACCCTTGTCGACGGATCGTTTGGGCGATCCGCTGCACCCGTTTCCGGCGGTAACCATGTCAGTCTGCAACCTACGTCCCGATAGTCGTGGCACGTGCCACATCACCAGTCGCGATAACGGGCAGCAAGCTGACATAAGGCTGAACTATCTGTCCGCAGACACTGACAAGACCGTTGCGTTAAAATCGGTTCGGCAAGCCCGTCAGATCATGGGCGCAAGTTGCTTGGCGCAGTACATGCCCGAAGAAATTCTGCCCGGCGTCGATGTGGCCAGCGATAGCGAGCTTTCAACGGCAATTGGCGATATCGCGACCACGATTTTTCATCCTGTGGGGACCTGCAAGATGGGTGACGACGAAAAGGCTGTCGTCGGCTCAGACCTGAAGGTGTGGGGCCTAACGGGATTGCGCATCGTTGATGCTTCCATCATGCCCCGGATCACTTCGGGAAACACAGCCTCGCCGGTTATTATGATTGCTGAAAAGGCAGCCGATATGATCATAGGGGAATAGTAAGCGTTGGGTATCTTGGGTCGTGACGGCTGACTGGGCTGATCGTCGATCAAATCGTTTCGAAATGCACCTTGCCTGAGGCGATTGGCAAAGCTAAACCCGTGGCGGGGCAACCGAAGGCTGAACCTATGTCCAATCTTGTTACAATCTACGGCGGTTCCGGATTTGTCGGACGTTACATTTCGCAACGTATGGCGCGGGCCGGGTGGCGTGTGCGGGTTGCGGTGCGGCGGCCCAATGAGGCGATGTTCGTTAAGCCCTATGGAACGGTCGGACAGGTTGAACCGGTTCTTTGTAACATACGCGACGATGATAGTGTCCGGGCAGCGGCAAGTGGAGCTGATGCGGTGATCAATTGCGTTGGTACGTTTGACGCAGGCGGCAAGAACAACTTTGACGCTATTCAGTACGAGGGTGCTGCCCGGATTGCGCGGATCGCCAAAGAAGAAGGCGTTGCGCGCATGGTACATCTCTCGGCTATTGGGGCTGATGAGAACGGCCCTAGCAAGTACGCTCAATCCAAAGCTGCTGGCGAAACAGCTGTGCTGGCTGAATTCCCGGATGCGATGATCCTGCGGCCTTCGGTCATTTTTGGGGCTGAAGATCAGTTCTTCAATCGCTTTGCAGGCATGGTTCGTATGGCACCCGTTTTGCCATTGGTGGGCGCCACAACGAAGTTTCAGCCGGTTTACGTGGATGACGTCGCACAGGCCGCTGTTAAAGGCGCGCTGGGCGAGGCGGCTGGGATTTTCGAGCTGGGCGGACCAGATGTCGACGACTTCCGGGGTTTAATGGGGACCATGCTTGAGGTTATCCGTCGGCGTAGTCTGATTATTGCCCTACCGAACTGGGTGGGTGGCATCATTACTCGGGTAACTGGTTTTATGTCGTTTATTACCGGGGGTATCGCGCCTCAGCCGCTCACCGTCGATCAGGTTAAACAGCTGGGCCAGGACAATGTGGTCACCGAAGGCGCTATGGGTTTTGGTGATCTGGGCATTCAGCCCACCGCCATGCGGGCTATTTTGCCTAACTATCTTTGGCAATTCCGGCCTGACGGTCAGTACTCGGACATCACCAGAAGTGCGGGCAACCTACGCGGCTAAGCCGTAGGAATAGATCAACAAAGCCACACCTAAGAACATCCTGTAGATCACGTAGGGCGTGAAGCTGACGCTTTTCAAAAGCCGCATCATAAAGTGCAGCGCTACCAATGCGGCCACAAAAGCAAAGGCAGCGGCTATCGCACTGTCGCGCGCAGCGGCGGCGTCCATGGTACTGGCGACTTCCAGGCCCAACAATGCGCCAGAGGCAAGGATCGTTGGGATGGACATCAACATTGCCAGCTTTGCGGCGTCTTCGCGCGCATAGCCAAGCTGACGGGCTCCGGTAATCGTGATGCCGGAACGAGATGTGCCGGGGATTAGCGCGATTACCTGCCAAAAGCCCATGATCAGCGCATCTTTGAATGTCCAGTCGTCCGATGTCTTGGTGATGGGACCCTGGCGATCGGCGACCCATAGAACCAAACCAAATACCAATGTTGTCCATGCAATGACTTTGACTGACCGCAACATGTCGTCGATGCCGCCCAGCTTGAAGATCACTCCGGCAATAACGACGGGGACCGTGGCCAACACCAGCATAAGCGCCAGTCGCGCATCGGGCGTGTTTGTCTGCCCGGTCACAATGTGGCGCAAGCCTGTAACCGCGCGCGCGACATCTTTGCGGAAATAGAGCATGACGGCGCCCAAGGTGCCGATATGGACAGCCACATCAATGACTTGCCCCTGATCCGGCATATTCAACAGATTCGGCAGCAATATCAGGTGACCCGACGACGAAACCGGCAGGAATTCTGTTATACCTTGAACGATAGCGACAAGTATCAGTTGCAGAAGGGGCATTGCTGGTCCGCTTGGATCATACTTTTCCACAGTCTAACTTATTGAGATTTTTCGGAAAGAGCAAATATAGATCCGTATCGGACATAAATTGAGGCGCCGATTCTTCGCTGGTGGGTGAAATGTGCGATATCGGGATAAAAAAGGTCATCTATACTTACCTAAAGTCTTTCAATTGGTTGGAAGCTTGCGTAAAAGGCCGGTCTGACTAGGGAGAAATGCTATGGCGGATAATCCGATGCTAAAATTCGTGTCGATCGAGCGGGATATGCCCGAAAAGCGCGATGCCAGTATCCGTCGTGAGGATTTCGGTGAGATTTACGCCGAGTACGCCCGAGCCAAGGCCGCCGAGCAATCAAGCCGGTGCAGTCAATGCGGCGTGCCTTTTTGTCAGTCGCATTGTCCTTTGCACAACAATATTCCCGATTGGCTGAAGCTGACAGCCGAGGGGCGTTTGAAAGAAGCCTATGAACTAAGCCAGATGACCAACACCTTCCCCGAGATCTGCGGTCGGATTTGTCCGCAAGACCGACTTTGCGAAGGCAATTGCGTGATCGAGCAATCGGGCCACGGTACCGTCACGATTGGCTCGGTCGAAAAGTACATCACGGATACGGCTTGGGACGAAGGTTGGGTGCAGCCGATTGTGCCTATCTCTGAACGTGAGGAAAGCGTTGGTATCATCGGCGCTGGCCCCGGCGGCCTTGCTGCTGCTGATCGTCTGCGTCGCGCTGGTATTCAGGTGACGGTGTATGACCGTTATGATCGTGCCGGCGGTTTGATGACTTATGGCATTCCGGGTTTTAAGCTTGAAAAAGACGTTGTCATTCGTCGCAACAAGCTATTGGAAGACAGCGGCGTTACCTTTGTGCTGAATTGCGATGTGGGTGTCGATATTTCGTTCGCGGATATTCGGGCGAAACACCATGCTGTGTTGATTGCCACGGGTGTTTACAAAAGCCGCGATCTGCAAGCGCCGGGAGTTGGAGCGACAGGTATCGTGCGGGCTTTGGATTACCTGACCGTGTCGAATCGCAAGAGTTTTGGCGATGATGTGCCGGATTTTAATTCAGGTGCGCTGAACGCCGAAGGCAAGCGCGTGGTTGTGATTGGCGGCGGTGATACGGCGATGGACTGTGTGCGCACAGCCGTGCGGCAGGGCGCGGAAAGCGTTAAGTGTCTCTATCGTCGCGACCGCACCAATATGCCGGGGTCGCAGCGCGAAGTGGCGAATGCCGAAGAAGAGGGCGTAGAATTCGTCTGGCTGACAGCGCCCAAGGGTTTTGCCGGCGATACGGTAACGGGTGTGATGGCGCAGAAGATGCGTTTGGGCGCGCCTGATGCGACGGGCCGGCAAGTGCCCGAGTTGATCGACGGTTCGGACTATATCGAAGACGCCGATCTGGTGATCAAAGCGCTTGGGTTTGAACCCGAAGAATTACCAAAACTCTGGGATGCGGATGGATTGGAAGTGACCCGCTGGGGCACGATCAAAGCCAGCTTTGGAACACACGAGACCACTTTGGATGGCGTCTATGCGGTCGGTGATATCGTGCGAGGCGCTTCGCTTGTGGTTTGGGCCATTCGGGACGGGCGCGAGGCAGCAGATGCCATCCTTGAGCGTCTTTCGAATGTGGCCAGAGTGGCCGCTGAATAGGGTCGGTATGACGTCTGTGCAACGTCGGTATTGTGTCGGTGCGGATTATGCGCGTAGGTCAGAGTGAATGACCTATTCAGTGAAGGACTGGTAAATTGAGAATAGGACAATGCCTTTGCGGTAAGGTGAAATATTCGGCTGAAACCGAAGACACCTTTGCGGTCTGTTATTGCAAGATGTGCCAGCAATGGGCCTCGGGCGTCTTTATGGGCGTGTCGACGACATCTTTCACGGTGACCGAAGGTGAAACGCATCTGAAAATCGCCCGCACCTCGGACTGGGCGGACCGCGCGTTTTGTACCGAATGCGGATCGAACATCTATTATCACTCCCGCGACTATGGCGGCCCGACTGTGGCGCTTGGCAGTTTGGACGACACCACAGGGCTGACGCCCCGCGTTCAATATTTCATCGACAAGAAACCGACGGGCTTTGATCTGGTGCAAGACACAAAGACCATGACCGAAGCTGAATGCCTTGCGCATTTTTCAACGTGAGACAGGAGCGCGCTTTGATCAAATTAACAAATCTGTCCTACATTGCATTTTCTGTTGCTGTTCTGGCTTCGCCTGCCGTCGGCGAACCATTTGACGTGCCTCTTCAATATTGCGAAGCGCTTTACAGCGTTCAAAAACGTCAGTGCGAAGTTGAACATGTCAGAAAATGTTCCTTCGAAGGGCAAACATATTGGCACTATGAGACTTGGGATCCGGAAGATGGGACATTCACCGAAATCACAAATGAGAGCGGTGATATTATTTCGGCCTTTGGACGGGAAGACGACATTATTATAGATAGTGTTATCGAAATCTCGGATCCACTTTCCATCAGAAGTATTCTGTCGAATGGAGAGGATAGTTTCGATTCGCGCTACAACGTTCGCATTCCAATCTTTCTTGATCCGATCCCTTCCCGAATGTCCGGCCATGCGATCAGTCAAAATACCTCGGAAACCATCGATGGGGTTCTATTCAAACGGTATCGTCTAAGTATGAAGCTGCAGCTTAACGCTTTGATACTTGAGGGTTATGAAGACCTCTACATTGATCCTGAAACCGAAGCGGTCGTGTCAGGCGAAGTCGAATTTAGCTTTGATGGTGGAAGAACCACCGACATTGAATTTACGACACCGGCAGAGGTTATATTGGAAGGCGAGTCCGGCTTTCTTGCCGATCTTGCGTTCTATGATTGTGGCGAGATGACTGCGCTTGATGAGAAAAGCAGCGAATTGGCGCATGCGCGAAAAAACTAAGAATGATGATCGCGGGCGACCATATCGTTTGAGAAGGAGACGACCATGACCAAATATGATGCAGATTGGGTTGCCGCCGAAGAGGCGAAGCGCGCTTGGATGGCAAAGCATTCGCTTTACAAGTCCGACGATGAACATGCGTCTTGCGGTGTCGGCCTTGTGGTTTCGATTGACGGCAAGCCCAGCCGGAAGGTTGTGGAAAACGGTATCAACGCGCTGAAGGCGATCTGGCACCGCGGCGCTGTAGATGCGGATGGCAAGACGGGGGATGGTGCCGGTATTCACGTGCAGATCCCGGTCGACTTTTTCTATGATCAGGTTGAGCGTACGGGTCACGAGCCTCGGTTGAACGAGTTCTTGGCTGTGGGGCAGGTATTTTTGCCGCGAACGAATTTCGGTGCGCAAGAGACCTGCCGGACGATCGTCGAGACCGAAGTTCTGCGGATGGGCTATTACATCTATGGCTGGCGACATGTGCCGGTGGACATTACCGTTCTGGGTGAAAAGGCCAATGCGACGCGACCCGAAATCGAGCAGATCCTGATTTCGAACTCGAAGGGTGTGGATGAGGAAACCTTTGAACGCGAGCTTTACGTTATTCGTCGCCGCATCGAAAAAGCAGCTTTGGCGGCGCAGGTACCTCAGTTGTACTTGGCAAGCCTGTCGTGCCGGTCGATCATCTACAAAGGTATGATGCTGGCCGAGCAGGTGGCAGAGTTTTATCCCGACTTGCTGGACGAACGCTTTGAAAGCGCCTTCGCGATTTATCACCAGCGGTACAGCACGAACACTTTCCCGCAGTGGTGGTTGGCGCAGCCCTTCCGCATGTTGGCCCATAACGGCGAGATCAACACGCTGAAGGGCAACGTGAACTGGATGAAGTCTCACGAAATCCGGATGGCGTCGGGCACGTTTGGTGACATGGCGGAAGACATTAAGCCGATCATTCCAAACGGGGCATCGGATTCCAGCGCCTTGGATGCGGTGTTCGAAGTATTGGTGCGCGCCGGGCGAAATGCGCCGATGGCCAAGACGATGATGGTGCCGGAAAGCTGGTCTCAGCAAGCAATCGAGCTGCCGCAATCGTGGCGCGACATGTACAACTATTGCAACGCGGTGATGGAGCCATGGGATGGGCCTGCTGCTTTGGCGATGACGGATGGTCGCTGGGTTTGTGCCGGGTTGGACCGGAATGGATTGCGGCCGATGCGTTACACCGTAACGGGTGACGGGCTGCTGATTGCCGGGTCTGAAACCGGGATGGTGCCGGTTGATGAAAGCCAAGTTGTGGAAAAAGGTGCGCTTGGCCCCGGTCAGATGATCGCGGTTGATATGGTTGAAGGCAAGCTGTTCCACGACGTTGAGATCAAGGATGCCTTGGCTGCTTCAGCACCTTTTGGCGAATGGGTTGGCAAGATCGTCGCGCTGGATGAAGAACTTTCGGGGCTGACTGAGACGCCGGTATTTTCTGGCCAAGACTTGCGCCAGCGGCAAATTGCGTCGGGGTATACGATTGAAGAGCTTGAGCATGTTCTGGCCCCGATGGCTGAGGACGGGAAAGAAGCGCTTGCCTCGATGGGTGACGATACGCCAAGTGCGGTTTTGTCAAAGAAGTACCGCCCGCTTAGCCATTTCTTCCGGCAAAACTTTAGCCAAGTAACCAACCCGCCGATTGACAGTTTGCGCGAATTTCGGGTGATGAGCCTGAAGACGCGGTTCGGCAATTTGAAGAACGTGTTGGATCAGGACGGCAGCCAAACCGAGATTTTGGTGCTGGGTAGTCCGTTCTTAGGCAACGCTCAGTTCGATGGGCTGTGTGAGCGGTTTGCGTCTGAAATGGTCGAAATCGATTGTACCTTCCCAAGTGGCGGTCATGGCGGTTCGTTGCAGGGTGCGTTGGAACGGGTGCGGGCCGAGGCCGAGGATGCCGTGCGGTCTGGTGCCGGCCACATTGTTCTGACGGACCAACATGCGCGAGCCGACCGTGTTGCCATGCCGATGATTTTGGCGACCTCTGCCGTTCATTCGTGGCTGACCCGGAAGGGCCTACGGACATTCTGTAGCCTGAACGTGCGTTGTGCCGAATCCATCGATCCGCATTACTTTGCGGTTCTGGTGGGCTGTGGTGCGACCACCGTCAACGCCTATCTGGCCGAAGATTCCATCGCTGACCGGATCGAACGCGGTCTGATCGACGGAACCTTGACCGAAGCTGTCGCCCGCTATCAAGCCGCGATTGATGCGGGGCTTTTGAAGATCATGTCGAAGATGGGGATTTCGGTGATTTCATCCTATCGCGGAGGGCTGAACTTCGAAGCTGTTGGCTTAAGCCGCGCGATGGTTCACGAATACTTCCCCGGTATGCACAGCCGGATCAGCGGTATCGGCGTCAGCGGTATTCAGACCAAAGCGGAAGAGGCTCATGCGCACGGTTTCCTTGGGCGGAACGTCTTGCCGATTGGTGGCTTCTATAAGTCGCGGACAAGCGGCGAGACCCATGCATGGGAAGCAACCGCGATGCACATGTTGCAGGCCGCTTGTCAGAAAGCGTCGTTTTCGTTGTGGAAGCAGTATTCGGCCAAGATGCAGTCGATGCCGCCTATTCATCTGCGTGACTTGCTGGAAATCCAACCTTTGGGCGATGCCATTCCGATTGAACAGGTGGAAAGCATTACCGCGATCCGGAAGCGGTTTGTGACGCCGGGGATGTCGTTGGGCGCGCTTAGCCCCGAGGCCCATAAGACGTTGAATGTCGCGATGAACAGGATCGGTGCGAAATCGGATTCCGGTGAGGGGGGTGAAGACCCGGCTCATTTCACGCCCGAACCGAACGGTGACAATCCGTCTGCGAAGATTAAGCAGGTGGCGTCGGGTCGCTTTGGTGTGACGGCGGAATACTTGAACCAATGCGAAGAACTTGAGATCAAAGTTGCTCAAGGCGCAAAACCCGGTGAGGGTGGGCAACTGCCTGGTATGAAGGTGACTGAGCTGATTGCGCGGCTTCGCCATTCAACGCCGGGGGTGATGTTGATTTCACCACCGCCACACCACGACATCTATTCCATCGAGGATCTGGCGCAGTTGATCTATGACCTGAAGCAGATCAATCCGATCTGTAAAGTGACAGTCAAGCTGGTTGCATCCTCTGGTGTGGGCACGATTGCCGCCGGTGTGGCCAAGGCGAAGGCCGATGTGATTCTGATCTCGGGCCACAATGGCGGGACGGGGGCGTCTCCGGCGACGTCGATCAAACACGCGGGCTTGCCTTGGGAAATGGGTCTGACCGAGGCGCATCAGGTTCTGGCGATGAACAACCTGCGCGACCGTGTGACCTTGCGGACGGATGGCGGTCTGCGCACAGGTCGTGACATCGTCATGGCCGCGATGATGGGCGCCGAGGAATACGGCATCGGAACCGCTGCGCTGATTGCCATGGGCTGCATCATGGTGCGGCAGTGCCAGTCGAACACATGTCCGGTTGGGGTCTGTACGCAGGACGAAGCGTTGCGCGACAAGTTCACCGGGTCGGCGGACAAGGTTGTGAACCTGATCACGTTTTATGCGCAGGAAGTGCGCGAGATTTTGGCAGGCATCGGGGCGCGGTCTTTGGATGATGTGATTGGCCGGGCGGATTTGTTGTCTCAGGTTAGTCGGGGATCGGCGAATCTGGACGATCTGGATTTGAACCCCTTGTTGATTACCGTCGATGGGGCCGAAAGCATCGTTTATAATCGCAACCGTGAACGCACGGCTGTGCCCGATACGCTGGATGCCGAGATCGTTAAGGACGCACGCCGCTTCCTAGAGGATGGCGAGAAGATGCAGCTGTCCTATGCGGTGCAGAACACGCATCGGACGATTGGGACGCGGACATCTAGCCATATCGTGCGAAAATTCGGTATGCGCAACCAGCTGCAACGGGATCATTTGACGGTGAAGTTGCAAGGCAGCGCTGGGCAGTCGCTGGGGGCTTTTGCAGCACCCGGTTTGCGGCTGGAAGTTTCAGGCGATGCCAACGACTATGTGGCCAAAGGCTTGTCGGGGGGTACTGTTGTGGTGCGCCCGCCGATGTCTTCGCCCTTGTTGGCTGAGGACAATGTGATCATCGGCAATACAGTGCTTTACGGTGCGACAGATGGGTTTCTGTTTGCGGCGGGGCGTGCGGGTGAACGCTTTGCTGTGCGCAACTCGGGCGCGCGCGTTGTGGTTGAGGGCTGTGGTTCGAACGGCTGCGAATACATGACGGGTGGCGTTGCCGTGATCCTTGGGCGTATTGGTGCGAACTTTGGGGCCGGGATGACGGGCGGAATGGCCTATCTATACGATCCTGACAATTTGGCACGGTCGTTGATGAACCACGAGACGCTGGTGACGGTGCCGGTGGCCGAGGGGCATTATATGGCCGAGCTTGAAGGACTTTTGGAGCGGCATCTGGAGGAAACCGGCAGTCAGAAGGCGGCGGCGATCTTGCAGCATTGGGACGAGACGAAGGCTCATTTTCTTCATGTCGTGCCAAAAGAGATGCTGGATAAGCTGGAAGTGCCGATTGAAGGCTTGGACGAGGCTATTCCGGCAGAATAGACGACTGATTGCGCCGCGCTTTTGGCGCGGCGCGGGTGGCGAAGGGGCGCGTCCGTTGTTGCTCGAACCAATGGCGCAATCAATGAACGCCCCCTCGTGCTACCCTAGGATATTTATGGCCAGATGAAGTTCTGGCAGGTCACTATGCTTTGACGTTGCGTCTTGGGGTGACAGAGCGCTTTGCTTGAGGCAGGGTTGCTGCATGACAGATTATCCTCATTTATTCCGGCCGCTTGATTTAGGCCATGTAACCTTGCCGAACCGGGTTTTAATGGGCTCGATGCATACGGGGCTGGAAGAGCTGGGCGATTTTGACCGGGTGGCGGCTTATTATGCGCGGCGCGCTGAAGGTGGTGTTGGCCTGATGGTGACGGGTGGTATGGCGCCGAACCGGGAAGGTGGCGTTTTGCCCGGTGCTGCGGGTTTGTTCACCGACGCTGATATGGCGAACCATGGCCGGGTGACGCGCGCGGTGCAGGATGCTGGCGGGCGCATTGCGATGCAAATCCTGCATGCCGGGCGCTATGCTTATAGTGATGCCTGCGTTGCGCCGTCGCCTGTGAAGTCGCCGATTTCGCCGTTTCCGCCTGCGGAACTGGACGCCGCGGGGATCGAAAAACAAATTGCAGACATGGTCGAGATGGCGCGTCGTGCGCAGGTTGTGGGGTATGATGGTGTCGAGATCATGGGGTCGGAAGGGTATTTCCTGAACCAGTTTCTGGTGACCCATACCAACAAGCGCACCGATCAATGGGGCGGGTCTTATGCCAACCGGATGCGGTTGCCGGTTGAGGTTTTGCGGCGGGTTCGCGAGGCTGTTGGGCCGGATTTCATTTTGATCTATCGGTTGAGCATGATCGATCTGATCCCGAATGGATCATCGTGGGATGAAGTTGTGGAGTTAGCGCAAGCGGTTGAAAACGCAGGCGCAACGATCCTTAATACAGGGATCGGCTGGCACGAGGCGCGTATTCCGACGATTGCGACCAGTGTGCCGCGGCGGGCTTTTGCTTGGGTGACGAAGAAGCTGATGGGGCAGGTATCTATCCCTGTGATCACATCAAATCGAATCAACATGCCCGAGGTGGCTGAAGCGGTTTTGGCCGAAGGTTGTGCTGACATGGTTTCCATGGCGCGGCCGTTTCTGGCGGATCCGGATTTCATGGTTAAGGCGAAGTCGGGGCGGAGTGCGCAGATCGCGCCTTGTATCGCCTGCAATCAGGCCTGTCTGGATCATACGTTCGAGATGAAAGTTGCGACCTGTTTGGTTAATCCGCAGGCGGCGCATGAGACTGAGCTGGTTTATACGCCTGCTTTGGTGGAAAAGATGGTTGCTGTTGTGGGTGCGGGGCCGGCTGGAATGACAGCCGCGAGGGTTGCAGCCGAACGGGGGCATAAAGTGACTTTGTTCGATCAATCAAGCGAGATTGGCGGTCAGTTGAACATGGCCAAGATGGTGCCGGGCAAGGAAGAGTTTCACGGTTTGGTGCGTTGGTTTGGCGATATGCTGGCTTTGCATGGGGTTAAGCTGCGGTTGGGTGTGACTGTTTCCGCGGATGATCTGGTGGAGTTTGACGAGGTGATTGTTGCAACCGGTGTTTTGCCGCGCGATCCTGGATTGCTTGTCGATGCGGGGCATGTTGTTACCTACGTCGATATTCTGACGGGGCGCGAGACGGCGGGTGAGCGGGTTGCCGTGATCGGAGCCGGCGGAATCGGGTTTGATGTGGCTGAGTATCTGACGACGGATGAAAGCCCGACTGAGGACTTAGATGCTTGGCTGGAAGAATGGGGTGTGGCGGATCCCGGGGCGCATCGTTCCGGGTTGGCTCCTGAAGGGCCGCAGCCTGCGGCAGCTGCGCGAAAAGTGTCACTATTGCAGCGGAAAAGCGAACGTCCGGGTAAGCGGTTGGGCAAGACGACTGGCTGGATTCACCGGACGTCCTTGCAGATGAAGCAGGTTCAGATGGTAGGTGGCGTTAGCTATGACAAGGTTGATTTGGCAGGCCTTCATATCACGCGGCAAGACGGAACTGCCGAGGTTATTCCGGTGGATACCGTCGTGTTGTGCGCGGGTCAGCTTAGCGAACGATCGCTGGCCGATGCTTTGGAGGCTAAGGGCGTGCCTTGCCATGTCATTGGCGGTGCGGATGTGGCGTCTGAACTGGATGCAAAGCGCGCTATTGGGCAAGGGGCAAGGCTCGCGGCGACACTTTAAGTTTTAAGAGGCCCGCGCAAGGTCTTGGTCTTGTTCGGCGAATATCTTAGCAAACCGATCACTTTTGGCATGAATGTCGGCCCATTCAGATTCGCGACGCGAGTCTGACCGTCTAAAGTGGCGATAGATCGTATAGTCAGAGGCGCAATCGTCAAAGCGAGACCATGGCCCTGGTGTTTCCTCACCGAATGGGCCACTTGAGCCAAGAGGGAATTGATGCACGGCATTAAGACCTTCGCGTGCCGTTTCTGGTTGGGCGATCTTTGGTAGGTTCCGTTGGCCGACAAGTTTGAACCACTTATATCCCAGTGCATAAAGTAGGGCAGCGCCATCGAGCGAGAAAGCCTCGTAAGAAACATGGACGGGTCGCATCTGTGCTTTGGACAATCCTAGTATTGGGATGAGATCGGCACCTTCGATATCGATCTTCATGTAGTAGGGTGTGCCGAATTCATTGGCCAAATCGCAGTATGTTTGGCCATCAACACTGATTTTCTTAATATTCTTGTCACGGGCCGCGAGGTTTTCGTTCACGGAAGACCATTCGGTGATGTTTTCGCAAACAAAGAAGTCGACGGACCCAGACTCCGCAGTCAGCGCGCTATGACATATCGTGAGTTGACCACTTGCGATGGCAGGCGCAAATCTGTCGGTCGCAGCCTCGACCAATGCAGGGTTTGCCTCGATCGCAACGACTTTGAAGCCTTTTTTCAGATAGAATTCAGTATCTTGACCAATATGCATCCCGATGTCGAAGATCAAATTTCTATTTGGCGTGGTCATGGGTATTCCCTGTGATTACATGCGAACTGACGTCTAAGTGCAAATTTAAGGTGAATTGGTTAGCAATAGCTTATTGCGGCCGAGTATCTTGGCACAGACGTCTCCTACCTTGGAACAATCCTGATAAAACCGGGGAATTGTCTGGGTCTCTCCGCATTCTTGCCTGAATTGGCATTCACAACCACGTGTGCCGGGGGGCAAGAACTAAGGGTAAGAAGCCTTATGGACCGTCTTACAGAAATGGAAGCCTTCGCAACCGTCGTCGATCAAGGCGGCTTTACGGACGCAGCCAAGAAGATGGGGATTTCAAAGTCTGCCGTGTCAAAGCACGTGTCGTCTTTGGAAGCTCGTCTGGGCGCACGTTTGCTTAATCGCACAACGCGCCGTGTGTCGCCGACCGAAATTGGTTTGGCGTATTATGATCGTGCGCGCCGCGTCTTAAATGACGCTGGTGAGGCCGATGCACTTGTCACCTCGATGCAATCTGCGCCCTCGGGTCTGTTGCGTATATCAGTTGCGACAGACTTTGGTGTGAATCATCTGTCGCCTGTTTTGGGTGACTTTCTTCAGGAATTCCCGGAAATCACAGTTAATATGGTGTTGAATAACCGCTATGTTGAACTGATTTCCGAAGGATTTGATCTGGCCATTCGAATTGGTGAACTGGAAGATTCAACGCTGCGTGCGCGGAAGCTTTGCGAAACCAACCGTCGGATGATTGCAAGCCCCGAGTATTTTGAAAAGTACGGGCGCCCGCAAAAGATCGATGATCTGAATGAGCATAAGTTGCTGCACTATTCGAACAACTCAAGTGGTAATGTCTGGAAACTGACGGCACCTTCGGGTGAAAAGCGTCAGGTTCGCACAGCTGGGTGGCTGACAGTAAACGACGGCCAATCACTGTTGAATGCTTCGATTGCCGGACTTGGAATCGCTTACCTACCGTCGTTCCTTTACGCCGAGGCGATGGATCAGGGCTTAGTGATGGAAGCAATTCCAGAACTTCCCTTGGAATCGCAAGGTATCTACGCGGTTTATCCTCCTGGCCGGTTCACCCAGCCTAAGGTGCGTGCGTTTATCGACTTTCTTGTTCATGCCTTTGCAGAAAAAGGCCCGGACGTCTGGTGATTTTTCACCCAAATTTCGTGTGAATAGAAACGGGCGCCAAATTTGGCGCCCGTTTTGATTCTGTCTGGCGGATCCATAGCACTTATCCAGATAACCTGAATCACTTAACGCTGCCTAAAATTGAAGATTTTAACGCGTTAAGAGATACTTAATGTAACAGATATTTCGAGAGGTGCTTAGTTTAGCGACAGCAGCACAACTTCGACGCGTCGGTTGGCCGCCCGACCTTCGGGTGTCAGGTTTGAGGCGGTTGGCGCAAGATAACCGGCACCAGCTGCTTGCAGTTGCCCACGAGCGGTTCCGTAAGCGGTCGCCAGCCGATTTGAGACCTCAGCGGCACGCCGTTGTGACAGTGTTGTATTGGATGCAAGCGAGCCGACCGCGTCAGTATGGCCAACAAGGATGACCCGTGCCGTTGGGTTTTCCGCAAGCCATGCCGACAGTTGTTCCAGCGACGAAAATGGGCCAGCACCCAATTGGGACGACCCAACGGAAAAGTCCAAGTCGCTCAATACGGCGTGCCCGGTGTCAATCAGCGCTTCAATCAGGCGGTCGGTTTGATCGGCGGACGGGTTGGGGACTTCAAGCGCTGCCGACTGATTTTCGGGCGAAGGTGTCGGCGATGTCAGGACAGCGGTCGAGACTTCTGTGATGTGTACAAACCCGGTCGCAATCGCAGGCGAGGCCAGAAGGGCGACGCTATGGGGTTCGGCTCCATCCTTGCGCATAAGTAGATAGCGATAGTCGCCAAGATCGACGTGCATATGTGGCTCGCCGATCAGGTCCAGTTGAAAGCGAAAATCGAAGCCACCACATTCGGCATTGGCGCAGGACAGGATGTTGCGATAGCCATCGTCCTCTAATCGCAAGCGTATGGGGGAGATCAGTTGCAAACTGGTCCTCGCGCCACCGGGAAATTCTAACACAGTCTTACGGATCGCGCCTTCGGTGCCCGAGGTTGTCGAACCGGGGGACCATGGAACCTCAGGCAAACGGGTGCTGCCCGCATCATCTGTTTCGACGATGACGGTGCGCGCATTCGTAAAATTTAGATCAAGCGCGCTTGCCTCGGTGGCCAGCAAGCATGCGAAAGCAAGCAGAAACCTCATAACCCACCTATCGGCGCGGTTCGGTAGTGATAGGTTGTCGCAAGCGTCATTCCAAGTTTCTGGTAAAGCGCATTGGCCGCATCATTGGCTTTGGTGACAGCCAGCGCCAACCAGTGGCAGCCGTGATCCAAGGCCCACTTTGCGGCCGAACGCAGCGCAACCTCGCCCACACTGCGGCGGCGATTGGCGGATTGAACATCCAACGCGTGCAGCATGGTGATGGGGCCGTTACCGGCCAGAAAGACGGTGGCGGCGGGTGTGTCTTCGATACGGATCAGAAGGCTGGTCTTGGGCGCTGCGACGCGTTCCATGATCGCCAGACGCGCATTACCAACACCGCCTTCAGCCCAAATTTCCCGTTGGATAGCAAGCGGTGGCCAAGCCGGGATCGACGTGGTTCTGGGATAGTCGCGGGCAATATCGGCGGCGCTAACATAGTAAATCGCGGTTGGGTCCGAGACGGCGTAGCCTTGGCGTTCGAGAAGCGCGTCGAGATCGGCATCGTCTGCGCGGATCATGAACAGCGGCAATTGATCAATGGCTTGCATGCCTGCGATGGCGGTTTCCAGATCAGATTCTGTGCAAGAACGTGTTCTCGTCGTCGAAGACACACGTTGACCGCCGCCCTGCCCTTCGCGCAACCGCCATGGTCCCGCGTCGATCACCCGAGCGGCAGGCCATGTTGCGTCAAGCGCTTCGAAAAGCTGTAGGGCGGTAGGCGGTGTCACGTGGCGTCGTCTCCGAAAATTTCTTTCAGGCGCGCGGCGGCTTCATTGATCTGAGACAGGTCGGTGCCCCGGATGACAAGGTTTGCGCCGTACCGTCCATCTTTCTTTTGGAAAGGATAGGATCCGAAGCTGAGGTTGGGATTGCTGGCAGCAAGTTCGCCTAAGGGACCGGCGATATCGCCTTCACCCCGATCGACGCGGACGGTGACGGAAAGCAAGGGATCGCCGCCGGTTAGTGTGGGCAGCAGGCCTTCGACCATTGCTTCGAAGATCTTTGGCACACCTGCCATGACGTGAACATTACCAAGGCTGAAACCCGGAGCATGTGACACGGGATTGTCGATGAGAAGGGCACCATTGGGGATGCGGGCCATGCGCAAGCGCGCGTCGTTCATTTCCATCCCTTGGCGATCATAATGGGCTTGTAGAATCGCGCGGGCATCGTCGCGCACATCGATCAAAGCTCCCATGGCGGCGGCGACGCAATCGGCGGTGATGTCGTCGTGGGTCGGCCCGATACCGCCTGACGTAAATAGGTGGTCGTGTTTGTGCGCAAGGCTCGCGACCGCGGCTTCGATTTTGGGCGCGTCATCAGCCACGACGCGCACTTCTTTCAGGTCAATCCCTGCTTCGGTCAGTTTACCGGCCAGATGATACATGTTCGCGTCGCGCGTACGGCCTGACAGGATTTCGTCTCCGATCACCAGCATGGCGGCTGTTGGGTTTGCCATTGTCGTGTCCTTGTCCCGTCCCTTAGGTCGGTATAGGCCCGGTTGCATGCGCTTTCAAACGCCTTTGATCCCTGCGCGGCTGATCCGTCGATATAAACGGTTTCTGTCGGATGTGACGCTGGAAAGCGATGGCCGTGAGGTTGTCGCCCATTGTCCGAACCCCGGTGCGATGTTGGGGTTGGCCGAACCCGGCATGCGGATCTGGCTGGAGCCGAATGACGACCACAAAAAGAAGCTGAAGTTCGGATGGCGTTTGGCTGAGTTGGAAGATGGGCAACTTGCCGGGATTGATACAGGCGTGCCGAACCGTGTTGTCGCAGAGGCGCTGAAGGCGAAACAGGTGCCTGACTTGGCGGCCTATAGCGGTGTGCGTTCCGAGGTGAAGTATGGTGTTAACTCGCGGGTTGATTTCCTTTTGACCGAACCGGGGCTGCCGGATTGTTATGTTGAAGTGAAGAACGTGCATTTGCGGCGCACGGGCGATCTGGCTGAGTTTCCCGATTGTGTCACCCTACGCGGGGCGAAACACTTGGATGAATTGTCCGCGATGGTGGCTGAGGGGCATCGGGCTGTGATGCTTTATCTGGTGCAAAGGACGGATTGCGGGCGTTTTAATTTGGCCCGTGATCTAGATCCCGGCTATGGCGCGGCTTATGATCGGGCTCGTCTAGCTGGGGTTGAGGCCATTTGTATGGGGACATCGATCAGTCATGAAGGCGTCGAAATTGGCGAAAACATACCGGTATTGGCTTGAGTAGAGGTCTGGTCGGACTGGCCGAGCGGATCGGAAGGGCTTATATTCCGCCTAACAAGAGGAAAACGTTCGTGGATGATCGCAGTAAAGGCCGTCTGACAAGGGATGGTATTCGCATATTTGACCCGTCGGACTTTGCTGGCATGCATGCCGCGGGAGCCTTGGCGGCACGCATTCTGGATGAGATTGCACCTTTGGTTCTGCCGGGCACTAACACCGGCGAGATTGATGCTGTGATCACGGCTATGGTGAACGACGCGGGCGCGATCTCGGCGACGATCGGGTACAAGGGTTATAAGCACGCGAGCTGCATTAGTGTGAACCACGTCGTCTGTCACGGGATTCCCGGTGACAAGCGATTGAAGGATGGAGACATTCTGAACGTGGATGTCACTGTGATTGTGGACGGTTGGTATGGCGATACCAGCCGGATGTATGTGGCGGGTGACGTGTCGCGGAAAGCCGAGCGCCTGATCCAAGTGACCCATGATGCGCTTTTTAAGGGCATCGAGGCCGTAAAGCCGGGCAACACGTTTGGTGATGTGGGACACGCAATACAGGCCTATGTCGAAGCACAACGGATGAGCGTTGTGCGGGATTTTTGCGGGCATGGGCTGGGCCGCGTGTTTCACGCGCCGCCCAATGTTCTGCATTATGGGCGGGCTGGAACGGGTGCTGTGCTGGAGCCGGGCATGTTCTTCACGATTGAGCCCATGGTTAATCTTGGTCGCCCTGAAACCAAGGTTTTGGCCGACGACTGGACAGCTGTGACGCGGGATAAATCGCTTTCGGCGCAGTTCGAGCATTCGATCGGTGTGACGGAAGACGGGTGCGAGATCTTCACCCTATCACCGGGCGGTAAGTTTCATCCCACTTGGATCTAGGTTTCGCCGCAGCATTGCTGCGCCGATCCAGCGGAGGGGCTTTGCCCTTCCAGACCTCCCCAAAGTATTTTGGACAGAAGAAGTTCTGAAGTCAGTTTAAAGGCTTGCCAATCGCGCGACTGGGTTGTTTCATCCACGTTGGCGCGCTCTCTACGTCGCATCGATAGTGCGCCTTTTGGCTTTGGGTAAGGCGGCGGGAATTTTCCATGTTGGTTGGGTTTTCTCTGAACGGCGAAGCTGTGGAAGTGGATGTGCCACCGACCCGCACATTGCTGGATTGGCTACGCGAAGATCGGGGTTTGACTGGGACGAAAGAGGGCTGCAACGAAGGTGATTGCGGCGCCTGCACTGTAATGGTGACCGATGCGACGGGTGTTCGGGCCTTGAACGCCTGTATTTTGTTCGTGCCTCAGGTGCATGGGAAAGCCATTCGCACGGTTGAGGGCGTCGTGTCGCCTGATGGCGATATGCATCCTGTGCAGGACGCAATGGTGGATAACCACGGGTCACAGTGCGGGTTTTGTACACCCGGCTTTGTGGTTTCGATGGCTGTTGGGCATTTAAATGGGCGTTGTGATCACAATGACAGTCTAGCAGGAAATTTGTGCCGCTGTACGGGATATACGCCGATTGTACGAGCTGCGCGTGCTGCGGAAAATGCGCCGGTACCAGACTGGATGATAGATGAGGTGCCAGAGGTCTTGGCCCTAGCTGGTCAGCCTGACAATTTGGATGGGTTTGCTGATTGGTATGTGACGAACCCGCATGCGGTTTTGGTGGCCGGGGCCACGGATATTGGTCTTTGGGTGACGAAACGATTGGAAGAACTAGGTAAGGTTGTTTTTCTCAATCGGTATGATGAGCTAAAAAATATACAAGTTAGAGACGGTTTTCTGCACCTTGGTGCAGGTGTGACGATGGCGGATCTGTTGCCCGTCTTGCGGGATCATCATCCGTCATACGCTGAATTGGTGCGCCGTTATGGGAGCGAACAGGTGCGGCAAGCGGCAACGATTGGTGGCAATATCGCTAATGGCTCGCCAGTTGGGGACAACCCGCCTGCCTTGATCGCGCTGGGCGCACGGCTGCATTTGCGCCGTGGCGATATACGTCGCGAAATAGCGGTTGGGGATTTCTTTCTGGATTATGGCCGTCAAGATTGCGCGATCGGAGAATTTATTGAGGCTGTCAGCCTGCCTGCGCATGCACCGGCGCTTCGGTGCTATAAGTTGTCGAAACGCTTTGATCAGGACATTTCCGCGGTCTGCGGTTGTTTCAACGTGACGATAGACGCCGGAGTTGTGACGGAAGCGCGGATCGCTTTTGGTGGTATGGCGGGGGTGCCGAAACGTGCGCGTGCGGTTGAGGTTGCGTTGGTGGGTGCACCTTGGGATTCCGTGACGATAGAGACTGTATTGCCCTTGTTTAGTGACGATTTTGAGCCGCTTTCGGATATGCGCGCCAGCATGGCTTACCGGCTTTTGGCGGCCCAGAATATGCTTCGGCGATATATTCATGACTTGGCAGCTGATCCGGTGGATGTGTTGAAGGTTCGGCCATGAGCGTTGCAAAATCTCTGCCCCACGATGCTGCGTCTTTGCATGTGACGGGTGCTGCACGCTACGTCGATGACATTCCCTTGCCTGTGGGTGCGCTGCATCTGGCGTTTGGATGTTCTAAGGTTGCCCATGGTCTGATCACCTCGGTTGATCTGGAAGCAGTCCGGCAAGCAACGGATGTGATCACAGTTTTGACGGCTAAGGATTTGTCACACGAGAATGATGTCTCGCCGTCGCCGACCTCGGAGCCTTTCTTGTCCGATGGGACGGTACACTTCGTAGGTCAGCCGATTTTTCTGGTGGTTGCGAAAAGCCATTTGGCGGCGCGGAGGGCAGCAAGGATGGGGCAGGTTCAAGTTGAGCCTTTGCCTGCGGTTTTAACACTTGATGAGGCGCTTGCGGTGGATAGCCGCTTTGAGGATGGACCTCGGATATACGAAAAGGGCGATGCGGTCGGGGTTTTGTCAAAGGCCGCCCGAGTTGTTCATGGCGAAATAGAGATCGGCGGGCAGGAGCATTTTTATCTTGAGGGTCAGGCGGCGGCGGCTTTGCCTCAGGAAGATGGCGGCATGGTTGTGTATTCTTCGTCGCAGCATCCAAGCGAGATTCAGCACAAGGTGGCCCATGCGTTAGGCGTGCCTATGCATGACGTTCGCGTGGAAGTGCGCCGGATGGGTGGTGGTTTTGGAGGCAAGGAAAGCCAGGGCAATGCTTTGGCGGTGGCCTGTGCCATCGCCGCCGCCAAGACCGGTCGGCCTTGTAAGATGCGGTATGACCGCGACGATGACATGGAAATCACTGGCAAGCGACATGATTTTCGGATCGGGTATCGCGCAGCCTTTGAGGACGACGGTCGGATTACTGCGGTCGATTTCCTGCAATTGTGCCGCTGTGGATGGTCGATGGACCTGTCTTTGCCTGTGGCGGATCGAGCGATGCTGCATGCGGATAACGCTTATGCCATCGCGAACTTGCGCGTGGAAAGCCATCGGTTGAAGACCAACACGCAGTCGAACACGGCGTTCCGTGGTTTCGGTGGGCCACAAGGCATGGTGGGGATCGAGCGTGTTCTGGATCATGTGGCCCATGAGGTGGAGCTGGATCCGGTCGAGGTGCGGCGGGTGAATTACTATGCACCGCCCGGTGGTGATCTGGATGTGACACATTACGGCATGGCGGTTGAGGACTTTATCCTTGCCGAAATGACCGATCACTTGCTGGAAAACAGTGACTATATAAGGCGAAAAGAGGCTGTTCGGGCGTGGAATGCCAAGAATGCCATTTTGAAAAAGGGGATCGCGTTTAGCCCGGTAAAGTTTGGGATCAGCTTTACTTTGACGCATCTTAATCAGGCCGGGGCCTTGGTGCATGTGTATCAGGATGGTTCGATCCATTTGAACCATGGAGGTACTGAGATGGGGCAGGGATTGTTCCAGAAGGTGGCTCAGGTTGCGGCTTCGCGTTTCGGGGTCGATATTGGACGTGTGAAGATCACGGCCACGGACACGGACAAAGTGCCGAACACCAGTGCTACGGCTGCGTCCTCGGGATCGGATTTGAACGGGATGGCGGTGCTGGTTGCTTGTGACACAATTCGCGCGCGTCTCGCTGAATTTGTCGCAGGTGATGACGCCGGTAATGTGCGGTTTGAGGACGGTTTAGTTCGGTTTAGGGACGAGGCGCGACCCTTCGCAGATGTGGTGAAAAGTGCCTATATGGCCCGTATTAGTCTCTCATCCACGGGGTTTTATGCGACGCCAAAGGTGGAATGGGACCGGATCAAAGGGCAGGGGCGTCCGTTCTTCTATTTCGCCTATGGCGCGGCGGTGACCGAGGTCGTGATTGATACGCTTACCGGCGAAAATCGGATTTTGCGGGCAGATGTTTTGCACGACTGTGGGGCCTCGTTGAACCCAGCGTTGGACATCGGGCAGATCGAGGGTGGCTATGTGCAAGGTGCCGGGTGGCTGACGACCGAGGAACTGATTTGGGACGAGGCCGGGCGTTTGCAGACCCATGCGCCGTCGACGTACAAAATCCCCGCCTGTTCGGACCGGCCCGAGATCTTTAACGTTACCCTTTGGGATGGGGCCAATCGGGAAGAGACGGTTTATCGCTCAAAGGCAGTCGGCGAACCGCCTTTGATGTTGGGGATTTCGGCGTTGTTGGCTTTGTCGGATGCGGCGGGTGCTGTGGGGACGACCTATCCCGATTTGGACGCGCCAGCGACGCCAGAGCGGGTCTTGATGGCGGTCGAGCGGGTTCGGTCATGAGTTTTCAGATCGCCGATATAGAACGCCTTGGGCGCATCGCCCGTGTTGTTGTTGCCGAAACAAAGGGATCGGTACCGCGCGATGTTGGTGCCTCGATGTTGGTTCATGGGACCGAGTTTGAAGGCACAATTGGCGGAGGCGCATTGGAATATGAAGCGCTGGCTCGTGCCCGTAACGTTTTGCAGACCGGGCAAGACCGTTTGGATCGGGTGCCTTTGGGCCCTGCCGTTGGACAGTGCTGTGGTGGTGCTGTGACCTTGCTGACGGAAGTTTGGGATGCGACGCGCTTAAGCGGGCTTGATGTCGTGGTTGCAAGGGCTATGCCGGGTACATCGGGCGAAATGCCACTTGCCGTGAAGCGAGTGATTGCGACGGCGCGAAACTCTGGCGTTTTGCCTCAACCGGCAGTCGTAGAGGGTTGGATGGTGGAGCCGGTTCAGCATCGGGAACGCGAGATTTGGGTTTGGGGTGCAGGGCATGTGGGGCGGGCGATTGTAACTGCTTTGGCCCCGTTGCCGGGATTGCGCGTTCTTTGGGTGGATTGTGATAGGGACCGGTTTCCAACCGATGTTCCGACGGGTGTTGAAGTTCTTTTGGCCCAAAATCCAGCGGATCTGGCGGCTTTGGCCCCTGCATCTGCCGAACATCTGGTCTTGACCTATAGCCACGCTTTGGATTTGGATCTTTGTCATAGGCTGTTGCAAAGGCCGCTGCGATCCTTGGGATTGATTGGCTCGGCGACGAAATGGGCGCGGTTTCGATCACGGCTTAAGGCATTGGGGCACCCGGCTGGACAGATTGAACGGATCAATTGCCCGATTGGCGATCCGTCGTTGGGTAAGCACCCTCAGGCGATTGCATTGGGTGTTGCGGGGGATGTTGTGAGAGCGGGCACTGAACGGGACGTGGATGTGGGGAAACGGGCGTGAACGCGCTTTTGAAGGTTGAGGGTTTGCGCAAGGCTTATCCCGGTGTAGTGGCCAATGATGACGTAAGTTTTCAAGTCGGTCGCGGCGAAGTGCATGCATTGCTTGGCGAAAATGGTGCCGGCAAGTCAACCCTTGTGAAGATGGTCTACGGGCTGGTGCGGCCGGATGCGGGGCAGATGACGCTTGGCGGCGAGGCTTATGCGCCCGGCAACCCGAATGAGGCGCGTCAATCCGGCATCGCGATGGTGTTCCAGCATTTCAGCCTGTTCGAAGCCTTGAGCGTGGCCGAAAACGTGGCTTTGGGGATGGAAAACCCGCCGCCGATGCGCGCTTTGGCAGCGCGGATATCTGAAGTTAGTCAGGCGTATGGTTTGCCTTTGGATCCGGCGCGGCGGGTTGGTGATTTGTCGGCGGGTGAGCGACAACGGGTCGAGATCATTCGTTGTTTGCTGCAAGATCCCAAGCTTTTGATCATGGATGAACCTACAAGCGTGCTGACACCGCAGGAAGTTTCGGTGTTGTTCGAGACGCTTCGAAAGCTGAAGGCTGAGGGGACGTCGATCCTTTATATTAGTCACAAACTCGAGGAAATTCGCGCCCTTTGCGATGGCGCGACGATTTTGCGCTTGGGAAAAGTTGTCGCGTCTTGCGATCCGCGCGAGAAATCCGCGCGTGACTTGGCCGAGATGATGGTGGGCACAGAACTGGCAACACCCGCGCCTCGGGACCACGAATTAGGCGATGTGGCGCTGGCGTTGGACGCGGTCACTGTTGCCTCGGGGGCGGCCTTTGGGGCGTCGCTTCGGGATGTGTCCCTTGAGGTGCGTCGGGGCGAGGTTCTGGGCATCGGTGGTGTGGCGGGCAACGGTCAGGACGAATTGCTAGCCGTGATGTCCGGGGAAGTGACTTTGGCTGCGGATCGCGTGCATTTGCATGGCAAACCAATTGGCACTGTGGGCCCGAACGCCCGCCGCGCGCTTGGGGTCTTGGCGGCACCGGAAGAACGGCTGGGACATGCGGCAGCGCCTGACATGAGCCTTGTCGAGAATGCGGCTTTGTCGGCGTGGGTTCGGATGGGAATGGTGCGGCGCGGGTTTATCAATTGGGGTAAGGCGCGGAAATATGCAGAGCATGTGATTGCCGAATTCGATGTGCGTACACCGGGGGCCGGGAGTGCGGCGCGATCATTGTCTGGTGGAAACTTGCAGAAATTTGTGATTGGCCGCGAGATTTTGCAAAAACCTGATGTTTTGGTTGTGAACCAACCGACTTGGGGTGTCGACGCAAGTGCGGCGGCTTCGATCCGGCAGGCGTTGTTGGACTTGGCTGCGGACGGGGCTGCGGTTGTTGTTATTTCGCAGGACTTGGACGAATTGATGGAGATTTCGACGCGGTTTGCGGCCCTGAACGAAGGGCGGTTGTCGGAACCTCGGGCGGCGGCTGGGCTTACGATTGATGAGATTGGCTTGATGCTGGGCGGGGCAGAGGTGGCGCATGCGTGAGGCTTTGATCCGGCTTGAAAAACGGCCAACCCCTTCAAAACTATGGTCTTGGGCGACGCCTTTGGTGGCTGTTGTGGCGACGATGATTGCGGGGGGCTTGCTATTCGGGGCGCTTGGGACTGATCCTATTGTTGCGATCCGGACGATCTTTTACGATCCGTTGTTTGGCGAGTTTGCCTTTTACTATCGCGGGCAATTGCTGGTGAAGGCGGGGCCTTTGATCTTGATTGCGATCGGGCTGTCTTTGGGCTTTCGCGCGGGCATCTGGAACATCGGAGCCGAGGGCCAATACATCATGGGCGCGATCTGCGGGGCGGCTGTGGGTCTGGCATTTTATCCATTGGAAATCAGGTGGTTGATCTTTCCTTTGGTCGTGATCTCGGGCGCTTTGGGCGGGTTTCTTTGGGCGATGATTCCGGGGATATTGCGGACGCGTTTTAATACCAATGAGATCTTGGTTTCGCTGCTTTTGGTCTATGTGGCCGAGCAGATATTGGCTTGGATGGCGCTTGGGCCGTTAAGGAATCCGGATGGGAATGGTTTTCCGGGGTCGCGGAATTTGGCGCAGTATTCGAGCACGTCTAATCAGGAGCTGATCGTTGGGTGGGGCCTGCATTGGGGTGTTGTGGCCGCTTTGATTGCGGTGATCTTTGCCTATGTCGTGTTGTCGCGACACATCTTGGGATTGAACATTCGATTGGCAGGCGAAGCACCACGGGCGGCGCGTTTTGCAGGTGTGAACCCCGAACGGTTGGTTTTGCTTTGTCTCGGCATTTCAGGGGCTTTAGCGGGATTGGCGGGCATGTTTGAGGTGACGGGACCATCGGGGCAGATCGGGATCGATTTTAACGTAGGCTATGGTTTCACGGCGATCATCGTGGCGTTTTTGGGTCGGTTACATCCGATTGGTGTCATGCTGGCTGGGTTGTTGATGGCGCTGACTTACATCGGTGGCGAAGCGGCGCAGGCATCTCTTGGGTTACCAGCGGCGGCCATTCAGGCGTTCCAGGGAATGCTGTTATTCTTCCTGTTGGCCTTCGATGTGTTAACGAATTTTCGCATTCGGTTCGGGGGTCGAGCAACGGCATGACGTGGAATTTCGCGAATCGACTGTTAACGCTGGGCGAAACTTGGGTTCTGGCCCGTCGGTATGACGTCGGTATGACGTCGGTATTGCGTCGGTATTTGGTCGGTGAAATTGACCGGTTAACTCGGCGTGCGGGGGATGCTGGGCTGAAGCCCGGCCTACGGGTGGTCTGATGGACTTTGGATCAATCAACCCGGTTCTGCTGATCGCATCGCTGATGGTGGCGTCGACGCCGATCTTGCTGGCGGCGTTGGGCGAGTTGGTGACCGAGAAGTCGGGGGTTTTGAACCTTGGCGTCGAGGGCATGATGATCGTTGGTGCGATCAGCGGATTTATCGTGGCAGTTGAGACGGGATCGCCCGCGCTTGGATTTGTTGCGGCGGCCTTTGGCGCTGTGGTGCTGTCGTTGATCTTTGGTGTTTTGACGCAACTTTTATTGTCGAACCAAGTGGCGACGGGGTTGGGGCTGACGTTGTTTGGTTTGGGTGTTTCGGCGTTGATGGGGCAGGGATACGTGGGTATTCGCCCGCCGTCGTCGCCGCGATGGGAGTTCTTTGGCCTGAACGAATTGCCTGTCGTGGGTCCGATTTTGTTTAACCAACATGGGGTGGTTTATCTGTCGCTGGGTTTGGTGATTGGCGTCTGGTGGTATTTGCGCACGACCCGGTCGGGGCTGATTCTGCGGGCGGTGGGCGAAAGCCATGAGGCGGCGCACGCGTTGGGCTATTCGGTGTTGGGCACGCGTTTTGCGGCTATCGCTTTTGGCGGGGCCTGTGCGGGGATCGGCGGTGCGTTTTTGAGCCTTGTGATCGTACCCCAATGGACCGAAGGCATGACAGCGGGGCGGGGATGGATCGCGCTGGCGATTGTGGTGTTTGCATCTTGGCGACCCGGTCGGGTTTTGCTGGGTGCTTATTTATTTGGCGGCGTCACAGTCTTGCAGTTGAACTTGCAGGCGGCGGGGATTGCAATTCCGGTCGAGCTCTTGTCGATGTCGCCTTACCTGATAACTATCCTAGTGCTGGTGGTTATATCGTCTGACAAAAGGCGCGCTGCTGCTTTAGCGCCGGCGTCGCTGGGACGGACCTTTCACGCCTCATCATGAGGCACTTAAAATCCTATGGGGAGATTTAGATGAACAAGAGGACATTGCTTGCAGCGCTTATGGCTGCGACTTTGGGAATGCCTGCCATGGCCGACGGTCATGAGCCTTTGAAAGTTGGCTTCATTTACGTCGGGCCAATCGGTGACGGTGGCTGGACCTTTGAGCACCATCAGGGGCTTTTGGCTGTTGAAGAGCATTTCGGCGACAAGGTTGAGACGGTCTTTCAGGAAAGTGTGCCTGAGGGTGCCGATTCCGAACGCGCGATGACGCAGATGGCGCTTCAGGGCGCGGACATCATCTTTACGACGTCGTTTGGCTTTATGGACCCGACGATCAACGTTGCTGGTAAGTTCCCAGATGTGAAGTTTGAGCATGCCACGGGCTATAAGCGTGCGGACAACGTTTCGACTTATTCGGCACGGTTTTACGAAGGCCGTGCGGTGCAGGGGCATATCGCGGGTAAGATGACGAAGACTGGCAAGATTGGCTATATCGCGTCGTTCCCGATCCCCGAAGTGATCCGGGGCATCAATGCTGCTTACATCCACGCCAAGAAGGCGAACCCGGCTGTCGAGATGAATGTCATCTGGGTTTATACGTGGTTTGATCCTGCGAAGGAGGCGGATGCAGCAAAGGCATTGATCGACAATGGTGTGGACGTTGTTTTGCAGCATACGGATTCCACCGCGCCTCAGGCGGCGGCGGCTGAAGCCGGTGTGATTTCCTTTGGGCAGGCCTCGGACATGATCGAATATGCGCCTTTGCCGCGTGTTTCGTCGATCATCGACAACTGGGCGCCGTATTACATTCAGCGCGTTCAGGCTGTTATGGATGGCACTTGGGTAAGTACTGATACTTGGGACGGTATTGCGCCGGGGATGGTTGAGATCGGTGAGATCACGGATGCTGTGCCTAGCGATGTGAAAGCCGAGGCGGAAGCTTTGCGCGATGCGATTGCGAGCGGTGAGTATCACACGTTCACCGGGCCTTTGAACAAGCAAGACGGATCGGTCTGGCTGGCAGAAGGCGAAACGGCGGATGATGGCACTTTGGCCGGCATGGGCTTTTACGTTGAAGGTATCACGGGCGACATCCCGAACTGATCTTAATATAGATCAAGCGGAGGGCCGGCCTTCGGGCCGGCGCACGCGTTTTAAAGACAGGTTTTTTAAGGCTGGGGCTCTGCCCCAGACCCCGAAGTTTTCTGGACAGAAGAAGGACGGACCATGGAGAGTTTATTGACGATTTCTGGGCGGACGGTTTCGGAGTTCAGTTTTGGGACGATGCAATTTGGCGGCGGGGCGGATGAGGCTGCTGCTTTTGAGATTTATGGGGCTTGTCGGGAGGTTGGAATCAACTTCTTTGATACGGCATATCTTTACGCTGAGGGTAGAGCTGAAGAGATAATTGGGCAGTTGGTTGCGCCCGAACGTGACGACATTTTTCTGGCGACGAAGTGTGGGTATCACGGGGCCTCGGCTGCGGTGATTGACCGGGAATTTTCCGAGAGCAGGCGGCGATTGGGCTGTGAGACGCTTGATTTGCTTTATGTCCATCGCTGGGATGCGGTTGCGCCTTTGAACGAGAGCCTGGGGGCTTTGGCGGGTTATGTGCGCAGTGGCGCGGTGCGCTATGTGGGGCTGTCGAATTTTGCGGCATGGCAGGTGATGAAGGCGGTACGTGTTGGTGCTGATCTGGGGTTGGACGTCACGTTTTTGCAGCCGATGTATAATCTGGTGAAACGGCAGGCCGAGGTTGAGATTTTACCAATGGCCGAGGCAGAAGGGTTTGCGGTTTGTCCTTACTCGCCTTTAGGAGGCGGGTTGCTGACGGGCAAATATGCGGCTGGTGAGACTGGGCGACTGACCACCAATGCGCATTATGCCAGCCGGTACCGAGAGCCTTGGATGGCGACAAGTGCGGCTTCTTTGGCGGGTGTTGCCGCGCGGCTTGGTGTGGCTTCGGCGACCTTGGCCGTGGCTTGGGCAGGGCGTCATCCGGGTGTTTGGGGGCCGATCATTTCGGCCCGGTCTTTGACGCAGATCCGGCCGTCTTTGGCAGGTGTTGGCTTTGAGATGGATGACGCGCTTTATCAAGAGATTAGTGCTTTGTCGCCGACACCTCCGCCCGCGACGGACCGAACGGAAGTGGTGTGATGCGCGTCGTCGTCATTGGTGGTGGAGTTGCTGGTTTGGCAGCGGGAGCGGCTTTGGCACCCGACGCCGAAGTGGTATTGTTAGAACGTGAAACGGCGCTTGGGTTTCACGCCAGCGGGCGTTCGGCTGCGCTGTTTGAAGAGCATTATGGCAACGAGGCGGTTCGGGCATTGAACCGGGCATCGCGGCGCGCGCACGAAATCTTGGGGGTTTTGTCGCCACGTGGGTTGTTGGGCGTTGCGCTTGAGCCGGACGTGGCGGCTTTTGAGGCGGATGTTTCAGCGCTTGGTTTGGTTGAGATTGCAGTGGCGGATGCGCGCAGCCGGGTTCCGATTTTGTCGGACGAGATTGTTCGGGCCGGGTACTTTGAGGGCGCGTGGGATATTGATACGGACCTTTTGATGCAAGGCATGGCGGCACGTGTGCGACAGCATGGCGGTACGGTAAAGACCGGGGTTGCGGTTAAGGGATTGTCGCGCGGTGATGGTTGGCGCGTGGTGTGTGGTGATACGGAAATTCGATGCGATTTGGTTGTGAATGCGGCGGGCGCCTGGGCGGATGAGATTGCGGCGATGGCTGGTGTGACGCGCCTTGGATTGCAGCCTTTTCGGCGGTCGATGGCACGGTTGCCTGCTCCGGGGGGACTGGATGTGCGGGGCTGGCCGATGCTGATGGGACCGGACGAAAGCTGGTATGCCAAGCCGGATGCGGGGGGGTGGATCGTGTCGCCCGCAGAAGAAGACCTGGTAGAGCCGATGGATGTTTGGGCTGATGATATGGTCTTGGCTGAAGGTTTGGCGCGGTATGAGGCCCATGTGACTGAGCCCGTTACCCGAGTTGAGACGAATTGGGCTGGGCTGCGCACCTTTGCGCCGGATCGAACCTTGGTTATCGGGCCTGGGGACGTGGATGGGTTTTTCTGGATGGCTGGGCAGGGAGGCTATGGTTTTCAGACGGCGCCTGCGGCGGCACAGTTACTGGCGGATTTAGTATTTGCACGCACGCCTGAGCTTTCGCGCGATGTTGTCGCGGCTTTGTCGCCGTCGCGGAACATGGGCTAGGGTGTAATATTTTTAGGCGTAATCCGGTGTGTAAGACACGCTGGCGCGACGTTTATAGCTGGTTTTTGGATATTTCGCGAACTTTGGGCCCAGATCCGGGAAGGCCTTTTGCAGCGCTTCCAAAGCGTCTTTAGGGATGATTTTCACACTGTCTTCTGTGGGGGTGAAGCTTTCGACAGGCATGCCATTGACGCAGAAGATCTGCGGAGTTTCGAAGACGATGTTGTAATAGACCAAGTCTTCGATGCCCGTTTCGCTGCCCACTTCTAGGCCGTCCACATCGCGCGCGGCGACGAGGCAGTTTTCGGTATCTTCTTCGTCATCGATCCGCCAGCCGGGGATTAGCAGGCGATGAGCCCCACCAACCTTCAATGGCTTTTTTGGCATCATTGGGCCGATCGCGCGGGTCGCAAGTAAAACCGGTGCCAGCGAGGGGTCAGCGGCGATTTCGGTGGCGAGAAAGGTTTCTGTCCAGATCAGTTTGACCGGCTGCAATCCATTGTCGCGGGTCACAACCAGATCGCCCGGCCGCAGGAATTCAACATGGCGTTCACCGCAGGGTGTACGAAGGTTCGCACCAGTGCAGAGACCGGTTGTACCTGCTTTTACGACGTCGCGTTCGACTATTTTTTTCGCCATGGTCATGGTGCTAATCCGTAGTTGCCCTATCACTTTACCCTAAAAGGAAATGTGACCGAATTAGGGATCGCTAGGGGTTAATTCACGATGTAACGAAAGCATGGCGGATGATTGTTCTGATTTCGTAAACAATTATCCTACAATGCCGCTCTAAGCGGCGTATTGCTTACGATCAGTGAACAATCGCCGGATTATTCTGGCGGCTTCTCGCGGTTGAAGGCGCCGGTCTTCAGGAACGCGATGACTTGGTCGATCACGTCGAGGTTCAGCATCATGAAGGTATGTGTCACGTGCAATGTGATGTGATCGGTCATGCCTTCGACTTTGGTACTTTCGATCGATACTTTGCCATCATCATCGCCCGGGATCAGTACCGAGTATGCGGGGTTCAAGCTTTGGGATCCTGCGATGATGCCAGTTTCGAAAGTCACCGGTCCAAGTTGCTTGGGCAGGTCATCTGGTCCGGTTCCTAGTTCAAGGCCAGCGGGACCGTTGATCCATTCGAAAGGATCGAAGTCGCCCAATTCGTCGACAAGCTCGGATCCTTTGTTGGGTGGGGCCAACATGACAACTCGGCCCAAGTTGTCGAGTTTGTTTTCGCCAAGCCAAGCGCGGACAAGGATACCCCCCATGGAATGGGTGACGAAATGGATGGTGTCGTCTTCGCAGGTCTTTACTGCCTCGGGAATGGTTTCGCGGGCCAAGGTACGGACATTTTGATCGGTTGAAGGATAGCCCGGGTTCACGGTGGAAAAGCCTTCGTTGCGCAGTTGAAACGCCAATAGAGCCATCGAGGTTTCGCCGCGCGCGAGGCCGTGCAGCAGGATAACGCAATCGGCGTAGGCCGTTGCGGGTGCGAGGAGGAAAAGCGTTAAAAGAAAGCGCATGGGATCAGCTTTTTGAGGCGAACGCCGATTGCAGATCGGTGATGATCGCGCCGGCTGCTGCTAGGGGATCGGGGGCATTGTGGATCGGCCGACCGACGACGACGTGGTCTGCGCCGTCTGCGATGGCTTTCGCGGGTGTTGCAACGCGCTTCTGATCGCCCTTGTCCGCGCCAAGGGGTCGCACACCAGGTGTGACGATCAGGCGGCCTTTGGCTTCAGGTAGGGCGCGGATGGTTTTGGCTTCGTTGGGCGAGGCGATGACGCCGTGGGCACCTGCGTCAAAAGCACGACCTGCCCGTTCGGTGACCAGATCGGGGATCGCACCGTCTTTGATTTGTGCGGCGTCCAGATCGCTGCGGTCGAGCGATGTTAGAACGGTTACGGCAAGGATTTTCAGGTCGGACCCAGCCGCCCCTTCGCGTGCGGCGCGGACAACATGCGGATCGCCGTGGACCGTGAGGAAATCGAGATTGAACTGTGCAAGCCCACGCACGGCGGCTTCGACGGTTGCGCTGATGTCGAAGAGTTTCATGTCAAGAAAGATGCGTTTGCCGCGTTCTTCCTTCAGCTCGTTCGCTAGCGCAAGGCCGCCGCCGGTCAGCATCCCAAGGCCGATTTTATAGAATGAGATACTGTCGCCGAGTGTATCAGCAAGCTTCAGGCCTTGCAGTGCATTGGGCACATCAAGGGCCACGATCAGGCGGTCATCTGCAACTTTCATAATGCTCGCCTAAACCGGGGACCAAACGGGTTCAAGTCTTGGAGGGTGACCTCGCGACCCGCATTTTACCGTATTTCGTGAACAATAGGGCAATTTTGTCAGCTTTGCGGCCTGATTGAGCGAGAATTCTTGCTTTAAATCCAGTAGTTTACTTAAATTTTGCCTTAATTCCTTGGTACTTAAGAAATAGGAAAGCTGTTTGGGGGTAGTTTTTCGGGAGTTATCTAAGGAGTTGTATGATGACGCATTTTTACGCGCTGGTCGCCTCTATCCTTATCGGCCTTCCAGCTTCGGCTGCGACGGTTGATATCGTTGCGACCCAAGACGGCGAAGACGTCGTATTCACGGGATCGGGTTCGGTCGACCTGACGGGATCCGACTTTGAATTCACGTTTGACGCCACGAATATCAATCAATCGAACTTCCGGTTCTTTATTGGAGCCGACGATGGATTGTCTGATGTGTATTCTTGGGATTATGGTTGGGGTGGGCAATCGCTTTCGTGGACAGGGTTCGACCTTGAAGCGTCGGGTGACACGTTCGGTTTTGACCGACTTGGAGCTTTTGGCCTGAACGCTGGTTACAACTCGGGTGACGAGATTAACTTTGCTTGGACGGTTTTTGGTGCCTCGTTTGCGGATCTTAGTCTGAACTTTGGGACTTTGGCTGAGCTTGGCAACAACACCGTTTCACTGAGCGCAGCCCCTTCTGTTGTCCCGCTTCCGGCGTCTTCGCTGTTGTTGCTTGCTGGACTTGGCGGATTTGCTGCTGTCTCGCGGAAGAAGCGCAAAGCCTAAAGCCTAAAGCGTTTTCTACTATCTTGCGAAAGCCGTCTCTTTGGAGGCGGCTTTTTGCGTTTTTGGTTTAGGTCTTGCGAACACAGCGCGGTGATCCCATTTATTGGTAAAGGCCCTGAACCGACATGCCGATAAGCTGGGTGTCATCCTTAAGGGCGCTTATTGAAGGAGAGAGCTTATGGACTTGGAGAAGTTCACCGAGCGGTCGCGTGGTTTTTTGCAAGCTGCTCAGACCATAGCGGCGCGTGAAAGCCACCAGCGGTTGGCGCCGGAACACCTGTTGAAAGCCTTGATGGATGACGAGGAAGGATTGGCCTCGAACCTGATCCGTGCGGCGGGCGGTGCCCCGGAAGGTGTTGTGCAAGCCGTCGATGGTGCTTTGGCCAAAGTGCCCAAGGTGACGGGCGATGCAGGCCAGACCTATTTGGATCAACAAACCACCAAGGTTTTGGACGAAGCATTGAAGCTGGCCAAGAAGGCGGGCGACAGTTTTGTGCCGGTTGAGCGGATGCTGACGGCATTGGCTGTTGTGAAATCGAAGGCCAAGGATGCTTTGGACGCGGGCGGGGTTACGGCTCAGGCTTTGAATTCGGCGATCAATGATGTGCGCAAGGGGCGGACGGCGGATACGGCTTCGGCTGAAAACGGTTATGATGCGCTGAAGAAATACGCGCGTGATCTGACGCAAGCTGCTGCTGACGACAAGATTGATCCGATCATTGGGCGAGACGAGGAAATTCGCCGCACAATGCAGGTGTTAAGCCGCCGGACCAAGAACAACCCGGTTCTGATCGGTGATCCCGGTGTCGGTAAAACAGCCATTGCCGAGGGTCTTGCCTTGCGCATCGTGAATGGTGATGTGCCGGAATCCTTGCGGAACAAAAAGCTGATGGCTTTGGACATGGGCGCGCTGATTGCAGGTGCCAAGTATCGTGGTGAATTCGAGGAACGTCTTAAAGGTGTTTTGACCGAGGTCACGGCTGCTGCTGGTGAGATCATTCTGTTCATTGATGAAATGCACACGCTTGTGGGTGCCGGTAAGGCGGATGGGGCGATGGATGCGTCGAACCTGTTGAAACCGGCTTTGGCGCGAGGCGAGTTGCATTGTGTGGGTGCCACAACGACGGAAGAATATCGCAAGTACGTTGAAAAAGACGCAGCCCTAGCGCGGCGGTTTCAGCCTTTGATTGTCGAAGAGCCGACGGTTGATGATACCGTCAGCATCTTGCGGGGTATTAAGGAAAAGTACGAACTGCACCACGGTGTTCGGATAGCAGATAGCGCTTTGGTGGCGGCGGCAACCTTAAGCCATCGTTACATCACCGACCGGTTTTTGCCGGACAAGGCGATTGATCTGATGGACGAGGCCGCGTCGCGTTTGCGGATGGAGGTGGATTCAAAACCCGAAGTGTTGGATGCTTTGGATCGCCAGATTTTGCAGATGCAGATCGAAGCCGAAGCTATGAAAAGGGAAGACGACAAACCCTCAAAGGATCGGTTGGAAAAGCTGGTGAAGGATTTGGCGGATTTGCAGGAGCAGTCGTCTCAGATGACGGCGACTTGGCAGGCAGAGCGGGACAAGTTGGAAGGTGCGCGTGCGCTGAAAGAGCAGTTGGACAAGGCCCGTGCCGAGTTGGAACATGCCAAGCGCGACGGTGATCTGCAACGTGCGGGTGAGTTGTCTTATGGCGTTATTCCGGGTTTGGAAAAGCAGCTTGAGGCCGCTGAAGACAGCGATGCCGACATGATGGTCGAAGAGGCTGTTGGGCCTGAACAGATCGCCGAGGTTGTTGAACGCTGGACGGGGATACCGACGTCGAAGATGCTGGAAGGTGACCGCGAGAAGCTGTTGCGCATGGAAGAGGCGATCGGCAAGCGTGTGATTGGCCAGACGAAGGCTGTTACGGCTGTGTCAAACGCTGTGCGACGTGCGCGCGCCGGGCTTCAGGACGAGAACCGGCCTTTGGGGTCGTTTCTGTTTCTTGGACCAACCGGCGTGGGTAAGACCGAGCTGACTAAGGCTTTGGCCGAGTTCCTGTTTGACGATGATCGCGCCATGGTGCGGATCGATATGTCGGAGTTCATGGAGAAGCATTCCGTATCACGGCTGATCGGCGCGCCTCCGGGCTATGTCGGGTATGACGAGGGCGGTGTGCTGACCGAAGCGGTGCGGCGTCGGCCCTATCAGGTGATCCTGTTTGACGAGGTTGAAAAGGCGCACCCCGAGGTGTTCAACGTGCTGTTGCAGGTTTTGGACGACGGGATTCTGACCGATGGTCAGGGCAATAAGGTCGACTTTAAGCAAACGCTCATCATCCTGACGTCAAATCTTGGATCGCAGGCCTTGTCGATGCTGGAAGAAGGATCTGATACCGGTGCAGCGCATCGGGATGTGATGGATGCCGTTCGCGCGCATTTCCGGCCTGAGTTTTTGAACCGTCTTGACGACATGGTCATATTCGACCGGCTGTCGCGGCCCGACATGGACGGGATCGTGGATATTCAATTGGCACAGCTGCAAAAACGTCTGGCAAAGCAGAACATCCAGATCAACTTGGATGAGGCGGCGCAGACTTGGCTGGCCGATGAGGGCTATGATCCGGTCTATGGTGCGCGTCCCCTAAAGCGTGTGATCCAGAACGCCTTGCAGAACGAGTTGGCGGAGATGTTGTTGGCCGGTGACATCGGTGAAGGCAAGGTGCTTGAGGTCAGCGCCGGAGCCGACGGGTTGCTGATCGGTGACCGGGTGACCAAATCGAACCGCCCGCCGCCCGAGGATGCTGTTGTGCATTAAGAAAAAGCCCCACCTTGAGTGGGGCTTTTTTTGGGGAGTATTTGTTAGGTGTTAACCCGTCCGACTGGTATGTCAGTTTTCGATCTCACTTACCCTCGCGTGCAGGCGGCCGGGATAGAAGCCCTTCGAATGACCACACCGTTCACCACCTCGAATCCGGGCTCACCGGTTTGCGTGCAACCCGCGATCTGCAATCCTCGCTGCATCAAGGCCAAAGCAAACTTCTGCTCAGTTTGCCGGTTTGGAAACGCGAACAGTCCCGGTCCGCTCATCTTGTGCAGCACCCCAAATGTGTGATCATCAAGTGTTACGATTCGAAATACACCACTTCGTTCGCCAACAGATATGGAAATGACATTGGGCGGGCGAAGTTTGCTACTGCCACTTTTATTGCTTCACGCTGAGCTGCTGAGGCGCCTATTCGTCTGCCCTGCGTTGTGTATCTGACCGAGTTCGAATCCCACCACGGGACTCCACTGGATGTTTTGAAAACACCGTTGCGCGTGTCTTTGAAAATCCCTCCGAAAGCGCCACCGGACTGCTCTGATTCTGCGGCAGTCGTCGTTGTTGCTGGTCTGTCGCCAAAACCTACTCCGCTTTGTGGCGGGGGTGACCCACAGGCACCCAATAGGGTTAGAAGTGCTCCGGCAAGAAATGCTTTTGAGTGCATTTTAAATTCCTAAGTTAAATCGGTTCCAGAACCAAAATTAGCAAAAAGATGTGCTAAAAAATTGTCGCAGAATCGCAAAAAAGTCAATCGACGATGCGTCAAGATGGACGGTCAGCGGGCTTTCATCGATGGTGCGGAGAATGTCTCAGTGTCCGGGACAGCCAGCAGTTGACTTGGCTCGCCTGATTGAAAGTCTTTACACGCATGGCTCAAGCTACTGACGCCTCTGGCTTCCCCCGTACTCTCTAATTGGCTGCATTTCGTGAAGAACTCTTTTGTTTAGATTTCCAAAGACGCAGTATTTGCAATCGCCTCAAGATCAGGTTGCCCTTCGGGTCCAATGACGACGTAGTCAGCGCCATTCGCGCTCCACGACACAAAGTCAAAGCCGCGGATTGTCCTTTCATTAAACGAAGGTGCCAAGCTTGGGTCCTTGTTGCTTTGCTGCAGGCAAAGCGCGATCACAACACCGTCGGGTTGACGGTACATCAGTTGTGCCACCGGTTTGCCATTGGCCACCACAAGGCGTCCACCTTCAAAAGTCAGGCCGTGCCCCGTCAAATCCGGTATTGAGAAATCGGCACCAACAGTTTTGCCTAGCCAAGTTTCTATGTGGTCGGACTCGTCCGCGCCTACCTCAACAAGGTGGCGTTCTTGGCCCGCATAGATTGCGTGATAGTCTGCAATAGCGGCCAGCCAACCCACAGTCTGAACCGGGGTTTGTTGAACTTTAACGGCATACCCGCCTAAGCCGCCCAAGGTTAAACAGATGAGGCTTGCAGCCAAAGCGCCCCAAATCTGGCGTCTGGCAGGTACGGGTTCGACAAGGTCTGCCGCTTTGATCTTCTGGGCCAGTGCAAAGGGCACCGGCTGATCCAATTCTTCAGAAAAGCTTTCTCGGGCAAACGCATCCGCCTGCATCAAAGCGTCCAACTCGGCCTGCGCCGCTTCATCGGTTTCAATAAGGGCCTCGATCTCGGCCATTTCTGTCGGATCAAGCTCGCCATCAAGATAGGCGCTGAGTTTTAGTGAAAGGTCCATCATGACGAGGTACACTCCTCTGCCGCTAAACGCGAAACAAGTAACTTACGCGCGCGGTGAATGCGGCTCATCACCGTGCCAATGGGAACATCCAACATTTCGGAGGCTTCCCGATAACTATACCCTTCCGCGCACACCAGTAAGAGCGGCTGCGAAAGGTCTTTATTAAGCTGGGCAACCTGACGGTGCACCTGTTGGGCTGTCAAAATATCGTCAGAATTGCTTTCAACACGCAATTCAGTGGCCTCTTCCGCGGGTACTTGTCCTTCACCCTGGCGGGTTTTGCGTTTGCGTATTTCGCTGACCCACAGGTTTCGAACGATGCGAAACAACCAACGATCCAGCGGTTGTGCCGGATCGTACTGTTGCCACTTCTGAAGGGCGGCTGAACAAGCATCTTGCAAAAGATCATCAGCATCGGGACCAGACCGGGTCAAGCTTAACGCAAAACGACGCAGTCGCGGTAGCAGACCAATCATCTCTGTTTTGAACTGGTCTGGTGTCATCGCAATTACGCCATCCTGATCCAGCATGGGGGACCATGCTGGATCAGTGTCTGTGATATTACCAAAGGCTTCAATGGTGAACGCCGACCTACCTCTAAAAATCTGCCTTTGGGTTCACAGAAGACGTCAAATGGGGGTTTCATCAGACGCCTGCGCTACTCAATCATCGTGCGATATGCCAGACGCCGCCAACACCGTCGCCTGTTGTGTCGCCCTTAGCGGAATCTCCGACCCAAAAATATAGCGGCGCGCCATCCTTGGCCCACTGACGTGTGCCATCCTGACGGTCAATGATTGTCAGGCCGTTGCCGGGTGATGCAGCATTTGCGGCAGCAGTGTACGGCGGCCAGTTTGTCGCACAGTCGCCATAGCAATTGGAGACGTTCGGGCCGTCCTTATCGAATGTGTACAGCGTCATACCGTTTGGTGCGGTCATAAGTGCATGCCCATCGATCAACGTCAGGCTGCTTTCTGAGGCGTTAGAATAGCCGTAAGATGACTGGGCATAAGCTTGGTCGCATCCGGCAACGAGCCCACCAAGGGCGAGTGCAAATATCAGTTTCATGTCGTGCTCCAAATCCAAAATGTCTGAGCAACGTCTGTGCTGCTCTTACTAGGGTTACGCATGGGGGGACGGATTTATTCTCGCAGTGGGGATTATTTTTAGAAATTTTTCAAAACTTTGGTGTTTTATGAAATTCGCTAGTTCTGTCGAAGCAATAAAAGTGGGCGTGATACCCGTCTCTCATATGGGCAGCCGACCCAAACAGTAACCGCGGCCGAGCAGCTTTTGTCGTCAGCCGTATCGCGCAGAAGATGCCTAACAGAAGATGTGATCGGGCGGGGTCTGGTGTCGGAGCGTCGGCTCTAATAGGTTCTTATCCATCGTAGGAATAAAGGTTTTTGTCCGCATGGTCCCAGCAACTGACGCATCTGGTTTCGCGCCTATTCCTTATTCGGCTGCTTTGGTTACGGGGGCGGCTCGCCGGTTAGGGCGAGAGATGGCTTTGGGGTTGGCACGGCGTGGCATCGACATTGCGCTGCATTACAACAGCAATGCAGAGGAAGCCGAGGTGACTGCGAACGACATTCGTGCGCTTGGCGTGACCTGCGTGACGCTTCAGGCGAACTTGCTGGACGAAGACGAAACGCAAGGTTTGATTGGCCGGGCGCGTGACGGGTTAGGGCAGGATTTGGATGTGCTGATCAACAGTGCTTCGGTGTTCAAATACGATTCCCTTAAATCGGCGACGAAGGCGAGTTGGGATATGAACCTTGATTCCAATCTGCGCGCACCTTTCGTGTTAAGCCAGCAGTTTGCAGAACAAGCGCCGAAAGCCTCGAAGCAGTCGGATGGTGAGATGTGCGCTAATGCCTGTATCGTCAACATGATCGATCAGCGTGTCCGCAAGCTGACCAAGGAATACATGACTTATACGATTGGGAAGATGGGCCTTTGGGCCTTTACCCAGACCAGCGCGCGCGCCCTTGGGCCCCATGTGCGGGTCAACGGGATTGGGCCGGGTTCGACCATGCAGGGGGCCGAGCAGTCGGACGAACAGTTTCGCGAGCACCGGCATGGTGCGCCGCTTCAACGGGGGGCAAATCCCGCCGATATTGTGCAAGCGATGAATTTCCTTCTGGATGCGCGCGCCTTTACCGGGCAACTTCTTTGTGTTGATGGTGGTATGCATCTTTGAACTAGCACCCTTGGGAGGGGCTTTCGAATGACGCTGATAATGATCGCGACTTGGTATCTCTATGCGGGCGCTGCGGTGGCCGTGTGGTTTGTTCTTTATGCGATTGGTCGGCTGGACGAAAATGCCGAAAGCGCTTGGATTTTTCGGCCTTTGTTGGTTCCGGGTGTTTTGCTGATTTGGCCTTTGATCCTATGGCGCTGCACTGTGCTGTGGCGCGGGGAAGACAAGCTGGACCGTCACCGGATGCCGCGCAAGAAGCAGGACCGGGCTGCGATTGTCTTTGTATTCGCCATTCCGCTGATCCTTATTCTGGCCATTGGATTGCGCCAAGACCCGTCTGATCTGGCTGGACCGATCCAGTTGGAGGCCCCGAAATGAGCGTTAAATATATCCCGGTTCAGTGGAACGCGAACAAGTGGAAATATGATGCGGCGCTGATCGTTGCGGTTGTCGCTTACATCCTGATTTACATGGAGGTTGGCACGCCTGCGGCGGGTCTTGAACGCCCGTTGGACAATCTGATCCTGCGGATGCGGGCCTTTGGCACCTGTGCGTTTTGGATGCTGACGTTCATTCTGTGCATCGGACCTTTGGCGCGGTTGGACAAACGGTTTTTGCCGATCCTTTATAACCGACGGCACTTTGGCGTTTTGACCACGGCGGTCGCCTTTAGCCATGCAGTTTTCGTTGTGAGCTGGTATTTCAGTTTCTCGCCCACAGATAGCTATGTCGCGCTGCTGACCTCGAACCTAAGTTTCGGTCAGGTTTTGGGTTTCCCGATTGAGGCGCTTGGTATCCTTGCCTTGTTCCTTCTGGCGATTTTGGCCGCGACAAGCCACGATTTCTGGCTGGCGTTTTTGTCGGCTCCGGTCTGGAAATCGCTGCATCTTTTGATCTATCCGACCTATGCGTTGGTCGTCGCCCATGTGGCTTTGGGGTATTTGCAAAACTCCGAGAACCAGACGTTTGCGTTTCTGTTGGTTGGTGCGGGATTAACGGTGGCCGGGCTGCATTTTCTGGCGTGGGACAAGGAACGTCGCGTGGTGGCTGCCACAACTGATTGGGTAGAGGCCTGTCGGCCAGAAGACATTCAAGACAAGCGCGCGGTGATCGTGGCGCTGTCGAAGGAAGAGCGCGTTGCGATTTTCCGCTCGGGCAATTCCTTTTCGGCCGTGTCCAATACCTGCGCTCATCAGGGCGGACCTTTGGGCGAGGGCAAGATTGTTTATGGTCACGTGACCTGCCCTTGGCATGGGTTTAGTTATAAGGCTTGTAACGGCAGATCGCCTGCGCCTTTCACCGAGATGATCCCGACCTATAACATGAAGCTGGACGATGGCGTTCTTTATATCGACCGCCAAGCCAATCAACCCGGCACTGATGTTGAACCCGTAATCTATGAGGTTGCTGACAATGGCTAAACCGCAAGAACCGTTTTTCGTCGGGTGGGGCAAGGTTCCCAAAGCGCTGAAGACCTTTTTGGCGCTGTCTACGGCAAGCTTTGTGATCAGCTTTGCTGTCGCGGCCTTTGCCATTTCGGCCACGCAAACCGACACAGGCAGTGGCGCTTTCATGGGGCAAGCGAACGCCGTTGGGATTATGAAAGTTGATCCCTACCCGGTGCTGCATGTGATCGAGAGCGACAAGTTTGAAAAGGGCGATGTTGTTTTGCTGTCGGGTGGCGGTAAGCGCGGCGTCTTCAACCGAGCCAAGAATTTGGACGGAGAAATTGTGCAGTTGGCGGGGCTTCGCATGGAGCGTGGTGATCTGGATGGTCTACAACTGCGCGGCGGTATGCGTGGTCTGAGCGTTGCTGAAAACCCCGATCCGGAATTTGAGATCGAAGTTGAGCCGCTTGGCCGATGGAAGCTGGCGGGCGAGATTTGCGACGGCAAATGCTTGACGGGCGCCATGCGCCCCGGCAATGGATTGGCGCATAAGGCCTGCGCCAATCTGTGCCTGATCGGGGATGTTCCGCCAATTTTTGTGTCGTCTGGTCCGGTCGAAGGTCACGAGTTTCTGCTGATGGCAGGTGCCGATGGCAAGCGGTTGGGGGACGAGATTCTTGATTTCACCGCGACCTATGTGGAGATCGAGGGCGAGATTGAACGCAGGGGCGGCATGTTGGTTTTCAAGATTGATACAGACACCATAAGGCTGGCGAAATGATTATTCGGGGTCTGGCCATTCTGTTGGCGCTTGGGGCGGCCGCTGGCCTTTGGTTTGGGTATGACAACCTGAAGCAATTGCGGGGCACGCCGCTTTTTGACTTCCGCTACGTCGTCTTTGCGGTTGCGGCGTTCCTTGGGTTAAGTGCCATTGAGTGGGCGCTTGGCTGGATAAAAGGCAAGGTCGAAGGCACCAACGACGCACACTGACGAAACAAATGACCCCCGGGAGATTTGCGATGAGCGCTGACAAATTGGACTGGATCGAAGTCGGCCATGTGGATGACCTGCCTGAAGGTCGCGTCAAAACCGTAACGGCGCGCACGACATCCATTTGTCTTGTGCATTTCGACGGGCAATGGGCCGCGATGGACAATCATTGCCCACACCAGCGGGGACCGCTTGGAGAAGGCACGATTGAAAAGGGCGTCGAAGGCGCGTGTTGGGTGCGTTGCCCTTGGCATGGTTGGGACTTTGATCCGCTGACGGGCAAGCCTCCGGGTGGTGGTGTTAAGGACCATGGGCAAAAGATGTTTCCGGTCGAGGTCCGCGATGGTGCGATCTTTGTCGGGATCGAACCTGAACCCGCGCGTGAGCGGACTGTGTCTGATGTGATGGTTGAAACGATGACCAACTGGGGCGTGCAAAGCGTTTTCGGCATGGTCGGCCATTCGAACCTTGGGTTGGCGGATTCCATCCGTTTGTCGGTGATCGACAAGAAGCTAAAATACTATGGCATTCGGCACGAAGGCGCTGCGGCCTTTGCGGCTTCGGCCTATGGCAAGCTGACAGGTAAACCCGCAGCGTGCCTTACCATCGCTGGGCCCGGTGCAACGAATCTGCTGACAGGACTTTGGGATGCGAAAGTGGATCGCGCTCCGATACTGGCGTTGACGGGTCAGGTGCAAACTCAGGTCTTTGGGCCGGGCGCGTTTCAGGACATTGATCTAAGCTCGGCGTTTCAGGCAGTTACAAAGTTCTCGCAGACGGTGTTGCCGACATCAAAGCACGCGGAACTGATGTCACTGGCGTGCAAAAACGCCATCGTCGAACAGGACGTGGCGCATCTGATCTTCCCCGATGACGTGCAGACCATTCCGTCGGACAAGAAAGCCGCGACGCCTGCGGGGCGCGTGGCTGGTTATCAGGTGACGCCGGCGCAGTCGGATATTGATGCTTCGATCGAGATGATGAATGCGGCCAAACGACCGGTGATTATTGTGGGTCATGGTGCGTATGGCGCGCGTGACGAGATCATGGCGTTTGCCGAAAAGATCGGTGCGCCGGTTCTGACGACGTTTAAGGCCAAAGGTTTGATTCCCGACAGCCACCCGAATGCCGGTGGTGTTTTGGGCCGCTCGGGCACGCCGATTGCAAGCTGGTTCATGACGCTGGCGGATACGATCATTGTATTGGGCGCAAGCTTTTCAAACCACACTGGCATTTCGCCGAAACGCAACATGATCCAGGTCGACTATGACCGGATGCAGTTGGGCAAGTTCGGTAAAGTTAAAGTACCGGTCTGGGGTGAAATCGGCGCATTCTGTGCCGCCGCTGCGCCCAAGTTCGAAGCCAACGCCGAGGCAGACGATCAGGTGAGCGAACTTGCGGATCGCTGGCGCATGTGGCGGGAAGAAAAGCAGCATCGACTTGCCGAGGATTCTGGGAAAGGCATCCATTCCTTTGCGATCTTTGAGGCTTTGGGGCGGCTTGCGCCGGATGACGCGATCTTTGCGGTGGATGTGGGGAACAACACCTATTCCTTTGGGCGCTATCTTGAGACCAAAAGCAATCAGCGTGTGCTGATGTCAGGCTATCTTGGATCAATCGGTTTTGGCTTTCCGGCCGGTATGGGGGCTTGGGCTGCGACGCAGGATTTGGACGAGATGAAGGGTCGCAAGGTGATTTCGATTTCCGGCGATGGCGGATTTGGCCAGTACCCGATGGAATTCACCACTGCCGTTAAATACGGCATGAACATCACCCATGTGCTGTTGCACAACGGCGAGCTTGGCAAGATTTCCAAGGAACAGCGGTCGGGCGAATGGCCGGTTTGGGAGACTAATCTGCAGAACCCATCCTTCGCAGCCTTTGCGCGGCTATGTGGAGGTCACGGCACCAAGGTGTCGAAGGCTGAGGAAATCGAAGGTGCGTTGAAAGAAGCGCTGGCGGTGGACGGTCCATCACTGGTCGAAATCATGACGGACGCGGATTTGGTCTAGGCCGCCGCGCGTTTGCGTGGAAGTCGTTTGATCAGGGTGTGAATTGCTTTGATGCCGATGAAGATGGCGATCCAAAACAGCACGCGTTCCGTTAAGAAGTCGAGCAGATACCAATGCCAGAAGGTCAGCGCGGCGGCTGGGTACACCCAGTAATGTAGGCGTTTCCAGTTGGGGCCTAAAAGGCGCGCTGCCCAATTGTTTGACGTGAGGGCGAGGGCGGCGAAGATGACGAACGCCAGCCAGCCCGTGAGGTATTCAAGCAGGGTAAATTCGATGGCCATTTCTGTCAGGTCGGCGGTTTCCAGAACATAATGCACAAGGTGCAAGGCGGCGTAGATGAAACTGCCCAGCCCGAAGTGTCTGCGTCGTTGCAGCAGCCATTTCCCAAAAGCGCGACCACGACCCAAGCGATTGATCAGGACCAAAGTTGGCGACACGGCAATGGTGACCATCAAAAGCCGGACGGACCAAACGCCAGTGTCGTACATCATTTGGGGGTAGTACCATTCTTCAAACAGACCCTGCACCGCAAACCGACCGGGCCAGAGCATGATCAGGTAGAGCACCGGGAGGGAGTTTAGAAGGCGGAGGGCTGTGGTCATTGGATTTGTGGCTTGTGAGACTTAAGGGCAGCTTCGGTTTTTATACTTAATGTTTGGCCCGCACTAGGAGTGGTGACGGGGATGTGAAGGGCGGGTTGGGGGTGGCTTGCACCGGGTGGCGAACGCTAGCTATTCACAGGTAAGGAGTTTTAATCAATGGGAAACGCGCTAGTACCAGAATTTGCAGTCACAGACTGTACCGCATCCAAGACGTTCTATTGTGATATTCTTGGCTTTGCTTGCAGCTATGAACGGCGAGATGAAGGGTTTTGCTATTTAAGGCTTGGTGATGCTGAATTGATGATTGATCAAATTGGCAAAGGAAGAACTTTCGATGACGGACATTTACCCACTACTTACCCTTTTGGGAAAGGACTGAATGTTCAGATTGAAGTTAAAGACATTGGCTCTCTGACTTCTGCACTTAAAAATGCAGGTATCTCGCTTTATCTTGAGAAGGAAGACAAGTGGTACGGCAAAGGCGATGAGGAAGTAGGCAATCGCCAATTCGTTGTCGCTGACCCGGATGGGTACCTATTGCGCTTTTACCAATCGCTGGGTTCAAGGCCGAAGTCGTTTTCGGCATAGTTTTGAGCAGGCCTGCTTGACGTTTCGATCTAGAATTTTCGATGACAGACATTACACCGCAGCCGCCGCACAAAAACACGACGCCCCAACCCGCTTGTCGGCTCGGGCTTCGGCCAAAGCTAGGCGTTGAGCGATTAGGCGGGCTTCCGGTGTGTCGCTGAACCCTTGTGCTTTGAGACAGTCGTTTAGGCCGCGCAAGGACCAGACGTTGTCGGGGTGGACTTGGGCGCGGGTCAGGGTGCCTCCTAATCCGAGGTCTTCGCGGTAGGTGGCTTCTGCGTCGTCGACGTGGCCTTGTTCCAGAAGCAGTGCGCCCAAGGCGTGGCGGGTGGGTTGCATCCAGCCCCATGGTTCGTCGTAGGGCAGGGCGTCTTCCAAGGCGACGGCCTCGCGCAGGTGGGCGAAGGCAAGGTCGTAGTTGGCTTTGCGGTATTCGATTTCGCCGTCCAGCATTGCGGTTGCGACTTCAAGCTGGGCCGAGCAGCGAACGTTGTGCATCCGGCGTGTGTCGGGCACGGCGTCGCGGGCGGTTTGGAAATCTGCGCGGGCGGCGTCGGCTTTTGTGACGTCACCGGTCGCGGCATAGGCGACGCCTTTGGCATAGTGAAGCGTGGCGGTCAGGTAGGCGTATAGGTTTGCGTCTTGGGGTAGGGGCTCGTCGATGATCTGTTGCCAGCGGCCAAAACGGATCAACACGTGGACCCAGACCGACAGGTAGCTTTCGTAGAAGTCTGCGAAAGGCGGTGACGTGATCCTAAGCAGGTCTTCGGGCAGGTTGTCGACAAGTTCGCGCGCGGCTGTCCATGCCGGTTTGAACTGGCCTAAGAACATCGCGCCATAAGCGGCGAAGTGGTAATTGTGGATGCGGTAGCCGGTGTAGATATTGAAATCGCCGTGCTTTTCGCGGGCTTTCCGGTCGGCGATTATGGCTTTGCGGTTCCATGCATAGACGTTCTGATAATGCCCGCATTGAATGTCGATATGGGTGGGCATGTGGATCAGGTGGCCCGCGTCCGGCACCAGATCGCGCAGAACATCACCGGCCTTCAAGGCCAGTTCGGGGGTTTGCGACATTTCCATCAGGTGAACGTAAAGATGCAAAATGCCGGGGTGGCGCATTGCGGCAGGGTCGGCATCCATCGCCTCTTCCAGAAGGGCTTGCGCTGCTTTGGTTCCTGCACCTTCGGCGGGTTCGCCGGTGGTTTGGTCCCACATGGCCCATGGCGTGAGGTTCATGATGGCTTCGACCAGAACCGTGCGGATATCCAGATCGTTTGGGTAGGCCTTTTGAATCGTCTCCATGGCGGTGACGAAATCGACGTTCCAGTTGTTCATGACTTTCAAGTCTGCGGGTTCGCGTTGTGGAAAGCGGGTTGCGAGTGCTTCAATCAAGGCGCGTTCGGCAGGCGTTGCATTGTCGAGATTGCCAAGTGCCGATTGGACGGCATCAAAGCACGTCGCCATCGCGTCTTTTTGCATGGTTCGGTCGTGGCGTTTCCAAGGAAGGTTATAATTGGGGCCAGCCGCATAGGCGATGCCCCAATAGGCCATGGCGCATGCGAGGTCGGCTTCGACGGCCTTCTTGAAGCAGTCGATGGCTTCTTCGTGGAAGTAGGCATAGCACCAGACCAGCCCGCGATTGAACGAAGCTTGGGCGTTCTTCGAACTGGTCGTGATTGGTCGCGCGAAATCGCCCAAGTTATCATCGTTCATGTTGAACCCTTTTGCGCCATAGTCTGGTCTTTGTCCCCAACATGAGCGTTCAGTAGTCTGCGGCCAAGTCTTTAGTTTTCGTAAATTGTGATCGGTTCTCCACAAGTTCGCCGCAATCTCTTCACATTCAAGGCCTAGCTTTGTTTCAGATTTGGCATGAACAAGATTGCACCAACGGTCATAAACCGAAAGCGTTGAGAACATGGACACTATTCACAAGATTGCAGGGCTGCGGATTTCTCGGATCGCGGGCAAGGATTTGCTTCCTGATCTAGAGCCACCTGAAATTCGACTAAATCGTGAGAAAAGCCGCATTTTTTCATCCGATTCCATCCTGTTGTCGCATGGCTCGGCGATTGAGGACGAGTTTGATCCGGTTCTTCGTGCAGAACACGGTGACACCACCGCACGGTTGACCGTTTATGCAATGAACCTCATCGTCATTGTCCTATCGGCTCCAATTGGGCTTTTGCTTTTGCTCATGAATATCCTTGGCGGTGAAAACATTCGAACCACCGCGCATGTTGTTGCATTAACGGGGATGTTCTTGGGCCTGAATTCGACTGGTGCCTTAATGTAAGGGTCAAAGTGACCGCAATGTCGTTTCACATGCCGGGAATTGTCGCAAATTTGCGGTTCTTGACGCGCGAGTGGCCGAAGCTGTCAGCATGGACAGTTCCTTTCGCGAAGCCCGCAAGATTGATCCTTACAAAGGGGATCGTCTTGGGGACAATACACCAAACGACGCTGATCGGATCGAAATCGGTCCGACCCAACTTGCCTTTCGCGAGTGGGAGGCAGCGGGTCTTGAGCTTCCTGACTTGCAAGAGATGCGGCGGTATCGTTGGCAACGACTGGTGGAACATGTGGTGGCGCGGAGTTACGGCGGGGTGTTGCTGTTTGATCCTCTGAACATCCGCTACGCGACCGATTCAACGAACATGCAGCTTTGGAACACCCATAATCCCTTTCGCGCGCTTTTGATCTGTGCGGATGGCTATATGGTGATGTGGGATTACAAAAACAGCCCGTTTTTGTCGTCGTTCAATCCCTTGGTGCGCGAGGCACGGTCGGGGGCAGATTTCTTTTATTTCGATCGAGGCGACAAGGCGTTCGAGGCGGCTGAGGTCTTTGGCGCAGATGTGCGCGATTTGATCCACGAACACGGAGGCGGGAACATGCGTCTTGGTGTCGACAAGGCGATGATGCACGCGTTTCGAGCGTTGAGCGCGGTTGGCTTTGAGGTGATGGAGGGCGAAGAGCTGACCGAAAAAGCGCGGTCGGTGAAAGGTGTGGACGAAATTAAGGCTATGCGTTGCGCCAGTCATGCTTGCGAGGTCTCAATCCGTGCGATGGAGGACTTTGCTCGCAACGCGATCCCTGCAGGTGGTGTCAGCGAGGATGATGTTTGGTCGGTTATGCATGCTGAGAATATCCGGCGTGGGGGGGAATGGATCGAGACGCGTCTTTTGACGACGGGGCCGCGAACCAACCCATGGTTTCAGGAATGCGGGCCACGGATTGCGCAGAACAACGAGATTCTGGCCTTTGATACCGATCTGGTGGGGTCTTATGGGATATGCGTCGATATCAGCCGGACTTGGTGGATCGGAGACGCGGCACCACGCCCAGACATGATTGAGGCGATGAAGCACTCTCATGAGCATATCATGACCAATATGGAGATGATCCGGCCCGGTGCACGGATCGAGGATCTAAGCCGGAACTGCCATCGTTTGGACGAGAAGTTTCAAACTCAGAAGTACGGATGCCTGATGCATGGGGTTGGGCTTTGCGATGAATGGCCCTTGGTTGCTTATCCAGACAGGATGGTGCCGGGGGCGTTTGATTATGAACTGGAACCCGGCATGGTGTTATGCGTCGAGGTTCTGGCGGGTGAAGTTGATGGGGAATTCTCGATCAAGCTTGAGGATCAGGTTTTAGTGACCGAGGACGGGTATGAGAACCTGACGACCTATCCTTTCGATCCGGCATTGATGGGGGCCTAATGTCGCCCCGCTTCGCGGGACGATCGTCTGGGGGAGCTCTGCTCCCCCAGACCCCCTCGAAGTATTTTGGACAGAAGAAGTTTAGTGCAGTTTCGCGGGCAGTTTGGCACCTCGTAAGAAATCTTCGGCCGTCATGGGGCGTTTGCCCGGGCGTTGTGCCTTGGTGATTTCGACGGCATTTTCTCCGCATGCGATTTTGAAGCCGCCGAGGTGGGTGCCGGGAGCTGCAGTGCCTAGGGTAGTGACCGCGTTTAGGAATTTGACCCGTTCACCGTCGATATCGCACCACGCGCCGGGGAAGGGCGAGAGGCCGCGAATTTGGCGGCTGATTTCGGTGGCGGGTTTTGACCAATCGATGCGCGCTTCGGTTTTGTCGATCTTATGGGCGTAAGTGATGCCGTCTTCTGGTTGGGGCGATGGCGTGAGGTTTGGCAGATCGGTGAGGGTTTTTGTGATGAGGTCTGCCCCAAGGGTGCTGAGCTTGTCGTGAAGGGTGCCGGTGGTGTCGATGCTCTCGATTGCTAGCGTTTGCGTCATAAGGACGGGCCCCGTGTCCAGACCGGCCTCCATCTGCATGATCGCGACGCCGGTTTCGCTGTCTCCTGCCATGATCGCGCGATGAATGGGCGCTGCACCGCGCCAACGGGGCAGAAGCGACGCGTGAATGTTTAGACAGCCTTGGGTTGGCCCATCGAGGATGGTCTGTGGCAGGATGAGGCCGTAAGCGACGACCACGGCGATGTCGGCCTGATGGCTTTGAAAGGTAGCGCGTGCCTCGTCGGATTTTAGGTTTGTTGGTGTGTGGACCGATAGGCCAAGGGCACTGGCGCGAGCGTGGACGGCTGTGGGGCGGTCTTTTTTACCGCGTCCTGCGGGGCGGGGGGGTTGGGTATAAACGGCTGTAACCTCAAGGCCTGCGTCAACCAGCGCGTCCAGCGGCGGGACCGAGAAGTCGGGGGTGCCCATAAAAATCAGCTTCATGATATCTTTCGTAGTTTCTTCAGGAACATATCGCGTTTGGTGCGGCTGAGGCGTTCAAAGTACATCTTTCCATTTAAATGGTCGATTTGGTGTTGAACGCTGGTTGCCCAGAGGTTTGTGAAATCTTGTTCCTGTGGTTCTCCATCGGCGTTCATAAAGGAGACGGTCACCTCTGCGGGGCGCGAAATTCTGGCGGAGTGTCCGGGCAGATTGGGCGAGGCTTCGTCCCAGTCAAACATGTCGGTGGAACTTGCTATGATCTTAGGGTTGGCAAGGCGGATGGCCTGACCGCGTTCTTTCGAGCAATCGACCACGGCAAGGCGTTGCATCTGGCCAAGTTGCGTTGCGGCAAGGCCATAGCCCGGCATGGCGTCCATGATGCGGATCATTTTGTCCCAAAATGTGCGGATGTCGTCGGTGATCTTGTCTACGGGGTTGGCGGGGGTTCGAAGGCGTTTGTCGGGCCAAGGCACAATGGAGTGGGTCACGGTGCGCTGTTTTCGTAGTCGATGCAAAGGCGGCCTTTTAGGTGATCTGCTTCGTGTTGGGCGATGATTGCGGCGTCTCCTGTCAGTTCGTGGCCGAAGGTCTGATCTTCGGCGTCACGCCAGCGCAGCATGACGCGTGCGGGTCGCGTGACCATGACGGGACGGTCGGGGATAGAAAGGCAGACTTCTTCGCATTTCCGTGTGGTGTCGTCCAAAGCCGAAATGTCGGGGTTGGCGCAGATGTAGGGGGTTTGCGTGCCGTTCTTCCAGTTTGGGTCCATGACGAACAGCTGGATCGGAATGCCGACTTGTGGGGCTGCCAGCCCGCGTCCTTGGGCGTGGTACATGGTATCGAGCATGTCGCGTGCCAGCTTTTGAATGGACGGGTCAGTGTGATCCACTGGTTCGCACAGTTTGCGCAGGATCGGGTCGGGGTATTGACGGATGATGAGCCGCGCCATGCCGGATCAGGCCCGTGCCAGCTCGCGTTTCAGCTTTTTCATCTTGCGGGTGATCATCTGCCGCTTGAGCGGCTTCAGATAGTCGATGAACAGTTTGCCGTTCAGGTGGTCAATCTCGTGTTGGACGCAAGTGGCCCAAAGGCCATCGAATCGTTCTGATTGTGTTTCGCCGTTCAGGTCTTGCCAAGTGACGTCCACTTCGGCGGGACGCTCGACATCGGCATATTGATCCGGGATCGACAGGCAGCCTTCTTCGTAGGTGCTGCATTCCTCAGAAGTCCAAGTAACGGATGGGTTGATCAGAACCATGGGACGGGGCGCTTCGCCGTCTTCCTTGATGCAATCCATCACCAACATCTGTTTCATGATGCCGACCTGAGGGGCAGCAAGGCCGATACCGGGTGCCACGTACATGGTTTCCAGCATATCGTCGGCCAGAGTTTTCAGGCTCGCGTCGAAATCCGACACTTCGTCGGTCTTTGCCTTCAGACGCGGGTCGGGGTGGATGATGATATCACGGATCGTCATTTGGGTCATTTAAGCGATGGCGGGCGTCTGGGCAAGCGGGCCTTGCAGCCAATTTTGCCGCTGGTAGTGTCCGCAAATGACATATGATTTCGATAAACCTCTCAGCTTACGTGGCAAGCACGTCAGCAAATACGACAGCATCTCGCGCGTTTATGGAACGGATGATCCTGACGTGATCCCGATGTGGGTGGCGGATATGGATTTTCCGGCGGCACCCGCCATTCTTGCTGCTTTGCAGGCCGAGATTGATTTGGGGTACATGGGGTATTTTGGGGATAACGCCCGAGCAGATCGGGCTGTCGCCAATTGGTACAAGACGCGCCATGGTTGGGATGTTGATCCGGGCTGTGTGCGGTACACCCACGGTGTGGTCAGCGGATTTGGCGATGTACTGGCGACCTATAGTGCGCCCGGTGATGCTGTTATCGTGTTTTCGCCGGTGTATCATGCGTTTTACCGGCAGATTGAGAACATGGGGCGTAAGGTGGTGGAAAGCCATTTGGTCCAGCGTGATGGTCAGTTTTACATGGACCTTGACGCGCTTCAGGCTGCTTTGACTGGCCGAGAAAAGGTTGTGACGTTTTGTTCTCCCCATAACCCCGGTGGCCGCATCTGGAGCGTGGATGAAATCAAAGAACTGGCGGCGTTTTGTGCGCGGAACGATCTGATCCTTTTGTCCGATGAAATTCATATGGATCTGACGTTTCCCGGTGTTTCGTTTGTCCCGACAGCTGTTGCTGCGCCGGAATGTCTGGACAGGTTGGTTGTGCTGACGGCGGCGTCCAAGGGGTTTAACGTGGCGGGTGCTGAAACTGGTTTGTTGCTGGCGCCTGACGCGATGGTGCGGGCCAAGGTCGATAAGGTGATTGCGGATCGCGAATCGTCGCCCAACCGTTTTGGCATGGCGATCGTTTGTGCCGCGTTTGAGGAAAGCGCGGATTGGTCGGATGCGGTGCGTGCCTATTTGGCCGAAAACAACCGCATCTTTACCGAGCGCATGTCTTTGATCCCCGGTGTTTCGGTGATGGAGATGCAATCGACGTATCTGTCGTGGGTCGATTTCAGTGCCTTGGGTATGAGTGACGCCGAACTGCTGAAGCGTCATATTGATGCCAAGGTTGCGCCTAATCCCGGCACTCAGTTCGGAACTGGGGGCGCGGGGCATATGCGGTTCAATCTGGCTTTGCCCCGCGCGACAATGCTGGAGGCGATTGATCGGATCGAGAGGGCCTTTGGCGATCTGCAATAGGCCCTCACGCCGTGCTTTTTAGTTTTCGTTGATGTCGTGTTGGATGTGTTTCACCTGACCTTTGCGAATCCCCATTAAGGGGCGCAGGACGAGCCAAGCGATAAGCGATAGGACCGCGAAAAGCACGAGCATCGTTGGCACTGACCCGGCCAAGCCGGGGATGCCGACTGCCAATGACAGTCCCACTCCTGCTGCTCCAATGGCAAACCCTAGAAAGATCTGGGCGGGTGCGACGACTTCAAGAATAGCCAGAAGTAAAGCGCCGATGATCCACGCCCACCAAATTGAGAAATAGCTCATCCGATTTTCCCTTTCAGCATTTTAAAGGCATCGCCAAAGGCTTCCAGCGCGTTGGCGGGCAAGACGATGGTATTTGATCCCTCACCGCCACCCAAAGCGTTCAGCGCTTCGACCTGTTTCAAGGCGACTTGGTACTGGGCAGCTTCAAGGCCGTTGTCCTTGATCGCTTGTGCGACAACGCCAGTGGCGTAGGCTTCGGCGTCGGCACCGATGCGACGGGCCTTAGCGATTTGTTCGGCTGCGTAAAGCTCGGCATCTGCCGACAGTTCGACCGCACGTTTTTCGCCTTCGGCGCGGGTCACGGCTGCACGGCGTTCGCGTTCAGCGTTCAGCTGTTGCAGCATCGCATCGCGGGTTGCCTGATCGAGGTTCACGTCCAGCAATTCAGCGCGGGTCACTTCGATGCCCCAGTCGTCGACCTGTTGTTCGACGGCGACTTTGACCGTGGCGATCAGCGTGGAACGGTTTGATTGTACCTCGTCCAATTCCATTTTACCGATCTCGGCACGGACGATACCGGCCACAGTGGTGGCAATGGCGGCGTCTACATCGCGGATTCGGTAAACGGTTTTTTCGGGTTCGGTGATCCGGTAAAACACGCTGGTTTCGACCTGCACCAGCACGTTGTCAGCGGTAATCGCGTCTTGGCTGGCGTTCGGAAGCTGGCGTTCGAGGATCGAGATTTTATGCGCCACTCGATCTAGAAACGGGACAATAAAGTTGATGCCTGGCCCCAGAACAGTCCGCAGACGACCAAACCGTTCGACGATGTGTTTTTCGGACTGCGAGACAATTTTGACGCCTTTCAAGACAGTGATGACAATGAAAGCGGCGAATAAAATCGTTGCGATGCCTGCACCGCCAAGTATTGAAATAATTTCCTGCATATAGTTTATCCTTATTAGGCCCCCCACCATATATGGGGAGTGATGCGCGCTTTTTCAATGGCTTAGGGCTTTTCCGATCCTTACGCATGGGCCGTGTCGCGCGAAAGACACTGGGTAAAACACGTTGATTTCACTGAAAATTGTATTGATAAACCGGTTTTTTTAAGGCACGGCTTTTCGAACCTTCAAATAATCCCGAACATTGTCTTTTTGATGCGGTACGGCATGAGCTTCGTTCAGAAACCAATCGATGGGTGCCAACCGCCAAGTTTCGCCTTCATCACCAAAGCGAACCTCTGTTTCGTCGAAGTTCGGCCATTCGGTAGCGAAAAACCAGACGGGCTTGCCCTTCCGGATGCCACGTTGTTTGAAGGTGAGCGCGTTTTCGGCAAGTCGCAGCCCAAGTTCCTCGTGCAATTCGCGTAAAGCGCAGGCTTCGGGCGTTTCATCGCCTTCACGCCCACCGCCGGGCAAATCCCAATGGCCGGGCCAAACAATTGTCGGGATATCGTCCCGCAGGATCGTTACGATCTTGTCGCCAACCAATATTGCCAGTTTTGCGCCGCGAAAGGGCTCTGTCACCGGGCACCGCCTTTCGGTAATGTTACGACATGCCTGCCCTTTGCCGAGACTGCCTGTCAATGTTTGAAACCGGGTCCCGTTGTCCGGAGTGTGGTCGTCCGCGCGTGATTTCGCATCCCGAGCTCTTTGATCTGTCGATCGCACATATGGATTGTGACGCGTTTTATGCCAGCGTCGAAAAACGAGACGATCCTTCGTTGCGCGACAAGCCTGTGGTGATTGGCGGTGGTCGTCGTGGCGTTGTTTCAACCGCGTGCTATATCGCGCGTATCCGGGGCGTGCGCTCGGCGATGCCGATGTTTCAGGCGTTGAAATTGTGCCCCGACGCCGTGGTCGTCCGAGGCCGGATGGACGCCTATGTCGAGGTCAGCCGGCAGGTGCGGGCGATCATGGACGATCTGACCCCTGTCATTGAGCCTTTGTCGCTGGACGAGGCTTTTCTCGATATGACGGGCACCGAACGTCTGCATCATGCGCCGCCCGCAGTGATGCTGGCGGGCTTGTTGAAGCAGATGGAAGACAAGCTTGGGATCTCAGGTTCGATCGGGCTGTCGCACAACAAGTTTTTGGCAAAGGTCGCGTCTGATCTGGACAAGCCGCGGGGCTTTTCGGTGATTGGTAAGGCCGAGACGGCAGAGTTTCTGCATGAGAAACCTGTCCGGATGATTTGGGGTGTGGGTGCGCAAGCGCAGGTTTCGTTGGATAAGGCGGGGATACGGACGTTTTCCGATTTGCTTAGATGGGACAAGCGGGATCTGATGGTTCGGTTTGGCGGTATGGGCGAACGGCTTTACCATCTGGCCCGCGGTGAGGATCGCCGTCGCGTGTCGTCGCGGACGCCGGTCAAATCGATTTCGAACGAAACGACGTTTAACGACGATACAGCCGATCCGGAAATTTTAGATGGTCACATCTGGCGGTTGGCCGAGAACGTCGCGGATCGTGCCAAGGCCAAGGACAAGGCGGGGCAGACGGTGACGTTGAAGCTGAAACGCGCCAACCACAGTATACTGACACGCCAGTCTCAATTGGCCGAGCCGACGCAGATCGCGGACCGGATTTACAGTACCGCGCGGGCGTTGTTCGATCAGGTCAGCGATCAGGGGCCGTTTCGATTGATTGGTGTTGGAATTTCGCATCTGAAGGTGGCGGACACCAATGAATCGGGCGGTGATCTTTTGGATCCGCAAGCGCGGGTACGGGCCGAAGCGGAACGGGCGTCGGACAAGATCCGCGACCGCTTTGGAACGGATGCGATCATGAAGGGTCGGGCTTTACGCTAGAGCCGTTTTTGATCAGCATCGGCTTAGACAAAACGCTAAGGGTTTCAATCTGTCAGAACGGGTCTTGCTTTGGGGCGGAGGAATTCGCCTTTTTGCGCTGAGCGTTCGTGACCGGGCCGCGAGATCAGTTCTTGGCTGAAGTTGATCGGCCCCGTCTCACCGGTCAGGCGCGCACGATAGACAGGCAGGCTTTCGGCCACGCGCATGACGTAGTTCCGCGTTTCGTTGAAGGGGATGTGTTCGATCCAATCGACGATGTTAATCTCGCCTTTGCGGGGGTCACCAAACCTTTTCATCCAGCGGATGGGGCGTCCGGGACCAGCGTTGTAACCGGCAGCAACCATAATGATATTACCGCCGAAGGTTGCCATCAACTGATCCAGATAAGCGGTGCCAAGCCTTGCATTGTATGCCGGGTCGGCGGTCAGGCGGTTCAGCGAATATGGGATTTGGAGACCTTTGGCGACAGCTTTGGCCGTCGCGGGCATCACTTGCATCAGGCCGCGCGCGCCGACACCGCTTCGTACAACCGGATCAAATTCGCTTTCGCGGCGGGCGATAGCAAGAGACAGTTCGCGGGGCACAGGGTAGTCGACCAGTCCAAGGGGGGCAATTGGATAGTAGGCTTTGGGCAGTGTAATGCCGCGCCGCGCCGCCTGTTTGCCGATCATCACGGCTAAATGGTGTTGATTAGCATCCAGCACGTAATCGCCAAGCGCTCCGATTTCATTACGCGGCAGTGTTTCGGTCATGTGGCGCAGGAATGTTTCGGCCTGATTGATGTCACCTGCGGCCAAAAACAGCTGTGCCGCCTGAAAGACCGAGCTGGTCGGCAGGCTTGTTGTGCTCCACGGCGGGTATTGGGTGTCGCCCGCGAGGGCGGGATCAAGCGGCAGACCGGCACGTTCGGCCGCCAGTATGCCGTAGAAGCTGGTTTGGTATTCAGCGCCAAAGGCATAGGCAAGGTTCGCGCTTTCGGTGTCGCCGATCAATTCATGCGCGCGGCCTTCCCAATAGCCAGCACGACCAAGGGAAATCGGCGTTTCGACAGCGCCTCGGAATCGCAGGAAGTGACCAAGCGCTTTTTCACCGTCGTTTTGATAGGTCAGCGCAAGATAGCCCGACAACCATTCCAAATCAGCGAAGTGCGAACCACTGGTCAGCCCGTGTTGCGAGGCAAGGCGATAGGCCAGATCGGTGTTTCTGGACCGCATTTCAGTGCGTGCGAACGACCGGCGCCAACCGGCCCAAATCTCGGGGCGACCAAGTTTGTCGGCCCCGGCCTCCAGCATCAGGTCCATGGCTTCTTGCGATTTGCCGCGACGGGCGCGCCATTGCATGCGTTCGTAATTCAAGCCGGGATGGTTGCGCAGGGCGGCGGGCACCTTGGCGATCAACCCATCAACGTTCTTTTCGTTCTTTCTAAGTTGGATGCGGGCGCGTGCCATGGCCTGCCAACCCTTCGAAACACGCGGATACATCCGTTCGGCACTGATCGGCGCGTCGCGCCACAACAGCATGTCGAGCCGGGCTTCATGGTATTGCTTTAGAACGTTGCCGTATTTCCGAAGCAGAGCTTTTTCATCGAAATCGGTGATGATCATGGTCTGCCAAGTGTGCACGGCCTCGGCGAGCGCTTCGGTTTCAAGGCCTTTGGCCTCGTAAGCGGCGATCAGGATGCGTGCGCCTGTGCCGGTCTGCGGTGGCTCGTCGGCGAAAAAGGCAAGCACCGTGTCAGGGTCTGACCTCACGGTCAGGCTGGTTTCGGCTTTTCGCCTTAAAAGCCTTAGACCGGGCCAATCGCCGTTTCGAGCCAGAAAATCCTTGGTGTCAGCGAAATCGCCCAGACCTGCGCGCAGCCGGTTCCATTCGATGATATCGCGTGCCACCGGGCCAGAACGCTTGGCCGTTGCGAGTGCTGCGCGCCAGTCGCCCTTTTTCATGGACGACACGGCATTTCGATAGAGATCAGCTTCCTCGCTTGCTTGCGCAAGCGTCGGCAGTGCCAACCCGATCAAAATGCAAGCCACACTTAGGGCCTTGAACATGATCATGTTCCGTTCATCCTTGCCCCTCAGGCTAGACAGATAAGCACGGCAAGACCGTCTTGGCAATTGTCGAGACGGCAGATAGTGTCCGCGTTTCGAGCACTTTTAATAACACTTTGTAATGGAGAGGCGTGATGTTCCAAGGTTCTATGCCTGCTTTGGTGACCCCGTTCCGGGATGGGGCCCTGGATGTGGATGCGCTTAAGTCGCTGGTCGAATGGCATATTGAATGCGGCGCCTCTGGGTTAGTTCCCGTCGGAACAACCGGTGAAAGCCCGACATTGTCACACGGCGAACACGAAGCGGTTGTGGAAGAAGTTGTGAAGGCGACAGCCGGGCGTGTGCCTGTGATCGCTGGGGCTGGTTCGAACAACACGGTCGAGGGCGTTCGCCTGATGCAGCATGCCGAAAAGGTGGGCGCAGATGCGGCGTTGATTGTGACGCCCTATTACAACAAGCCAACGCAAGAAGGCCTTTATCAGCACTTCAAGGCGATGCACGACGCGGCTGAGCTGCCGATTATCATTTACAACATTCCCGGTCGGTCGGTCGTGGATATGTCTGTCGAGACAATGGCGCGATTGGCCAAGCTTCCGCGAATTGTCGGTGTGAAAGATGCCACAGGCGATCTGGCACGGGTGCCGCAACAACGTTTGGCTTGTGGTAAAGATTTCGTCCAGCTTTCAGGCGAAGACGCAACCGCGCTTGGGTTCAACGCCCATGGTGGCACTGGTTGCATCAGTGTGACCGCCAATGTGGCGCCGGCCCTTTGTGCCGAGATGCAGGCGGCGACACTTAAGGGTGACTATGGATTGGCGCTTGAGATCACAGATCGGTTAATGCCGCTTCATATCGCGATCTTCCTTGAGCCGGGCCTTATCGGTGCAAAATATGGTCTGTCGCTTTTGGGAAAATGCAGTGACGACGTGCGTCTTCCGCATGTTGGTCTGACCGAACCGACCAAAGCCGCGATCCGGGATGCAATGTCATATGCAGGTTTGCTGAACTAGGGCAAACGACGCTCTATTCTGGACAGACGGGCCGGGAACCACTATCTCGGCCCAGTTATGGCAAAACCTAAGGAAAATCCCAACTACAAGGTGATCGCCGAGAACCGGCGTGCGCGGTATGATTATGCCATCGAGAGCGATATCGAGTGCGGTGTTCAATTGCATGGCTCTGAAGTAAAATCGCTGCGCACTGGACAGTCGAACATTGCTGAAAGCTATGCGACCGTTGACGATGGTGAGTTATGGTTGGTGAACAGTTATATCGCCCCCTACGACAAAGCGATGTTCGGGCACGAAGATAGGCGCCGGCGTAAGCTTTTGGTTTCCAAGAAAGAGTTGGGCAATCTGTGGGCGGCGACCCAGCGGAAAGGGATGACCCTTGTGCCGTTGGTTTTGTACTTTAACCACAAAGGCCGAGCCAAAATTAAGATCGGTTTGGCCAAAGGTAAGAACGTGCATGACAAGCGGGAAACCGACGCAAAGCGCGACTGGAATCGTCAAAAGCAGCGATTGTTGAAGGATCACGGATAATCGGCGGCAGTTCGCCGTCATTGTGCACTCGCGTTGTTCCGCCACTGAAGTTGACTTAGAAAAGTGTTAACAGAAACTGGGTGGCGAACATGTTTGCTTTTTTGGGGCACAAGTGGGGCGAACCCGAGTTTGGGACACCGAGCGGGGTAATCACTTGGAATGCCGACCTCAGTGGATTGACGTCAAGTACAGGTAATGTGTCGGATCTTGAGGATTCGTTGGAAGACGCCTTTCAAGTTTGGGAAGGTGTGGCTGCCGTGAACTTCGCTCAAAGTGTGTCGAATGCGGATGTGCCAATCGGGTCAGCAGCACTAGAGCAATTTGCTGGTCTTAACGAGTCGACGCTTGGGCTGGCACGCACCACAGAACTCTTTGATTTTTCGCAGCCTGTCACTTCGGCCATATATTTTGACTCAACCGGTAGAACTTGGTCGCCGGGTCCGGACAATGATCCAGAAACTGATAATTTCTTCGCGGTCGCTTTGCATGAAATCGGACATATCATTGGTCTGGATCATGTCGAAGACCCTAATCAAATCATGAACCAAAAGCTTTTCGCGGAAAAATTGGCTGATGGCGACATTGCTGGGGCGCAGTTCTTATACGGCACCGATGGCACGGACATTCCTTTGGATTTGGCAGGCTTGGAGCCGGAGAATGCAGATGATCTTGCGGCGTTCAATGATGAAGAAGGTGGCGCCCAAGCTGAGGACGATGGCGGTGGTGGTGGCGCCATAGCGGCGCTTTTGTTGGGGCTTGCAGGGCTGGTAGCCGCTGTGTTTTCAGGCGGCTTTGGACTTGGTGGTGGTACGGCCCTGCTTGCGGCGACGCGTTCGAACGACGATGACGAACCGCGGGCCGGAAACGACGACGGACATCATGAGCACGACGAACTTGTCATAGATGGTGTGGCTTATCATCCGGTTTTTCTGCCCGGCATTCCCGCCGAAGACTTTCTTCAAGCGCGGCCATCAGACGATGACGATGGCGAAGAACTGTTTCTGCTGTGATCAGTCGAACATGCCAGCAACGCGCCCAAGTAACATAAAGGCGCGGGCTGTTCGGGTTTCTGCCATAGCTGCGATTTCTTGATCCGTTAGGTTCTCGGCCATGGTCGAAAACGTCTTGTCGAAGGCACGCAGGAAATGGTGCGAAGCATCGCGAAAAATCGAGTCCTGCCGCATCCGGGTCGATGACAGCGCCAGCGAAGACCGATCACGAATGCCGCCAAGTCCTGCAATCACATAGCCCCGTTCGCCAGCTGCAAATTTCCGCCAAACCTCGGTCCGCGAGCGGTCGGGTGTCAGGTCATCCATGTAGATGCCATCCTGGCTAAGCAGCGTCAGGATGTCCTGACTGGCGCGAATCAATCCCGACACCCGGTGATCTGCCAAGGCGCGTCTTAAAGCGGCGAAACCGGCGCGATCTTCGGCCGTTTCGGGGAAATTCATGGCTGACACAAAGTCCGGGATCGAGACGGTCTGACTGGCCTGTCCGTCAGGCGTGGCAAGGGCCAGGGTTCGTTGATGTTCTGGCTGGGCGACGGCGACAGCAGATTGCCCGTGGGCCTGTACGCGCGCAGCTGATTGTTGTGGAGGCGTTGACATGTTTGCCAGCGAGGTTTCCGCACGTTTTTGAGCCTGCACGATTTCGTCGATCTTGCGTTCGACGTTAGGGCCCATGGTTGTCGCGGCCATCTGCGCCTGACTGACATAGATTTGTCGCATCGCATCCATCGAGGCTTGTAGGCGGTTGCTTTCGTCGCGGATCACGGCCGAACTTTTCAGCGCGATTGCCGCAATCCAGATCAGGGCGACAGGTACGGCAACTGCTAGAAAGAAGATCAGAAATCGCAACGGCCCAAGAACGGTACTGTCTCCTAGACCAACCACGCTGACAAATAGGGTACAAAGGACAATCCAGATCAGCGATACGAACGCCGCCACTTTGTCAGCGGGATCAAGGCCTTCGGTAGCATTCACGCGGCTGTAGATCCCAAGATCAACAGGCGGTTCAGGTTGATTATCGGACATTTGCCGTCCTTAGATGTAGTCGATTTTCAGGATTTCGTAGCTTTTCCCGCCGCCTGGGGTGCGGACTTCGACGCTGTCGCCTTCGTCCTTGCCGATTAGGGACCGGGCCAATGGGGACTTGAGGTTCAGCTTGCCGTTTTCGATATCGGCTTCGGGTTCACCGACGATTTGATAGGTTTTCTCTTCGTCGGTGTCTTCGTCGACGATCTTGACGGTTGCACCGAATTTGATCGTTCCCGACAGGGACGACGTGTCGATCACATCGGCACGTGACAAGACAGCTTCCAGCTCTTTAACGCGGCCTTCGATGAAGCTCTGCTTCTCGCGGGCGGCGTGATATTCAGCGTTTTCAGAGAGATCGCCGTGTTCGCGCGCTTCTGCAATCGCGCGGATTACCGCCGGGCGTTCAACGCTTTTCAAAGCCTTAAGTTCGTCGTTCAGCGAGGCATGCCCCGCGCGGGTCAGCGGTATCTTGTCCATGAGAGCCACTTTCGTCGTGGAATAGTACCGGAGCGTTTTAACGTTCCCGCGAGGCAAAGAGCAAGTCTTAGTCGCGGCGGGTGTTAATCGACCGAACGGTTTGGCGGCGTTGCGCGGCGCCGATGCGCGCGTTAACGCCCGTTTCTGTTGGGATTGGGCGATCTGCATGCCGTCGGTATCACGTCGGTATTGCGTCGGTGGATGGCACGGTCTTGTTAGTCGTTGGGGCTTGAGAGGCTGCGTGCTTTAAGTTTGGTTAGCAGGGCGTTAACGGTGGGTCAGGCGGACACTTGAGGGTAACAGTGGAATTAATTGCCGCTTGATCCAGTTCGTACTAAAGCATGTATCCGGTCATCAATATGAAATGAGAGATATGGAAAAGCTGGTGCTGGGTCTTACGGGACACGCAGAAATGGTTGTTGGGTCAAACGACACAGCTGCAAAAGTTGGATCCGGAATGGGCGCAGTGTTGGCGACACCGATTATGATCAACTTGGTGGAAGCAGCGGCATTAGACGCCACCGAACACTTGTTGGCGTCCGGCAAACAGTCGCTTGGCACAAAACTCGACATTTCGCACATCGCGGCGACCCCGGTTGGCATGAAAGTCGTCGCTACAGCGGTGGTTGACGAGGTCGATGGCAACAGGATTTCCTATGCTGTCGTGGTCAAAGACGAGTTAGAGCTTATTGCTGAAGGCAAACACACACGGGTCACAGTCTCGGCCGACAAGTTTCAAGCGCGCGTTAATAAGAAAGCGAACAGGCCGTAGGTTGCACAGCCATGTGCTTTTTCCGAGAGATTGCGTGCTTGGCCGGACGGTATTGCCCGTCCGACTTGTGCGCCTAGCTTTACGCCAAGGCGATAGTATTGCACACATAGTAAGCCCCTTGGATCATGATCCAGAGGAGGGGGGTATCTGACTTGCGTAGTTTTATGAGTTTGAAACCGATATTGATGCGTCCGCATGGCGCGTTTGATCATAATGAATATTCAAATTAAAAGACCAATCATCATTGGTTGGTAGGAGGACTGAAATGTCGATTAAACCCCTTATTAGGCCCGGTCACTTTTTGATCGCAAGTGTCGTCGCAACGCTTGTCTTGGTATTTTTCATGGAAGGCGTTGCAAGAATTGTGCTTGGCGCGCCGATGAAACCCGCGGTTCTGATCTGCAATATATTCGGATGGGACGAGAGCCTGCTTTGGCTTGGCGAAGTCATCCACTTTGGGTTGGGGATCATCGCCTTTCCAATCGGCTATGTCATTGCCCTAGCGGTTACGGGTATGCGCGCGGGCGTCGTGTCCGGGGTTATCTGGGGCGTCATATTGTGGATTGGTGCTGGCACGGTGTTCATGTCACTTGCCGGAGCGCCGCTTTTCTGGGGCTTTGGTAAAGCGACGATGGCAGCCCTTGTTGCACATGTCGCCTATGGTGCCGTGCTGGGTGGGTTGCTTGGTCGAGGGACCCAAAGCGCGATCGTTT
>JAOHEK010000079.1 GCA_028097405.1 Paracoccaceae bacterium | reverse complement strand
CGTTTGGAAAAGCTGAAAGCCGACACCCCAAAGCCTCCGCTGCAAAAGGCCATCGCTGAAGCTGACCGCGAGATCGCGCTATGGAAGGCGGCTTCGGATCAAATCGCTTATGTTCTATTCGTCGTAGAGCCCGCATGAGCCTGCAAGCCTGCGCGGATATTGTGGCCAAGGGCGATGCGGATCGGTTTGCGGCTGTGATGGCGGCGCCGGTCGCGGCGCGCGAAAAATTACTGCCGATTTACGCGTTTAACGTTGAAGTGGCCCGCGCACCTTGGGTCGCGTCAGAACCGATGATCGGTGAGATGCGCCTGCAATGGTGGCGGGACGCGCTAGAGGAAATCGCCGAGGGCAAGGCTGTGCGTAAGCACGAGGTGACAACACCTCTGGCCAAGGTTCTGGACGCGGAAGGCGCGCGCCTCTTGGATAAGTTGATCCAAGCGCGCCGGTGGGATCTTTACACGGATGCCTTCGAGGATGCCGGGCATTTTGACGAATACCTAGACGCGACAGGCGGCGGCTTGATGTGGGCGTCGGCGCGCGCGCTTGGAGCCACTGACCAGACAGCTTTTCGTGCGTTAGGCCGTGCCAGCGCTTTGGCGAACCTGTTTTTGGCTGTGCCCGAGTTGGAAGCGCGGGGCCGCAAACCGATGGTCGATGGCCGCGGGGCCGCGATTTCAGAACTGGCTGGGACCGCATTGAAGCGCATGTCGCGATCACCTTTACCCAAAGCAGGACGCGCGGCGGGGCTTTCGGCATGGCGGGCGCGGCCGTTGCTTAGACGCGCGTCAAAAGCGCCGCAACGGGTCGTCAAGGCCAGCCTTGAGGAAAGCGAATTTCAGCGCCGTTGGTCTTTGATCTGGGCTGCGTATCGCGTCTAACGCTTTAACGTCGGATCTGTGGGACGTTGGTGCGTACGTATTTGTATTCCGTATCGGGATGAGGTGGATGGCCTTCGGTCCGTTGCCAAAACACTGGGCCACCTCGGCGTAGCCAAAGCGGAGCGATCATAAGGACACCCGCCAGAAAACCACCGGCGTGCGCCCAATATGCGACACCAACCTGATCGGCAGGTGTTAACCAACCTTGCACCAGTTGAATTGCGAACCAAAAACCCAAAACGATCCATGCCGGGATCGGAAAGATACGGACAAAAACGAACAGAAAAAGCAAGACATCGACCCGCGCTTTTGGAAACATCAAAAGATAACCGCCCATGACACCCGCAACCGCGCCCGAAGCGCCGACCATGGGAACAATTGACGTGGGGTCTGACACGTTCTGCGCTGCTGCCGCGGCGATACCGCCCAAAAGATAGAACCCTAAAAAACCGACATGCCCCATTTGGTCTTCGACGTTGTCTCCAAACACCCACAAAAACAGCATGTTACCGCCCAGATGCATAAGCCCGCCATGCAGGAACATCGACGTGATATAGGTCTCTGGACGGGCCTGTGCAGGCACCAGTCCCCAGTCAAAAAAGAACTGGCCTATGGCGCGGTCGTTTGAAAACAAATGATAATAGCTGGCGAAGACTAGGATGTTGATGCCAATCAGAGTCCAGGTCACATAGGGCGTCCGTTTTGACGGATTATGGTCACGTATCGGAAACATGTGCTAACGGACCTGCTTGAGAGACCAAGGTCAAGACGTTAACGCATGTGAGGTTTCGATAAGTTTTAGGTGTTGCGGGTGATTTGTCCCGTGATTTATCACTTTTTTTTTCCGTGATTTTGCCAGTGTGGGCGAGGGGGCATGGGCCGCGATTCCCGGTTCGCTTACTGAAAAGTGACTTGACGAATGGGAAAGAAGCCCTCCGTATTCGTGTTATGAAACATCTTTTTGCTCTCCCGCTTATCTGCGCCGGGCCTGCTTTTGCCGCCTGTCCGCCACCACCCGACATCCAAGCCGCCGAGGATCGTCTGTTGTCCGAAGTGCGTGTCGCCCCGAATGAACGGGCCGCTCGCGAATTATCAAATAATCTGTGGGAGCTGTGGACCATGGCCCCGGATGACGCGGCTCAAGACCTATTGGATAAGGGGATGCAGGCGCGCTCAAGCTTTGATTTCGTCTTGGCGGTGTCATCCTTCGATGCGCTGACAGAGTACTGTCCAGATTATGCCGAGGGCTATAATCAGCGCGCCTTTGTGAATTTCTTGCGCGAAGATTATGAAGCCGCCCTTATTGATCTGGACCTGGCGCTGGAGCGAAGCCCACAACATGTCGGCGCTCTCTCGGGCAAGGCACTGTCCCTAATCGGGCTTGAACGGCAGGCGGAAGCTCAAGACGTTCTGCGCGACGCATTGAAGCTGAACCCATGGTTGTCTGAACGCCACTTGTTGATCGAACCCGGTGGTGAAGATCTTTGAGCCTTGCCCAAAGGCCCGTCTGGTTTTAAGCACGTGGCACGCTGCGGGCGTGGCGGAATGGTAGACGCATGAGACTTAAAATCTTTGGGGCGAAAGCCCGTGCCGGTTCAAGTCCGGCCGCCCGTACCAACGTCACACTTTTAAAACAAAATGCGACGTGGTGCGGTTTTATGGTCGAATCAGTCGGGCAATTATTAAGACAGTTCGTCCAGCCGTTTCTTAATATAAGTTAACTCGTCGCTAATCCGTTGTTTCTCTCTCTTCAAACGATTTGCTTCGGTAGGGTTTCGATTTTCAAGCCGTTGAATTTGACTGAGGACCTGCGCAAAGAGCTTTCGATTATACTCAAACTCTTCGTTCAAACGATGCACCTCAACACCCCGTTCATGGGCGCGCGCAAGTGGGCGTTCATTGGTTTCGCAGAAAGGGGCGAAACCGCGTCCGCGTTGACCATAGGACCGGGCATTCTCAGTTGTGCAATAGCTGGCCAAACCTGCTTTGCGACCTTCTTGCCAATCACGTGTATTTATACGCGTGCCACGTCGTCGGCACTCTCGTGAATAGGATCGGATATAGTTTGGCGCCCGCCCATCAGCACCGTCAAGCACGCCGGTCGCATACCAGTTTCCTGTACGACAGTCAGCTGCCGCAATCGAAGCCGTTGAGCAGAGCGCTCCGACGGCGAGGTAAAAAAATATCTGTTTCATGATTCAAAACTTACCGAATTCTTCCGGATATGCGATAACAAAACGACCTAATCGTCGATAATGTGATCTTCCCACTCGTCTTCGGGCACTTCGAACTCCGGTACGGTCCAGCCTTTGACGGAAATGCCCGCCGCGTCGATGGCGTCGCTGTTGCCAGCAATCAGCGGATGCCAGTCATAGAGAGCCTTGCCATCGTAAAGCAGGCGATAAGCGCAGGTTTCAGGCATCCAATAGGCGATGTCGGCGATATTCTCAGGCGTCAGCACCACACATTCCGGCACGATCTGTTTGCGGATGTCGTATTGCCCGCAGCGGCAGGTTGTGTCGTCCAACAAGCGGCAGGCAACGCGGGTAAAGGCCACTTCGGCGGTGTCGGGGTCTTCCAATTTGTTCAGACAGCACCGCCCGCAGCCATCGCAAAGCGCTTCCCATTCTTTTGGTGTCAGATTCTTCAGCGGCACCCGTTCCCAAAATCGATCCCTTAGGCCTTCGCGCTGGATCGGGTCTTTCGCGCTCATGGCGCCGGATCGCTCAGGATTGTACGGGCCTTGGCGCTGTCATTGTCCATTTGGACGATCAGCGCATCCAAATCGTCGAACTTCGCTTCCGGCCTTAGGTAAGACACCAAAGCAATGCTGATAGTTGCGCCATAAAGATCTCCCGAAAAATCGAAAAAGAACGTCTCAAGGTTCGGTTTGTTTTCGCCAAACATCGGACGTACCCCAAGCGAAGCCACACCATCATAGGTGCCCTTTGAGGGGCCGGTCAGTACGGCGGCACGCACGGCATAGACACCGAATTTCGGGGGGTGAAGGCCGTCGATAGACATATTGGCCGTTGGATACCCCAACTCGCGACCGCGTTGTTCGCCGCGAATGACCTTACCTTCGATCCGGTGAAGATGCCCCAGCATGGCAGCGGCGTCTTCGGCGCGCCCCTCGCTTAGTGCAGTCCGAATTTGCGTCGATGACACTTCGCTACTTTGGCTCGCAATCAAATCGACACTGGTGACGCCAAATCCCATGGCGGCCCCATATTCCTTCAGCATCTCAACCGTGCCTTCGCGTTTCTTTCCAAAACAGAAATCGGCGCCGACAGTGACGTGGACCAAGCCAAGTCGGTCGACCAGCAACCTTGAACAGAAGGCTTCGGGGCTAAGCGAGGCCAAACGGTCATCGAAGGACAGTTCATAAAGCCGCTCAACGCCAACATTCCTAAGCCGGTTGGCCTTGGCGGCAGGGCTCATCAAACGAAAGGGTGGTGCGTCTGGTGCAAAGTATTCGCGCGGGTGGGGATCAAACGTCACAACACCCAATGGCGCATCGGCGGCTTTGGCGGCGATTTTCAGGATCGCCTGATGGCCAAGATGCACACCATCAAAATTGCCGATCGCCGCGGTCGCGCCGCGATCGGTGGGGCTCATATATGTGGTGTCGCGGATGATGCGCATGGGGCAAACGCGTAGCCCGAAGAGACCATGCCTGCAACCCAAGCGCCGGGGTTTTTCGTGCCTATGGCTCAAGCGGGGTTATGACGTCACCGACGGCGATTGCGCCGCCCGTTATAACGCCAGCGCAAAATCCGCCATGTCCACGCATCGCCGAATATCCGCCATGGCCCAATAGCTCTTCCATGCGCGAACATGGGTGGCAGGGCACAGTAAATTCGACGATGGCCGAACCTATCTTGACCTGACGATTGCGTAGGGCGGCCAAGTTTATGCCCGACACGACGATGTTGCGCCGTAAAATTCCGGGATCAACGATCGGATTTTGCGACAAGGCGCGAATGGCAGGGATGTGTTCAGCTTGGATCAAGGTAACCGCCCGTTTCCCGGCCCGTCCGTGATCACCGTCCAGCCCGGTATCGATTATCTCGGCACTGCTGACCAAGACAGGATCAAGCCGACGCTCGGGCCGCAAATAGATCGCGTCTATGCGACCGGGCGCGGTATACCGCGCTATCATTTCCGCCATGGCCGACATTTGACGAAGCTTAGTCGAACTTTGCCGAAGGGGCGAGCACTGTTGCCTCGCCCTTTAGCACCGGCTTGCCATCCACCAGACAGCGTGTGTCCAAACGCACCCGGCGTTTCGAATAGTCGATGTCCATCACCTCAACTTCGGCAGTGACCAGATCACCGGGGCGAACCGGGGCCAGAAATTTTAGCGATTGCCCCAGATAGACCGTCCCATGACCGGGAAGCTGTTCCCCGATCACAGCCGAGATCAGGCCAGCCGTCAGCATCCCATGGGCAATGCGTCCGCCGAAAATGGTGTCTTGCGCATAATC
>JAOHEK010000078.1 GCA_028097405.1 Paracoccaceae bacterium | reverse complement strand
CTCCGAGGTCACGGATTATCCTGCCTCCTGATGGCGTACGGGGCTGATCGGCCAAAAGCCGCTTCATGTCAGTCGGCAACATCCCGGCATACTTTTTCTTCCAATTGAAATACGTCGCCTGACTAATCCCGGCCTTGCGACAGATCTCAGCAACCGTTGTGCCTTCATCGCCTTGCTTGATGATAAACGCCTTCTGCGCGTCCGTGAACTTCGATGCTTTCATGCGTTTCCGCTCCTTTCCCAGCTCAGGAAAATCTAGCGGAAAACTCTAACCAAAAACGAGGACGTTTTAAGGGGTCATAGCACCATTATGAGGCGGCATCGCCGACCTCGAAGAGATGGGATGGTTGCCGCCCTCCCGAAACGGCATCGCAATGTGCCATGTTGATTGTTTAGATGACCAACAAGAGAGGACGGCGAAATGAAGAATACAATGATTGGCGTGGATTTGGCAAAATCAGTTTTCCAACTCCATGCAACATCAATGACGGGTGAGCTGAAGTTTCGAGAGAAACTGTCGCGGCAAGGATTTGTACGGTTTATGGAAGAACACAGTCCTGCTGTGGTCGTGATGGAGGCCTGCGGTGGTGCTAACTTCTGGTCGCGAGAAATGGTCCGATTGGGCCATGATGTTAAACTCATTGCACCTCAATACGTTCAACCATTTGTTAAGCGGCAGAAAAACGATGCAGCAGATGCGGAAGCGATCGTCATTGCTGCTCAACGACCAGAAATGCGCTTTGTGGAGCCGAAAACCGAAGAACAGCAGGCAAGAGCCGTTGTTTTTCGTACACGTGAGCGGCTCATTTACCAAAGGACGGAATTGATCAATGTTGTGCGCTCTATCCTGTATGAGCATGGCATGACGTTCCCGACCGGCTTCGAGCAAATTGGACGGATTGAGGCGGCGCTGCGCGATCCCGCCATCGTGTTATTGGGTATTGTCCGCGCCGAATGTCTCGATCTGATCCAACAGATCGCAGAAAAGACAAAGCGTATTAACGCGAAGACACAGATGGCCAAGGAACTCGCAAAGGACGCGGAAACGGCGCGCCGGCTCCAGACGATGCCCGGTCTCGGACCGATTACGGCATTGGCCATTGAAACCTTTGCGCCGCCAATGGAGACGTTCAAGTGCGGTCGCAGCTTTGCATCCTGGTTGGGCCTTGTGCCGAGGCAACATTCGTCGGGAGGGAAAGCCCGATTGGGACGCATCTCAAAGGCGGGGCAGGCAGATATCCGAAGGCTTCTGATCACTGGCGCGATGTCACGGTTGAACTGGCTGGGCCGCAAACGAATCCAGCCCGGTTCATGGTTGGCAAAGATGCTGGACAGAAAGCCGAGGCTTCTTGTCGCAATTGCTCTAGCCAACAAGATGGCGCGGGCGATCTGGGCAATGCTCACCAACGGGGAAGACTACCGTGATCTCGCACATGCCGCGGCGGCCTGACGCAACGCCACAAGGAAATTGAAAACAAAAGGAATAGTACAAGTAGTCGACCCCTCGAATGGGCAAAATGATCGAATAGATCTGGATCGGGAAAACCAGTTTGGTTCTGTGAGCGCTTCAGCTCTGCGGAGAGATTTGGACCCGACCCGCTGATCACCATACCGGCCAGCGGCGTCTTTAGGGCCGCACAGAAAGGCCTTATAGAAGACCGCACTCGATCATGCGTCAATCAAGGCAAAGAGTTCTTGCACTACGGGCGGCAACCATAGAAGAACCATGAGCCCGATGAGACTGAAATACACCCTTGAATTTAGGGCCGCAGATAGAGAATATTCAATGGATCAACATGCCTTCCTTGAAGCTCAAAGCCAGGATGACCCCGATCACATCATCGTAAATGAAGGGGCTGCAATCCAGATACACCATTCGAAATCGCAGCCGCCGCGATACACCATCTTTTGGGAAGCCGTTCAACGAAAGGCCGTGATTGGCCTGAAGTCCTGTCCGCGTCGTCAGTCCCCGCTTGTAGAGGTTTCAGACCTACGATCACCAACAACTTTAACAATGGCGTCCACGCTTTTCCGAATTGCCTCATCTGAGGTGTTGGATCGGACCATCGTTCGCAATCCAACGTATTGAGAAAGAAGCATTGCAGCGATATCCTCTCGATCTTGCTCGCTTGCATTTGCGTGCGCAACCGATTGCGTCAATGCCACATAGAATGCTTCGCTCATCTTATTGAGCTGCAATTGCACTATGCCGGAAATGTCCTGGTCTACTGCCGCAGGGCCGGCTGCTGCAGAGCACAACAAACATCCTCGCTGATCACCATATTGCACAGCTTCGACCACGCTTTGGAAAAGCGCTTCAATCCGCTCTGCGCCGTCTGCAGGCTCGGTCGTCAATAACGCCACTGCCGTGTCGACAGCTTCGATTTCATATCGGTTGAGAACCTCCAAGAACAAGTTCTTCTTATCGGTAAACGCTTTATAGAGGCTACCACGCGTCAGCCCCATGCCCGTGAGAAGTTCGGGCAAGGACGCAGCATCATAACCATGTTCCCAAAAAACATTCATCGCGTCCATAAGTGCATCGTCGGTATCAAACTCTCTGGGACGGGCCATTCAAAACTCCTCAGTTGTGGGAAAATATAGTTATGGACCAAAAAGTTCACAATTCACGTAAACGTGTTTGGTACCACTTGGTTCCTAACTATACACAAAGGGCACAGCAGACATGACGCTGCCAGGAACACCAAAGGAAATTCCCATGAAACCATTCTTTTCAATCGCAGCAGCCGCAACCTTTCTTGCAATGTCCGCCCTGACCCCGAATCTGGCGGCGGCGGGTGAGACAGCGGCAACGGGCACGTTCACCGGCGCCAATGATCACATCACAACCGGCGGCGTCACGGTCGTGAAAACCGAAGGGGGCGGCGCTGTTGTCATCCTCGACGCAGACTTCAGCCTCGACGGCGCGCCAGACCCAAGCGTGGGCTTTGGCAAAGACGGCGAATATGTCAAAGCCTCCGATCTTGGCGATCTGGTGAACATCGGAGGCCTACAAGCCTATGTGGTTCCGGCGTCTGTGAATGTCGATGACTTCAACGAAGTCTACATCTGGTGCGACCAATTCAATGTGTCACTCGGCGTTGCATCCTTGAACTGATCCAACACACGGTCAGGGTTTGCGCACAACGCACCACCAAGATGGCCCGCATCATCCTCCCGGATGCGGGCCATCAAAAACGATAAATATCTATAACCCAACAAGGATATCATCATGTTTCTCAAGACACCTCTTTTCGCGGTCGCTATCTTTGCAACCAGTTTTACCAGCACGGCACAGGCACAATCGCCCGCCGATCTGAATGATCTGGAAATCGCGCATGTGGCATATGTCGCTGATGAAATTGACATCCGCTACGCACATCTGGCGCTCGCTATATCCGAAAACCCGGAAGTACGTGAGTTTGCCAACACAATGATCCGCGACCACTCTGCTGTGAACGAACAAGCACTCGCCCTACTGCAGAAGCTTGGCGTCGAACCACAAGACAACTTTCTTAGCCAATCCCTGCTTGAAGGTGCAGACGTGCTGATTGACGAAATGAGCCAGTTGCGCGGGGTGGAATTTGACCGTCGCTATGCGGAAAACGAACTGGAGTATCACCAAGCGGTCGTCGGGTTGGTCGGTGAGGCCTTCATTCCCAACATTGAGACGCCCGAAGTAAAGGCATTATTTGAGCAAGGCCTTGTCATTTTCAAAGCCCATGAAGGCCACGCAGAAATGATGGTCGAGGCCCTGAAGTAGATGATCCAACTGACACGCCGTAAGGTTGTCATAGCTGGGGCGGCGGCATTCGTCGCTGCCCCACTTGATCCGTTGTCAGTGACAGGCGTGAAGGCTGCCGCGCCTCAGCATCATATCGTGAAGGTTGAAGGGTTCGCGTTCGTGCCAGATGATCTCAAAGTGCGGGTGGGCGACACCGTCACCTGGATCAATTGCGACATCGCCCCCCATACAGCCACAGCGCTTGATACGACGTGGGACACATCGACCCTAGAGCAAGGCCAGTCACGCAAATTGGTCATCATCGTCGAGATGTCGGGACCCTATTTTTGCCAACATCATCCGATGATGAGAGGCAAACTGACCCTTCAAACTGACTGAACCAGACGTTCATGCGCAACGCAGCATCAGTCGACCTGGGCTCAATGCGGTCATCCGACGATTTTGATCAGGATTTCCGCGTCTTACTGGCTACTGAAGGTCTGCAGTGCGGGACGGAGCCGATCTTGGAGTATTCTCGACCAATGGCCGCTTTCTTGGGGCTGAGTATGCAGCGAGAAACAGTTAGGGCGGATTGCTGATCTCCGCTGCAGCATGGGGTTCAGCGCAGGTGGCAATCAAAGCTGAGATTGAAGGGAAGAATGGATGCGGGATCTTGTCGTTTGCCGTCGTCAATCTTAATGCTTCCGCATCGGACATTCGGCCGCCTAAAAACGACCATTGCCAAATATGTGCCTAACACTCTAGCCTTCACGCCCATTATTGTAGTGACCTTCAATCTGCCTAAGGAGACGAACGTGACTTTATTTGAAGTTAGACTTAAATTTACAGCAGTATTTATCGCATTCTGCATGAGCACGCTTCCAGCGCTCTCGGAAGATATCGGCGAAGCCCTTTTAAAAACAGTCCCGCCTGCACTTGGGGAATGGTCGCTTGAAACTGGAAGTAAAGAAACTGATGCGGATGGGATGAAGGCTTTTGGCATGTATGCGTTACCTGCCGAAGATCGCCTATTTGTTGTTGAGATAGATGCTGGCGGGCAAATTGTGACAACGATGGCCGGTACATGGGACTTTATGATGTTGACAGCGGAGGTCGTCGAAATTGGAAGCCTTCCTTATCAGATCGGACCAGACGGTTTCACGACGTTGATTGATAGCAAAATACTGATCCGGGCCTACGCACCAAATTCAGATGAACGCGATATGATTAAGTTGCATTTGGATGGCTTGGATGTCGGAGCACTTGCCGATTTAGCAGCGCAATTAAAATAATTATGACTGGGAGAAACAAAATGACCCTACGGCGAATTTTTAAAACCACCGCGACACTGGGTGCTTCGGCGCTGATTGCACTTTGTGCAGGTGCTGCTTCCGCGCAGTTGAAGCCCGTCGATAGTCCGAATGGATCGGTCTCAGGCACCATTGACGGACATACATTTGACTTACCAGTGCGTTGTCTGCAGCTCAGCAGTTTAATGCTGGATATTTCTTCACACAATGAGACCATTCTCAATTTGGCCAGTTTGGGAGGATCCGAACCCGGGGTGGGTCTTCTTGTGGTTGAGACAGGGTTTCAAATCGTCGCGTTTGTTGGTGGCGAGCGCTACAAGATCATGAGAGCAACAGACAAAATTGAGGCGTTTCCGTATACTTTAGCGCGCGAAGTTCGTGCAAGTAAGCTCGGTAAAGTAGACGTTGATTTCACCGTTGATTGCCCAGAATTTTGAGAGCCTTAGTACATAATTGGGGGTCCGTTTAGTCCGTTGACCGACGTTCTAGCTGCTAAAATGCTGCGCTCAGCACGAGTAACCGCTTCGACGGGTCGCGCTGCAGCATGTCGGTTCTGTCGCGAAAGTCCGGAATGGGCCGTGATTTCGGGGTCATATTTGTTTGTTTCC
>JAOHEK010000077.1 GCA_028097405.1 Paracoccaceae bacterium | reverse complement strand
AGCTAACGGGACATAAGGCGCCTGGTCGACCTGCTATAGCTTCCGTCATGGGGGTCAGGGTGTTCCCCCTCTCCTTTCCATTCATCAGATTCGAGCCATTCTTCAAAGAAAAAAAGCCAAAGAACAGTCCAGGGGACGATCGTCTGATCGATACGCAGTGTAGGGCGCCACTGTTGATTTTTGGGTTGGTACAGACACAGGCTGGTGGGGTTGTGATAGATATGAGGCAGATCGCGATCGCCAGCCAGCAATTGAATGTTCGGGTCACGCACAAAGATGGTCGGCGCGGAACCTGCCATAAACTGGATTTCAATCGTGTAGATGCGACCAAGCGGATTTGACTGCGCCTGATAGGTCCAGATCAGCCTGCCATTGCGCACCTCGCCTGTTCCTTCACACAACGGATTGTTCCTCAGAAACAAATATTGCTGAGTTGGTGTGAAGTCTTTTTTAGCGCCCCAATTTCGCAATTCAGTCTCCAAAGAAGGTGTTTTTGCGCACAGTCTGAGCGGCTGCTGATGCCTTGGTGGTCAGGCCAATTGCGGGGGCCACAAGCAGCGAACTGGACTTGCGTGCCGCAGAAATTTTGTTTGTTCGCGCGTCCATAACCCGCGTTACGACTTTGTCACCGAAATTGGATTTTGCAGTTTTGGTCACGCCGTCCAAACCTTCGGCATCTCGCATTGCCTGGAAATCAGACAGCGCTTTTCCATGCCACGCATAAAACGCAGCTGCACGCTGCGGCTCGAGGTTCCAGCGGTCCGCAAAGTTTTCACCTTGTGTGGTTTCGTTCCAGACAGCGTAATATTGGCGACCGTCCCGTGAGCTTTTGTCGATGAAATGAGGCATCATACGAATGGTGGAAATTAGCACATCAAGCTCATCATCAAACTCGTACATGCCAACGCAGTGGTCATAGGACCGCATAGCCAGCGTGGTTATGATGATTGAGATCGGTGCGATATCCTCTTTCACATTCAAGAAATGGTTGTCGCGATGACGTTTTAGCAACTGCACGACGCGGCGCAAAACACCCTTAGGGATCGAGGGATCAGGGAAGGGCTCGATAGAGGCCTGATCACGCATTTGAGTTTTCGCGAACATCCGGCGCATGCGCGGCATCAATTGAGCGCGTTTTTCAAAGAGCTGTCTGTAGCCCTTCGGATGGGTTGGATGCCAACCGTGGAGTTTTTTGTCAGTGACTAACTCACCGCCATTGACGCATTGGATATTGCGGATCGTGCCTGAGAGATCGAGGTGGAAATCGCCCGCATAATCAAGACGCCAGCAACGTTTCTTTTCGACCAGCATCTTGGCGTAGGTTGCGTGTTCACGCAGCCGGTCGCCGATGATTTTTTTGATGTCTTCGGGGGCCATGCCGGCATGGCCCTTGAGGATCAAACAGATCAGATCGACATCAAATTCATCACGGCCCAGTGGCCGCACAGCAGTCCCCAAGGCCGTTGATCCTTGCGGATACACATCGATGTTTGACAATAGCGGGTGAAGTGATCCTGCGAGCCATTCAGCCACAGCCTCATAGGCTCTTTTGGCGCGCATGGTTTGTTCACCCAGCAGATCAAGGTCCTGACAAATCTCTTCGAGAAATTTGTAAATCTCAGCACGGCGACGCCATGTGGCATCATTAAATGGGGGTTTGACGTGTTTGTTCATGGTGTTGTCTCCAGGCTGTGAACCGGGTGGAAGGGCTCTGCCGGTCTGTTAAAAAAGATGTCCTTGAGTTCGGGCGTGGCTTTGCGCGCCATGGAGGACCCGAGGCCTTTCAGGCGGTCAATTTTGCTGGTGTCGTCCAGATCAAAGAGGTTGGCGGGTGCTTTGGGTGCATAGCGAAAGATAGCCTTCCGTGAATGAGGATGACCGGTGATCAGCTTAGCTATGCCCATGGCCCCGCTGGATTGACCATCCATAAAGAGGCTTATCACGCGGCCTTTCCAGCCAAGCCCCAGTTTGCCGGGATTTTCAGGCAGCGTGTAGATTTCATCGACGCACCCAAGGCTTAAAATTTGCAACTGATCTGCGGGCCAACCTAAAACTGCGGTCGCCTCCACAGCGGCTATGCCGGTTGGATTATTGGCCCAAACGCCGCCGTCGATCAGCCCAACCTGATCGACGGTGCGGTGTCGTTTGAAAAAACTCGGAGCAGCAGCTGTCGCTAGGGCCGCATCCACTGCGGTTTTCTTATAGTCTTTGGTAAAGCGCTGGTGGTGAGCGGTTTTGTAGACATAAACGCTTTGAAGGTCAGCGTCCCAAGAGGGCACCACAAGACGGGTTGAGGCCTGCCCCAGTTTTTGATCCTTAAGAACGGATTGAAGCACAACCTTTAGTCGTTCGGCATCATGCTTTGGAGCAACGATATGACGGGTTGAGGCCCATTTATCTACAAACCATGCCGCGATTTTGTTGGGATGGCCTGCTTGTCCGAATATTTCCGGCCCTTTGTCGACATAAAGGGCGAGAAGATCGTTGGCGGAGAGACCAAGCGCCAAACCGATGGCTAGGATTCCACCGGTCGATGTGCCTGCAATGAGATCGAAATATTGTCCTATCGGGCGATCGAGGTCGTCTTCTAGGCTGGCGAGAAATGCGGCGGGGCAAGTTCCTTTGATGCCACCGCCATCAATACAAAGAAGCCTCATCTTGTGAGCATCTGCATTGTTTTGGTCTTTGGCCATCATGGCTTCCTCGCTGACCTGAGTTCATCTCAGGCCGGTTTACAATTTATTCCTCCCATACTCTCGTTACCGTCCTAATTAGGGCTTTTTTAGGGTTTTGCAACCCAAAAGGTTTACAAGCGTCGTTTTTTTTACTATTTTGTAAACCACAGCCACCAGAGGATAAAGCTAATGATTGGTCGAAGGCTTAAAATTGCCCGCGCTGCCTCCGGTCTTTCTCTGCGCGACTTATCTGCGCAGATGGAGGGCCGCGTCTCAGCCCAGGCAATTGGAAAATATGAGCGCAATGAAGACATGCCGAGTTCTGGCGTGGTCTTGGCGCTTGCCGATGCATTGGGAAAAAGCGTTGATTATCTTCTCAGCGAAGATGGTCTGGAACTCGAGGGTGTGGAATTTCGCAAAAAACCGAGTACCTCTGCGCGCGAAGAAGCCGCGATCGAGGCCAACTCACTGCACTTTTTGGAGCGCTATCTTGCAGTTGAGGATTTGCTGCAACTGCGCAGCATTGACTGGGACAAGCCGCGTAGTGCGCCTTATCCGGTTTCTGATTTAAGAGATGCGGAAGATGCTGCGCGCTCTGTCCGCGAGGATTGGGGGCTTGGCAATGATCCCATTCCGCAGTTATCCGAACTATTGGAGGAGCGCGGCATCAAGGTTTTGTCGCTCGCACTGGAAAACATCGATGGACTTGCTGCGCGCGTCAGTCGCGGATCGCACATGGCCGCGCGCGTCATCGTCGTCAACAAAGATGCTTGGGCAGAGCGCAAACGCTTCACACTTGCCCACGAGCTAGGCCACATGGTCATGTCTCATCCAAAGGATATGAAAGAGGCTGATTGTGAGAAGGCAGCTCATCGTTTTGCGGGTGCATTTCTCATTCCGGCTGACATTTTGCGTGCGGAAATGGGGTCAAACAGATCATCGGTTTCTTTGGGCGAGCTATTTGCGCTCAAAGAGCGTTTCGGCGTCAGCATGCAGGCGATTGCCTATCGGTGTAAGGATTTGGGCATTCTGGGCCCGCGGGCGTTCTCAAGCATCTTCAAGGTGTTTGCGAAACGTGGCTGGAGGAAGCCTCCCTACAAGGAGCCAGGGTCATTGGACGGGCATTTTGAGGAACCGAAACGATTTGACCGATTGTGCTATCGGGCATTGGCCGAGAACATGATTGGCGAATCCAAAGCAGCCGAGCTATTGGGCATCTCTGTGCGAGATCTCGATCTCCGGTTGGACAATCCGATGGGGTAGCTGTTGCCAGTAATTGTATCGGATACGTCTGTCATCATTGACCTGGAAAGAGGCAACATGTTGGAGCAAATGTTCCAGCTGCCATATGATTTTTGCGTGCCCGATCTCCTGTTTGAGCGAGAATTGAAAGGTGAATTGGGAGATCGTCTGATCGCTTTTGGTTTGGACGTTGTTGAGTTGAGCCCAACAGAACTGGCGGCAGCTATGACAGTTCATCAACAGTCCGGCAAACTCTCATTTCCTGACGCTTTCGCACTCATTCTTGCCAAAGAGCGGGAATGGACATTGCTGACCGGCGATGGTGCGATGCGCAAGTTAGCGCGCGATCAAGCTCTAGCGATGCACGGAGTTTTGTGGGTTGTTGAAGAATACCATCGGCTGGAGCTTATAGCTCCAGCCGATCTCCATCAGTGTCTGACTGCGATTTCTGATCATGAAAGATGCCGTCTGCCGATGGCTGATGTTCGCCGACTGCTTGAATTGTTTGATGTATCGTGAATGCACTAATTCTTGATCGATAAACACGGCAGAACAGAATTCGCGCAACGCATGAGCTGAGGGTGCAGATAGGCGGTGCTTACATTGGGACGCAGTCCAGATGAATTCCGACCTACGCTCAGTCCCGTGTTGATGCATCCACCAGAACCAACCAATTGTTCTCATCGATCTTGGTTCCACCGTCGTTGGCGCAGCAACCGCCCGCGAACAAGACGACATTTGCACCGCCGTCTCGAATGGCCGAACGGTATCAACATCGCCTATCGGGCCGCCACGGAATGGATGGTCCCGAGGGAATTCGACTTGAAACCGCTTAGGAACGGCAGCTTTCGGAAAGCTGCGGTGCAGCGCCAATGATTTTCGTGAACGGCGGGTTTGGGCCGTCCACAACGCCCAAGGTGGCGGCCAACACCAAATTGCTGCGACCGATCTAACGGCAGCTTGGAGCCCTTACTGACTACCCCCGCAAAGCTGAAATGGGGCTGCCCGACCTATGGCTTATTGCCGCCAAAGACCCAGTGCGTGTTGATGGAGACACTTTCATTGTCATCTGCAAAATTCAGAATCTCGCCAATCAGACGATCTGCATTGTCCTTACCGCCCGCAAGACTCGGATCGTCCCGCAATGCTTGAACATAGCTTTCTTCAATATTCCTCCGTTGCGCCGGGCTCGCTCCGCCGTTGAAACTGTGGACGCGGTCGACAGCCGTTTCGACTGTTATGTCCTGGAAACCTGCAGATTTGAGCATTTGGGGTATACAAGCCATTCGCCATCCGTGCAGGGCTTTCTCGCGCATCTCTCGAATACCTTGCGAAAGCGGAGGTCGTTCTGGCCAGATTGTTTCAAAGGGGCTTTCAGTCACGGCTATCTTGACCTGACCACCCGGCCGCAGGACGCGCGCGAACTCAGCTATGGCGCTTTCCGGCTCAGGCAGGAAGAAAATGACCAACTGTGACCAAACAACGTCAAAGCTCTTGTTTTCAAAGGGAAGGTCAGTGATGTCTCCTGAAACATAGGAGAGGTTCTTGATCTGTTCGTTCTCAGCGCATTGCCTTGCATACTCAACGAAACTCGGCGTGAGATCGATGCCCGTCACTGTTGTGCCAGGCCACTCACGTGCCACCAAACGCGAAGCCCAGCCTGACCCGCACCCCGCATCTAGCACAGCCTCACCATCAGCCAGCGAAAAATGATCCCGAACGCGATCTAGGCCAATTAATTCAGCCTGCCGCTCAAGTCGTTCGATCTCTGGTAGCCTGTCGAGCAAATACTTTTTAGTCATTATCCCCTCCTAGCAAAGTAGATCGCATTTGTTTTCCAATGCGAGGGCAAACGCCAAAATCCGGCGGGCCTTCCACTCGATCAAACTTTTTCTATGTGAAGGTGATCTCGGTAAGTGCGCAAGATAA
>JAOHEK010000076.1 GCA_028097405.1 Paracoccaceae bacterium | reverse complement strand
AACCCCGGCATATCATTGCCCGGATCACCATTCGCGACGTTGCCGCCAACAGTACCCATGTAACGCACCTGCGGGTCCGCGATTTGAAGCGCGGCTTCGCGCAAGATCGGAGCAGCGCTGGTTAGTCCGACGTGATCGATGATTTCGGCCTGTGTGGTCATGGCACCGATGCGCACTGTTCCACCGTCAACCGAAATGCCGGACAAGCCGCCGACATCCTGTAGATCAATCAGATGCGGCACTTCGGCCATGCGCAGTTTCATCATCGGGATCAGGCTATGCCCCCCCGCCATAACACGGGCGTCGTCGCCGTGTTCGGACAACAAGGACAAAACGCCCGCCATGTCCGTGGGTCGATGGTAATCAAATGCAGCTGGGATCATTGCTGTACCTCCCGAATAAGCAATTCCTGTAGGGTGCACAGTTGTGCACAACCGCCGACGCAGTTCACGGATTAATCAACGGATGGGGCAGGTTTTGCACCAGATGCGCCGTGGTTTGCACGAACTGCGCTTGTGTCACACGTTCAACAGATCGCGCACCAGCTTCAGATTCGACCGGCTGACCGGGACCGGTGGGATATCGGTGCCAGCAAACCGGCAGATGCCCTTATCCTTCTGGCGTTCAAAGGCTTCCAAATGTCTCGGGTTGATCAGATAGCTGCGGTGGACCTTCAGAAAACCGCTATCGGTCAGCCGTTTTGTGGCTTCGGTGATCGGCCAGATGCAGAAATGCTGCGCGCCATCGGTGTAGACGTGGGTATAATGCCCTTCGGCCCGGACAATCGCGACATCGACGGGATCTAGGTAAAGCATGCTGCCGTCTTTCTCGCATGGGATACGCAGTGGCATCGTGGTTGCGATAAGCGCAGGGCTGGCCACGGCGGACGGGGGCGTCATATCCGCCACGACAGGTGCCGGTTGCGAAACCAAATAGGTCGTCGCAACCCACAAAAACGCGCCAAAGATCACGAAACTGGTCAAAATGACCCCAATCGCCAGTACTTCGTTGCTCATCACAGGGCCGAATTCGTTAAAGGCGGGGACTTCGACAAAGCGCGTTCCGGCAATGGCAACGAAATGAACCGACACCACCGCAGCCCCGAAACAAAGCGTGCCCAGAAGGATGTTCCGGTTAGATCGTCGCCCGTAAGCGATCCAGAAGGCCGCTATGCACAACGCAAAAGCCGAAATGATGGCAAGTATGACGCCAAATGGCGTGTACACGGCACGGCACAGCTGAAGCCCGGCCATTCCAATATAGTGCATTGCCAGAATGCCGGTCGCGACCAAACCGCCGGCAAGGGTTACGATAAGCGGCGTCCGCTCGGTGAAGTGCAACAAAATCAAGGCGGCGCTGACAATTAGAATAGCCACCAAAGCCGAGGCCAGCGTCATCGCACTATCGTAGTAAAACAATATAGGCATCTGCAGCCCCAGCATTGCCACGAAGTGCATCGACCAGATGCCGCCCCCCAGCGCAATCGAGGCAAGAGCAATCGCGACTTTGCGCTGTCCGACGGATTTTTGCGCCATATCCTTGGTTAGGGTCAGTCCGGCGAAGCCTGCCACAAGGGCGATGACCAGCGAAGCGGCGACCAACATCGGATTCTGACTGACATCCAGAAAAATCATGCGTGAAAACTAGGCAGTATTTGTACGGGAATGCAACGCTCACATCGCGCTGTTGGTGCCCGATGATCGTAAAACCTTGATTGATCGCCACAGGTCACAGCCTTCTGTTGCCCAAGTGGGGTATGATGCCTATCATTCGCTTACACTGGACTCCCAAGCGCGGTACACATCGCATGACCCTTATCATCCTTGCTCAAATCACCGCAGCTACCGGCAAAGAAGCTCTGGTCCAGCGCGAGCTGGAAAAGCTTGTGCCGATCACGCGCGGTGAAGCTGGCTGCCAACAATACGATCTGCATCTAGATAACGACAAACCCGGGTTCTTCATGTTCATTGAAAAATGGGAAAGCCGCGCGCTTTGGCAGGATCACATGAACGCGCCGCATCTTGCCGCCTACGGTCAAGCGACAGAAGGGGCAATTGCAGATTTCGCATTGAACGAAATGACGCAAATCGCTTGAAGCATATGCACGGGATGATCGAACCCGCCGCGCCCAAACAGAACTGTGACTTGATAAGGCATCAACACGGCCCATAACGTAACGTCATATTACCCAACATGATTCCAAAACGGAGTAGAGCCATGAACCGCATGACTGCAAAAGACTTTGATCAGGAACTTCTCGACCTCTATGACTTCTACGCACACGGTAAGATCACAAAGCGCGAATTTCTGGATCGCGCTGGTCGATGGGCCGTTGGTGGTGTGACGGCGGTGGCATTGCTTAGCATGCTTAGCCCGAATTACGCTTTGGCCGAACAGGTCTCGTTCAATGATCCCGACATTGTACCTGAATACATCACCTATCCCTCGCCAAATGGGCACGGCGACGTGCGCGGCTATCTTGTACGTCCCGCGAATGCGACAGGTAAGATCCCCGCAGTGCTGGTGATCCACGAGAACCGTGGTCTAAACCCCTACATCGAAGACGTCGCGCGCCGCGTGGCAAAGGCCGGATTTATGGCTCTGGCCCCCGATGGGCTGACCTCGGTCGGCGGCTATCCCGGAAACGATGCCGAAGGTCGCGAACTGCAACGCACTGTAGATCGTGAAAAGCTGATGAATGACTTCTTCGCTGGCTTCGAAGATCTGATGGGCCGCGACGATAGTACCGGAAAAGTCGGCGCCGTTGGGTTTTGTTATGGCGGCGGTGTCTGCAATGCCTTGGCTGTTGCCTACCCAGAAATGGCTGCATCGGTGCCGTTCTACGGGCGGCAAGCCAGTGCCGCAGACGTGCCGAAGATCCAAGCGCCGCTTCTGTTGCAATACGCCGAGCTTGATGAACGCGTTAATGCTGGTTGGCCGGAATACGAGGCGGCTTTGAAGGCAAACAACAAGACCTTCGAAGCGCATATTTACGCCAAAGCGAACCACGGTTTCCACAACGATTCCACGCCGCGCTATGATGAAGCAGCGGCCGAATTGGCTTGGGATCGCACAATCGGCTGGTTCAACACCCATCTGACCTGAAGACGCAAGGCGGCGAAGTCGATCACGATTTTGCCGCCTGGCCCCGTTTGACACTGCAAAGTTTGACAGGTTGAAAAAATCGATATTTACTGATTTCAGTTTCAAAAATTGGTTTTTGGAGGGCCTTGAAATGAAAATCAGTAGTCTTGCAGCATGTATACTTACGGTTTCGTCTCTAGCTTTGGCAGCGCCTGTGTCTGCGGCACAATGCCTTGAGGTCACTCTGACGGGAACCCAAGGCGGCCCGCCTGTGTTTCGCGGGCAAGCCGGTTCCGGAACGCTTGTTACTTACGGCACCGAGGAAAATAACTGCCGCGATGTGTTGTTGCAGTTCGACACCGGGCGCGGAACGACTCAGCGGTTGTCCGAGGTCGGTGTTCCTGCCGGGCGTTTGACGGGTGTCTTTTTCACACATATCCATTCCGATCATTCCGAAGGCTTGCCCGATTTGATGCAGCTGCGTTGGCATTTCAATTCAGAGGGTCCAAAGGTTGATATGGTCTGCCACGAAGACGCCAAGGCGAGGGCAGGGCATACGATGAGTTGCGAAAAGTTTGCCGAACATATTGGCGATGCGTTGATCCAATCGGGCGAGATGGCACAGCGGTTGGCTGAGAATCCGAAACGTCTGCCGGGTGGTCCGAAAGATCTGTTGAACGTCACGACCTTTGCTGCGTCCAATACACCCCAAGTCGTCTGGGAAAAGGGCGATGTTAAGGTCTCGGCCATCTCAAGCCGCCATGTTGCGGGTCATGCATCTTACCGGGTGGATACGCCGGCTGGTAGTGTTGTGATTGGTGGCGATGCTGGCAACGACAAGCCGGTTCCACCCCGCGATACCTCGACCTCGACGCAGGTCGAGTTACTGGCGCAAGGTGCCGATATCATCGTCCATTCCGCGATCCATCCGGTGATGGGGCCTGACGGTACAACGGGTTTCCCACCGCCCATCTATTTCCGCCAATCAACAGCGACCGATCTTGGGGGCATGGCGGATCGCGCTGGTGCAGCAAATCTGATGTTGACGCATTTGATCCCGCCAATGGGCGCACCGCGTCAGGGACCTTATCCATTGCCCAATGGTGGTTTGACCGAACAAGACTATACCGATGCGGTGCGCGATGGTGGGTTTTCCGGAAATGTTGTCGTCGGGACTGATTTGGCAAAACTGCGTCTGGTCGCAGAGTAAGCTGATCCAGCTTGTTCTTCACGTTGCCGTGGCCGTCTAATAATCAAAATTTAGGCGGCTTCGGCAGCGCTTTTCTTTACCACACTGATCATGAATTGCTGACCATACCGCGATAGGGACGTTTTCGCGTCGATGTCTTTTTCTTTCAGCACATCGATAACCGCATCCCGAACATGTCTGCGCCCCGAACGCTCCCAAAAGAAATCATCACCTGCAATTACACCACCATTGCGGACTTTGCGGAAACAAAGTTCGACATCTGCTTTCACAAATTCGTATTGATGGTTTCCATCGATATAAACCCAGTCAAAATAATCATCGGGATAACGGTTTAGTATATCTTCCGAAAAACCTTTGCAGATATTGATCCGGTCTTCGCCTTCGAACTTGCTCTGAACATGTTGGAACATGGTATCCATAGCATCCGAACTGCCATGCTTCTTGTGATTCCAGTCAGTTGACGGACCCTCGGCCAAAAGCCCCCAGGGATCGATCAGTGTAAGTTCGGCAGGTTCTGCAATTTCCAAAATTTGGGTCGAAAAATCGCCATTCCAAACACCTATTTCGGCGCAGCGGCCATTCTTTGGCATATCGCCAAGAAGCTTGCTTCGATTGGCAAAGCGTTTTGCTTTGCCATTGGCGTTCTTGCCAGCTTTGCCTTCGCCCTTCTTTTTCTCGGATGTATTCGCAGGCTTCTTTGCCGCCGGTTCGGTTACAATCTTATTGCGTACTTTAGGGGCCACCATCGCTTTGGGCGGTTTTGCCATGTTCATCTGTTCGGACTTCACGATAAGTCCGGCGCGAAGGGCTCCGATCACGGGCTCTTTGACGTAAACTTGGAATGCCTGAACTGTCAGGGAAACCGCAGCCTGATGTAAATGCGCGGTCAATCCATCTTCCAAAAGAAGTTCCATTTCCTTTGCGCGAAGTTTGGCCGTTTCGCTAATAGAACGATCTTTCTCGCCTCCCAAATTCCAGCGATCCCAGTATTCGGTTCCAAGGGTTTCGTTGAAATGGTTCGCGCGTCCGCGGCGACGTTTCATCAAATAGGCGTCGACGGATTTGAGGGGGTAGTGGTTGACCTGAGCAACCTCGTAACCAAATGAAGACTTCGGTCGCGTTGGATTGGCGTTCGGGTCTTCTAACCATTCGGCCGATCCCCAAGAAAATTTATTTTCTTTGCCTTTGATGATCTTTGGAGCGTGCAGCCCAAGCCCTTCGATGTTCTTCGATGGTTTGAACAGCGATTTCACAAAGCGACCGGCACGTAAATCTGTTGCCTGCGCAGGTTCCGCATCTTGGTACCTGTCGCAGATCAAGCTCGGGTTTACCGCAACATCGCCAGATGTTGAAAAGTGCCGCCATGTGACGGGAATGACATCGGCAACATCATAGGCCGCGATCAGATCGCTGACCTGTCCAGCACCTGCTTTTATGCAAAGGAATTCGTCCGCATCGGTCACATAAACCCAGTCCGCCGAACTATATTCTTCTGTCGTGATCGCGTCTTTGAACGCTGATTTCTGGGGCCCGCGTTTCAGCACTTTTGTACGCTTGTGCGTGACAATCCCGCGCTCGGCCAGGCGGTCTAGCAGGTGGTCAGTGCCGTCTGTGCAGTCGTTGGTGTAGATCAGGAAATCTGAAAATCCGATTGCGCGATGGTGCGCGATCCATTCCAAAAGATAGGGACCTTCATCCTTCATGGATGAGATGACCAGAGTTTTCATGCCTGTCTCTTTTTATTTTTTTGTCGCGTTGGACGCTTATGGTTGCTGACGATTAAACCAATGCCGGTACAAAATTGCAAGCTTACGCCGGAAATACTATCGCC
>JAOHEK010000075.1 GCA_028097405.1 Paracoccaceae bacterium | reverse complement strand
GCCGAGTATTGCTCCGCCGATTACGCTCGGCTAACTTTGTTGCCCATTCTTTCAAACGAGAGGACTTTCGCGTGCAACTGATCAATGTTGACGCTGCTGAGTATAATAATCGGCGCATATCGCAATCACCGCATTTAGATATTTTACCCGACCAATCCACCTCGCCGGATTGATGGCGTTTTGGCGTGAGACCAAGAAAAGCCCCAACATCAATCGATTTCCTGAACCGTTTTTCATCGTCCAGTGTCGCGATATACGCCAACGCCACGATGGGACCAACACCCGGCACGGTCATTAATCGGCACGCCAGATCACTTTCGCGCGCCATCAACCTAACTTCGTCATCCAGCGCATCTCTGGCAATGCACAGTGTCTCGTGCAGAGGGATGAACGTTTCTGACAGCATCGCAATCGCCGGATCCCTATCCGCTACAGCGGCGAGTTGATCCCGGAAGCCCCTTCGCAACTTTCCCGTCCCAACCGACTTCATGCAGATGCCAAACACCTTTAGAACGCCACGCACATGGCCTTCGAGATCCTTGCGCATGCGGATCAACCGCTCGCGAGCGCCAATGAGAGCCCGCACGCGCTCAGAAGCCTCGCTGCGGATATGGACCTGAGTGAACCAGCCAGTACGGGCCAGTTGCGCCAGCCCTTCAGCATCGCCCTGATCGGATTTGTTAATGCGCCCCGGCAGTGCTTTGTGCGCGAGACGCGCATCTATGCAAATGATAGGCACGCCGCGTTTCTCTAACTCGCGGGTGAGCCAAATCGCCAAAATGCCGCTCTCATGAACAACCCGCTCTACGTCTGGCGCGTGCTTCGAGATGAAGTTCGAGATCAGATCTGGATCAGTTGAGACATCCGTGCGCGCGATAACCTCGCCCTTGTCATCCATAATACAAATCGACGTTTCTTTGACGGACACGTCTAATCCAACATAATATGCCATTGTCGTTCTCCTTTGTGGCTGCTTCATTGAGGCCAGTATACTGTACCTCGTTTGCCCAAGGAGAGCGGCGCCCACAGACACACCATGTCATTCGCGCAGCCGCGTACCAACTACCGCTGTGCGGGACAAACCGGCCTTTTGCAGCTGCGGCTATTGCTGACGCAGCATTTGTTCGCGCTTGAAGCGCCGGGGTTCACTGCGCGCAACAGGTTTCACTAAAGCGGCCATTCAAATTCACCGACCAATCTTGCTGGGTCTCAGCTTAGCGGATGTCAAAATCTTGCCAATCTATGGCTGCTTTCATTTTGCCGTTTGGGCAGCGAAGCGCAGTATCTGGCGGATAGAGTATGAAACCGACCTTCGCTGCAAATCTGCCAATGTCTGGGTCTTTGTACATATATCTCGTCACATTCGGGTCAAAGCCTTCCCCGCAACCGGCGGATTTCATCACCTCGAGTATTATCTTGGGACAGGTTCAGACATGATTAAACATGCGCATGCACGCGGCCTAGGCGTTATCTTGCAATGCAAGCCGTCACTATGCTGAAACCCTATTCTGCTGGCGTTCCCAATGCCTGAGCGTTGCCAGTTGCAGGTGCGTCCATCTCTCGATCAAGACGTCGCGATGATGCACCCGGATTGGCACCCCATACTGCAACCCAGCGATAGAACACCGGCGTCAAAAGCAATGTAAATATGGTTGCAAACCCAAGACCACCGACAATCACCCAGCCAACCGCTTCACGTGCCTCGGCACCCGCTCCGCTGGAGATAATCAGCGGCACACCCCCCAAAACGGTCGAAATCATAGTCATCATCACCGGCCTTAAGCGCAGGCGCATTGCATCGCGGATAGCACCGTCGATGTCCTGTCCGCGCTCGCGCAATTGGTTGGCGAATTCAACGATCAGGATTCCGTTTTTGGCCATAACCCCGATCAGCAGCACCAAACCAATCTGGCTGTAGTAATTCAGCGACCCGCCCGTCAGCGAGATGGCGAACAAGGCCGCTGCCAGACCAAAAGGAACGGTCATCATGATTACAACCGCACTTGCAAAGCTTTCAAATTGTGCAGCAAGCACCAGCAGAACCACGGTCAGAGCGACGGCAAAGACGATCAACACGCTTGATTGGCCGTCCTCAAGTGCTGCGGCCTCGCCGGTCAGCTGGATACCGATCCCATCAGGCAGTGTATCCGCAGCAAGACCCTCAAGATTGGCAATCGCGGTACTTAGATCCACGCCGGGCGCGAGGTTGGATTGCAACGTGACGGCCAGTGACCCGCCTTGACGTTCAATCTGCGCAGGGCTTACCACAGGCGTCAGCGTTGCAACGGAAGACAATGGGACGTAGCCACCGTTGTTCAGCCGCAACGACAGGTTTTCCAGATCAGATGGGTCATCAATCGCAGCGCCTCCCGGCACCACGTTGACATCTATTTCCGCGTCGTTTTCAAAGATGGACACCGGAACAACGCCCTGCAGAAGCGCGCCAACAGTGCTTGTGATATCAGTCTCGGAAAGACCTAGGCTATTGGCAAGTTCCTCGTCCACGAAAAGCTCAAGCTGCGCATTCACCGACGCATTGGACAGCTGCGGGTTAACAAAACTCGCATTCTGCCGCATCGCCCCAATCAGGGCACTTGCGCTGTCATTCATTGCATCAAGGTTGGTTCCGGTCACTGCAAAAGTCAGGCCCTGACCGGCACCGCGAATATTCAGGCTGTTGGGAGCACGCGCACGCACCTGCACGCCGGGCACTTTGCCCAGACTCCCGTTGACCTCGGCCAGAATCTCTTGCTGGCTGCGTTCGCGCTGTGACCATTCGGGCAGACGCGCAATGACAAAGGCTGTGTTGCCGCCACGAATGCCGATAATCGTCTGCACGGCCGCGATCTCGCCAGACTGAAGGAACGGTTCCAAAATGTCTTCGATTTGGACGGCCTGCGTATCCAGATACTCGGTCGTGGTATCCAGCGGTCCGCTGGCCTGAATGAGGAACACGCCGCGATCTTCTGAAGGCGTGATGGCGGAGGGCAGGTTCACGGCCGCCGCAGCCGCAAAGATCACAAATGCTCCGGCGGCGGCAAGAACAATGACAGGATTTCGGATGGCCAAATCAATTACGTGGTCGAAGCCCCGCTGAATACGGCCCGGCTTTTGGTCGTCAGCTTGTCCGTCCACCATGCCGCTAGAGGTATCCAATAGGGCCGCAAGGACTGGCGCCAAAGTCAACGCTGTAAAGGACGAAACGGTCACCGCAAAGGCCAGCACGAAGCCAAATTCAGAGAAGACGCTGCCAGCCTGTCCGGGGAGAAACGAAATCGGGATGAACACCGCCGCAAGCGTTGCCGTCGTCGAGATAACGGCAAAGAACACTTCGTTTGTGCCTTCTGCCGCGGCCGCAAAAGCCCCCATCCCCGAGCGTCTTTTGCGCACGATATTTTCGATCACAACGATGGAATCGTCCACCACCATGCCGGTGGCAAGCACAAGTGCCAGAAGGCTGATCGTGTTGACCGAAAAGCCAGTGATCCAAATCGCGGCCAAGGTCCCGGCAAACGCTACAGGAATAGTGATTGTGGGGATCAGTGTTGCGCGCGGAGAGCGCAGGAAGACAAAGATCACAGCCACCACAATCAAAGTCGCTAGCATGATCGAGTTAATCACCTCGCTCAACGACCCTTCGATAAAAATTCCGTCGTCTGATGCTACGATTATATCCATGCCCTCGGGCAGTTCCTCGCGCAAATCAAGTATGGCCGCGTTCACGGCCTTAGAAATTTCCAACGTATTGCCCACTGATTGCCGCGAAACGTCCAATCCAACGGCAGGTTGGCCGTTTACGCGAACAAAGACGTTGGCATCTTCTGGGATGCGTTGAACCACGCCGACATCGGCGATCCGGGTTGTGGCGTTAATTGGGGTCTGTTCAATGGTTTCAAGATCGACATTGCCGTTGCTGACACGCAGGGCAAGCGTTTGGTTTTGGGTTTCCAGCTCGCCCAGCGGGGTGTTGTCGCGCAGCACTTTCAGTGCGTCCGAAACATCGTTTACCGTCAGCCCAAGACCAATCAAGTTGGGCATATTCAATGTCACGCGAAATTCTTCTTTGCGGTCGCCGCGCACCGTAACTTCGGCAATACCGTCAATTGTCGTCAGCCGGTCAGTTACGATGCCCTCGGCGACACGGGTCAATTCAGCAAAGCTGGAATCCCCTAACAGGGCCAGCCGCATGATCGGGTCGCTGTCACTGTCGTTGCGCGTGACAACCGGGTCATCGACGTCATCGGGAAGTTCGCGCAGGGTTTCTGACACGATCTCGCGCGCCTCGTTGGCGGCTTGGCTTATATCCGTGTTCTGCGACAGCTCGATCGTGATACTGCTGGAGCCAGCGCTCGATGTCGCTTCCATGTAGGACAACCCGTCAAGGCCGGTCAACGCCTCCTCCAACACCACGGTGATTTCCTGATCCACCGTCGCAGGCACCGCCCCTGTGTAGTCGGTGCGGACTGAAATTATCGGCTGATCGACATTCGGCATTTCGCGCACGGTGACGGACGCAAGCGCCGCAAGGCCCGCTATAATGATCAATAAATTTAGGACGATGCCAAGAATTGGACGCCGGACAAATAGATGTGCGAAACCGGTCTTGCGAAGCGTCTTTTCCAAACTCATGTCGGAGCCTTTGCGGCGTCCTCTGCCAAGGCGGTGTCACGCTGAGTGGATTGCGCGCGCGCGCTCTCGTTTTGGCCAACACCTTCAACGGCAGAGCCTTCACGCAATTTCGCTGCACCTTCGACAACTATGGTTGTGCCTTCGGGCAGTTCAGTATCGATCCAGACATCACCGCCGCGACGGAACCGGACCGTAATGGGCTCGCGCCGCGCTTTGCCGTCCTCAACCACCCAAATGCCCGCACCGTGGCGCGCCCAGTTCAACGCCGTGGCGGGGACAGAAGGCATCGGTTCGGTGTCGTTGAGCAAACGCACCGCAAAGGTCATTCCGGACCACAGTAAACCATCCGAGTTGTCGATACGGGCCTCAACCGAGACGGTGCGGGTCGTGCTGTCAATCCGACTGTCATAGGCGGTGATTTCTGCCTGAAACACGCGGCCCGCATAGCTTGGCGTGCTTGCCAAAACGGCGCGACCCAACTCCAACATGCTGATAGACCGCTCTGGCAGTTCAAATTCTACAAGTAGGGTTTCGGTATCGTCGATGGATACAATTATGTCAGACGCATTGATCAGATTGCCAACCTCAATTCTGTTCAGCCCCAACTTGCCCTTGAAGGGGGCGCGAATTGTGCGCTTGTCCAGTTCCACTTCGGCCAGTCCAACCGCGGCCTCAGCGCGCGTTTGCTCGAGCAAGAAATCCGCAAGACTGACAGCAGTTACCGTAAGGTTCCCATTGTTACGCAACTGGTTAAGACGGTCGAAATCCGTTTTTGCCTGCGCCATCTCGGCACGCGCGAGGTTCAAGTTTAGTTCCTGCGTCCGGTCGTCAAGGCGCACCAGAACATCACCTTCTTCAACGCTTAGGTTGGGTTTCATCGCCACCTCGGTGACACGGCCCGATGTTTCCGCCAGAACATCCGCGCTGCGCCACGAAGTTGCATTGCCGATGGCTTCAATTGTGGCTGTATACGGACGGTAAGCGAGACTTTCTAGAACCACGGACGTCGTTCGACCGCCGCGCGCACGTTGGTTGGTTGTGTGCGCATCCGCTGTTTCTGCATCCGATCCCGCGGAATTTAGAAACGGAATGGCTTGGGAAATCCGGGCGGGAACACCGAAATTGACGACGTATGCGCCGATCAAGATCGCAGCGGCGAAAACGACCGAGAAAAGATGTCTCAAAGGGCTGTTCCTTTTGAAAAATTAAGTTTCTAGCATATCCCAGAGGTATACTGCACGCTTTGCTTATCGCCAAATTTCACGGTCTTGTGTAGTGCGCGCTGCTTTATTTTGCCTATTGAACAAGCGATTTGGCAAGAGAAGTGCCTGAAGTCGCCTTTATCGCAAGTGTCGCATAAGCCCTTCGCAGCTGCAATATCTGCACTTTGCTGTTTCTGGCGTTCGGGCACATTCACGCATACCGTGAAACAAATCGATCTGTCGGCCTTCAGGTTTATCCACCAACGACAAGAGCCGCACGATAATGGCTGCGGTACCATTGTATGGAGCGATCCACAGAAAAGTGTTCCGCGCCAAAAAGGCACAACGCGAGATTTAAAATCCGTCATGGATCATCATGACCTTGTCTACAGATTTAACGGACCCGTTTTCTAACTCGGGAGGCCGCTCCCTAATCTCGGATCCAATGCAGGCGATGGAGAGTCGCGCAGCATTGGTTGAGACGGGCTCAAACCGGACCTGTGCTGCACGCAGCTCCGAGGTCAGCTGTGCGGACAAAGGGTGATTTCGCTGCGGCTGCTCCAAAGGCTGCTTCTTATTGGTTTTCCGGTTACAAATTGAAGCCAGAATGTCTGGTGAATGCAATCGGAGC
>JAOHEK010000074.1 GCA_028097405.1 Paracoccaceae bacterium | reverse complement strand
GCGTATCATCTTCGGCTAGGGCATTTCGCCCTCGGTCCAACAACAGATCGATTGATGACGAACCAGATTGTGACCAGATGTCGTAAATTCGGCTTTCGATCTGAACCGCCGCGGCTGGATCTTCGCCGCGCAAGCCCTCAAACAAGGCCTCTAGCTCGGCGTCATCGGCAAAAACCGGGGTCAGGTAAACGAGAGTTGTAGCAAATGCCGTAACGGCGCATTTGAGATATGTTAAAATAGTGTTCATGATGAAGATAGTAACCTATCTGTGGGCAAATTCGAGCCCCCATAACACCTAAGTGAGGAAAACCCATGAGCGACGTCATTGATCAGGCTGTTAAAGCGTTGAATGAAAAAGACACAAGCGGCTTTGGCGATACCGCCAAATTCGTCATCGATGGCGAGGGCGCGATCATGTTGGATGACGAAGGCGCGCGCGCAGGTGATGAAGACGCAACTGTCACAATGATGGCTGATGCAGATACCTTCCAGCAAATCCTTGATGGTTCGATTAATCCGACCACTGCCTTTATGACCGGGAAACTGAAGGTGGATGGAGATATGGGCGCTGCGATGAAGCTTGCCCCTCTGCTTGGCTAAAAGTGGAATCGGCACCTTTTCACAACGATTTGGCCGAAGGGCCGGATAATGTTGAAGCGTTTTGGCGCCGCGCCAGCGATGGCGTCCGCTTGCGTGTGGTCCATTGGCCTGCCGGTTCCTCTCGGGGTACAATCCTGTTGTTTTCCGGCCGTACCGAATATGCCGAGAAATACGGCCAAATCGCCAGTGAGCTTACAGAATCTGGATATTCCGTGGTCACGATAGACTGGCGTGGGCAGGGACTTTCGGACCGGGTCGCCGAAGATATACGCCTTGGGCACGTCGGTTCATTTGATGACTATCAACTTGATGTTGCAGAAGTGGTCGGTGCGGCCCGCGACCTTGGCTGTCCAGAACCTTGGTTCATGATCGCACATTCCATGGGCGGCTCCGGGCAGTCATCGAAGACCTACCTATTGAAAAGGCTGTATATTCTGCGCCAATGTGGGGGATTAGCCTTCCGGTTTGGGTGCGGTCATTGCCCTATTTTCTGCCACAAATTCTGCGTGTTTTCGGCCTTGGAAAGCGAATTGCACCAAGCACCAGTCTTGTGAATTACATCATCGAGACACCGTTTTCCGACAACGTCCTGACGCGAGATGCTGACCGTTACGAGTATATGGGCACACAGGCCTTGGCGTTGCCTGAGTTTGCATTGGGCGGGCCATCGGTCGACTGGGTCGGTTATGCCGCGTTGGAAACAAAACGATTGGGAAGAATGTCGCGCCCGGAAAAGCCCTCGCTGACATTTGTTGGGGACGACGAAGACATCGTCTCAATCCCAGCAATCCGCAAGATGCATGGCGATTGGTCATCCGGCGAGCTGCGCATTGTCGAGAGCGCCCGACACGAGATTATGATGGAAGTAAGTGCGGTTCGCAGTCAATTCTTGACTGAGAGCCTTGCTTTTTTTGGGCAGGATTAGGCGGCGTTACTTTGGCCGTCCGGCGACGTGTCGGTTTTGCGACGCAAAAAACGAGGTGCCGATGTGACAATACGCTTTGCAGCGCCGATGGCTTCGTCCGGTTGACTTGGGTCAAGTGCATCCATTAACGAATCTTGATCTAGAAACCCGTCATACCGCAACCGTATGGACCGGGGCCGATCCTTTGCAGGGGCTTTTTCGGCGACGTCAAACCCTTTGCAGGGCGAAGTCTTGCTTAGAAAACATGTGCCGGAGCCCCGGCAAAACTTAAACTCACACATTTTAATTCACCAACTTGATGATTGCACAAAAGCACATAAACACACATGCGCTAACAAGGAATTTCTATGCCGGAAATGTGGCGGAAGTGTGGCGGGAATGGGCAATTAGTGCACAATATCAGTGTATTGAACATAGTTAAGGCGCGTTCCCCCTCAGAACGCGCCTTGCCCCACCCAACACGGAACGGAGGTCAATTGACCGATCCAACATTCCGCAGAGCAACTGAAATTTCAAATGAAATCGGCGAGCGCATCGTAGCGCTCGCCGGATTTTCCATGCTGACCGTTAAAGAACCTTTTCGTTCAGATCGGTCGTGGAACTGATGGTGCGTCCGCTATCCAGATCAATCAAAACTGTCTGACTGTCAGCTAGCGAATGTCCGATTGAAGGAGACTTTAGGTCGGACGAAAAGGCATTGATCACTAGCGTTTGCGAGCCCGCTTCGATCTGTGCGGATCGAATTAATTCGAAAGGGACGTAGGTCGCGAACCCAGCTACAACAACTAGGCAGAGGGACAGAACCGGCTTAATTTTTGAACGCACCATCATAATCACCATTCACTCGTTACGTTAAACACTTACACTTACACTTTAACACACAAGGCCATAACCGAAGCCTCAGAGACATTTTTAGGCCGTAAATATGGCAGGATTTGGGCGGAAAACCGCGAATAAGGCCGGTCTGCCACACTTTATTTGTACCAATAATGGGCGTAGCTAGTGGATTGTAGACAGCTAAAGAACAATGCCCAGATTTCGGGGCAGGAATGTGTTCAAACGCTTTGGATTTTCTGAAAGTTTGATTCCCTTCCGGGCCAATCCATTCACCGGACCGGCCCGAAACTAAGATTCCCTAGCCAGCGTCTTTGTAAGACACGTGTTTGACGTCGGCGTCGGGGGTTGATTTCTCGCGTCGGACCAACAGGCGGTTCAAAGCGTTCACATAGGCTTTCGCGCTGGCAACGACCGTATCCGTGTCTGCGGACTGTCCGGTTGCAATGCGTCCGTCTTCTTCCATCCGCACGCTGACGGTGGCTTGGGCGTCGGTGCCTTCGGTGACGGCGTGCACTTGATACAGCTGCAGATGCGCATCATGCGGGAACAGGGCCTTTACCGCATTGAACGTCGCATCTACCGGACCGTCGCCCTGAGCCGTGGTCTGGTGATCTTTGCCGTCGATAGTCAAGGTCAGGTCAGCAGACTGAGGCCCTTCGGTGCCGCAGACCACGCGAAGGAACTTGACCTGAATGCGGTCATGGACTTCGCCGGTTTCCTGATCCCGCATCAGTGCGATCAGATCGTCTTCAAACACTTCTTTTTTGCGGTCGGCCAAAGCTTTGAAGCGGACGAAGACATCGTTTAACTGGTTGTCGGCCAGATCGAAGCCAAGTTCCTTCAGTTTTGAGCGAAGTGCGGCCCTTCCTGAGTGTTTGCCCATGACAATATTCGTCTCAGTTAGGCCGACGTCTTCGGGGCGCATGATTTCGAAGGTTTCGGCGTTCTTCAGCATGCCGTCCTGATGGATGCCACTTTCATGGGCGAAGGCGTTCTTGCCGACGATGGCCTTGTTGTATTGAACAGCAAAGCCCGACACCGTCGCCACCCGTCGCGAGATATGCATCAGCTTGGTGGAATCGACGCTGGTTTCAAAGGGCATGATGTCGCCGCGCACGCGCATGGCCATGACGACTTCTTCTAAAGCGGTGTTGCCCGCGCGTTCGCCAAGTCCGTTGATCGTGCATTCGATCTGGCGCGCACCGCCTTCGACGGCCGCCAAGCTGTTCGCGGTCGCCATGCCAAGATCGTTGTGGCAGTGGGTGGCAAAGATCACCGTCTCGGCGCCCGGAACCTCGGAAATCAAGCGTCTGATCAGTTCAGCGCTTTCGCGGGGCGCGGTATAGCCCACCGTATCGGGGATGTTGATCGTCGTGGCCCCGGCCTTGATCGCTATTTCGACGGTGCGGGCAAGGTAATCCCATTCCGTTCGTGTGGCATCCATTGGGGACCATTGGACATCTTCGCAAAGATTACGGGCATGGGCGACTGTGTCGTGGATACGCTCGGCCATTTCGTCCATCGTCAGATTGGGAATGGCGCGGTGTAGCGGCGAGGTGCCGATGAAGGTGTGGATGCGCGGTTTGCCAGCGTGCTTAACCGCCTCCCAACATCGGTCGATGTCCTTGAAGTTGGCCCGAGACAACCCGCAGATAACAGCGTCTTTGGAGCGTTTGGCGATTTCACTCACGGCTTCGAAATCGCCTTCGGACGCGATGGGGAAGCCTGCTTCGATAATATCGACGCCCATGTCATCAAGCAATTCTGCGATTTCCAATTTTTCGACATGAGACATGGTTGCGCCCGGGCTTTGTTCGCCGTCGCGCAATGTGGTGTCGAAGATCACGACTTTGTCTTTTTGGGTCATGGCTTCGCCTCCCTAGATTCTGGGTTTCGGTGCCGGGATGCGATCAGCATCGCCGGAATTGGATTCGCCCTTGGGCTCGATCAGCAGAACTTTGCATTCTGCAGCAGCCCGAGGTCGGTGAACGATGCCCTTGGGCACAATGAACATTTCGCCGGGACCGACGCGACGGGGCGCTTCGCCTTCGATGTCCATTTCCATCTCGCCTTCGAGGACCAGAAAGAAGTCATCGGTATCGTCGTGTTTGTGGTAAGGGAATTCGCCTTGGAACTTCACCACCATAACCTCGTTGCCGTTGTAGTCAGCGACAACGTGCGGATCCCAGTGCGAGGAAAAGTGCGACAGCTTTTCAGCCAGTTTTATCGTTTTCATGGATGTCTCCTTTAGCCTTGTATTTGTGGCGCTGAAACCCCTCTGAGCGGTCGCGCCGGCAAGGCACGCTCAGAGGCGGCTAAGGAGTAGAACTAGGTCGGCACGCAAGGCGCGTGCGGAAGTGTTATGTGGGACCCGGTTCATGGCGCAGAAGATAGGACGCATAGCATGGGCTGTCAAAGGTGGATTTTGCGCCTAACGGACAAGGGCCACTAGTGTGATCCAGGTCAGCGTTTAGCTTGAATTTCTGGATGGGTTTGGTGGGTGTTCGCGAAAGATGTCGTCAATTTCGGTACGATGCGTGAACTTCGACGTGTAGTCCGGGGATACAAAGGGGTTCGGCTCGCCTTGCCGTTTCCATGTTTGATAGCGATTGACCCGCACACCCGTAATCAGGAAATGCAAATAGCGGAAAACACATGACTTTTTCGCAAGTTTGTCTTTGGTAAACGACGGCATTTTACACACACAACGATTGACTACGGCCCTGCTCTAAGATCTCGTGTAGGTGCGGCGAAACTAGGGCGCGAAACGGGTGATTTTTAACAAAAAGTATTAACGTCAGTTGCTGTCGGTTGGGTCATCTGCCAATGCGCCGTCTTCCCACACACCTGTGCGTTCTTCACCGCTAGCATAGCGAATGGTGCCTTCGCCTTGGCGCTTGCCGCGTACGAAGTTGCCTTCGTAGACATCGCCGTTGGCATAGGTCGCCGTTCCCGCGCCATCGATTTCGCCGTCTTTCCATTCACCGGTATAGGTGAAGCCATCGGCCATGGTGATCGTTCCCGTGCCCGCACGTTTTCCACCGACAAAGCCGCCATCGTAAACGGTTCCGTCCGAGTATTGCGCAATACCTTCGCCTTCGCGCTGACCGTTTAGCCAGCCGCCTTCGTAGGTATATCCGTCGTCAAAGATCATCTTGCCTTGGCCGTGCATACGAGCGTCTTTGAACTCGCCCTCATAAATCAGCCCGTTCGCATAGGTTGCGATACCTCGGCCTTCAATCACGCCGTTTACCCAACTGCCTTCGTAGGTATTGCTGTCGGGGTAAACGATTTTGCCGGTGCCATCGGCCAGATTGTTGGCGAAAGTTCCGGTATAAACCGACCCATCAGGATAGGTGACTTCGCCCGAACCAGCGATCTGGCCCGCAGCCCATTCTCCGGTGTAGACATAGCCATCGGTTCCGGTGAACGTACCTGTTCCTTGCCGCTGATCGGCTTCAAAAGCACCTTCGTAGACATCACCATTGGCATAAGTGACTTTGCCTTGTCCCTGACGTTTGCCATCCACAAGGCTACCTTCGTAAACGTCGCCATTGGGTTGGGTCAGTTTGCCGGTGCCATTGATCTGTCCGTTGGCCCATTCGCCTTCGTAGACCATTCCGTCGGTCATCGTTAGAGAGCCAGTTCCGTCACGGACGCCGCGCACAAGTGTGCCATCATAGATAGCGCCGTCGGGATATTGAATGCGACCCGAGCCTTCTTTGATTCCGCGCGCCCAAGTGCCTTCGTAGATATAGCCGTTGGGGCTTTCCATCTTGCCCTGACCTTCATGAAGCGCTTCTACGAATCCGCCTTCGTAGCGGACGCCATTGGCATAAAGGGCGATGCCTTCCCCGTTGATCTTGCCGTCGGACCATTGACCTTCATAGGTGCCGCCGTCTGCAAAGGTGATCTTGCCGATACCTTCGGGCTTGCCCAAAGCGAACTCGCCTTCGTAGATCGAGCCGTTTGGAAACTCGGCGCGGCCTTGGCCTTTAATTTCGCCGTCAATCCATTCGCCCTCGTAGACATAGCCATTGGGAAGGCGGTAGGTGCCGGTACCGTGCTGCTTTCCTTCACGGAAGGTGCCTTCATAGACCCCGCCATCATCATATTGCTTGGTGACAACTTCTTGTGCGAAAGCGCTGGTGCCGATTACGGCAACAAGCGCTAGTGTTCCTAGACCGAAAGCCCGCTTCATCGGAATATCCCGTTCCTCATGTCCCGGGGACTTG
>JAOHEK010000073.1 GCA_028097405.1 Paracoccaceae bacterium | reverse complement strand
GCGTCTGCATGCCACCAAGAACCTGAACGCCCATCACCTGCATCGTTTCTGAACCGAAGTTGTGGTTCAGAAGCTGGGCGATATCCGTCGTCTGCGCGTCCACATACATCGCGATCATAGCGACCAGCATCAGGACCGAGCCAAGAAAGGTGTAAAGGAAGAACTTGAACGAAGCATAGATGCGCTCTTTGCCGCCCCAGATGCCTATGATCAGAAACATCGGGATCAGACCGGCTTCGAAGAACAGATAGAACAACACCAAATCCAGCGCGCAGAACACGCCCAACATCAGCGTTTCCAGCACAAGAAAGGCGATCATGTATTCCTTGACGCGAAACTTCACATCCCAGCAGGCCAGAATGGTGATCGGCATCAAGAAGGTTGTCAGCATCACGAACAGGATGGAAATCCCGTCGACACCCATTTTATAGCTAAGCCCCAGAATCCACGTACCTTCTTCCACAAACTGGAAGTCGGTATTTTGAGGATCGAAACCGGACAGCAGGAACAGGGATGCCAAGAATGAAGCCGTCGTTGCCGCCATCGCAACCCACTTGGCGTTGCGCTGTGCGCCTTCGTCATCGCCGCGCAAGAACAAGGCAAGGATGGCAGCACCAATCAGCGGAATAAACGTGACGATCGAGATCAGATTGTCGAGCAACATGGCTTACTGCCCTCCCGAAAGGGTGGTCCAGGTCACAAGGACCAGAATGCCCAACACCATCGCAAAGGCGTAGGTGAAGATGTAACCCGACTGCGCGCGACCGGCGAGCTTGGTGAAGAACGGCACAATGCTCATCGCGATCCCGTTCAAGAACCCGTCAATCACGACACCATCGCCTTTTTTCCAAAGAAAGCGGCCCAGCCACATCGCAGGCTTTACGAACAGGAAGTCGTAAATCTCGTCCACGTACCACTTGTTCAGCAGGAACTGATAAAGGAACGACTGGTTCGCCGCCAGTTTGCCCGGAAGATCAGGGCGCCGGATATAGAACAAGAACGCCGTCAGGAACCCAATTAACATCGCGATAAAGGGAGAGATCTTCACCCACTTTGGAACATAGTGCGCGTCATGCAAAACGTGGTTGTCTGGGTGGCGATAGATCGCGCCTTGTCCCGGTGGAACCGCCTCTTTTGCCTCGCCGTCGTGATCATCTGCGCCTTCTTCACCTGCCGCATGGGCTGCACCCAGCATCAAAAGCGCCTGGTCTTCGCCGCCGCCACTGTGTTGGGCGACACCGAACCAGTCATTGACCTCGGCTTCGTCTTCAAAGAACGGCCCGTACCAGACCATACCCGCGAAGATCGCACCCACAGCCAAGACGCCTAAAGGCGCGACCATAACCATGGGGCTTTCGTGCGCGTGATCGTGGGTGTGTTTGTCGCCGCGTGGCTCGCCGAAAAAGGTCATGAAAATCAAGCGCCACGAATAGAAGGCCGTGAACAAAGCCGCGATCACCAAGGCCCAGAAGCCAAACATCGCCGCATCCGTGCCGCCCGCATATGCGCTTTCAATGGCCGCGTCTTTCGACAGAAAGCCGGAAAACCCAATCGTCGTCAGCGGGATACCCACGCCTGTAATCGACAGAGTGCCGATCATCATGGCCCAGAAGGTTTTCGGCATCTTGTGGCGCAAACCACCATAGTTCCTCATGTCTTGCTCGTGGTGCATCCCGTGGATCACGGACCCCGCACCAAGGAACAGCATCGCCTTGAAGAACGCATGGGTGAACAAGTGGAACATCGCAACCGAATAAACGCCCACGCCTGCGGCCACGAACATATAGCCCAGCTGAGAACAGGTCGAGTAAGCAATGACGCGCTTGATATCGTTTTGCACCAAGGCAACCGTCGCGGCGAAGAACGCCGTTATCGCGCCGATATAGATGATGAAGGTCTGCGTGCTGTCGGCGTATTCCATCAGCGGCGACATGCGGCACACAAGGAAGACGCCCGCCGTCACCATGGTTGCCGCGTGGATCAAAGCCGACACAGGCGTCGGGCCTTCCATCGCGTCGGGCAACCAAGTGTGCAGGATGAACTGCGCCGATTTGCCCATGGCACCGATGAATAGCAGGAAACAGATCACTTCGATCGCGTTCCATTCAGCCCAAAGGAAGGTGATGCTTTCATCCGCCTTGTCTGGCACAGCAGCAAAAATTTCGGCGAAGTTCACCGTGTCAAAGACCATATAGATCGCGAAGATACCAAGGGCGAAGCCAAAGTCGCCGACACGGTTGACCACAAAGGCTTTGATCGCGGCGGCATTGGCGCTTGGCTTGCGGAAATAAAAGCCAATCAAAAGGTAAGACGCCAAGCCCACGCCTTCCCAGCCAAAGAACATCTGGATCAAGTTGTCGGCGGTCACCAGCATCAACATCGCGAAGGTAAAGAACGACAGGTAAGCAAAGAAACGCGGACGATAGCTTTCCTTCTCGTCATCGAAATTCTCGTCATGGGCCATGTAGCCGAAGCTGTACAAATGCACCAAGGCGCTGACCGTTGTGATCACGACTAACATGATCGCGGTCAAACGATCCATCCGCACGGCCCAATCCGTGACCAACGTCCCGCTTTCGATCCAAGTCAGCACCGGCACAGTGTAGTAACCGCTGTCATGGGCGAAGGGATCAATCGTCAGAAAAACGATCCAGCTGAGGATACAGGCAATGAACAAGAAGAACGTCGCCACCCATTGTGCAGGATATTCGCCCATGATCTTCCAGCCGAACCCGCAAAGAAGCGCGCCAAGCAAGGGGGCAAAGAGGATAATCGTTTCCATAAACTTAGCCCTTCATCACATTAACGTCTTCGACGTCGATGGTGCCGCGGTTGCGGAAGAAACAGACAAGGATCGCAAGACCAATCGCTGCCTCGGCAGCAGCGACCGTCAGCACAAACAATGTGAACACCTGTCCCGTCAGATCGCCCAGATAGGCCGAGAACGCGACAAGGTTGATGTTCACTGCCAACAGCATCAGTTCAATCGACATCAACAGAATGATGATGTTCTTCCGGTTGAGGAAAATCCCGAAAATCCCGATGACGAACAGCGTCGCCGCGACGATAAGATAGTGTTCAAGTCCGATCATAACCCCTGCCCCGACTTCACGTCCTTGATTTCCATCGCCACCGCCGGATCGCGGTAAATCTGTTGCAGCGCGTCCTGACGTTTGACGTAATCGCGGTGGCGCAGGGTCAGAACAATCGCGCCCACCATAGCCACCAACAGGACCAAGCCCGACAGTTGGAACGCCAAGAAGTACTTGTCGTAAAGGATGCGGCCAAGCGCATCCGTATTGTGATCACCGCCACCTGCAATCGCATCCGGGCGATCCGCTAAAGTCACGCCCTCGGCCGTGGTCCAGACGCCAAAGGCCATGGCCAATTGCATCAAGATCACCACGCCAATCAGCAAGGCAAGCGGCATATAGCGCGCCATTTCTGCCTTCAGCTCGGCAAAATCGACGTCCAGCATCATCACGACGAACAGGAACAACACCGCCACCGCGCCCACGTAGACGATGATCAACAGCATCGCGACGAATTCTGCGCCCAAAAGGATGAAAAGACCCGCAGCCGACAGAAAGGACAGGATCAACCACAAAACCGAATGCACCGGATTGCGGGCGATCACAGTGAACAATCCACCCGCGACGCACGACACCGCAAAGAGGTAAAAGGCAAAGATCTGAGCGCTCATGTCGTCTCCTCCGCACCGGGTTCCATGACGGCGCTGGCAAGCTCCATCGCTTTGGACATGGCCGGTATGCCACCGAAGATGCCCATCATTCCAATGGCTTCGGCGATTTCTTGATGTGTGGCACCCGCCTCAAGCAAATGGCGCACAGTCATCCTGATCTGAGCTTCGGCCTGCGCACCCAACATCGTCAGCGCGCCAAGGGTCAGCAAAAGCTTGGTTTTCGCATCCAATCCGTCGGGGTTCAGCCCCTTGCCCATGACGGTTTCCATCATGTCTTTGGGCATCGTTGGCCAAAGCGCTTCGAACCCGTGTGGCGTGAAGGATTCCAGCGCAGGATTAAGCGATTTCGCCCACTCCTGGCTCATCGCAATCATGTCCTCAAAGGGGTTCGCGGGATCACTCATCACTTGCGCGCCTCAATCAGTTCAGCCAGACGCAAAATGTTCTCCGCCATTTCCTGCCGCAAAAGCCGCACATCGGCAGAAAGTGCTGCAATGGCCGCATGAATGTCGTCCGACCCCGCCGCCACTGGCGTTCCGGCCTCAGCCGCAACCGGTCGGCGTTGCGGTTCTGGCGCGACCGACGCGGGTTCGCGGACCACAAGACGTGAGCGCAGCTCCATCAGCGACGCAGCCCAAGCATCGTACTGATTGGCATTGCTCCAAATAACCTTTAATTCTGACGCGCTTGTAATCGCCTCAAGCAAAGCATCGCTGTCGTCTGTCAAGTCTTGGGCGATACCGCGATCCGCCGCAGGAGCGCCCGAAAACGCTTGCACCGCAGCAGGTGATCCCCGGCCAAGCGCAAAGGCAATCGCTTCGCAGGCCGCGATGGCCCGGCACGACAAATCCGCCGACAAAGCCCCGTTCTCTAAGTCACCGCGCGCCACGTCGATGGTGCTTTTGGCAACGTCCAACCCCATCTCGCAATAGGCTGCAGCCCACGCCGTGGCGTCGTCGTTCTCAAAGCTATGTACGCCCCAGCTAGCCATCAGCGATACGGTGCATCCATTTCAAGGTTACGGGCAATCTCGGCTTCCCAGCGGTCGCCGTTTTCCAACAATTTGTCCTTGTCGTAAAACAGCTCTTCGCGGGTTTCGGTCGAGAATTCGAAATTTGGGCCTTCGACAATCGCATCCACCGGGCAGGCTTCCTGACAAAAGCCGCAATAGATGCATTTGGTCATGTCGATGTCATACCGCGTGGTCCGGCGCGAGCCGTCATCGCGCGGCTCGGCATCAATCGTAATGGCTTGCGCGGGGCAAATCGCTTCACACAGCTTACAGGCAATGCAGCGTTCTTCCCCGTTCGGATAACGGCGCAGTGCATGTTCGCCACGAAAACGGGGGCTAAGCGGGCCCTTTTCGTGCGGGTAGTTCAGCGTGGCTTTCGGTGCAAAAAAGTACTTCAATCCAAGCTTGAAGCCTTTGAAAAAGTCCATCAGCAGGAAGTACTTACCGGCCCGGTTCCAGTCGATTTGTGTCATCGCTTAACCTCTCTCGAATGAGCTTCGCGCACCAAATTTGGCACCAGAAAAAGGTCTCTAACAACGGCAACCGTCAGCAGCACAGCGATGCCGAGCCCAAGATAAAGTCCAATCTGCCCTGCAACTAAAGCGAATGCCGGAATCAAAAAGAAGCCCAATAGCATGACCGTCGCGGCACCATTTGAGCGCAGATAGTATCTGTAAACACCTGTCTGTGCTGTTAGTACCAAAAGTAGATAAGCCAGCCAGAGCTTTGGGTGAGTTTTGTCCATCTTACCCCCCCACTGCCCAGCGGGCATAAGCGCCGCCGAAGAATTCATAGCGTGCCGCGAAGGCCACCCAGACGACCCAGAACAGCGACAGAGGCAGGAAGACTTTCCAACCCAAGCGCATCAATTGGTCATAGCGGTAGCGTGGCACGATGGCTTTCACCATGGCGAAGATGAAGAAGAAGAACGCCATTTTGGCGACCATCCACAACGGGCTGTCAGGGATGAACGGGATCGGGGACAGCCAGCCGCCAAAGAACAACAGTGACGTCAACGCACACATCAGGAAGATGGCGATGTATTCACCGGCCATGAACAACAGAAACGGCGTGGACGAATATTCTACCTGATAGCCCGCCACCAGTTCGGATTCTGCTTCGGGCAGGTCAAACGGTGGTCGGTTGGTTTCGGCCAAGGCGCTGATAAAGAACAGGAACACCATCGGGAAATGCGGCAACCAGTACCAGCTGAACAGCCCGTAATTACCGTCTTGCGCCGCAACGATACCACTGAAGTTCATTGACCCCGACGACAGGATCACACCGATGATGATCAGACCGATTGACACCTCGTAAGAAATCATCTGCGCGGCCGAGCGAAGCGAACCCAAGAACGGATACTTCGAGTTCGAGGCCCAACCGCCCATAATTACGCCATAAACTTCCAAAGACGACACGGCGAAGACGAACAGGATCGCGACGTTCAGATCGGCCAAAACCCAGCCATCAAAGAACGGGATCACCGACCACGCCAGCATAGCCAGCACGAAGGACACCAAAGGCGCCATGATGAACACAGCACGGTCCGCGCCCGACGGGATCACGATTTCCTTGACGACGTATTTCAGCGCGTCAGCAACCGTCTGCAACAGGCCCCAAGGCCCCACAACGTTCGGACCGCGCCGCATCTGAACTGCCGCCCAGATTTTTCTGTCTCCATAGACCAGAAAAAGCAGGCTGATCATGACAAATGCCACAACCAGCAGAACCTGCGCGATCACAATGACAAGGACGCCCAGCGGTGTTGTCAGAAACTCAGCCATATGCTCGTCTGTTCCTCATATCCGGGGCGCGATTTTTTCGAGCCCCTTCTAAACCTTATGTGACCGCAAGTGAAAGCCCCCAGCGGTCAATTTAACCCTTTTTTACCAAC
>JAOHEK010000072.1 GCA_028097405.1 Paracoccaceae bacterium | reverse complement strand
CACCTTCCAACTTATAGGCGCGATCAACAACACCACAGTGAGGGCATACGGGGCCATCAGTCCAAAGCATGGACTCAACATGTTCAAAAGCGGCTGCTTCGTTGTGCATGTATTTGGCGGATAGAACGGACATTGAAATAACCTCTAACTTGTTGAGATTAAACTACGCTCTAGCTGTGGATTTGTCAAATATACAATCGCCTAAAGTAGGCTACCAACATTGAACAGTCGCTCATGGAAAGCTGGATCGACATATTCTTCCCATAACTTTTCGGTCAGCATCTCGTGGGACATATTGCGGAGCTGGTTCTCTTTAAGTCCATTTCCGATATTTTGCTTAAGCACGAAGTAAGCAGCTTCATCGGGTTCCTGATCTTGCAAGGACATCAGGCACATCTCGCGCAGCTCAGATTCTGCCATCTGTGAGATGTCACCAAACTCCATCATTTCGAGAAGCGATGCGAAGTCCGAAGCTGTCCAAGCGCCTTCGATTTCCAGAAGGTTCGAGAACTTCAGAACGTCTACCTCAAAGCGGTCTGTGTTCTTTTCAATTTTCATAACGTTGTTGCTACCTTGGGATATGGATGGGTGCGAGAGTGATTGTCAGGTTAAATTATCGCCGGTAGAGACATCTGGCTCTGACAAGAATATGACTTCCGATGGCGTGCCCGCTTGAACCCAAAATAGCCGATCTTGCCACCAAACCTGCGAGACCGGTCGTTGATCCCCGTCATCAGACCCCAATTATAAATTGTTCCTTCGATGTCTCATCGCCACACCGGAAAGAAGAAGGCACAACCGCCTTGAGCTCGACAAATCCTTACAACCTTTCCTTTGTTATTCCGCTCAGAAGCCTGCCGAGAATGTCCGCCCCAGTGATTATTCGTTTATCATCGCCCCAAATCAGGACAACGTCTCGGTCTACAACATCGTCCCCTTCATGCGAAACGTGGACTTCGAATTTCTGAAGGATATGCCCAAGCCTTTTTGTCAGGTCACGAATGACAATTGGACGGTGACAGTGTTGTTCCGGCTGAAAGCTCCCCTCTTCCAGTAAAGCGCCGCGAAGATAAGCATCCGTATCGACAACCATGAGCGGTTCATCTTTTTCGTTTGTCAGAACGGCCCATTTTTTACCAGAAGACCGGAGTTGTTGAAGGAACGCGCCGGTCTTCTCTCCAGCATCTTCCGGGAACAAAACCTCTTCACCAAGCAATGGCATCTGGATGATGCTTCGTTGATCAAGAGGCTCTCCCTCTTGCGATGCGCTGATGTCATCCAATCGAAGAAAATTTAGGGCCCCGAGACCTTCTATACGTCCAAGATCGGTTTCATCTGCTTCCATGTGCTGACGGATCATTTCACGCACGCCCCGCTCCCGCATGAAGTCCACCCCCTCTTTGCCAAGCCACCGGTCCAAAAGCATGGCGACGGGTTTGGCGACGGGAAACAGGACGATCTGGTAGACACGCAGCACCGGGGCCAGACGCGCTCCAATCTTTAACGCATTTCGGGAGAAGAACGCTTGAGGGAAGATTTCCCCGAACAAGGTGATGATGATCGTCGAAAAAAGAAATGCACCCAGCCCCGCCATAACCGAGCTTGAGAGCAGCGTCAGCAGCACATTGATGCTTACATTTCCCCACAAGATCGTCGTGAGGAGAAAGTTTGAATCTGAACGCAAGTCCAACACTTTTTGAGCCGCCATGTTGCCAGTCCCGACCTCAACTTCGAGGCGCAGCCGACTGACACTGAAATAGGCAAGGTTTAGACCCGAGAACATTGCTGACTGACTGAGGCAAAAGAATATCCCCAGCCAAGTCAAACCGTCAATTACAGCGGCGCTCAAAGGATTTGTACCGAGTGGTATGCGTCGCAAAATTGGCCAATTGCAACGCTTTCGTTTAAACGCAGGGTATTGAATGTTTTCAACTCTTGTCCACGTCCCTCAGATGCCTCACTCCGACATTTGTGCGTGTACAGATTTGCATTACGCACTAATAACTCGATCTTCATATAGAACCCTTCTATTTTTCGGTCTTAAACCGGTCGTTTCTGCTTCGACAGAACGCTGCTCTTAAGCGTAAGGACCCCTCGCACCTTAGGACGTCACGATGCGACACCTCATTCTGGCGCGCCGAAAAGTGCTCAGACGTCCTGTTCGCCAACAGACAGATAGAGACAAAACACATTCAAACCTCAGCGATAGACTTTGTCTCGGCCGTTAAGTTGATCGGGAGGCTGCCGGATCGAATATGCAAGTCCCGCTGCGGGAAAGGAATCTCGATGCCGTATTTTGCCAAAGCAGTTTCAATTGCCCAGTTGTAGTCGGCCCTGACAGCGCCGGGTCGCTTTACGGCCTCAGGCTTGACCCAGACAACCAGCTCAAAATCGAGGCTGCTTTCGCCGAAGTTAACCAACCACACTTGGGGCGGTCTCGCTTTTGGACCTGTGAGCATGTGAGGGACGTCGTCTGCCGCTTCCAACGCGGCCTTGCGCACTAAAGCTTTGTCCGTCCCATACGCCACGCCGAACGAAATTCTTACGCGCGTGAATGCCTCTCGTAAGGTCAGGTTGGTGACGCGATTGTTGATAAACTCGGAATTGGGGACGAGTATGTCAACGTTATCATTTGTCGTTATCAGTGTAGCGCGAATATTGATCTCACGCACTTCACCGGTCAGACCGGATTCAAGTTCGACGAAATCACCGACCTTCACGGTCTCTTCGATGAGTAGGATGACACCCGCCACGAGGTTGCTAAAGATTGCTTGGAGCCCAAAACCGATCCCGACACCGATTGCACCCGAGAAAACTGCGAATGCGGTTAGATCAATCCCGATTGCATTCATCGCGATCATAATGGCGATAAAGAGCAAGACGACACGAACCGTCTGACCGATCAGTGTTTTGATCGATGACGTCATATTAGTAGCGCGTCCCAAACGTGTTTGTACGAAACGGGACACAAGAGACGCAGTCCAGATCAAAATCACGAGCATCGCGACACCCTTGAGCGCCATGTAGAGCGATACACGTGACTCGCCTAAATTGAAGGCAAAGCTGTCTAGAATGGCAATTGTTGGGTTCAGCAGGCGCACGATGTAGAGAGCCGCAACCACCCATGCGATTGCGGCAAAGGCCCGTGACCATATTGGATCACGCACAAGGGTGGAAAATAGCCGAATGAATATCCAAGCGTTCAAAAGGCCGACGAGGACCCGGATAAGATCGTTGCCAGTTCCAATAGTCCGAAACGCTGTTACACAAATCCAAAGGCCGAATACCCAAATAATGGGAAAAACCAATCGCAATACGACCCTATAAGCTGGCTCCAAAAAGTGTTTGTCTTCATCTTCAAGCGGCCAAATTCTTTTGACAAGCCCCAAGACAGGACGGAAAAGAACCAGCGCAATAAGAAATGCTGATCCAATTGCGAGTACTTGAAAGATGCCTTCTTGCGAGAAAATCTGCCTCGCAATCTGATCGGTTGCTTCAGACAAAAATTGAAGCACTGGCGCGAAGCTTGAGGTCACGTCGCCGATAAGTTCTTCAGCAGTTTCAGTTTCGGCTGCGACGTGGTTCGCCATGCTCTCACTCCTTAGTTTAGAATATGCGGATCAGCGTCAGAGCCATTTAAGCTTTCGAAAAATTACAAGTTCTATGGCAAGGCAGATCACCATAAAGCCGCAGAAGATCCAAAAAGCGAAGCTGTTGTCCACACCGGGCATGCCACCGATGTTGATGCCGAGCAATCCGGTCAAAAAAGCGAGTGGTAAGAAAATCGCGGAGATAATGGCGAGCACGTAGAGCGTCTTGTTCGAAGCCTCTGACAGTTGATTGGCAATGTCATCTTTAACGACCATTGCCCTTTCGCGCGTCGCATCCAGTTCTTCAAGGTACCGCATCAACCTGTCAGACGTCTCGCGCAGCTGCGGCCTTAGGTTATCGTCAATCCACTCAGGCGGTTCGCTCACAAGCGTCCCCAAGGCTTCACGCTGAGGCGCGATATAGCGCCTAAGAAGTACTGCTTTCTGACGAATGTCTGACAACGTTCTGCGCTGTGTCACCGCTTGGGAGATGTCCAGATCGGCTTCAAGGTCGTCCAACTGTTCTTCAAGGCTTAATACGGTTTCCGCCATATGATCATTGACCCGCGTGATCAGCTTCTCGAAGAGTTCTGGCGCAGTTTTTGGACCAATGTCATTTTCGATAAGGTCTTCAAGAATGTCGCGCGGGGTGTGCATGCGCCGATGACGAAGCGTGATTACTTTCTTACCTTCCGACCAAATCCGTATGGCCACCATATCTTCGACTTCGGCATCTTTATTTTGATTTACACCTCGCAAGATTGCCACAAGACCGCGCTTACCACGAAAAACGCGCGGCCGGGTCTCTTCGGCTAATAATGCCTCTGCCGTCGGGATGGTCAGCCCGCTGCGTTTTCGAAGCCAATCGGCGACCTTTGGATGCTTGTGGTCCAGATGGACCCAAAGAGGCCCGTCTGTTTCAGACCATCTTTCAACGTCATCCCAGCCAAGGAACTTTGCACTGCCATTGCCATCAAGAATACAGGCAAACAGCAGTCCGTCCTCTTCTATCAGATCAGGGTGATCCATCGTACTTTCAGCCATTAATTACCCTTTGCCCTTAGTTTTAGTATCACCGGCCTTTGCATGCTTTTCGAGGTGCTGGACGATCATCCCGGCGACGTCCAGCTTGGTGGCTGCCTCGACGCCTTCTAAGCCCGGCGAGGAATTTACCTCCATTACCACAGCGCCGTGATTTGCGCGAAGCATATCTACACCGCAAACGGCGAGACCCATGGCCTTGGCAGCGCGTACGGCAGTTGATCGTTCCTCTGGTGAAATCTTGATGAGTTGAGCCGAGCCACCCCGATGGAGGTTAGATCGAAATTCCCCTTCTGCACCTGTGCGCTTCATCGCAGCAACCACCTTGCCACCGACGACAATGGCGCGAATGTCGGTCCCGCCGGACTCTTTGATAAATTCCTGTGCAAGAATGTTGACGTTTGCTCCGCGAAACGCTTCGATCACTGATTTGGCAGACCGTTCAGTGTCTGCCAAAACAACCCCAATCCCTTGGGTGCCCTCAAGCAATTTTATAACGACCGGTGCGCCGCCAGCGAGCTTAACAACTTCACCTGCCTGCTTTGCATCATGCGCAAACGCGGTTACAGGCAGACCAATCCCATCACGCGCCAAAAGCTGCATCGAGCGCAATTTGTCCCGTGATCGTCCGATGGCAACGCTTTCGTTCAAAGGATAGACGCCCATCATCTCAAACTGACGTAATACAGCTAGACCATAAAAGGTAACTGATGCGCCAATACGCGGGATCACGGCATCGTAGCCTTTCAACAATTCTCCATTATAGTAGATCTCGGGGCGTCGCGACGCGATGTTCATATAACACTGGAGTGTGTTTACGACGTCGATCGTATGGCCGCGTTCCTCCGCAGCTTCGATAAGCCGCTTGTGAGAGTATAGTTTCGCATTGCGAGCCATAAGCGCGATTTTCATTCATCCGTCCTTTTCTGGGTTTTGGTCAACTGCTGTCGAAGCCCTACAACGACAGGCTCTGGGGCATCTGGTCGGAAATCCGTCTTTCTTTTGCGTCATGCAGATAGATTTCGATACGCCTGGTTTTTAAGGCTAATCTGCTCCAAGCAGCCTACGAGCTGCGAGCTTAAGCCTAATTTGCTCACATACATGAGTAAAATGAGAAATAATTATCAATGAGGCAAGTATCTGTTATAGATAATGGATGGATATTAATCTTATAAAGACCTTTCTGGAGGTTGCGGCGACGGGATCGTTCGTAGCAGCCTCGGAACGCTTGTTTGTCACACAGTCTGCCGTCAGTCTGCGAATTCAACGATTAGAGGACAGTCTTGGCCGCCCTCTGTTTTCTCGATCAAAATCCGGTGCAATTCTCACTTCAGCCGGGCGAGAATTTGAAAAATACGCTTTAAGTCTCACTAAGATTTGGGCTGAAGCTCAACAACAAATTGGCATTCCGGAGGGGTACTCGCGAAGTCTTACAATTGCCGCACAGTATTCACTTTGGCCCCGTCTCGGCTTTCGCTGGATTGATGAACTTAGGAAAGACATGCCGGAACTGAGCTTGCGTGCCGAAATCGGAATGCCTGACCGTCTGACGCGTTTTATGATTGAAGGCGTCGTGCAGGCCGCGTTAGTTTACACGCCGCAGATGCGACCGGGTCTGAGGGCTGAGAAGCTCATCGACGAAGAGCTTGTTCTGGTTGCACCTTGGAAAGATCCTACTCTCGATTTGAAAGGACGTTATACTTTTGTCGATTGGGGACCCGAGTTCGTACAGGCACATGCGGTAAATTTGCCGGAACTTACCAACCCTGGTCTCACCCTTTCGCTTGGGGCACTCGGAGCTGAGTATATACTTGAACGCGAAACAGCGGCGTACCTGCCTGCCAGATACGTCAAACGCTACCTCGACGCAAAAAAGCTCTATCTAGTCGCGGATGCACCAGTGTTTCCCTATCCCATCTGGTCGATGTGGCGAGAAGATTTGGACCCCAGTGTTGCCCGCGTCGCCCAAGCGGCTTTGTCCCGCATTACCGCAAAGATTGATGTAGCACAAAGCCATGTTTTAAAAGACCTTGCGAACCTTAACGAAACCGATGGCGTTCAGATACTGGGCGATTTGCTGGACACGTGAATGAGTATTACTCTCTTTATCTATAAACATATTGAATTTTGCTTATATCAGACGGTGCCTTACTTATTCCGTATGGAGCAAAC
>JAOHEK010000070.1 GCA_028097405.1 Paracoccaceae bacterium | reverse complement strand
CGGTTGGACATGCTGGCGACGGCCGTGGCCATGAGATCGAGGGGTTCGCGCATCTCGTCATCGGACAGGGTCGGGAAGGCGGGCTGGTCAGAAGAGGAGGTGTCAGACATTGGGCATCCTTCGGATTAGGGATCCTGGGGGACAAACAGCCCCTTGAACTCGGGGTCGGCGTAGTAGCGCAGCTTCTGGGCGACGGCCGTCGCCTGTCCCTGAACCCGCAGAAGCTGGTTTTCCGGGCGGAGCTGCATGATCTCATCTGGGGTCAGCAGATCGCGACCGGTGAGGTTGTTGCTGAAGCCGGGAGTGTCCCCCGTCTTGTAGCTGTCGGTCTGGAACCCGGCGGTTTCCTGACCCATCATCTGGCTCAGCCATTTCGCGGTCTCAAAATCATTCACACCAAAGACCTGTTGGACCCCGGCATTGGCGATGAAGGTGCCCGCACGTTCGCCGTAGAGATCTTTCAGCTGGCTCATGTCCTGCAGGATGGGCCAGAGCTGCAAGCCATAGCCTGCCATCAGCCCCATGGCGCGCTCCACAGCCTCCAGACGCCCCAGAGCGGCAAACTCATCCAGCAGGAACAGCGTTGGCGCTTTCAGGCGCTGAGAGCCGCCCTGTTCGCTCGTAGGGTCTGTCGCTGATGCCGCCACAGGTGCCACCTGCTCCGCGTCCCGTGCGATATCCTGAAGCGCCTGAGAGACCAAAAGGCGCAGCCAACGGCTGTAGGCGTCCATGCGGTTCGGCGGCAGCACCAGAAACACCGATGTGATCTGGTGGCGCAGGTCCGAGAAGTGGAAATCCGACCGTGACAACACTTTGGCAATGCGTGGACTGTCGAGGAAGTGGGTGTGGCGCTGCGCGTTCGACAGGACGGAGGCGGCTTCGCGGTCCGCTTTCCCAAGGAACCGATTGGCCGCGCGGGCGATCAGACCGCCTGCTGCGTCACTGTCCTGCATCAGCTCCAACAGAGCGCGGAGCTTCTCCGGGGGCAGGGTGAGATACTCCCGAACGGTGGCAAGGGTCCGGCGATCGCTGTCCTCATGACAGACGCAGAACATGATCAGCCCGCCAAGGATGGCTTTGGCTTCCTCGTTCCAATGGGCATCCGTCACCTGTCCCGGCGGGTCCATCACCAGCGCCTCTGTTAGGGAGGCGGCATCCTCGCCAAGATCGAGGCTGTCCGGTGTCAGCCGATCCAGTGGATTGTAGGCAGCAGAAGCGATGCCGGAGGCATTGCCAGGGTCGCTGACCCCAAATGGGTCGAGGACATGAACCGCCCCAAAGTGCCGCAGGGCTTCCCCGGTGATCCGGGCGTTCTCGCCCTTGGGATCAATCACCAGCACCGAGCGCTCTGCCGCCAGCAGGTTGGGAATGACAGTGCCAACACCTTTCCCGGCCCGTGTTGGGGCCAGGGTGATCAGATGGGCGGGACCATCATATTACAGCAACCGCCCGGTGTGGGGATTGCGCCGGATCAGAAGGCCGCCACTTTCCTGCATTTTTGGGCGTTCCAGCTTCTTCAGCTCCTTGCGGTTGGCAAAGCGGGCTGATCCGTGGCTGTCCCCGGTTAGCCCGAAGAAGGCATCGGCGCGCGAGGTCATACGCCAATACTGAAACCCGAAGACAGATCCGATGAACATGAAGGGACCAAACACCAGCCATTGCCAGGCGCTTTCGCCCGGCAGCTGATCGAAGACAGCGAAGATGACTGGTGTGGCAATGATCGACCCGATCATTGCGCCAAAGCACATGGCCCCGATCAGCCATCCAAACAAAATGGGCGTTAAGATCGCCCGCGCGAACACCCGGAACAGACGGTCGAAGAGGCGGATCAATCCCTGCATCAGGACGCGCCATCCGCATTGGGAGCAGGGGAGGAGGTAGCAGAGGGCGCACTGTCGCCGGAGGACGCCCCGTCACAGTCCGCGAAGGCCTTGCGGTCTTGTGCGCGGGCGAGGTTGCGGATCAGCCGGTCGAGCATCGCGGCTGCTCCAGAATCCCGTGCTGCCAGATCAAGGAGAGCCCCGCCCAGGATCACCTTGCGCCGTGTGTCGAGTTTACGCTGCCGTGTGGCGGCCCTGTTCTTCAAACCTTGAAGACGGGCCTTGGCCTGGGCGTATGTTTCTCAGCACGTTCCAGCTCAGTCTCAGCCAATGGGGCAACTCCATTATTTGAATTAGGCGGGCGACTAGGTTAGGGTAGTCACAATCACAGGTAGCGCTTCCCCGTAGGCCTGTAAAGGACAAGGGCGCACTTATGGAAACTCTTCACCTGCGGTTTCGAGTTTTGCGCGCGATCTCATTGAGGCTGCGCCCCAGCCGATGGCCAACCCCTTCGATGCCACGGGCATCGATATGGAAGGGCGCGTTGCCCCTTCCAAGCCATCCCAGACCAACGTGTGCCGTTGGAGCGCATCCCGAAACCTCGCACCAGCGTCTCGACCGATGCCCCTCTGCGGGGGCCGGTCTGACGATGGTGTCTCCGTTCCGGGAGGCACGTGTGGTCGGACCTAGCGGTGCCCACACGAGCCAGGTTTGCCGGAGGCAAACCGCAGGGAGCAATCCACATCCGTTGCGCGAGCCAAATCGTCCCTCGGACGATTTGCGAGGAGCTCGCTTACCCCACCACAAGGCTGGGCAGGATGTGGATTGCGCCCTGCAAGCCCGTGTCTCAGAGGTCCGTTGGATCCCTTCGCACGGCCTGCCTTTTCCACTCCGACCCCAGCGGCGCCAGCGGGCACCCCGGTCTGGCGTACGGGCCTGCGGGGAAAAGACGGCTGACCTGGCAGCCAATGTTGGGCCATTGGCCGGGGTCAGCATCGGCGCGTTCGGGCGATGCGAGCGCGCACGGCAACAGTGTTCGTCGTCTGTGAGAGGGGAGGGCGCATGGCGAGCTACCACCTTTCTGTGAAGACGATCAAACGCAGTGCGGGACGGTCCGCCGTTGCCGCTGCCGCCTACCGCGTCGGCGAGCGCATCGAATGCCAGCGCGAGGGTCGGATCCACGACTATACCCGCAAGCAAGGCATCGAGGAGACGTTCATCGTTACCCCCGAACGTGCTCCTGCCTGGGCGCTAGATCGGTCCCGGCTCTGGAACGAAGCCGAGGGAGCCGAGACCCGGCGCAATTCCGTCACCGCCCGCGAATGGGAGCTGGCCCTGCCGTCCGAGATCAGCGCCGAGGATCGGTCTCTGATCACCCGTGAGTTCGCCGAAGAGCTGGTCAGCCGCTACGGGGTGGCCGTCGATGTGGCGATCCATGCGCCGCACCGCGAAGGCGATCAGCGCAACTACCACGCCCATATCCTGACCAGCACCCGGAGGTTAGAGCCGGAAGGCTTCACAGCCAAGACGCGGGTGCTGGATTCCGCCAGGACCGGCGGGGCCGAGATCGATCAAATGCGCGGCGTCTGGGCCGAATTGCAGAACGCAGCCCTTGAGCGGGCAGGGGAGGTTGAGCGCGTCGATCACCGGTCGCTTGAGGCGCAGCGGGAGGCTGCGCTGGATAGGGGTGACACCCTCACTGCCGAGGAGCTGGACCGTGATCCTGAGCTGAAGCTGGGGCCAGCCGCCAACTCTATGGAGCGTCGTGAGAAGGCCGCAGCCGAGCGCGAAGGCCGGGAGTACGTGCCCGTCACGGAGCGTGGGGCTGTGGTCCATGCCGCGCGCCAGGCGCGTGCGCTGTTCCGCGAGATGCGTGAGCGGCTGGAGCTGGCTAGGGAGACCTATGGTGCCGAGCGAGAGGCGGGGCAGGGACGTGTGTCCGCCGGTCTGGCTGCGCTCAGGGCGGCGGTCGATAAGGACCGCAGTGGCGAGCGCGGAGAAGAGGGCGTTCGCGAGCGGTTGGCTGGTATCTTGGACAGGGATCGTGGTTTGCAGAGTGACGAAGAACAGGCCGGTGGACGCAATTATGCGCGGGAGCGCCTGAAGGAGATCATGGAAAAGGACGCAGGGCGCGACGGCCAGGCGGCGGTTCACAAGCTAGACGGTCACAGCGAGCCAGAGCTTGGGTCCGGAGAGACCGTGCGGGACGCGCGCAAGCCGTCCATCCGCGAGAGACTGGACGATGTGTTGAACAAACCGCGTGAGCGGCTGGAGATCGAGGAGGAGCCGGAGAAGGACCAAGAGGTGGAGAGCGAAAAGGAAATCGACAGGGAGGTGGATCGTGACCCTGGCCTCAGTCACTGATCTGCCGTCCGTCTTCGATGGGATCGAGGCGGTGTGCTTCGATGCCTTTGGCGCGCTGGTTGAGATCACCGACCCGCAAGCGCCGTTTGTACCGCTGTTCCGGGCGTTGCCGTCCGCTAAGCAGCGCGAGCTGAAGCACCGGGTCCTGCGCGAAGACAGGCCGTTCGAAGACTGGCCGACGGTGCTTGGCGTTGACGTCAGTGGGTTCGCCCTGCTTGATGTTCTGGAGCGGCTTATCATTGAGACAAGCTCGATTGTCCTTCGCCCCTCTATGGCGAACATCTGGACCAGGTTGCGCACCAAAGGGCTGCGCTTGGCTGTCTGTTCCAATCTCGCAAGCGACTATGGCACAACCTTGAGAAACAGCCTTCCCGATCCGCCGGACGTGCTGGCGCTGTCCTACAAAGTCGGTTCGATCATGCCAGAGCCAGAGATCTACGCACATGTGTTGGACGGTCTGAAGCTCGATCCGGCCAAGGTGTTGTTTGTTGGGAATACGCCGCGCGCAGGTATCAAAGGGCTGCGTGCGGCAAGGATGATGGCGTTGCATGTGGAAGACCTGAAGCAGATCATGGCAAGCGAAAGCCGCTCCTAAGCCCGCCGTTCATCGGGTCATGCGTGATGCAGCGAAGGGCAGTTCATCCCGAACCAGTCGTTCATGCAATGCGCCGCGAATGACGGTTCAGAGCCCAAAGTGACACTTTTCTGCCTTGCAGCTAATGTCCGCTTCTTAGGGCCCAGAGCACAATTGCAGCGAAATCAAGCTCGCTCAGCCGCATTGCATGAAAGTGCATAGTGGCTGCGCAATTTTCTTCAGATTTCCCAATCATGCCGATCTTGAAAATGAATTTCGTGTCTTCGACACTGACATGTTCGCCAGGGTCGAGGGAAAGGGTTGTCTCATACCCTACCATGATTGTTGGGTCAGCCAGTTTGTTATGTAATCCAAGAGCGCGTTGGCTTCAGTCAGGTCAACAGTTCGAGGGTCTTCTCCCACAACTCCCCAGATAGCGCTATTAGGATCGTGCCGGTCGGTTCTGTCCGGAGCCTCATTCAACGTCGGAAGTTGAGCCATGTCCACCGTTTCCGGAGAAATTGCATGCATCAGCAGCGTCTCGAACGCACCTGCGTGATCCGGTAGTATGCCTGCCCCGGAACAGCGGTTGACCGCAGTTGCCGTGACGCGGGGCATGGCGCCGACGGCGTTCCATACCTCGGAAAAACGGTCGATCATCTCGAGTTGCTCGTCTGCGAAATGGCCGCTGAATATGACCAGCCGCTCGACCTCCATTGCCTGAAGCCGTACGGCGGTGCGTGTAAGCATGGCCTCAATCTCAGCTGTCCCTTCCATCATGATGGTCCAGGGATATGTTCCGTGACTGCCACCGGTTCCGAAGTAGAGCGGCGGCATGACCAGTCCGCCACCCCGTTCGGCCGCACGCAGACACAGGCCATGCGCGGTGAGCGCATCAAGCCCCACCGGCAGATGTTCGCAGTGCCATTCGATCGTTCCGAGCGGCAGCCAGATGACAGATCGTACAGCCAGGGACGCGCGGATTTGATGCGGGCGCAGGCGCTCCAGTTGGCGTGTCATTTGTAGAAATTCCTTACCCATGCATGTTTCTCCAGCCGTTTGATCAGCTCATCCTGCAATAGGACACCGTCAGAGTAGGCAACGTTCATGTCGACCTCGTCCGGCGTCTTCATTCCCGGGATCAAGACATTTACAGCCTCGTGGGACAGCACGTATCGCATGGCGGCCTCGGCCAAAGTGGGCATGCAGTCGCCAATCTCGCTTTTGAGCTTGTCCACGCGCGCCATGGTCTCGGCGAACCGATCGCCCCGGAACATCTGATGCTGTTGGGAGCCCTCTTCCCACGAACCATAGCTGTCATGGGTCCAGTGCCCGACAAGTGAACCGCTGTCCAAGGGCACCCGCGCGATGATAGCGGTTGCATTTGCTTTTGCCGCAGGAAACAGCTCGTCGCGGGGATGTTGCTCAAACATATTAAAAATGACCTGCTCGGAGGCGACAAGGCCCAGGTGGGCAAGGTGCACACCTTCGTCGGGTCGGTTGTCCCGCAGCGACACACCGATCTGGTCGATCTTGCCCTCGCAACGCAATTCGTTGAGCGTTTCAAGCCAATCGAGTTCACAATGACCAGTTGGACCCCAGGAATGCAGTTGGAAGAGGTCGATGTGGTCCACGCCGAGACGGCGGAGTGAATTTTCGACATTCTCGCGCAGATGCCAGTCGGGGAAGCGCCCTCGGAATGCTGGTGAGCTGTCGTTAGGATCGGGCCAGACGGTCGGCTGCGCCTTTGTGGCCACGTAGATCTTGCCGCCATTCCACTGCTTCAGCGCACGCCCGATCACTTTTTCGGAGTGGCCTGCGCCATAAAGCTGCGCCGTGTCCACGAAATTGATGCCCCGGTCGAATGCATGCAGAAGCGTGCGTATGGAGGCTTCGTCATCCACCGCCCCCCACGCACCGCCGATCTGCCAACCGCCGAAACCAATTTCCGATACTTTCCATCCGGTCCGACCGAAATCGCGATACCTCACGTTGGTTCGCTGGCTGCGGAACTTTGCATGTGCGCCTCCCATTCCCGCCAACGCGTTCATGCGTGACTTTGATACTGTGCAGTTCAAAGTAGCGCCAATACCTTGTCGTAATCACGCATGTCCCTGATGCGAAACGATCAGGGGGCC
>JAOHEK010000071.1 GCA_028097405.1 Paracoccaceae bacterium | reverse complement strand
AACACTTGGCCGACGCACGGGCCTGAACGTGGCCGCGCATCTTACCTGCGTCGATGCTTCGCGCGCCGAAACGCTAGACATTGCAGCGCGTTATCATGAGGCCGGTGTGTCGCATCTGGTGGCGCTTCGCGGCGATCCGCCACAAAACCAAGGTGGTTTCGCCCCCCATGCCGATGGCTTCGCCAATTCGGTCGATCTAGTCGAAGCCCTTGCGAAGACAGGCAATTTCGACATCACCGTCGGCGCCTATCCTGATCCCCACCCCGAGGCGGCAAGCGACGACGCCGACATCACATGGTTGAAACGCAAGATTGACGCTGGCGCCACCCGCGCCATCACTCAGTTTTTCTTTGAGGCCGATACGTTTTTTCGGTTCCGCGACCGTGCTGTCAAAGCGGGCATCACCGCGCCAATCCTGCCGGGCATCCTGCCGATCCAGTCTTGGGCGGGAACGCAAAAGATCGCCAAGCGCTGTGGTGCACGCATCCCAGGCCGTTTAACCCGCGCATTTCAAACCGCCGAACGAGACGACAGAACCGGGCTGTTGGCCATCGCCGAATGCACGGATCTTTGCAGCAATCTGTTGGAAGGCGGTGTTGAACACCTGCATTTTTACACGCTGAACAATCCAACGCTGACCCGCGACGTGGTCCACGCCCTTGGGCTTGTACCCGATCCGGCCTTAGAAAAAGTGGCCTAAAGCCTTAAGAACCTTAACACTTAAGACGAGGGTAACGGCACAACCAGCTTTTTGGCTCGACGTGACCGACCGATGGCTGTTGGGTGAATAGTTTCTGACAAATCCTCGCCCACAACGCGTTTCTTGCGTGCAAGGAAATACTTGGACCACCCCCGCCAAGTGCCAGCCGAACGCGCATCTTCATCCGTTGGAAACCTTTCGCGCCAATCTTCGGGCAAATCCAGACCACTTAATTCAGCTTTTTCCAACATCCAATGCAGCGGAATATTCGACAGCAACCGAGCCTCTTTAAACCCGCTTAACTGTCCGCCCACATCACCGTGGCTTCCGCGAAACCACATCTGTTCCACTTGGCCTTCATGTCCCTTTGGGCATTTCCATAAAACCGGGCGAAACGCCTCGCGTGTCTCATCCAAGGCCAAGGCATGATAGCCGCGCCGCACATGTTTGCCCAAACGGTGGTTGTGAAACGAGTGCTTAATATCGGCCCACTTCCAGACAAAGGGCGCGCGAAATCCAAGAGATTTCACCGTATCAAAAACACCAATCATCTCAATCGGCACATCCACGTGACAATGTTCTTTCGAAAATACCGGACAGTCATTGGCCCCTTCCCGATAGCGGCGATAAGCCTCGTGTACATTGTGTTCGCTGGTGTGTTCTTTGCGAAGCAGGCCAACCTCGTCAATCACACCGCCAAGGGATCGAATGGCATAGGCGCCGCGCGAAAAGCCAATCAGAAAGATCCGATCGCCGGGACGGTACCTGCTGGAAAGCCACTCATAAACCCGACGAATTTGCCGGTTGATACCGCGTCCTTCAATGATATCGAGCGTTTTTGACCAGTCCGACCATTGATTTCCGGCCTCGTAAAAAATGCTGAGCCGCTCGGCGTCCTCAGAACTGCAAAGAAGCTTGTAGATCAAACCGACGTTGGTTTCAGACCCCTCTTCCAGCGACGACATCGTACCGTCTAACAGTACAATATGATCAACCGGCTCGGGCGTAGCGGACTGGTGCACCCGTTCTGTCCGACGGAAAAACCCAGCCAGACCGCGTATGCGGCTCATCAGGGTCATGATGTTATACTGCACGTTTGTCTCATGCATATACCGTAGGCACAAAATGCTTAGCATTCCACGAATGTGACGCCCAATCGCGGTTTTGTTAGCTAAGCGTGTTTACTCTGCCGCGATATCGCCCTGCATGGCATGCCAGACCCGCGCGGGCGTAAACGGCATATCAACGGCCCCAAACCCCTTGGATGACATCGCATCCGCCACCGCATTGGCCACAGCCGCCAAAGCGCCAACAGTGCCCGCCTCGCCGCACCCTTTCATACCCATGGGATTAAAAAGCGAGGGAACCGGTTCGGTGTGAAATTCGATATCCGGCAAATCAGCCGCACGTGGCATGCCGTAATCCATGAAGGTTGCCGTCAAAAGCTGACCGTCTTCATCGTAAACCACATGTTCGCTTAAGGCCTGCCCAACACCTTGCGCCACCCCACCATGCACTTGACCTTCGGCCAGTAATGGATTGATAAGGTTGCCAAAATCATCCGTTACGGAATATCGGTCAATCGTCACTTGGCCCGTGCCCAAATCAATCTCAACCTCGGCGATATGCGCGCCATTGGGGAAAGACCGATTGTCGATATCCCACTTTTCGACCACATCCAAAATGTCGGTCCGCTCATCCGCACGCGCCATGGCAGCCACATCCAACATCGACGGCGTTTCGTTCGAACCTTCAATCCGGAACCGCTCGTCATCAAAGGCGACATCTTCCGTGTCGAATTTTTCGCCCAAATAGGCCGCGAATTGCTCGGTGATTTTCGCCACGGTCACCAAAGTGGCCCCCGTTTGCATTGTGACAGAACGCGAACCGCCAGTACCGCCCCCGGCTGGAATCAGGTCACTATCGCCTTGAATAATGCGAATTGTTTCCACTGGAATGCCGGTCTGATCCGACAGGAAGGTTGCATAAACCGTCTCGTGGCCCTGCCCGTTTGATTGGGTTCCGACGTAAAGGCTAACAGTGCCGTCATCCTCAAAGACCACACGCGCACGTTCTGTCATGTCGCCCAGAATGCTCTCGATGTAATAACATAAGCCCTGCCCGCGCAGACGTCCCGCCGCTTCGGATGCAGTCCGGCGTGCGGCAAACCCTGCCCGATCCGAGTTCTCTTCGGCACAGGCCAGTACCCGGTCAAATTCGCCTACGTCATAGGTTTCGGCAATCGCGGTCTGATAGGGAAACTTTTCGGGCGGAATAAAGCTTTTTCGGCGCAACACCATGGGATCAACACCCAAGACACGGGCCGCATTGTCCATCGCGCGTTCCAGCACAAATATCGCCTCGGGGCGGCCAGCACCGCGATACGCATCAATCTGCGTCGTCGTTGTGAAAAAGCCCTTACAGTTCAAAAGAACTTTCTGAACGTCATAGCACCCCATCGCGACCTTCGCGAAAAGATCGGTCTGAATGGGCTGAGCAAACCCCGATTGATAAGCGCCCATGTTGCAAACCGTATCCACCTGATAGGCGATCAGCTTGTGATCGGCGTCAAACGCCATGGTGGCCTCAGAAATCAGATCACGGCCCCCATTATCCGTTAGCATCGCTTCGGTGCGTTCCGACATCCAGCGCACCGGACGGCCCAAAGTTTTGGCCGCAGCCGAAACGGCGAAATACTCGGGGTATGCAAACCCCTTGGTGCCAAATCCGCCGCCCACATCCGGCGTCGTCACCCGAACCTGAGACTTGTCCAGCCCAAAGCAGTCCACAAGGTTGGTCTTCATGCCCCAAACGCCTTGGCCGCCATAAGACAGATGCAACCGCTCACCGTCCCATTCCGCCGTACACCCGCGCGGCTCCATCGAATTGCTGACAACCCGGTTATCGACCACGCGGGTCGTCACAACATAGGCCGCGCCCGCAATCGCATCCGCCACACCATTCGCGTCGCCCATCGTCCAGTCAAAGGCCATATTGTCGGGCGCTTCATCGTGAATGGTGTCACCACCGGGCGCCAGATCCAGCTTGGCCCCCAAATCCTTAATCTCTGGGTAAATCTCTTCAGCCGCGTCACGCGCGGCCTGCTTGGTTTCCGCGACGATCACCGCAATCGGCTCGCCGACAAACCGCACCTTCCGATGGGCCAAAATCGGGCGCGCCGGATCAGCGCCTTTGGTGCCATCCCGGTTCGTCACAACCGTGGTGCCCAGCGAATAATCCACCCCCATGGCCGTCAAATCCTCGGCCGCCAGCGCCAGTACGACACCCGGCATCGCGCGCACCTCGGACAAATCCACCGGAGCCAGACGCCCATGCGCCACTTGCGCACGCACAAACACCGCGTGCAACGCATCAACCGGCGCAATGTCGTCCACATAACGGCCCTGACCGGTCAGAAACCGGTGATCTTCGAACCGGCGAACGGGCTGCGATTTTCCAAACTTATCCATGACGACACTCCGGTGATATTCCTTGACCAGACCCTAGACTGAACGCCCCCCGTGTCCAGACCATCCACGTCATTTTAGCGCCCATTAACGTCCCGCCTTTAGCAATTGCGCATTTCCCGCCGCCTTAGCCTTCCCCTTGGTCGATCAGAACGCTAAACGGACCCAAGTTCGAAAAGGTAAGACCGATGGAAAAGACGTTCAACGCAAGCGAAGCCGAAGCCCGCATCTATGCCGCCTGGGAATCCTCAGGCGCGTTCAAAGCCGGTGCCAACGCATCCAAAGACGAAACCTTCTCGATCATGATCCCGCCGCCCAATGTGACGGGCGTTCTGCACATGGGCCACGCGTTCAACAACACGCTGCAAGACATCTTGACGCGCTGGCACCGGATGCAAGGCCACGACACGCTGTGGCAACCGGGCCAAGATCACGCCGGAATCGCGACGCAAATGGTCGTCGAACGCCAACTTGCCGACGCCGGTCAACCCGGTCGCCGCGACATGGGCCGCGACGCCTTCACCGCCAAAATCTGGGATTGGAAAAAGCAATCCGGCGGCACCATCATCGATCAGCTTAAGCGCATCGGCGCAAGCTGCGATTGGTCCCGCAACGCCTTCACTATGTCGGGGGCCCCCGGCGCACCGACAGGCGAAGACGGCAACTTCCACGACGCGGTCATCAAGGTCTTCGTCAAAATGTACGAAGACGGGCTGATCTATCGCGGCAAGCGTCTGGTCAACTGGGACCCGCACTTTGAAACCGCCATCTCGGATCTGGAAGTCGAAAACATCGACGTCGACGGCCACATGTGGCACTTCAAATACCCGCTCGCGGGTGGTGCCACCTATGAATACGTCGAAAAAGACGAGGACGGAAACGTCACCCTAAAAGAGACCCGCAACTATATCTCGATCGCCACCACCCGCCCCGAAACCATGCTTGGCGACGGCGCGGTCGCGGTGCACCCATCGGATGAGCGTTACGCGTCAATCGTCGGAAAACTCTGTGAAATCCCCGTTGGACCGAAAGAACATCGCCGCCTGATCCCGATCATTACGGACGAATACCCCGACCCCGACTTTGGGTCGGGAGCCGTCAAAATCACCGGCGCGCATGACTTCAACGACTACCAAGTCGCCAAGCGCGGCGGCATCCCCATGTACCGCCTGATGGATACGAAGGGCGCGATGCGCGATGACGGTGCCCCCTACGCAGACATGGCCGCCACCGCGATGGCCGTTGCCAAAGGCGAGCGCGAATTGACCGAGGCCGAAGCCGACACCATCAACCTGATCCCCGACGATCTGCGCGGGTTAGACCGGTTCGAAGCCCGCGAAAAAGTCATCGCCCAAATCACCCAAGAAGGCCTTGCGGTGATGACCACGGCCGACGACACCCGCTTGGGCAAAAGCCGGGCTAAACCCCGGCCTACACCCGAGCCCGAGGACGAAAGTAGGCCGGGCTTCAGCCCGGCAGACGAAGCCGCGGAAATGGTCCCCCTCGTCGAGGCCAAGAAGATTATGCAGCCCTTCGGCGACCGCTCCAAAGTCGTCATCGAGCCGATGCTGACCGATCAATGGTTTGTTGATACCGACAAAATCGTCGGCCCCGCGCTAGACGCCGTCCGCGACGGCACAACCCAGATCCTGCCCGAACAGCATAAGAAGGTCTATTTCAACTGGCTGGAAAACATCGAGCCTTGGTGCATCTCGCGCCAGCTTTGGTGGGGACATCAGATCCCGGTTTGGTATGGGCCGGGCCTCGATGCATCCGGAGAGCCAGAGTTCCCCGAACCCGGGCAGCACTTCAAATTGCCGTTCAAGATTTTCTGTGCGTCATCGTTTGACGAAGTGCGCGAAAAGGCGTCCGCGTTTTATGGCGTATCAGCAGAAGCGGACGGCGATTTGGTTCATGTCGCACACGAGGGTGTCGGTATTGGTTTCATGGCCGAGGGAAAAGCTACGCACGGCGGAATAGATATTCCACTTTGGCGCGACCCCGACGTCCTAGACACATGGTTCTCCTCTGGCCTCTGGCCCATCGGCACGCTGGGCTGGCCCGAAGAAACCGAGGAACTGAAGAAATACTTCCCCACCTCCGTGTTGATCACCGGCTTTGACATCATCTTCTTCTGGGTCGCCCGCATGATGATGATGCAATACAGCGTCGTGAACGACCGCCCGTTTGATACGGTCTATGTCCACGCGCTGGTGCGCGACGAGAAGGGCAAGAAGATGTCGAAATCCCTCGGCAACGTGCTTGATCCGCTCGATATCATCGACGAATTCGGCGCCGACGCCATGCGCTTTACGCTGACCTCGATGGCCGCCATGGGCCGCGACCTAAAGCTTTCCACACAGCGCATTCAAGGCTATCGCAACTTCACGACGAAACTGTGGAACGCGTCCCGTTTCGCCGAAATGAACGGCGTCTTTGACGTGCCCGTCGCCGAACGCACCCCAAGCACAGCCACCCACGCGGTCAACAAATGGATCATCGGCGAGGTCGCCAAAACCCGGATCGCGGTTGACGAAGCGCTGGAAAAATTTCGCTTCAACGACGCCGCCTCCACGCTTTACGCTTTCACCTATACCTATTGCGATTGGTACCTTGAGTTCTCAAAACCCCTGATGGACACCGACGCCGCAACCGAAACCC
>JAOHEK010000007.1 GCA_028097405.1 Paracoccaceae bacterium | reverse complement strand
CGCAAACAATGGATTATCTCGCTGCGCATCGTACATAGGGTGGATACAGTGTTTGTCGAAAGTGCTTCGTTTCCATTGGAAGCTTGCTCCTTCCGGCGTGGAACGGCAGAGTGCAAATCGCGAGCAGTGGTTGAAGGTGAGCCAACCAACAACCAAATATAGAGACCAAAGGACAGGAGAAGGCCATCGTCGCCACAACCGGGACGGGCTTTCTTGCCAAAAACCAAGGACCTAGAATGAACGAGCCATTCACAACTTCTTTTCCAGTGCTTCCCCTTCGCGATATCGTGGTGTTCCCACATATGATCGTGCCGCTGTTTGTCGGGCGTGAAAAGTCGGTGCGCGCGCTGGAAGAAGTGATGCAGGACGACAAGCAGATATTGCTATCCAGCCAGATCGATCCTTCCGTTGACGAGCCAACCGCAGACGGCATTTTTAACGTTGGCGTACTGGCTAATGTATTGCAATTGCTGAAACTTCCCGACGGAACCGTCAAGGTTCTGGTCGAAGGCCGCAGCCGCGTGCGCATTAACGAATATCTCGAGAACGACGACTTCTTCGAGGCACACGCAGAACCCATTGAGGAAGTTTTGGGCGATCCTACGGCCGTTGAGGCGCTGTTGCGCTCGGTCGCGGACGAATTCGAACGCTATGCCAAGGTCAAGAAAAACGTCCCCGAAGAGGCTTTGACGCAAGTCGCGGAAACAAATGAATCCTCAAAGCTGGCAGATCTGGTTTCGGGGCATCTGGGCATCGAAGTCGATAAGAAACAGGCCTTGTTAGAAACGCTTTCGGTCGCCGAACGTCTTGAGGCGGTCTATGGCATGATGCAGGGCGAAATGTCGGTGCTTCAGGTCGAGAAAAAGATCAAAACCCGCGTCAAATCCCAGATGGAGCGCACGCAGCGCGAATACTATTTGAATGAGCAAATGAAGGCCATTCAGAAGGAACTTGGCGACGGCGAAGACGGTTCAAACGAGATCGTCGAACTTGAAGAAAAGATCGGCGACACCAAATTCTCAAAAGAAGCGCGCGAAAAAGCTGATGGCGAGCTAAAAAAGCTTAAAACCATGTCGCCGATGAGCGCGGAAGCCACGGTTGTGCGCAATTACCTCGACTGGATGCTGTCGATCCCATGGGGCACGAAATCCCGTGTGAAAAAGGATTTGGCCGCAGCGCAAAAGGTACTGGACAACGATCACTATGGGCTTGAGAAAGTCAAGGAGCGGATCGTTGAATATCTTGCAGTGCAGCAACGTTCGAAAAAGCTGAAAGGCCCAATCTTGTGCCTTGTCGGACCTCCGGGCGTCGGTAAAACCTCGCTTGGTAAATCCGTGGCCAAGGCAACAGGACGCGAATTTATCCGCATCAGCCTTGGCGGTGTGCGCGACGAAAGCGAAATTCGTGGCCACCGGCGGACTTACATTGGTTCTATGCCCGGCAAGATCATTCAAGCGTTGAAAAAGGCCAAAACGACCAATCCGCTGATCTTGTTAGATGAGATCGACAAGATGGGTCAGGATTTCCGGGGCGATCCGGCGTCTGCCATGCTGGAAGTGCTGGACCCGGAACAGAACTCGACCTTCATCGACCACTATATGGAAGTCGAATATGACCTGTCTAACGTCATGTTCCTGACCACAGCGAACTCCTACAACATGCCCGGCCCCTTACTGGACAGGATGGAGATCATCACCCTTGCGGGCTATACCGAAGACGAAAAGCTTGAGATCGCCAAGCAGCATTTGCTTGATAAGCAGGTCAAAAACCACGGGCTGAAAAAGAACGAGTTCTCGCTCACGGACGAAGCCTTGTCCGAGATTATCCGCACCTACACCCGCGAGGCTGGCGTACGGAACCTTGAACGTGAAATTGCGAAACTGGCGCGGAAAGCCGTGACCAAGATCGTCAGGAAAGAAAACGAAACTGTCGAAATTACCGTCGACGATCTTGACGATTATCTGGGCGTCAAAAAATACCGTTACGGCTTGGCCGAACTGGAAAATCAGATCGGTGTTGTGACAGGCTTGGCTTGGACATCGGTTGGGGGTGATTTGTTGTCCATCGAAGCGCTGAAATTGCCGGGCAAGGGCCGGATGAAAACGACAGGCAAGCTGGGCGATGTGATGAAAGAAAGCATCGATGCCGCCGCCAGTTATGTCCGTTCGATTTCGCCAAGCATTGGCGTGAAACCAACCATGTTTGACACAATGGACATCCACGTCCACGTGCCGGATGGTGCCACACCTAAAGATGGTCCGTCCGCAGGTTTGGCGATGGTAACGTCTATCGTGTCGGTTCTGACCAAGATTCCGGTGCGCCGCGATCTTGCGATGACGGGCGAAGTCTCGCTGCGTGGCAACGCGATGCCCATTGGTGGTCTAAAGGAAAAGCTGCTGGCCGCACTTAGGGGCGGTATCAAAACGGTGCTGATCCCCGAAGAAAACGAAAAGGATCTGGTGGAAATTCCCGACAATGTGAAGGAAGGGCTTGAGATCATTCCGGTCAAACATGTCTCGGACGTTCTGAAGCACGCCTTGGTCGGCGAACCCGAAGCCATCGAATGGGACGAAGCCGCCGAGGAAGCCGCAGCTGCACAACGTGCCGCCAATTTTGCCTCGGGTGGTGAGGGTGCTGTCGCGCACTAACCCTGAAGACACAAAAATTGGGGCCACGCGTTTTGCGACGCGTGGCCCTTTTTCATTGGCATCTTACAGAACTCGACGCTTTAGTTGTTCGAAATAGCCATCGCTATAACCACCAGAAGCGTCAGCTGGATCACATATCCACCTGTTCCGGATGCACTTTCTTGGGCGACAGCCTCGGGTGTCATGACGACTTCGGGTGCCACAACAGGATCAGACAATCCTCCCGCGTGGACGGATTGCATCGTAAATGTTGACAAAGCGAAGGCTAGCAGCAGGTTTTTCATGGCAACTCACTCTCTAAGAAACGACCCGTTCCTTATCGAACAGATTGCAGCGCCAAAGGCAAGGCGTCTGGATCAATTCGCGCCTTCGCTTAGGGTGCCACCACCCACGGGGGCTGCCACGCCCGTGGTTCCCGGCGCCGAGGTGGACAGCCCGCGATGAACGCGCATCGCAAGATAAGCGAAGGCCTGTGCTTCCAGCATATCGCCATCAAGATCAAAATCTTCGACCGCCCGCACTGGACAATCCAGAACGCCTTCAAGCATCGCGATCAAACCCGGATTGTTACGCCCGCCACCCGCCACCAAGAGCTGTTCGGGCAGTGTCGGACAGTGTTCGATACCAAGGGCAACGGCGCTTACCGTGCCTGCTGCCAAAGTGGCGACAGCATCGGCGTTCGACAATGTATCCACCATTTCGGACCAAGCGCTGAAGTGATCGCGGTCCAGTGATTTTGGTGGTGCCTGTAGAAAAAACGGATCACGCAAAAACGCGACCAACGCCCGGTCATCGACATCACCTTCACGCGTCAACTTCCCGTCTCGGTCCATCGGCTGACCAAGTCGCGCGCGACATAAATCATCGATCAGCGCATTTCCGGGGCCAGTATCAAAGGCCAAACAAGCCCCGGGATCTGCGGCATTTTTCTTGCGCGGATCAAGCCAGGTCAGGTTCGCAACACCCCCGATATTGAGAAACGCCATCGGAGCTGACAGACCCAACCGTTTCGCCAGCGCAAAATGATAGAACGGCGCTAAGGGCGCGCCCTGCCCGCCCAAAGCCACATCCGCCGACCTGAAATTCCAAACCACTGGGCAAACAAGACGACGCGCCAGTTCCGCACCGTCGCCGATCTGGCACGTCCGCCCTTTGCCCGGATCATGGAACGTGGTCTGTCCGTGAAAGCCGACCAGATCCACATTGTCGAACCCCGAAAGCAATTCTGCATGGGCGGTCACGATCACATCCGCAGCCGCGTCAATCTCGGCACCTTCCTCGCGCCCTAACGCCGCTTGCAACACCGCGCGCTCATCGTCGGAATAAGCCCGATATCCCGTTTGTCCAAAGTCGAACACCTGCTCGCCGTCGGTGTACACCATAGCTGCGTCAACGCCATCAAGCGACGTGCCCGACATCGCACCTAACACCCAAAGAGCGCCTTCAGTCGTCATGGCTTTTCCTTTGTTCCATAGGTCAGTATAGATGGCGCGCGCCAAGTCGCGAGCATATACGGATACCTAATGACCTATACTCCAAAATCAGACTTCCTGGCGACCGTTATGTCGCGTGGATTTATGGCAGATTGCACCGATCTCGAAGGATTGGACCAGCGTTTTCGCAATGGCGTAGTCACCGGGTATATCGGCTTTGATCTAACCGCCACCTCGCTTCACATCGGCAACCTTGTACAAATCATGCTGTTGCGCTGGATGCAGAAAACCGGGCACCGGCCAATCACGCTTATGGGCGGCGGCACGACCAAGGTGGGCGATCCTTCCGGCAAGGACGAGATGCGCAAAATCATCTCGGTCGATCAGATCAATTCCAACGCGAACGGCATCCGAAAAGTCTTTGCCAATTACATAAACTACGGCGATGGCCCTACGGAATCACCCCTTGTGAACAACGCCGATTGGCTCGACAAACTAGGCTACATCGACTTCCTGCGCGACATAGGTAAGCACTTCACCATCAACCGTCTGCTCGCGTTTGAAAGTGTGAAATCAAGGCTAGACCGTGAACAACCGCTCAGCTTCATCGAATTCAATTACATGCTGTTGCAGGCCTACGACTACCTTGAGCTAAACCGTCGCTATGACTGCGTGCTGCAGATGGGTGGCTCGGATCAATGGGGCAACATCGTCTCGGGAGCCGACCTGATCCGCCGCGTGGATGCAAAAGACGCATTCGGGCTTACAACACCTTTGGTCACCCGCGCTGACGGCAAGAAGATGGGCAAATCCGCCGATGGAGCGGTCTGGCTGAACGAAGAGAAGATGCCCGGCTACGAATTCTGGCAATGGTGGCGCAATGTGCCGGACGCCGACGTGGGAAAGTTCCTGAAAATGTTCACCGAATTGCCCGTCGACGAATGCGACCGAATGGGCGCGTTAGGCGGTGCGGAAATCAACGAAGCCAAAGTGCGCCTTGCGAATGAAGTCACCACCCTTTGCCGAGGGGCGGAAGCCGCTGCTAATGCCGAAGCGACCGCGCGCGAAGTCTTTGAAAAAGGCGGCGTCGGGGACGATCTGCCGACGCTGGAACTGTCCGAAGCTGATCTCAGCGAAGGTGTATCAGCCGCCCAGCTTTTCGTCCGCGCAGGGCTTGTGAAATCCGGCAAAGAAGCCAAACGCCTGATCGCCGAGAACGGAGCCAAAGTAGACGACGCCCCGATCACTGATCCGGGCCAAATGTTCGACGCCACAGCACTGACCTCACCGATCAAATTGTCTGCAGGTAAGAAGCGCCACGCCTTGGTGAAACGCGGGGGCTAAGCCCGCCCCCCCCGTCACTCGTCGTCAGACCAGTCCGGCATCGATTCTTTGCGCGTAAACGCGTTGATCCCAGCTTTTGCATCCTGCAGCATCATGTTTTCCGCCATGACGCGCCCGGCGTAAGCATAAGCCTCGTCCAATGTCATTTCTAACTGTTCGTAATACGCCCGTTTCCCGATCTTGATCGCCGCCGGGGATTTATCCGAAATCGTCCGCGCCATCTCTATCACTGTGCTTTCCAAAGCATCGCGCGGCACAACGCGATTGATCAATCCAAACTCGGCGACGCGGGCTGCGGGAAGGAAATCACCCAGTAAAAGCATCTCCATTGCCTGTTTGCGCGGCACGTTACGGCTAAGCGCGACCATCGGCGTCGAACAGAACAGGCCTATATTGACGCCCGACGTCGCAAAGCGCGCATCATCAGACGCCACGGCCAGATCGCAACTTGCCACCAACTGACAGCCCGCCGCTGTCGCGATGCCGTGAACCTCGGCGATCACCGGTTGCGGCAAGCGCACGATCCGCAGCATCATCGCCGAACAGCTGGCAAAAAGATCCTGAAAGTACTGAAAACCGCCGTCCGCATCTTTGCGCCGCTCGGACATTTCTTTCAGGTTGTGACCTGCGCAAAAGTGATTGCCCGCACTGCGCAAGATAACCGCCTTGACCGAACGGTCGGCTGCGATGTCGTCAAGTGCACTGGACAAAGACGCCAGCATCTTTTCGGACAGAGCATTAATCGATTGCGGCGCATTCAACGTCAGCACTGTCACACCGTCGCGGTCTTCGCGGAACAAGATGTTATCGTCAGCGCGCAATTCGGTGTTCATAACACGTGGCCCTTTTGTCGAATTCGTTGGGGTCAAGGGTACGACGCGCGCTGGCTTAATGTCCATTACGCGTCAAACACCCTCTAACATCACCTCGCGGTAAATCTCGGTTAGAAACGCGATGGAAATCATGAACGCGAGCCAGACGAAGGCCAGTTGAACAGCCAAAGCGATCGGTAAGGGCAATGGGACAAACCCGACAAATGTCCACATGAACGTGGCGACCGTGTAAATAGTAGCGATCTGAAGAATTTCGCGACGCACCCGATGCGTTGTCCGTCTGGGGTCGCGGGTCCCTTTTCCGACCGCATGGCCGACAAGGGAGACAGAAGCCAAAGTCAGGAACAGGTAGGCAAAAGCGAAGGTTCCAATCGCATTGACCAGAACATGCGGCCAACCGCGCGCCAGAGCCGACGCAAAAGATCCGACCTCAACCTGTACCTCACCCAATAACAAAGTGCTTGGAAGAATGAGGACCACAATCAGAATGACCATGATCAAAAGTACAAAGAGCGCTGACATGACCAAGTAGAGAAATGGTCTGATATAGTTTTTCTGCAAGACCTTCGGCACATCCAAGCTGAAACAATGCCACCGGACGGCGACGTATGTGCCCGCGTAGACAAGGCACAAAATACCGACAACGAACCCGACAATCTGTGCTGAATCTACGGTGATATACCCGGTATTCGACGCGGCCAAGTTACGGAGCGATTGAAAGTTCAGTCCCACAAAGACCACAATAGCGATGATAAAAGGCGGCACACTGATCGCAAGCGCGTTTCGGAAATTCTGAAAAATGCTGTCAAAGACAGCGTCGATAATCTTGTTGGTCAGCACGGCAATCTCCGCCAGAGGAAAGGATGGAAATCGTCACGACAGAGATTGTTTTTTTCAAGGCAAGTGAAATCAGCCAACTCAACTCTGGCGTGTTTGTGCCCAATTCGACACAAAGTGGATGACCACATCGCCCCTAAAAATCCGTCGGTGCACCACCTTCTTCTTTCCGACGCGCAACGAAAGCCTCCAACCCCTCGCGGCGACCTTCGTCCAGCTTGGGCGCTTCGAATTCATGGATGATCTGCTTGAATAACTTATGCGCCCGCTCAGCAGTCCAGACACCGCCGTTCAACTGGAAGGCCTCAAAGTTCTGCCAATCCGACACGAAGGGGCTGTAAAACGCGTCCTCATAGCGGTCCTGCGTGTGCTGTATGCCAAAGTAATGCCCGTTCGAGCCGACCTCTTTGATGGCATCAAAAGCAATATCCTCAGGCCGCGTCGCCGTCACCACAGGCTCCATATAGCGCTGGATCATCTGCAAGACTTCGCAATCCATAATGAACTTTTCGGGGGACGCAATCAGCCCACCTTCCAGCCAGCCGGCCGCGTGGTAGACCATGTTCGTCCCCGATTGCACCGCAGCCCAAAGCGAGTTTGAGGTTTCCCACATCGCTTGACCGTCCGGCACATTGGCCGCGCAAACACCCGAGGACCGCATGGGCAATCCATAGTACCGCGCCATCTGACCCGTCATCTGGGTTGCGCGCATATACTCGGGCGTCCCAAAGGCAGGCGCACCGGTTCTCATGTCCACGTTCGACGTGAACGTTCCAATCGCGCAAGCACACCCCGGCGAGACATATTGGAACAGCGCAATCACCGACAAAGCCTCGGCAATCGACAGCGTCACCGCCCCCGACATCGTCACCGGCGCCATCGCACCCGCCAAAGTGAACGGCGTCACAACAACCGCTTGGCCCCGCCGGACCAAACGCAAACATCCGTCGATCATCGGGAAATCGTGCTTCAACGGCGAGGTCGAATTGATGTTGGTATACATATGCGGCGTCGAAACGAATTCCTCTTCCGACAACCCGCCCGCAATCTTCACCATCTCCATCACATCTTCGACGCGTTCTTTCCCAAGCGAATAGGCGTGCATCACCTTGTCGGTCAGCGTCAACTTGTCATAGAGCACATCCAGATGCCGCACACTGGCGTGAATATCCACCGGCTCGACGGGATATCCGCCCGCGAAATGAATGCAGTTGAAATGCTGGGTCAGCTTCAAAAGGTTCGCGCATTGCTCGCGGTTGCCGGGCACCTTTTTGCCGATTTCAAGGTCATAGTAATTCGGCGGCGAGGACACATTGCCGAAGGTCAGGTAATTCTCGCCAATGGTGATTTTGCGATCCAGGTTGCGCGGGGTCAGCGTAAAACTGGCGGGTGCATGGCCCAACATCTCCATCACCCAATCGCGGCCCATCTTCACGTTCGACCCCGTCACCGTGCAGCCCGCCTGACGATACAGCTCCAAGGCTTCTTCGTTCAGAAAGTCGATGCCGATCTCTTCCAAAACCCGCATCGCGCCATCATGGATCGCCTGTACGCCGGCCTCATCCAAAGGCTCGGTCGGCTTGTCCCGGTTGATAGGCACCTTCCACGGCATCTGGGAAAACAATTCGCCCGAACGCCGGTCGCGATTGCCCGCACGTCCGCCCGCACGTCGTTTACCTGTCTCTTTCGCCATGCCATCCTCCTGCCCATAGTCTTGAGCGCGCGCGCGCGCGATGACTGACTGTAACCGACAGCCAATGTCGTTTTTGAAAGTTCCGGCGCATTCCGGCATCGGGAGGATGACCCGGTAAAAACTTGAAAACAATGATCACTAAAGGGTGCATGGCGCTCTTTCCAACCTGACGGTACGCTTTCACCCATCACAATCCCGAGGCCCACATGACCCGACTTTTCACCGCACTCGCCATCCTTTCCCTGACATCCTTTGGTGCTTTCGCTCAAAGCAATGAGGCGCCCGCCGACGACCAAGACGCACCCGCGATCATCGGCGAAGCCCCGATGACATTAGGCCGGATGGCTGAAATCGTCTTCGCTCTGGACCCGAACGCCCAAAATAACGGCGGGTCCTTTCAAATGGTGATCGACGGCACCCCGATTGTCATCATCACCGATGTAAGAGCGGATCGCATGCGCGCCATGACCCCAATTCGCGAGGCCGCTGCGGTATCGGACGAAGAATTACGGCGCATGATGCAGGCCAATTTCGACACAGCACTCGATGCGCGTTATGCCATCGCCCAAGGCACACTTTGGGCCACCTTTATCCACCCGCTGGCCGCCTTAGAAAAAGACCAACTGCTTTCAGCATTGGGCCAGACAATAAATCTTGCCCGGACCTATGGCACGCTCTACTCCGGCGGCGGCATCGCCTACGGCCAAGGCGACAGCACGCCCCTGCAACGCCAGTTGATCGAAGAGCTTTTGCAACAAGGCGAAGAAATCTAAAGCAGGGCGGCACCGATAGTTTCAAGTGACCGAATGGCATAGACAGACGTCGCCAAAACGATGATTAAGCTAGCCACTAAAAATGAACGAATTGGATCTACAAACCCTACTTGGATGCCTTGCACTCTTCGACGATCCGCAAAAACGCGCTTTTCAGTCCTTTGACGTCAGGTGTTTGGACAAAGACTGGGCGGACGAACGGCCCAACGGATTTCGGGCGGTTGCAGTGGTTCGTAAGCCCGTGCGACGGAAGCCCCTCAAGTCGATTTTGGCGTTGAATGGCTTTGCTGGCCTCAACTCGGGCTTTTAATCCCTTGCCGTATTTTGCTTCCGCTCGGGCACTTTCTCTCTCGGCCAAGCTGCGCATGGCGTCATACCTTTGCGTCCATTCGCTCGTGACTGTTAGTTCCACCCTAAACCTCCATTCAGAACCAACCTCGCGGGCATACTTATCCCAAAACTTAATATCGTGTTCGCCTAGATCTAGCGAGCTACTCCAGCCTCGGTATTGCGCACCTTTGCGACACGCGGTCGAGTCATCTACCGATACCGTCAACACACACTGTTCAAGCGACACCGAAACACTATCATAACGCGATCCTTCAAAATTTTTAGAGATCGCAGCGACAACGGTGGACACATCGTCTTCCGTTGCCGCCGGTTTTGGCAACGAGAAAGCAAAGACAAGCGCCAAAACGATGACCACGCCGGGAATGAAAACGTCTCGTCTGGGAAAAAGCATCAAGCAATTAGATCCGAATAAACAAAAGTATTTGACAAAACATTATCGTTCGAACCGAGACATCACAAGATGTCCCACCATAGGCTTCCATCCCACAAACACACATCCTCAACCAAGCTTACCGCAAGGCACATCCCCAAAGTAGGACAGGTCCACAAACCGAGACAAGCCCGAACATATTTATTCAAATGATCGCTTCTTCTGTCGGATATACTTCGGGGGGGTGTCCCGCAGGGCAGCGGGGGCAGAGCCCCCTCATTCAGCCAAAACCGCAGACTGTTCGGTAACCGCTTCAAGCGCGGTCAACACCAACTCAGGCCCAGCCCCCGGCACATGAGCGCCTTCCGACAAGATCCGCCGCCACGCCCTTGCACCGGGTCGACCCGAAAAAATGCCCAGCATATGTCGCGTGATCCCATTCAACCGCCCACCCTCGTTCAGATGCGCATCGATATAAGGCACCATTGCCAAAACGACCTGATCCGGCGTTGCGTGGGGCGGCTTTTCACCATGCATTCGATCGGCAGCGCCCAAAATATCCCAAGGCGTCTGATACGCCGCGCGCCCGATCATCACACCATCCAATCCGGCGTCCAAAAAAGAACGCGCCTCGTCCAGTGATCCGATGCCACCATTGATCCAGATCGACAGCTCAGGAAAAGCTGCTTTCATCTCGTGGACCAAATCGTAATCCAACGGTGGTATGTCGCGGTTTTCCTTCGGGCTTAAGCCCTGCAACCAAGCCTTCCTTGCGTGGATCGATACCTCGGTGACACCCACATCGCGCACTCGCGCCAGAAAATCCGGCAGGATCAAGCGCGGTTCCTGATCGTCGACCCCAATCCGGCACTTGACCGTTACAGGCACTGAAACAGCCGCGCGCATCGCCGCCAAACAGGACGCAACCAGTTCTGGTGACTTCATCAAAACCGCGCCAAATGTTCCCGATTGAACCCGGTCCGAGGGGCAGCCGATATTCAGGTTCACTTCGCTGTAACCCTCGGCTTCAGCCATCCGCGCGGCCTCAGCCAACTCGTCCGGGTCCGATCCACCAAGCTGCACCGCAACCGGATGTTCAGCGACATCAAAGCGCAACAAATGCCGCGCACCACCACGTACCAAAGCCGGAGCGGTCACCATTTCGGTGTAAAGGCGCACGCGGCGCGACATCAATCGGTGCAAATACCGGCAGTGACGGTCGGTCCAATCCATCATGGGCGCGACGGACAATTTCGCGGCCTGAGGGGCGGCAGTGTTGGGCATTCCAAGCTCTCCCATGGTCCGCGAACCGCGGTGTCGCGTCCATGTCTCACATAATTCACAGGAATTACAGCAGTCTAGCCCCCCAAACTTGCAATCGTCACCTTTCGCCGAAATTGGGACCTAACTTTGTGCTGTCTCAATGACATCGTCATCGCCATCCGGGGACTTCAGCGTTGACCATGTGTCGTCCAGGGATGGTTCCGGCGGGGTGTCACAGGCCCGAAGGTGGATGTTCACCTTGGCGATGAAGTTTGCCGAAATAGGCGCCGTCACAAACAAAAAGCCCATAATCAGAAGCTCATGGATCGAGGTATCGCCCAAGACGAACGAGTGAATCATTGACGCCAACAACAACATGCCGATCCCGATCGTACCAACTTTGGTCGGAGCGTGCAGGCGCGTCATCGGGTCGTTAAACTTCAAAAGCCCAATCACGCCCACAAGTACAAAGCCTGACCCGATCAACAGGAAAAGCACGGTGGCATAGGTTCCAATCAGTTCAGCGGTCATTCGATGATGTCCCCCCGAAGAATGAAGCGTGCCAATGCAACAGTCGACACGAACCCCAACATGGCAATCAGCAGGGCCACCTCGAAGTAAATCTGAACGCCCTGATGGATGCCCAGCACCAAAACCAGGCCCAAGGCGTTGATGACCATCGTATCAAGCGCAAGGATCCGGTCGCCGGGGGTGGGGCCTAACACAAGGCGCACCATCGACAGGATTTGCCCTAGTGCAACCGAGGCAAAAGCAACGATCAACGCAATGTCCATAAGTCCCATAGCAATGGTCATGAGAAAATCTCCATCAGGCGGCGCTCATAGCGGGTTTTGATTTCGTCCAGCACGCCGTCGGGGTCATCTGTGTGCAGCACATGCACAAGCAAACTGTGTCCTTCGTCGGAAAGATCGGCCGAGACAGTGCCGGGTGTCAGTGTGATGGTTCCGGCAAGAACCGTGATCGCCTCGGGTTGGCGCAATTCCAGCGGGACCACGATCCAAGTTGGTTTCAATTTTGCATTCGGAACAGTCAGGACAATCCAAGCGACCTGTATGTTGGCCACGACGATGTCCCACATCACAATGAAGCTGTAGATGACCATCTTGCCCATGCGAAAGCCCTTCGGCCTGTCCGGCCACCAGATCGAGGTGCCCCAAGGGATGATGATCCCAAGCAGGATACCGAAGACGACCATGCCAGCCGAAACTTCGTTCTGAAGCAGCACCCAAACCACCGCCAGAATGAACGTCAACAAAGGGTGCGGCATCAGCCAGTTGAATGCGCGTTCCATATCAATCATCCTTCTGCGGCTTCGACAACTTGCCAGAGGTGTCCAACACCGTCGAGATATAGGGCTCTGGCGCGAACAATTGATCAGCGATGGTTGTCGTATAGCCATGCATCGGTCCGGCAAAGATCGTATGCGCCGCCAAAAGCGAAATCAGACCACCAACCGCCACATAGGACAAGGCGGCGGGACGCTGTGCCTCAAAGGCCTCGTCAGAGGGCTCAACGCTGTGGGCTTTCCAAAACAGAACGCTGCCTGCACGGGCAAAGCCGACGATGCTGATCAGGCTGGACGCCAGCACAATCACCCAGATCCATACCATAAGATCAGTTCCGAACGCCGCATCCAGAACCAGCAACTTGCCAAGAAAGCCCGAAAGCGGAGGCAAGCCCGCCATTGCGATTGCGCCCACAAAAAACAGAGCTGCGGTAAGGGCGGTTCCAGCCATGGCCGTCTGTGGTGTCAGTTCCAGATCCCCGCGCCCCGAGCGCACCAGATCAGAAATCAGGAACAGTGCCGCACCCGCCAAAGTTGAATGCACGATGTAATAAAGTGCTGCCGCGATCCCTGTGGGCGTGAAAAGCGAGATCGTCACCATCACCATGCCCATCGATCCGATGACGGAAAACGCGACAAGCCTGTCAAGACGCCGGGCGGCCAGCACGCCGACCATCCCAATGGCCAGTGATATCAGCGCGGCAGGCTGGAGCCACAGATCATGCAGGCCTGCGGTGACTTCAAGGTCGGGCGGGAAGATCATCGTATACACCCGGATGATCGCATAGGCGCCCACCTTCGTCATAATAGCGAATAGGGCTGCGACTGGGGCCGGTGCCTCGGCATAGCTGGATGGCAGCCAGAAGTGCAGCGGCACGATGGCGGCCTTGATCGCGAAAACCAACAGCAACAGCACGGCGGCAACCCGGATACCTACAGTTTCGTCCGGGGTTATCATCGCGACGCGCACCGCCAGATCGGCCATGTTCAGCGTGCCAGTCTCGGCATAGATCGAACCTAAGGCGAACAAGAACAGCGTTGATCCGATCAGGTTGAACAGCACATATTGCACGCCCGCACGAAGCCGCGCATTGCCGCCTGCGTGGATCATCAGCCCGTAAGAGGCGATCAACAACACCTCAAAGAAGACGAAAAGGTTGAACAAATCGCCCGTAAGAAACGCGCCCATGATCCCCATCAACTGGAATTGGAGTAAGGCATGGAAGTGCCGCCCACGATCGTCCCATCCCGAGCCTATGGCGTAAAGCAATACGAACAGCGCAAGCACCGCTGTCAAAAGAACCATCAAGGTTGAAAGACGGTCGCCGACCAAAACAATGCCGAAGGGCGCCGCCCAATCTCCCAACTGGTAAAGCATGATCGTTCCATCAGACGCCTGCAATGCGAGCCCCGCCGCGCAGGCAATCAACGCAAGAACGCCACCTAAGGAAAAGGCGCGCTGAATTCCGATGTGATACCGCGCGGCCAGAACGATGAACGGCGCAAGCAAGGCGGGAAGGACAACGGGGACGATGATCCAATGGCTCATGGCTTGTCCTCCGCCCGATCTTCGTGGCCTTCGGGCTGATCATCCACATGGTCGTCGTTCGATCCAAGAAATGCACCAAGGCCGATCATCACCACGACGGCCGTCATCCCAAACGAGATCACGATGGCCGTCAGCACCAACGCCTGTGGCAAAGGATCGGCATAGACCGTCAGGTTGTCGCGCAACACGGGCGCGGCTCCGATCGTCAACCTGCCAGAGGCAAAGAGGAAGACATTGACGGCATAGGTCAGCAGCGAAATGCCTAAGATGACCGGAAAGGTCCGAAGACGCAGGACAAGATAAAGCCCGCCGGCAGTCATGATACCGATGGCAGAGGCGACGAGCAGTTCCATGTCTACACCCCCTCGCTTTCTGGCGCGGCATCATCGGCTGGCGGATCGTCTCGGGACGGGTCGATGTCCATCGGATAGTCGCTTTCCGACGCCTTTGGGCGCTGTGCAAGGCGCGAGAAGCTCTCAAGCGACAGCATCACCGCGCCGACAACCGCAAGGAACACGCCCAAGTCAAACAGCGCGGCTGTGGCCAGTTCGAACTCTTGGAACGGCGGGATGCGGACATAGGTGAAGTCGGATGTGAGGAATGGTTTGCCCACGAACCATGACCCAATGCCGGTCAATCCGGCGATCAGAACGCCCGCGCCGATCACCCCATGATAGGGATACCTAAGACGCGCCGACGCCCAGCCAAAGCCGCTGGCCATATACTGCATCACAACGCCAATCGACACGATAAGCCCCGCGATAAAGCCGCCACCGGGTTCGTTATGGCCGCGCAAAAAGATGTAGAACCCGACCAACAGGACCACAGGCATGATAACCCGTGTCATAACCACCATCATCATTGGATGCATGTTGCCTGCACGTGGTTGATCGGGCTTGCGGTTCAAAAGCTGGGCCCGCACCGGCCCGCTCAGCAGAGTCTCGGTCAGCGCATAGATCAAAAGCGCTGCGATCCCCAAAACGATGATTTCGCCGTAGGTGTCAAAGCCCCGGAAGTCGACAAGGATCACATTAACCACATTGGTGCCGCCTCCACCTTTATAGGAGTTGGCAAGATGGAACTCGGATATCGGGGTACTGACCGCATCACGCAGAAGATAGTGATAAGCCAGCGCGAAAGTGGCCAGACCGCCGGCAACAGCCACACCTGTGTCGCGGACACGGCGCAAGACAGTGCTTTCCACGGGCGTTTTATTCGGCAGAAAGTTCAGTGCCAGAAGCAGAAGGATGATCGTAACGACCTCAACCGTGAACTGCGTCATCGCCAGATCAGGGGCGCTGAAAAAGACAAACCCGACCGACACCATAAGACCCACGATGCCGATCAGGATCAGCGATAAAAAGCGGTTGCGATGTAAGAACACCAATCCACCTGTGGCCGCCACCAACATGAGCCAGCCTGCGATTGGCACCGGACCTGCGGCCTGCATCTCTCGCGTGGGTGCTCCGACAGTTCCCGTCGTCCAAGCGTGGAACCCTGCGGCAATTATTGCGACAGACCCGATGGCGGCATAGCGCGAGAATGCGCCATTGTGCAGCGGCAGGATCAGATTTTGTGCCGTGCGAACTGTGCCTGCGACGATGGCCTCGAAAATCGCCTTTGCTTCGGGGCGTGGTGTCGCCTCCCAAAGACGCAGCAAGGGTTTGAAGACGCCCAACACCAGCAAACCGCCGACGACGGCAATGATCGACAGGTAAAGCGCAGGCACTAACCCATGCCAAATCTTGAAATATGCTTTCGGAACGTCTGCAGCGTCGCCCAGCACCGAAGCCGTGACAAGCTTTACAAACGGTTCCGCCAAGAACGGGGCCACGCCGATCATCACCACCAAGACCACAAGAATGGCAGGTGGCAGCCAAAGGCCGGAACCCGGATCATGGGGCTTGGCGGGGTAATCATCGCGCACGGGTCCCAAGAACACATGCCCGATCAGACGAAAGCAATAGGCCGCCGAGAACAGCGATCCAAACGTCGCAAGGGCGGGAACCAACCAAGGTGCGTTAAACAGAACTGTACGGGTTGCCTCTTCCAGCACCATTTCCTTGGACAAGAACCCGTTCAGTAATGGAATCCCCGCCATCGACAGCGCGGCCAGCGTCGCGATAACGAAGGTCACCGGCATCAGCTTACGCAAACCGCCTAAGCGGCGGATGTCACGGGTATGGGCTTCATGATCAATGATCCCGGCGGACATGAAAAGTGCTGCTTTGAACGTCGCATGGTTCAGGATGTGAAATACGGCAGCCATCGCACCAAAGGCAGTACCTGTGCCCAAAAGCATGGTGATCAGGCCCAAATGACTGACCGTGGAAAACGCCAAAAGCGCCTTCAGGTCATGCTTGAACAGTGCAATTACAGCGCCCAACACCATTGTTATCAGACCGGCGCTCGTCACGATCACGAACCACTCGGGTGTGCCTGACAGCACCGGCCACATGCGAGCCATCAGGAAGATACCGGCCTTCACCATTGTCGCCGAATGCAGGTAGGCCGACACCGGCGTCGGAGCGGCCATTGCGTGCGGCAGCCAGAAGTGGAACGGGAACTGCGCTGATTTTGTGAAACAGCCCAGTAGGATCAGTATCAAGGCGGGCACATAAAGCGGATCGGCTTGAATAAGGTCGCGGTTCTGTAGGATCACGCTTAGATCATAACTGCCCACGATCTGGCCTAAGATCAGCATGCCGCCAATCATCGCAAGGCCACCCATGCCAGTGACAGCCAGTGCCATTCGCGCGCCTTGGCGGCCTTCGGGTAGATGCTTCCAATAGCCGATCAGCAAGAAGGACGACAGCGACGTCAGCTCCCAAAAAACCAGCAAAAGCAGGATGTTGTCACTTAGAACGATGCCCACCATCGCGCCCTGAAACAGTAGCAAATAAGTAAAGAACTCACCCATGTTGTCATCGCGGCTAAGATAATGGCGCGCATAGGCGATGATCAAAAGGCCGATGCCAAGAATCAAAAGCGCAAAGAAAAAGCCCAACCCGTCCAGCATCAGCGTGAAATTCAGACCCAGCAATGGCAACCAGTCGATCCGGGCCGTCACGACGTCGCCTGCCAGCACAGAGGGCAAGTTGGTCAGCAAACCAATGAAGGCCGCCAGCGACACGGTAAACGTCACCCCGGCACAAGCAGCCCGCCCCGCGGAATTCATCAAACCCGGCAGGAGCGCACCAAAAAACGGAAGCGCAACGATAAAGAAGAGTGACACGCGAACCCCTTGGTCTTTTTGGCCTTTGGTATTGCTAGACCTGCACCAGATTTGCCGAAGTGCAAGTGTAATCGATAGATTTAGTCAAGAATTTTTCATTTTTGGGAGTCAGATCGCTTAAAGAGGTGCCGCCGTTTTTCTGCGTGTCGCGCGTGACAAGAAAAACAGCACGGCTGCCCCTCCGATCCCGATCAGATCTGAAACCAGACCGCCTTCAATCATGAACAGCGCCACAACGATTAGCCCGATACGGATTGGCCAACCTGCCCGGTTCGCGGCCCACCACCCTTGCACGCCCGACGACAATAAGAAGACACCGAAGACCGCCGTTGCGCCCGCACGCAGCACCTCGAACCAAGTTCCGTCCATCAGCAGCGCCGAGTTGTAAAAGAACATGAACGGCACGATGAACGCCGAGATGCCGATCTTGAACGACGCCACCGAGGTTTCCATCGGATTGGCGCCCGAAATGCCCGCCGCCGCATAACTGGCAAGTGCCACAGGCGGCGTGATGGCCGACACAACGGCGAAATAGAACACAAAGAAATGGGCCGTCAGCGGAGGTATTCCTAGTTGTATCAACCCCGGCGCGACGACACTTGCCGCAACCGCATAGGCCGCAGTTGTCGGCATCCCCATGCCCAGCAGGATCGAAATACACATCGCAAAGAACAAGGCCAGCAATTGGTTTGCGTCGGCAATATTAAGCAACACGGATGAGAACCGCGCGCCCACGCCAGTTAGCGAGATGACCCCGACGATGATGCCCGCACAGGCGCAGACTGCAATGATCTGGATCGACATAATGCCTGCCATCTCAAAAGCCTTGGCCACTTTAGCAGGCCCCATGCCCTCGCCGCGATACCCAAACACCCAGTAGGCAAGGCCCGCTAGCAACATAGCCAGCAGCACCCATGTGCTTAGCAAGCCCGTCACCGCGTCAAGCGCGTCGGGAACAGTCACCGCAACCGCAAGCACGGCCAGCAGGATCGCGGTCACCGCATACCCCACCCGCGTCGGCTGAACCCAGCTAACCACGGCTGCAGCCGCCGTCGCCAATGTGCCCGCCCGGATCACGGAATAGCCCATGAAAAGCGCTGCGATCAGAATGACAATTGGCAAGAAAAGGAAGATCCGGCGCGCCATGTCCCTAAACTTTGGCAGCTCGTCTTCGCGCATACCGCGCATACCCAGTTTGGCCGCCTCAAAGTCGACCATGAAATAGATCGACACGAAATAAAGAATCGCCGGGATGATCGCAGCAAGTGCAATGTCGGTGTAAGGAATGCCTGTGATCTCGGCCATGATGAAGGCCCCTGCCCCCATGATCGGCGGCATGATCTGCCCGCCTGTCGAAGCTGCGGCTTCAACCGCTCCTGCAGTTGTTGGCCTGTAGCCGACCTTCTTCATCAGCGGAATGGTCAGCGAACCTGTCGCCACCACATTACCCGCTGAGGTGCCGTTGATCATACCCATCAAACCACTGGCAAAGATCGACACTTTCGCCGGACCACCACGCGCACGCCCAGCAGCGGCAAAGGCAAAGTTGACGAAGTATTCACCAACTTTCGAGGCCTGCAGGAAGGCGGCAAAGATGATGAACAAGATGATATAAGTCGAAGAAACAGCCGTTGTCGGCCCCAAGATACCAGCGTCGGTATAGACCTGACTAAAGAACCGCTGCCACGCAATGTCGGGCGCATTCAGGAAGCCGGGCAAAAGATCACCGACAAACACATAGACCAGAAAAATCCCCGCAATCACGATCAAGGCAAGCCCCGCAACACGGCGCGTCATCTCCATGATAAGTGCGGTTCCAGCCACAGCCGCAAGGCTCATCCCGATGGGCGCGAAAGGCGTGCCGGTCGCGTTGCGCATCAATGTGCCAAAGATGGTGATCAGATAGATCGCAACACCCAACGAACACACGATCAGCACAAGATCAGCCGAGGCAATCGAACCGCGTACACGCGGGCGCATCCAGCCAACAACAATGCCAATCGTAGTCGCCACAAGCAAAGGTACGCCATAATGCCACGTCTCGGCAGCGCGGATGCCCGCATCAACGCCGTTCCACATCACTCCGCCGGCAATCTGGTTGGCAAAACTTATCGCCGTGTAACAGGCGTATAAGGCAGGCAGCAAAGCCAGATAGGCGACCATATCCAACGGATGCTTGCCACCCCTGTTTTGATCGGTGTCTTGGTCCGGAAAGGCCCGCGCAGAATAAAGCAGAAAACCAAGGATCAAAGCGCCCGCAATATGCACAATGCGGAAATTCCACGTCTCCATCGGGAAAACCGGCAGACCGGGAATATCAACGCCCGTCCACGAGCGAATAGACCAGCCATTTAAAACCGCCATGTGAAAAATTGCATAAAGCCCTGAAATCGTTGCAATTGCCAGATAGGCCCGACCATCAAAGATCCGCCGATTATGCTCAATCGGTTCGTCGTCAACACCTTCGACATTTATCGGACCATCGGGGATCGGACCATCGGACAGGTCATCCTGCTGGGCGTCGTTGGTCATTGTCCGTCTCCCATGTACTGCACGCGCGTAATTGCCTGCAGCGGTCTTCTGCGGTTCTTTGTCATCATATATCAGGAAAAAGCGGTGACCACATAAGTAGTTGTGGTCACCGCCAAAGGCTTACTTGCTGTGGATTTGATCCGCAGGAATATCAGCGCCAGCGTTATCGATAAACCACTGCGCCGCGCCCGGATGCCAAGCGATCACGCCGCCATTTTTGTCCCAGTTCTCGGGCAAAGTCGACCGCGCCGCTTTGTGGATGGTCATCATCCGCTCGTTGTCGGACATGATGATATCGACAACCGCATTGACCATGCTGTCAGGCAGATCGCAGTTTGCGATGGCAAAGTTCCACATCGACACCGAACGCGCATCATCTTCCAGCGTCGTATATGTGCTGGACGCAATGTCGAAAGGCGCGACAGGGAAGGCTTCCATGATCGTCGCCTGCTCGGCCTCGGTGAACTCGATGATGTTCACGTCGGTCTGCACTTCAAGCTGGCTCACCGCAGGAACCGGCACACCGGCCGCAAAGGCAATAACGTCGATCAGACCATCCTGAAGCTGACTGCCAAGGTCAGTCCACGAACCGTTGCGACGTTCAAATTCAACACCAAGCGTTTCCATCATGCGTGGGAAATACGTGTCAGATGTCGACCCCGCAGGGCCAAAACCGATCCGCGAACCTGCGGGAATATCCGCGACAGTAGTGATGCCCGAAGACGACAGCGCCGTCACCGAGAAGGGTGTCTGATACATCGGGAACATCGCGCAAGCGTTAGTCATTTGAAGGCCCGGAGCGATAGGGCTTAGGCCCGCAATCGCTTCGGCAGCAGGGCCCATTGTCGTCATGCCAAACTGTGCGTCGCCCGTGTGGACCAGCGCCATATTCTGACCCGGACCACCAGTCACTTCGCCGCCCCCCGTCAGACCCAATTCTTCGGCAACCAAGTTCGCCCAGCCTGAACCGTAGGCAAAATATGTGCCGCCCTGCGATGCAGTCGCGACGGTAAAGCTCTCAGGCCAGCCGGTCCGGTCCTGATGTCCATCCGCAAAGGCAGTCGTTGCGGCAACAGCCGTCGCTGCAAAAGTTCCAATCATCTTCATAAGAGTGTCCTCCCCTGTTTTTCGTCCGACCCTTAAGGGGTCAGCATTTTTGAGGGCGACGAATTCTCGAAACCCAACAAGTGAGATGATAGGGCTGACGCGGGAATTCGCAATATAATAACCACCGTCTTTTGTAGGGTTCTTGCAATCAGCGCAAAGTCTCAGACGTCAAACAGCGATATTCGGATCAAACTGAGCCGTCAGCAGGTCCAACCGCCGCCCCACAAAATCCCCCATCCGCGTCACCAGCATAAGCGAACGGTGAATACCTGCGGGCGCTGCAAACTCGACCAAATCACCATCGGCATATCTTTTCACGTCAGGTGCTGGAAGCAGCGTAAAACCAAGCCCCGCTTTGACACAGCCCATGATCGCTTCAAGATTATCCAGCATCACAGTCGGTGCGTTTTCCGGGCGCTCGATCGGTTTCATGGCATCCGCGATCAACTGACCAATGCCCGTTTGTGGCATGAAGTGAAAGAATGAGTGACGGGCAATCAGGGGCTTTAAACCATCGCCTGCGATAGATGAATGAGACGTAAAAACAAAGGGTTCTCGACGCAACTCAATCTGGCTTAATTCGTGCAAATTTCCTTTGGTCCCCGTCACCACGGCGGCGTCTAGGTTTCCAGTCCGCACCCTGTCCTGCAACGACTTGGACAAGCCAGTTTCAAACACGAAAGTTGCGCGCTTCATGCCTGCCTGCGTATTCTTCAAAAAGTCAGGCAGCAGGCGAGCCGCCGCCGTCGTGACAAAACCGACCCTGAACTTACCGACCAAATCATCATCGGGCACGCAAAGTTCAAGCAAAGCATCTTCCCGCGCGACAACGTCAATTGCCTTATCAACAACGGCACGCCCAATCGCCGTCAGCCGCGGTGGCCTGACCGAGCGGTCGAACAACTGAACCCCAAGCTCAGCCTCCAAGGCTTTCATCTGCATCGAAAGCGCGGGCAAGGTCATATTCAACTGTTCGGATGCCCCTAAGAAAGAGCCAACCTTTGCCGTTCTCACAAGATTTCTAAGGGCGCGTACCTGCATAACTTCACGATTCCTGAATTTGATATCAAATCTTATTACATTGATATGAAGAAATTGAGCGGTAAACTATTTGTGAGCCAACCGGAGTTTCGTCCATGACCCATCCAACTGTCGCCGCCGCACAAGATCTTGCCCCGATCTTCGCAGGCAGAGCCGCAAAATGGGATGCGACACGCACATACTGCTGGGACAACATCGCCGATTTGGTCGACGCGCGCATCATGGGAATGAGCATCCCTAAAAGCCTTGGCGGCTTAGGTGCCAGCTATTTCGACGTCATTCAGGTTGTCGAAGAGGTGGCCAAGGCCTGCACATTGACAGCCCGCATCGTGGTTGAGGGCAACTTGGGCGGCATCAGCGCTGTCATGGCTTACGGCTCGCCAGAGCAAAAAGCGTTCTGCGCGCCGATCGTGTTGGCAGGCGACAAACCGGCGATCTGCATCACAGAACCCGACGCAGGCAGTGCCGCAACCGAATTGCAAACGACGGCACAGAAGCGCGGCAATACTTATGTAATCAATGGCAGAAAACACTGGATCACCGGCGGCGGCGTCTCAAAACTGCATCTGGTTTTCGCCCGTGTTCTGAACGAGGCCGGTCATGATCTGGGGATCGGTGGCTTCATTGTCCATGTAGACCCCAAAGCTGGCATCACCCCAGACGGCTTCAAAGTTACCGGTCGCGAAAAGACCATGGGCCTCTGCGGTATGCCCGAGGCCGAACTGAGGTTCGAAAACCTTGTGATTGACGAGAAATGGGCGCTGATCCCCCCGTCGGGGTTTCGGCACGGATTTGCGGATTTGATGAACGCCTACAACTCACAACGCGTCGGCGCGGGCGCCATAGCCATGGGCGTCGCCGCCGGAGCCTACGAGCGCGCCAAGGCCTATCTGTTGAGGCGCGAACAGTTCGGGCGCCCCCTTGCCGAATTCCAAGGCTTGCAATGGATGGTCGCCGACATGGACACACAGATCCACGCAGCCCGCCTTATGCTTCATGATGCAGCGCAATCGCTTGGCCCGAAAGGCAGCCAATTCCCAGACATGATCAAAGCCGCTCGCGCGAAACTCTTTGCCTCTGAAATGGCAATCAAGGTCGTCGACGATGCCCTTCAGATGTTCGGCGCGCGGGGCTATGGCGACAAAGAACCGCTGGAACGCATGTACCGCGACGTGCGCATGTTCACCATCGGCGGCGGAACCGCGCAAATTCTGCGCACGCAAATTGCCGGATCAGTCCTTGGCATCAAAACCCCGCAAACCCGAGACGGCGATGCGACTGCCCCCCTTGCTCAACTGCACGCGGCTGAATGAAACCGCCTGCGGTCGCGTTTGCTGTTTAACCGGCATTAAAAATTCGAGCTAAGCCCTTATACGCGAAGATCCAACCGAAATTCCGACAATGCGGTTGCGACTTGTTACTTTATAAAATAACAAACCTTGGAAGTGACGAGGACAAGCTCCATGCGTAAACAAGCCGCAGTGCGACAATCTGATGTTCTGGGTGTTCTTAATGAACATGATAAACCCATGACGGCATATGCAATTCTGGATCAAATGAAGGTCGATGAACCTGATCTTGCGGCACCTACTGTGTATCGCGCCCTTACCGCGCTCACGGATCAAGGACGTGCCCATAAGCTGGAATCGATCAAGGCTTTTGTGCCATGCCGGTGCAATCATGACGCCGCCGTTCCAGTATTGGCCATCTGTGAGGATTGCGGAGCAGTTGAGGAACACGATGGCACGAGCTTGTTGCAAGAACTCACTGCTATCTCAGCACAATCCTCGTTCACTGCTAACCGTCACATTGTCGAAATCCACGGTCGTTGCGACGGCTGTTCAAATTAAACGTCCCCAATCTTTCAGGAGCCTGCCCCATGAAATGCCTACCCCTTCTCGCCGTAGCAGCGATCGCCGCCACCCCCGGAATTGCCGAAGAAACCCGTCAACTTGATGCCCATGAACATGGTGTAGGACAGTTGAACATTGCATTCGACGGCGCGAAAATCGCGATGGAACTAGAAGCGCCCGGCGCCGACATTGTGGGCTTTGAATATGCCGCTAAAAGCGTCGAAGATCGCGCTGCTATTGATGAGGCCGTCGCGACTTTGGCGAAACCGTTAGACCTCTTTTCGGTACCCGTTTCTGCGGGCTGCAGTGTCACTCAGGCCTCTGTCGAACATGAAACCCACGCAGGTGTGGGTGATCATGACGACCATGCAGAAACGCACGACGATCATGCGGACGAACACGGCCATGACGACCACGCAGAGGCGCACGACGATCATGAGGACGAGGCTGGGCACACCGAATTTCATGCGCAATATGAACTGACCTGCGCTGACACCTCGAAGGTGAATGAAATCAACTTCGCCTATTTTGACACGTTTTCAAATGCAATGGAGGTCGTGGTTCAAGTGATCTCGGGCACAGGAGCCACGTCCTTCGAAGTCGAACGCGAAGCGCCCACGCTTGATCTGCGCGAAACGTTCTAGGTTCTTGCCCGAAGCAAACCCAATTCTGCATCTAAAAGACGTCCGATACCGCTGGCCGGGTCGGGCGTCGTTTGGGTTGAATGTCCCGGACCTGTCTTTGGCAAAGTCCGAAACCGTCCTGTTACTTGGCGAAAGCGGGTCGGGGAAATCCACGCTGCTATCGCTGATCTGCGGCACGATTATTGCAGAAACCGGTCGTATTTCTGTGGCGGGAACGGATATCGCATCGCTGTCAGCAGGCACGCGTGACAGATTTCGTGCAGAACAGATCGGGCTTATTTTCCAACAGTTTAACCTGCTGCCGTTCGCCAGTGTGCATGACAATATCCTGCTGCCTTTGCAGTTCGCACCCGAACGCCGCAAGCGCGTGGCGGATCTGAAGGTTGAGGCAACGAGCCTTTGTCAGCACCTTGGTTTGCCCGACGACGTCATGACCGCGCGCGCTGGCGCACTAAGCGTCGGTCAACAGCAGCGCGTCGCAGCGGCACGGGCGCTGATCGGAACACCGCCGTTGATCATCGCAGATGAGCCCACCTCTTCACTGGATGCCGCCACACAAGCGACGTTTCTAGAACTGCTGTTCGCCCAATCGCGCGCCCATGGCACCACGCTGTTGATGGTCAGCCACGACGCGCGACTGTCCAGCCAGTTTGACCGGGTGATCAACATGGCCGACATCGCGACATCCGAGCGAGGTGCGACATGATCCTGCGGCTTGCCTTTGGATCGTTGATGGCCCGTGCTTTGACGGTCGGTATGACGATCCTTGCGATTGCTCTGTCGGTGGCATTGTTCCTTGGGGTCGAAAAAGTGCGGACCGGGGCCAAGGCCAGTTTTGCAGACACGATCTCGGGCACAGACCTGATCGTCGGCGCACGCTCCGGGTCGGTACAATTGTTGCTTTATTCCGTCTTTCGGATCGGAAGCGCGACAAACAACCTGACATGGGAAAGCTATCAAGACATTGCAGCGCGCCCCGAAGTCGACTGGATCGTGCCGGTTTCGTTGGGCGACAGCCATCGCCAGTTCCGCGTGATGGGGACAACGCCCGAGTTCTTTGACCGCTACAAGTATCGGTCCGGCCAATCCCTTGCACTGCAAGACGGTCAGGTCATGAACGACCTGTTCGATGCGGTCATTGGGGCCGATGTCGCCGCCACACTTGGGTACACTGTCGGCGATCCGATTGTGGTGGCCCATGGTCTGGCATCCTTCACCGAACATGATGATCAGCCCTTTCGCGTCTCGGCCATTCTGGAAAAGACCGGCACCCCGGTAGATCGCACCGTTATTGTCAGCCTGCAGGCCATTGAGGCGATCCATGTGGATTGGCAAAGCGGGGCCCAGATACCGGGCCAATCAACGCCCGCTGATGTCCTTCGCCAAATGGAACTGGAGCCGCAAGCCGTCACCGCCGCCCTTGTTGGCGTCAAAGGAAGGCTTCAGGTCTTTGGTTTGCAGCGTTCGATCAATGAATACCCAGAAGAACCCCTGCTCGCGATCCTGCCCGGCGTTGCCTTGCAAGAGCTATGGCAAATCGTTGGGATAGCGGAAACCGCCCTTGTCGGAGTATCCGCGATGGTGGTCGTAACGGCGCTGATAGGCATGATGGCGACGATATTCTCCAGCCTTAACGAACGCCGCCGCGAGATGGCGATTTTCAGGGCCATGGGTGCGCGACCGCGCGTGATCTTGGGCCTTCTTGTCTTAGAGGCCATTTTGATGGCAGCGCTTGGTGCAATCCTTGGTTTGGGACTGTTGTATGTCGCACTATTTATTGGTCAGCCCCTTATAGACAGTGCTTTTGGCCTTTGGCTGCCGATTGAACCACCGACCTTACGCGAGGTCTGGGTTCTGTTGGGCGTAATCGCTGCTAGCGCGATTGTGAGCATGGTACCAGCGGTTCGCGCCTATCGCATGTCGCTTGCAGATGGTATGATCGTACGCATCTGAGACGAAAGGTTTGAGGCAATGTTGTTTTCTCGTCGTCATCTAATCGGCACCGCAATGGCAAGCGCGGCACTACCGCAAGCCGCATTTGCCAGAACGCCCACGGAAATAACGTGGGAAGATTTGATCCCACCCGGTTTGCCCTATGCTGAGATTATCGGCGAAGGTGAAATGGATGAGGCCAATGATATCTGGCGGCCGATCTATGATGCCAACGCGAAAAAGCTAAACCCATCTCTTGCTGGCGCCTTTATCAAAATGCCGGGTTTTATCATTCCGATTGATCTTTCGACCGATGGTGTAACCAGCTTTGTACTGGTGCCTTACGTTGGCGCCTGCATTCACACGCCGCCGCCGCCGCCAAATCAGCTGGTTTTTGTTACAACAGAGACGCCCTGGCCCGGTGATAAACTTTGGGACGCCGTTTGGGTGACAGGCGTGATGCAGCACGACATCAAATCGACCGAAGTCGCCGAAACCGGCTATGCGCTGACGGCTGAAGACATGGAAATCTATACATGGTGACCTCAACGGTCAATCGCCGAAATCTGATGGCCAGTATGGCGGCCTTCGGGCTTGCCCCCCAATTGGCACGGGCCGAAGACTATGTTGATCTCGACTGGAAAGACCTTGTGCCGGAAGGGCAGCTTGTCATTCCGCAAGCGCTGCAAAGTCTGATGATCGATCACGACAATGCCCCACTGGCCAGCCAACAGCCAGTCTCGAGCGGTGTCCGTTCGGAATGGAACGGCCAGATCGTCCGCCTGCCCGGGTTTATTGTCCCAATCGACTACTCAGGATCGGGCGTCACCGCTTTTATCCTTGTGCCCTTCGCGGGCGCCTGCGTGCACGTTCCACCCCCACCTGCGAACCAGTTGGTTTTTGTCACGACCGAAAACCCTTACGAGAGCGCGGGCCTATACGAGCCTGTAAACGTCATCGGCATGTTTGGCGTCTCGTCGACATCGACACAGCTTGCTGCCATCTCCTATGCCCTCTCCGCAGATCGGATCGAGCCTTTCCGGGCATAAATTTGGTTCGGCGGCCACGTCGCGCAATTACACCTTCAGCTTGTGGAAATAGTCAAAGATCTCGGGTACGTTTCCGTCGCCCATGCCTGCATCGACGGCGGCTTGAAGGTTGGCGGATGTGCCTTCTGCAATCGCGGCCCGTGTTCCCATGTCTTCGACCATTTTCACAAAATAGCCGATGTCTTTGTTGGCGTTCGCAATTGAAAAGCCCAGATCACTGACGCCATCCACGGCGTAGTTTTTGCAGAAATTCATGAACGGCGAGTTGGATGGACCCGCTGACATAATGTCAAAAAGCTGCTGGCGATTGATCCCGGCACGGTCAGCGACCGCGAAGGCCTGGCTCATCGCAACAGCCGTGGTCATGCCCATGAAATTGTTGATCAGCTTTGTCGTGTGCCCTGCCCCAAGCGCGCCCACGTGAAAAACATTCTCGCCCTGAACGTCGAGGACAGGCTTGACCTTCTCAAAGGTTTCCTTGTCACCGGCGGCCATAATGTTCAGCAGGCCGTCCTTGGCATGGGCTGGCGTACGGCCCAATGGGGCATCGATCATGCCCGCACCTTTTGCGGCCAGATCAGCACCAATTTTTTGAGTCGAAGCGGGAATAGACGTGCCAAAATCAATCACAACGGCACCGGGCTTGATACCAGAGAGAATTCCGTCATCGCCATAGATCAGGCTTTCGACGACATCCGAGGTTGTGACGCAAAGCATGACAATGTCGCTGGTCGCTGCAACGTCTTTGGGTGTGTTCACCTCGACCCCACCGCGCCCGACCACCTTGGCGACCGCGTCTTTGTTGCGCCCCATGACGTTCAGCTTGAACCCATTCTCTTGCAGGCACTCGGCCATGTTGCCGCCCATAAGGCCAAGGCCGATGAAACCAATTACGGGGTTTGTCATATCTAGCTCCCAGTAGTTTAATCTATATCTATCATTTTATTGCGCCCGAACTCAGGCTTTGAACTGAACTTAACGCCTTTGGATCCAACCTTTGCGACAGGGCATATGCAACTTGAACATGCGAAGCAAACGCCTTCGCCATCAAGATGATCGCGACATGACGCGCAACTTCGAAGACGATCACCCTTCTGACACCCCACTGAGCGATACCAAGATCAGCAAGCAATGCCCAAAAGGATCGTTCAGCGAAGGCCAATTTTTCCGCGGGCGTCGTCAAAACAGCGCAACAAACGGCCTAGTTTGCCTTTAGGTACGCCACCAGAATATCTTTCGCCGCCTTCAGATCAGACGTCTCGATCATCTCGGTGACGGTGTGGATATAGCGTGTGCCGACCACGATACCGACTGCGCGGGCACCAGCAGCGGCTTGTTGGGCCGCAGCCCCGTCTTGGCCACCCGAGCGCAGCATGGTGCGTTGGTAAGGGATTTTCTTCTTTTCAGCGAGAGCCGCAATTTCGGCCACAAGCGCTTTATCGGCGATGTAGCTGCCGTCGCGGATGTGAAGCCCAAAGCCTTCGCCTTGCTGGGTTGTGCGGTCTTGTTCCGGCACGCCCGGAGTGTCGCAAGCAAGCGTCGTGTCAATGCCGATACCAATGTCGGGTTTGACGGCGAAAGACGCAGTACGCGCACCACGCAGGCCAACTTCTTCCTGCGTGGTGAACACCACGTGGATTTCCGATTTGGTTTTGACTTTGCCCAAGCCCCGGATCGCCTCGATCCCAAGCCAACAGGCGATGCGGTTATCCAGTGCTTTCGAGACAACTTTGTCGCCCATCTCAAGGAAGGGTTCGTCCATCACCACCATATCGCCAATTTTCACCACGTCCTTAGCCTTTGCGCCAAGTCCTGTGTCCACGAAAAACTCATGCGGCTGCGGGATGCGTTTGCGATCCTCTGGTGAGGCAATATGCACAGGGCGACCTGCTGGGTTCATCACGGCTTTCAAATCGCCCGTATCGGTACAAACCAAAACGCGACGCGAAAACAGGTTGCGGGGATCGAAACCACCAACGGTTTGCAAGTACAGAAACCCCTTGTCGGTGATGTGGCTGACCATAAAGCCGATTTCGTCCATATGACAAAGCAGCATGATCTTTTGCGGGTTCTTTCCCTTGCCCTTCTTAACGCAATGGAGCGAGCCCATAGCATCGGTCGAAATGCTGTCAAACATCCCCTTGGCTTCTTTTTCGATCAGTTTGCGTACACGTTCTTCGTGGCCGGGCACGCCGGGTGTTTCACATAAGGATTTAAGAAGTTTGATGTTCATGACGGCTCCGTTCTGGATAGCGGTTGGCGGGATAGTGTTTGGGTGGATAGATGTATGGCGAATTTGGTGTTTTCGGCTTTATGGCTTAAAAAGTCCGGACTTTCTTCTAAAACATTCGTGTTCCCTAAAGCGGCCAAAACACAGGGATCAATAGTGCCGCCAAAAGGCCAATAGACAGGTTCAGTGGCAGGCCAACTTTCAGGAAGTCGGTAAACTTATATCCGCCGGGGCCATAGACCAGCATGTTGGTCTGATACCCGATGGGGGTCGAGAAAGCGGCAGAGGCTGCAATCATGACAGCGATTACCAGGGGGCGCGGATCAAGGCCAAGCGCTGTGGCCAGACCAATGGCCAAGGGCGTGACCACAACCGCGACCGCATTGTTCGACACCATTTCGGTCAGGACAGACGTCAAAAGGTAAATCGCCCAAACGATGGCCCAAGGTGGCAAGGTCGACAGCCAAGGCCCGGCAAAATCAACGATCAACGCGATGGCTCCGGTTTCCTGCAATGCCGCCCCGATTGAAAGCATCGCAAAGATCAGCGCAAGCAAGCGGATGTCGATAGACGAAAACGCTTCGTCGGCATCGATGCAGCGGGTGATAAAGACACAAGCAACTGCAACGGCGGCCAAAGCAAGAATTGGGGCCACGCCAATAGCCGCCAACACAACAACCGCGGCAAGTGCGATCAGAACAAGAGGCGCATGACTGCGACGAAAGGCGCGTTCAGTTGGTTCAGCGATGTTTACAAGGCCCGTGTCGCGGGCCAAACGCGCAATATCTTCGGCCGAACCTTCAAGAAGCAGCGTGTCACCCACTTCGATCACCACATCGTCCAGTTGCCGCCCGATGTTTTCGTTTCGCCGGTGAACAGCCATGGGATAAACACCATAACGCCGCCTAAGACGCAGGCGACCAAGCGAGCGGCCAACGAGTGTTGCACCGGGCGTGATCAGCACCTCGACGGTGTTGGTTTCAACCGATGACAGTTTGTCGACCATGCGCACATCGGGGTTGTCTTGCAGGCCCAAAAGCTCGCCCATACGGGTGCGCAGAACAACACGGTCGCCAGCCTCAAGATAAACCGCCCCCATGTCACGACGCAGCGAAAGATCGCCGCGCAAAACATCCACCGCGCGAACACCATCGCGCTTGAACATTTCAACATCGACGACCTTCTGACCGATCAGCGTGCTGTCCTCGGGTAATGCGACCTCGGTGAAGAACCTGCGGGTCGAGGTATCGGACAGCAGGCTTGCGAGGCTGGGACGATCCGGCAAAAGGCGCGGTGCGATGAACGACAGGTAAATCGCGCCCCAAGCAACCAGAATAATGGCCAAAGGCGTGACTTCAAAGATGGAAAAGGGTTCTAACCCCAGATCGCGCGCAACACCGTCTACCAGCAGATTGGTTGAGGTACCGATCAGCGTCAGAGTTCCGCCAAGGATCGCGGCATAAGACAGTGGGATCAAAAGCTTGGACACCGAAATGTCTATCTTGCGCGCCAGTTGTACAAAAACTGGGATCATGACCAAAACCACGGGTGTGTTGTTCACAAAGGCCGAAGCCACGACGACCAGAACCATCAGGATCGCGATGGCGAGCTTCGGATTGGTTTCCGCGCGCGTTTCCGCCAATTGCGTGAACCATTGCAAGGCGCCCGTGCGCACCAATGCGCCCATAACGATGAACATCGCCGCAATCGTCCATGGCGCCGGGTTCGCCAAGACCTGCAGGGCGACCTCATAGGGCAGCAACCCAAGGATCATCATGGCGGCGGCGGCAGCGATGGCTGTTACCTCGGGCGGATATGTTTCGCGCAGAAAAAGCACGAACATCACGCCGACCACTGTCAAAGAAAGAAACGCGCGTGCGTCAGAGGATAAGGACAAGAGATCGGCCATGGGCGCTAAGATTGACCTGTTTCTAAAGCGCCTTCAAGGTCTTTGGCGCGGATACGGGGTTGCACCAGAAACATGCCGATCATCATCACGCCCATAGCCGCCCAAACCCAGCCCGAGAACCGCTCGCCAAGGATCAACATCGCCCAAAGAACCCCGAACCCGGTGACCAGATAACTGACTTGCGCCGCAAAAACCGCCCCTGCTCGCCCCACCATCCAGACGTAGGTGCAATAGACGACGACATGAATCAATCCGCTACCGAGGATCGCGAAATCGGGGCCGTGCCAAGGCGGCATCGGATTGATGAATTCACCCGTGGCGATGGCGACCGGCAGCGACAGGATTGCACCTGTCAACGAGGCACCGAAAAGGACTTCGACGGGGTCCAATCCGGCAGTCCCCCATTTGGCGACCGCATTACTTTCAAACCCGTAGAAGAAAGGTGCGACCAGGGCCAATGGCACGAATACAATCAAAGCCCGGTCAGGCAGGCTGGCTTCGGGACCGATGATCAATAAGACACCGAACAATCCTAGGATCAGACCCAGAAAGCGTTTTATTTCGAAGGTTTCGTTGCCCAAGACCAAGGCAATGGGAAAGGCAAACATCGGGACCAACGCCAGAAAGATCGAAATCAGGCCAGACGGCAGATGGCGGATCGCTTCGTAGGTGGCGGTGTTGGGGATCAGAGTGCCCACGAAGGCAATCAACAGATAGATGGCAACGGCAGAGCGATCCAGACGCAGGCGTTTCCGGCGGATCAGCTGCACGACGCCCAAAATAATCGCGCCGATCGCCATTTGCCAAAAGATCAGCCCGGCGTGGCGATAGCCTTCGGACACTGCGATTTTGGAAAGGGGTTGCGTCAGCCCCCAGCCAGCCCCCATTGCCCCAAGGACACAAAACAACAAAAGGGTCTGGCGCGGCACGATCAGGGTGTCGAGGCCAGTTTACCGCCCTCGCGGACCGGTTCGATATGTGTCGCAAGGCCGGTTTTATCATCCGTCTCAACCAAGACACCCGACAACGTTGCTTCGCCATTTGCCGGTTGGAAACGACCGTTGCCCATTCCGGTGATGAAACGGCGCATTGGCTCGTCCTTTTCCATCCCGATGACAGAATTGTAATCACCGCACATACCCGCATCGGTCATATAACCGGTGCCGCGAGCAAGGATCATCGCATCGCCCGTCGGAACATGGGTGTGCGATCCAACCACAAGGCTCGCGCGCCCGTCGCAAAAGTGACCCATGGCCATTTTTTCGGATGTGGCTTCACAATGGATGTCGACGATGCTGGCATGAATGCGCCCTCCCAAGGGGTTGGTTTTAAAGATAGTTTCGATAGCGGAAAATGGATCATCGAAGGGGCGCTTCATAAAGACCTGCCCCAACACTTGCGCGACCAACACTTTCTTACCACCCGGTGCATCAAAGATGCGGGATCCGACGCCGGGCGCGGCTTTCGAGAAGTTAAGCGGGCGGATGATCCGTGTTTCTTTTTCGATTGCTGCCATCAACTCGCGACGGTCAAAGGCGTGATCACCCAAAGTCAACACATCCGCGCCGGCCTCTAAAAGAGCGGCGCCATGTTCCGGCGAAAGTCCCATACCCGAGGTCGCGTTTTCGCCATTCACAACGGCGAAATCGACGCGAAGCCGCTTGCGCAATGCACCGAGCCGTTTCGTTATCGCTTGGCGGCCAGAGCGGCCCACCACATCTCCGAGGTAGAGTAATCGCATTTCTCTGGCCTAGTCCCGCGGGCCGGGCAAGGCAAGCGCGTGTTGTGATCTGTAAGGTCTAAGCGCCAGAAATGATGCCAGCTTCCGTCACAATCATATCAAGCGGCTGGTCTGTTGGTTCCGTCGGAACGCGCGCGCATTGCTGAGCCGCATAGGCAAACCCGATAGCGCGGACAGGATGCAACGCGCGCAGCCTTTCCAACGTCCGATCATAGTGCCCTGCCCCATAGCCCAGCCGTTGACCCAAGGGATCAAAGGAAAGCAACGGGATGACAAGGGTGCGCGGCAACATCTCGGGCGTCGCGACAGGAACTGAAACACCGAAACCGTCGGTTTCCATCGCAGCATCTGGTGTCCACTGGCAGAACAAAAGTGGCGCGTAGCCCGTGGTGACAGGCAGACAAACTGGGCCTTTCGTGGCGAAATCCTTTAGCACCGGGCGCGGGTCGATTTCCGTGCGGATCGGCCAGTAGAACGAGATTGGATGATCCGCCCTCCCAAGGACACGGGTCAGGTTCTTAAGCGCGGGGCTAGCATCCACCTTGCCATGTACCGCCGCCCGGCGCGCGGCCATTTCGGTGCGCAGCGCCTTTTTATCGGTCATAGCAGCACCACGGACGCAAGGCCCAGGAAGGCGAAAAACCCAACCACATCCGTTACCGTCGTCACAAAAGCGCCCGACGCCAGCGCCGGATCAATGCCCATCTTGTCCAAAGCGATAGGCACCAGCACCCCAGCAAAACCCGCAACCAGCAGGTTGATAATCATCGCCACGCCGATCACCACACCGAGCAAAGCCGAGCCAAACCAAAAGTAACACACGATGCCCATGACAAGGGCAAAGAGCACTCCGTTCAGCAAACCTGCGACGCTTTCACGGCGAATGACGCGCAAAACGTTCGAACTGGTTAAATCCCGTGTCGCCAACGCGCGCACCGCCACGGTCATGGATTGCGTCGCCGCATTACCCCCCATTGAGGCCACAATCGGCATCAATACGGCCAATGCGACCACGGCCGTCAACACGTCTTCAAACTGAGCAATCACAAGCGACGCCAGAATAGAGGTAAAAAGGTTCACGCCCAGCCAAGGAAACCGGCGTTTCACAATCCGGAAGGTCGAGTTCGACAATCGTTCGCCACCAACGCCCGCCAAACGCAAAACATCTTCTTCGTGCTCTTCGTCCAGAACAACCATCGCGTCATCGATCGTTATCACGCCAGAAAGCCGACCTTCGGAATCCACAACAGGGGCCGAAATCAGGTGATATTGATTGAACGCATAAGCGACATTACCTTCGTCTTCATCGACACGGAAACTCCGAAAACTAGGTTCGGTCAATGTGTTCAAGGACGTATCCGGCGCCGACGACATAAGGCGGCCCAAAGTCACATAACCAATGGGATGGTGGCGCGGATCGACCAAAATGACGTGGTAGAATTGCTCGGGCAGTTCGACTTGTTCGCGCAGATTCTGAATTGCATCGCCCACCGTCCAGTGCTCGGGCATCGAAATAACTTCGCGCTGCATCAATCGACCGGCTGAAAACTCCGGGTAGGCTAGCGCCTGTTCGACCGCCAAACGATCCGTACTGTCCAAAGCGTCTAGGATCGTGGCTTGTTGCGACTTGTCGAGGTCTTCCAGAATGTCGACGACATCGTCAGATTCCAGCTTGCGTACGGCATCGGCTATTTGCGCGTCGGGCATGATGTCGATGACGCTTTCGCGGATATCTTCATCGATCTCAGACAGCACTTCGCCGTCGATCAAAGGCCCCGAAAGCTCGATCAGCTCTTTACGCTGGGCATCGCCAAGCTGTTCAAGAAGGTCCGCGATGTCCGCGGGGTGAAGCGGCTCGAACAGCTCGACCAGACGATCGCGGTCTTCGGTCGCCAGCGCCAAAAGCACTTGCGACGAAAGACTTTTGTCCAACCCGTAGTCGTCTTCGTGGCCGTCGTCGGCTTCAATCGATGGGGTATGATTGCTCATGGGACCGGCTCCTGTCGCTTAGAGCGTGTTGCGTTCCTTAGTTTCGAATGCGGAACAAAAAACGCGTTTGACCAAAGGGAAAGGCAGCGTTCTTTAGTTTCCGATGAAGCGCAGCATGCTCACGCGCGCACCTTAGTCATTCGTTCGGGATGGACAACCGAAAGCTCTGGCGATTAGGTGGCAAAATGGGAAAAAATACAGAGCTTTTGATTGGTCAGACGCTGGTTTTCGCACCCAAGCTGCCAGCGCGCGCCGAACACGACAGTCGTGGCGGCGTTTTGATCCGTGATGGCGTGATCGAAGCCGTGGGTCATGGCGAAACATTGAAGGCCGCGCATCCAGATGTTCCCGTAACCGATGTCGGCGATGGCGTGATCCTGCCCGGTTTCATTGACGCCCATGTGCACTACCCGCAGACCGCGATCATCGCCAGTTGGGGCAAGCGGCTGATTGACTGGCTGAACACCTATACTTTCCCCGAAGAAATGAAATTCGCTGACCCCGCCTATGCCGCCCAAATCGCCTGCCGTTTCTTTGATTTGTCCCTCGCCCATGGCACGACCACGGTGGCAAGTTACGGCACGGTGCATGCCGCCAGCGTCGATGCATTCTTTGAGGAAGCCTCCGCTCGCGGCTTGCGGGCTGTTGCAGGCAAAACCTGCATGGACCGAAATGCGCCGGATGGGCTGATGGACACGCCTCAATCAGCCTATGACGACAGCCGCGCTTTGTTAGAACGTTGGCATGGCCATGACCGGCTATCATACGCCATCACGCCCCGGTTTTCGCCGACCTCAACCCGCGACCAACTGTCGGCCTTGGGCACGCTTTGGACCGAGAACCCCACCTGCCCTATGCAAACCCATCTGGCCGAACAGACCGATGAAGTCGTGTGGGTCGCTGAACTATTCCCCGAAGCGCGCGATTACTTGGATACCTACGAGGCAGCAGGCTTGTTGGGGGTCGGCGGGCTTTATGGTCACGCGATTCATCTGACAGATCGTGAGTGGTCGCGCATGGGCGAAGTCGGCGGGGCCTTGGTTCACTGCCCAACCTCGAACGCCTTCATCGGCTCGGGCCTGTTCGACATGGATCGCGGTTTATCGGCACCAATGCCTGTCGGATTGGCAACGGACACAGGTGGCGGTTCATCGTTTTCCATGCTGCGCACCATGGCGTCGGCTTACGAGGTGGCCCAATTGCGCGGTCGCGCCTTATCAGCGGCCGAGCTTTTATGGCTGGCCACAATCGGTTCCGCTCAAGCCCTGCGTTTGGACGACAAGATCGGACGACTTGCGCCGGAGTATGAGGCCGACCTGATCGTGCTAAACCTCGCCTCGACCCCCGCCATTGCGCAACGCGCAGCGCAGGCCAATGATATCTGGGAAGCGATTTTTCCAACCATCATGATGGGCGATGACCGCGCTATCGCCGAGGTGCGTATCATGGGCCAACGCATCGCGCCTCAGGGGTAACCAATATGTGGAGCTTTATACTTGCCGTTTGCCTTTTGCTGTCGACCCCCGGTCCCGGTGTTTTGTCATTGGCGGGTGTGGGCGCGGCCTTTGGGTATCGCCACGGGGTGCGCTATCTGATCGGGTTGTTCATCGGCACCAACGTTGTGGCCCTCGGCGTGATCACCGGCCTTGCTGCCCTGATGCTGGCCGAGCCCGGCATACGCGTAGCACTTACCTTGATCTCGGCGGGGTACCTTTTGTGGCTGGCGTTTCGGATCGCATTTGCAGGCGCAAAAATCGCCTTCATCGAACGCCCCGAACCACCCGGCATTCGCGGAGGCCTATTGCTGCAAGCGGTCAATCCCAAAGCCTATGTGGTGAATACAACGCTATTTTCGGGCTTCGTTTTCTGGGCCGATCACCCGGCCTTGGAAATGACAGCAAAGCTGATCATCCTGAACGTCCTATGGATCAGCATCCACATCATCTGGCTTTGGGTCGGCGTCACATTGCAACGGATGAACCTTGCGCCAAAAGTACAACGCACCATCAATGTGGGCATGGCTTTGGCGATGCTGGTCGTCGTTGCCATGGCAAGCCTTGGAAGTATGACTTAACCCGCCAGTTTGGCGACGGTGCGCTTTGCCGCTTCCAGCTTCATCGGCAGGTCCAAAGTCGTGATCTGACCGTCTTTCACAACGGCACGACCTTCAACATACAACTGATCCACGACGCGCGGACCCGCCAGCAGAATGGAAGCCGGGTCCCAACTGCCCGCGCTTTCGATCCCGCGCACATCCCAGACCGCCAGATCAGCGCGCATGCCCGGTGCGATTTGACCGATGTCATCGCGCCCAAGAACCCGCGCACCGCCCAAAGTCGCCACCTCAAGCGCTGCGCGCGCCGACATAGCATCCGCCCCAAGGCTCACCCGTTGCAGCAACATCGCCTGCCGCGCTTCCCCTATCAGCGAGGCTTGATCGTTCGACGCCGATCCATCGACACCAAATCCAACGGGAACACCCGCATCCAGCATCGCCCGTAAAGGCGCAATTCCCGATCCAAGCCGGCAGTTCGAACAAGGACAATGGGCAACGCCCGTACCACTTGACGCAAACAAATTAATCTCGCGCGCGTCCAGCTTCACACAATGGGCGTGCCAAACATCGTCCCCCGTCCAGCCCAAGTCTTCGGCATATTGACCGGGGCGACAGCCGAAGGTTTCCAGCGAATACGCGACATCTTCGTCGTTCTCAGCCAGATGGGTGTGCAACTGAACGCCCTTGTCGCGCGCCAGAATAGCCGCATCGCGCATCAACTCGCGACTGACGGAAAACGGCGAACACGGCGCGACACCAACCCGCAACATGGAACCGGGACTTGGATCATGAAACGCGTCGATCACCCGCAGACAATCTTCCAGAATTGCCGGCTCTTCTTCAACCAAAGCGTCGGGCGGCAGCCCGCCCTTTGTTTCACCGATAGACATAGACCCACGGGTGGGGTGAAAGCGCAGCCCGACGTTGGTGGCCGCCTCAATCGTGTCGTCCAGACGTGCACCGTTCGGGAACAGGTACAAATGATCCGAACTTGTCGTACAGCCCGAAAGCGCCAATTCAGCCAGCCCCAATTCGGTCGACAAACGCGTCTCATCCGGGCCAAACCGTGCCCAGATCGGATAAAGCGTTTTGAGCCAGCCAAACAGCAAAGCATCCTGCCCGCCCGGCACGGCGCGCGTCAGGGTTTGGAACAGATGATGGTGCGTGTTCACCAAACCGGGTGTCACCACCCTGCCCTGAAGTTCGGTCACCTCGGCCCCGTCCCCCGAAAGACCCACGCCCACCTCGTGGATGACACCGCCTTCGATCAGGATATCAGCGCCTTTCAAATCCGGCCCCGACATCGTCAACACATGGTCGGCGTTTCGCAACAGATGCCGCGTCATGCCAGCAGAGCCATCGCGCTTGCGTGCAATTCAGGCGTCGCGGCAGCAATCGCGCGACCGCCACTGTGCGCAGGCCCGCCCCTCCAGTCGGTCACAATGCCGCCCGCCGCCTCGATCACCGCAATCGGCGCTTGAATGTCATAGGCGTTTAAGCCCGCCTCGATCACCAGATCGATCTGTCCGGCGGCCAAAAGTGCGTAGGCATAACAATCCGCACCATACCGCGTCAGTTGCACCTCGGTCGCGACCCGTTCGAACGCCGCGCGCTCGTCTGTCGAGCCAATTTCGGGAAAGGTTGTGAACAGCGTCGCTTCGGCCAAATCGCGCCCCGTGCGAACTCCAAGTGGCTTATTGCCAAGCGGGCTGGTCATCGCAGACCGCCCGCCGCCGCCCATAAACCGCTCACCAACATAAGGTTGATCGATCACCCCAAGCTTTGGTCCATCATCATCACCAACGGCAATCAACACGCCCCATGTCGGGGTACCCGAGATAAACCCGCGCGTCCCATCAATCGGATCAAGGACCCAAGTCAGCCCGGTGGTTCCGTCCTGAGCCTCAAACTCTTCGCCTAGGATCGCGTCATCGGGTCTAAGATCAGCCAAAATATCGCGCATCGCACGCTCAGCCTCGCGGTCGGCAATGGTGACAGGATCGAAATCGACCCGCTTGCTGTCTGCTTTTAGGTTTTCCGTGCGGAAATAGCGCAACGTGACATCACGCGCTGCATCCGCCATCCGTTCGGCCACCGGCCAAAGCATTGCATAGTCCATATCAGAATCTGACATCCACCCTCTCCCTTGGCCTGATGTTTGGCCTAGGCAGCGGGTGGAATGACGTCAAGTCGGCACTTATGCGACGTCGCTTAGAACACGGGCCAGTTCAAACAACCGCCGGCGCTGTGTTTCAGGAATTGCATAGTAGGACCGTACAAGTTCAAGTGCTTCTTTGTCTTTCAAGATGTCCAGCGGAACATCCGTGGCTTCAATAGTTATGTCAGCTTGACTGTCCTCTGACAAACCCTCGAAGAAAAAACTGACCGGAACCGAGAGTGCGGCTGCAATATCCCAAAGACGAGATGCAGATACACGATTCATTCCGGTTTCATACTTTTGAATTTGCTGAAATTTAATTCCAACCTTTTCGGCGAGTTGTTGTTGAGTCATTCCAACCATCCAACGACGGTGCCGAACCCGTTTTCCGACGTGTACGTCTACAGGGTGCTTCATCTTTCTGCTCCCAATTATTCAACCTCTAGTGCATATGCCCCAATCCGAGACAACTTAAAAGCTGTCCTTTTGGGCAGGCATAGCTTACTTGCATCGCAGAAATATTTCATGAACGTTAACTTCACCACATCTCGCCATAATGATCTTTACCAGATCCATCCTATTCCCTCATAACGTGTTTCGCAACAGTAGCTTTCTCGCCATGGGCCGTGCTCGATTGACAAAATAGAAGGGATTTTATGTAAATATGCATAATCCAATACACGCTATAGTTGTTTTAACGCGCGGAAATAATCCTTGCCTTCAAACACTTGCCCAAAAAGACGTCGGTCACGGCCAAGTCAGAGTTCGCGTTAAGGCCTGCGCATTGAATTTTTCCGACCTTTTGATGATAGGGGGGAAATATCAGGACATGCCGTCATATCCGATGATCCCGGGAATGGAGATTGCCGGGGACATTGTTGAAATCGGCTCAGGTATTACCAATTTTAGTATTGGCGACTCGATTGTTGCATTCTGTGGCCATGGCGGACTGTCTGACAATATTGTGATCTCTGCCGATCGATGTTTATTGCGGCCCGCCACTCTCGATGCAATTCACGGCGCAACCTTCCCAATTGCTTATGGCACATCACATCTGGCGCTATCTCATCGGGCGGGTTTGCAGGTTGGTGAACGCTTGGTGGTGTTGGGCGCGGGCGGCGGCGTTGGGTTGACGGCCGTTGAAATCGGCGCGGCCCTTGGGGCGCACGTCACGGCCGTGGCGCGGGGGCCCGAAAAACTGGCAGCTGCCAAAGCCGCTGGAGCCTCAGTTCTGATTGACAGCAGCCAGACCCCGGATCTGCGAGACGCGATCCTGAGTAAGGGGCGCACAGATGTGATCTATGACGCCGTCGGCGGCGCGCTTGGCGACGCGGCCATGCGCACGCTGGCCCCTGAAGGCCGGTATCTGTTGATAGGCTTCGCAAGCGGCAAGCAGCCCCAGTTGAAACCCAACCATCTTTTGGTCAAGAACATCTCGGTCATCGGGTTAAACCTAAGCGGCTACATGTCCTTTCGCCCCGATCTTTTTACCGCCAGCCTTGAAAAGCTGTTCATCTGGCACGCCGCAGGTCGTATTCGCCCGCAGATCAGTCAGGTTTTGCCCTTAGAGCGCACGCTTGAAGGGTTGGACATGCTTCGAGATCGAAACGTGACCGGCAAAGTGGTCATTACGCCGTAAGCGCCAGCGCCGGTGCCGAATAGGACCGCCGGACCAGATCTGCCAAGTGGCCCAGCACATCCCCCTTCGGTGCATCGCCGACGTACATGTTGATGCAAAACGTGCCTAAATCCGGCAAAGCCCCGCCATGCGGGATCGGCTCCAACTGCGGGATTGTGCTGCCCGCAAGTTGTGCATTCACGGCGATATCGCCCGAAACCGTTGCCTCGATCGTACGGCTTGAATCCGATTCTACCGCCATTTGCCAAGGGATACCCGCCTCGTCTAAGGCGATCTGCATGGGGCGTCGAAACGCGCAAATGGGCTCCGAGGCCAAAGGCAAAGGCCGCTCTTGCCAAGCCTTGCCACCGGGCGCGCCAAACCAGATCAACGGTTTTTCCACCAGTGTTTCGCCACCGGGACGTCCCTCGCGTTCGGTGGTCAGGATCAGATCGCATTTGCCAGCCTCGAACAACGACACCAGACGTTTTGTGCTGCTTGAGATCAGCTGAACCCGCATCCGAGGGTGTTCTGCTGCGAACATCTTCAAAACGTATGGAATGGCTGGATAGACGATGTCATGGGGCACGCCCAATGTCAGATCGCCCACGTAGGCGCTGTGGGTCATGCGACTATATACTTCGTCGTTCAGCGCCAACAGCCTGCGACCATAGCTTAGCAATTGTTCGCCCGCCCCCGTCAAAGCGATCCCCCGCCCGGACCGGTCCAACAGATTCTGATCTAGGTTTTCTTCCAGCCGTTTCAGCTGCATCGACACAGCCGATTGCGTCAAATTCAAAATGGCGGCGGCTTTTGTCACGCCGCCGGTGTCAGCAACAGCGACAAACGAGCGCAACGCGGTCAGATCGAGATTTCTTGGCATATCAAATCCTGTGATGTTGATCGTCAAATATATTCGTTTTTCTTATTTATAACATTCCGCCATATCCATCAAGAGAATTGATGCAAGCCACACCAACCATACGAAACCGGAAAGGATACATTATGATCAGCCCGACCAGCCAGCACCTAGGCCTTTGCGCCCAAACGAATTCAAGCCGTTGGTTTCAAGGTGTTTTTCGGCGCATGCTAACAGTTCATGCGATCTGGCGTGAACGGCGTGCCCTTAACGCCATGGATCACCACCGTTTGGCCGATATGGGCCTGACAAAGACCGACGCCGCGCGCGAAGCAAGCCGTCCTGCGTGGGACGCCCCCGAGCGTTGGATGCGCTAAGGGCACAACACGTTAACGAAACTCAGCGTTTTTCCGCCTCGGACAGTTGAAAACCTGACCATTCCTGCCAATATTAGTCAGGAATGGTCGGGTACCGATCTTATGAGACTGTAAGGAGCATATATTCATGGCTGAGTTTGACACCATCCGCAGGTCAACGACGGGTGTAAGGACGGCTGAAATTGACGCAGGCCTCCGCGCCCATATGAACAAGGTCTACGGCATCATGTCCGTGGGCATGTTGGTGACAGCAGGCGTTGCTTGGGCCGTTGGCTCCAGCCCGGCGCTTTTGTCGATCTTTCGTGACCCGATCACGCTTCAGCCGAATATCCTTGGCTGGATTGCAATGTTCCTGCCGTTGGGAATGGTTTTCATGTTCGGCGGCATGATGAACCGGTTGTCGGCGTCTGGCGCGCAAACGTTCTTTTACGCCTTTGCAGCGGCCATGGGTCTGTCGATGGCGTGGATCTTTGCAGCCTTCACAGGCATGTCGATCGCATCAACCTTCGTGGCCACATCCGCTGGTTTCGCAGGCCTTAGCCTATATGGTTATACGACGAACCGCGATTTGTCGGGTATGGGTAAATTCCTGATGATGGGTCTGATCGGCCTGATCATTGCGATGGTGATTAACATTTTCATCGGCTCAAGCGCGATGCAGTTCGCAATCTCGGTGATCGGTATCCTGATTTTCGCAGGCCTAACGGTCTATGACACCCAAAAGATCAAGACTGACTATCTGGCCCACGCCCACGCGATGGACGATGAATGGCTGGCCAAGTCTGCAATCATGGGCGCGTTGATGCTCTATCTCGACTTCATCAACTTGTTCATGTTCCTGCTACAGTTCATGGGCAGCCGCGAATAATCGCGCCTATCCAGATAAGACAAAGGGTCGGCCATTGCGCCGGCCCTTTTCTTTTTGAGGTTTGTTCAGATGGCGAAAGCTTAGTAGACACCGTCTTCAAGCACACCATCGGCCGACATTTGCGCATAAAGCAGACCTTCGCGCAGCCCGCGATCCGCAACCGTTAGCCGGTCGGTCGGCCAGACCCTCAGCAAGGCCTGCAAAATCGCCGCCCCTGACATAATCAGCGTATGCCGGTCACGTCCAATACGCGGATCGGCGCGGCGCCCCTCGGGTCCAAGGTCCAAATAATCGCGAATTACCTTATCGATCTGATCCGAAGTCATCCGAAGCCCATCCACCTTTGAACGGTCATACCGCCGGATCCCTAAGTGACTGGCCGCAACCGTTGTGACCGTGCCCGAGGTTCCGATGATCTGAAACCCTTCGCGGGTTTGCTCATCGCCATAGGGCGAAAATTCGGACAGATGTTCTTCGAAATGCCAGCTCATCAAGGCAAAACGGGCTGCATCATTTTCCACATCGTTGAACTGATCCCGCAAGGTCGCGACACCAAGCGGCACGGAAATCCAGTCTACCACATGAGCTGCAGGAAAAGGCGATTTCGGATCCGGCGCAAAGCCTGTGTTCAGCCGCATCAAAGCACGTGGGCGTTCGATGTTGGGCACGCGGCTCATGTCAATCCAGACCAGTTCAGTCGAACCACCGCCTATATCGACCACCAAAAGCTGATCGGTTCGCGGCGATACCAATGGCGCGCATGAAATCACCGCCAGCCGTGCTTCTTCTTGGGGTTTGATGACCTCAAGCTTTAGCCCTGTGTCACGGATCACATTGCCTAAGAATCCGGGGCCATTTTCGGCGCGCCGACAGGCTTCGGTCGCGACAAGACGCATACGTTTGACATTGTGCTTTTCAATCTTAGACCGGCAAATCTTTAAGGCCTGCACCGTGCGACGCATCGCTGTGCGCGACAATCGACCCGAAGCTTCCAGCCCCTGCCCCAATTGCACTGATTTTGAAAAGCTATCCACAACATGAAATTGATTGCCCTTCGGCTGGGCAATCAGCATGCGGCACGAGTTCGTGCCAAGGTCCAGCGCGGCATAAAGCTCGGCTGGATCAGGTCTGTCGGGCACCCCCTCTACGACCTTACGCGGGAAAGGGTTGGCGACCGTTGGACTCTTGGGCGGCATATCGCCCTCCGATGTCTAGTTAAACCTAGCGTAAAGGAAGGATTGCAAGTCACGCAAGTGTGGACTTCAGCGCCATCACAAGTGTGGCATCTTCCCACGGCGGCCAAAATGCGCGATAGAGCGCGCGCGAAGACACTTCAACCAAGGAGAAGACCGATGCACGACATCCGCGCAATCCGCGAAAACCCCGATGCCTTTGACGCCGCAATGGCGCGCCGGGGCCTGTCGGGCGTGTCGTCACAGGTCTTGGCCTTGGACGAAGCGCGGCGTGCGAAAATCACCGCAGCCGAGGCGGCTCAGGCTGAGCGGAATTCCGCCTCGAAAGAGGTTGGTGCCGCAAAAGCCAAGGGCGATGACGCTGAATTCGAACGTCTGCGTGCGTTGGTCGCCGAGAAAAAATCGGAAATCGCGCGGCTTGAGGACGAAGCAAAGGCGGAAGATGTGCGTCTGCGCGACCTGCTTTTGGGCCTGCCAAACACACCTCACGACGATGTGCCCAACGGAGCCGACGAAGAGGACAACATCGAAGTCCACACCTGGGGGCAGGTTCCAAACTTCGATTTCACGCCTGTCGAACACTACGACATCAAGGGCATCACCCAAGGAATGGACTTTGAGACCGCCGCAAAACTTTCGGGTAGCCGCTTTGTTATGCTGAAGGGTGCCATCGCACGGGTTCACCGAGCCCTCGCTCAGATGATGCTAGACGTGCACACCACGGAAAACGGGCTAACCGAAGCGATCACCCCCGTCCTTGTGCGTGAAGACGCCATGTACGGCACCAACCAACTGCCGAAGTTCGCCGAAGACAGCTATCAGACCACGGACGGCATGTGGCTGATTCCGACGTCGGAAGTGACCCTGACCAACTCGGTCCGCGAAAGCACATTGGACGCCAAAGCTTTGCCGATCCGACTTTGTGCGCATACCCAGTGTTTCCGCTCGGAAGCTGGCTCTGCAGGCAAAGACACCTCTGGCATGTTGCGCCAGCACCAGTTCGAAAAGGTCGAGATGGTGTCTGTGGTCCATCCCGATGCGTCGGAAGAAGAACAGCAACGGATGCTTCGCTGCGCCGAAGACATGCTGGAACGGCTAGGTCTGGCTTATCGCACAGTATCGCTATGCACCGGCGATTTGGGCTTTGGTGCACACCGAACTTATGACATCGAGGTTTGGTTGCCGGGGCAAAACGCCTACCGCGAGATTTCAAGTGTTTCGACCTGCGGCGCCTTTCAAGCCCGCCGCATGAACGCGCGGTTTCGCGACGGTGACGGCAAACCTCAGTTCGTCCACACGCTGAACGGATCAGGTTTGGCGGTCGGACGTGCCTTGATTGCAGTGCTAGAAAATGGCCAAACGGCAGACGGTGGCGTTGTGCTGCCCCAAGGGATGGGGCCATGGTTGGGCGGCAAAACGCGGATCACGCCCGACGGCGCACTGGCGTAAACCCATACTGATGCGGCGGGCAGTCGATGCCTGCCGCAAACCCCACAGTTCTCGCAGGATCCGAACTTATTTGCGCGTTCGTCTATACATCTGTCTTGCAAGCCGATAGGCGCGGTCTCTTGTCGGCGCGTGAACCCCATGCACCGTTGTTTTTTTCGGAAAGTGGACACCACGTGAAGCAGGCTCTCGCAAAAGCTATTGAAGCCAAAGGGTATACAACCCTGACTGCCGTGCAAGAGGCCGTGACCGACCCAGACGTCACGGGCAAAGACCTTTTGGTGTCCGCACAGACCGGCTCCGGTAAAACGCTCGGCTTTGGATTGGCCATCGCACCGGCCCTATTTGGCGATGCAGAAACCTTTGAACGCGCCTCGGCCCCTCTGGCCTTGGTCATCACTCCAACGCGCGAGCTTGCCCTGCAAGTCAAACGGGAGTTGGCTTGGTTGTTCGAGCACGCCAAAGCGACACTGGCATCGACCGTCGGCGGCATGGATATGCGCGACGAACGCCGAGCCCTTGCACGCGGCGCACATATCGTCGTCGCGACACCGGGGCGTTTGCGCGATCACATCATGCGCGGCTCGATCGACCTTAGCGCCTTGAAAGCCGTGGTTCTGGACGAAGCGGACGAGATGCTGGACTTAGGCTTTCGCGAAGACCTAGAATTTATCCTAGAACAAGCCCCGACCAAGCGACAGACCCTGATGTTCTCGGCCACGGTCCCGGCCACCATCGCGAAACTGGCCAAAAGCTATCAGAAAGACGCTGTACGCATTTCCACCACAAGTGGCGCAAGCCAGCACGCGGACATTGATTACCGCGCGCTGAAGGTCTCGGCCCGTGATGGGGAAAACGCGATCATCAACGTCTTGCGGTACTATGAGGCCCCGAATGCCATCGTGTTCTGCAACACGCGCGCCATGGTGAACCGTCTGACCACCCGCCTGTCCAATCGTGGCTTTTCCGTCGTGGCCCTGTCGGGCGAATTGTCTCAGAAAGAACGTACCCACGCATTGCAATCCATGCGCGACGGTCGTGCCCGGGTCTGCGTCGCGACCGATGTGGCCGCGCGTGGCATCGATTTGCCGAACCTCGAACTGGTGATCCACGCCGAATTACCCACGAACCAAGACACGCTGTTGCACCGCTCGGGTCGGACGGGTCGCGCCGGGCGCAAAGGTGTCAGCGCGCTGATCGTACCACCTGCTGCGCAAAAGAAGGCGCACCGGCTGTTGGCTTGGGCCAAGCTGAAAGCCGAATGGGCCGAAGCCCCATCCGCCGAAGACGTCAGCGCAAAAGACGACGAACGCATGATGTCCAGTTCTGATTGGACCGCCGAGGTAGAAGCCTCCAACCGCGAAGCGGTCGACAAGCTGGCGGCGACTTATACTGCCGAGCAACTGGCTGCAGCCTACATCCGAATGTACCGCGAACGCCGCTCGGCCCCCGAAGAACTGTCCGACATTTCGGCCGCCCCGCCACCACGCGCGGCCTTTGGGCCAAGCACGTGGTTCACGCTGGAAGGTGGCCACGCCGCGGCCGCAGAACCGCGTCGCATTCTGCCGATGGTCTGCAAGATGGGAAACCTCAGCCGCGAAGACATCGGAGCCATTCGCATTCAAAGCAAGGTGTCGTTTATCGAGATCAAGCAAAGCTCGGTTGAAGGATTTCTGAAGGCTGTTGGCCCCAAAATGGAACTAGAAGACGGTGCCGCGCTTACGCAATTGGACGCAGCCCCAAATCTGGATCGCGGCCCCAGCAAAGGTAAACCTACACCAAGAACCAAGAAACCCTATGCACCCAAGGCATCACAAAACAAGGCACCAGCATCGGCCAAAGAAACCGGAACCACCAAACCAGTTGATTGGAACGATGACCCGGCCCCGCGCGCCAAAAAGCCAAAGCCTAATGCAAAACCCAATTCAAAACCTGGTGCAAAACCTGGCACAAAGCCAAAAAGCAGCGCGCCCGCAAAACATCGCGAAGAGCCGAAGACAGAAGCGCCAAAGGCCGAGCCTTGGAAGCCTCGCAAAACGAAGCCAAAATCCAAATTCACCGGAAAGCCGCCCGAGAAAACCGGTGGCAAGTCGCCTGACAAAGCCGGCGGCAAACCGGCGTCAACCGGGAAGCCAGAGACGCCAGCAGGCAAGCCATCAAGCAAGAAGAACCGTGCCAGACAAATCGCCAAAGCTGGAATGGAAACGCCAAGGCGCAAGAATCGGACATCAAAGCCCGGAAACTAGCCCACCTACGACGCATGACACTCATAGCGATTAAGACTGTGCCACCAATTGGCAGCGCAGTCGGTCTTTACTTGGAAATTGGGGCCGCCTTCGTAGGAAGGCATTAGAAAGCGACCCCGGGCAGCGGGAGGGGTTAGCCCGCTTTCAGGATGCCCGCGCTTTGCGCGACAGCCAGTTCTTCCACGTCCAAAGCGCCATCACCGTTGGCGTCCAACTGGGCGAACACATCTTCTGTCAGGTCAGGATAGGTCGCTTTGACTTCCTCCATAGAATAGACGCCGTCTCCGTCCGTGTCCTGAACCTCGGCTATCGCAGCCGTTGCACCAAGACCCAAAAGGGTCGCGAGAATGATCTTCCACTGTGTCATATCGTTGGTCTCCTGTTGAAGGGAGCCCGGGGCCCGGGCTTCATTGTGAAGCCTCGACTGAACAGGTAGGCCGCCCGGAAACCCCGAACAATGTACGACCTGCAAATCGGAGCGGATGCGCCACGCTTCGCTCATTCCCCTGCCCCCCATCCTGCGGATAAACGCCGGTGGCGATGGCTCGGCCAGAACTGGCCGAACAGGATCAGCGTATTCGGCAAGAATGTGATGAGCGCGGTGGAGTGCGGACGTTCGACAGGCCCCGTGCTGTTCGCAACTGTAACGAAGGTCCGGTTGAAACCGCCGCTCAAAGAAACAATTTTCTGCGATGCACCAAAGTCTGCTTCGGCTAACCGTGGGCCTTAAAAGTGCCCCATTTTTAGGTGCAAGATAAACGCATCGCCTGTTCTTTCTGACAGGTAATTACGGCGAACAATAACCAACTTAGTCGGAAAAAGCGAATCCAAGAATGCCAATTTTAAGGTCGATATTTGTTCTAATTTTTTGTTTTGTACAACAGGCCGCTGCTCAGAGCGCAGACTGCATACAGATTGGCACCCAATGCCAAAAACCATCAAGACAAGGTATCATCATGCGAAGTGCTGACGATCTTGTGGCGCTGAATGAAATCGCAAAAGCACCTTGGATCACAAGGGTAACTATTATTGGTTCTGATGACTTTACGGACGAACTTGACCTAAGCTTTGTTGCAAATCTCCCAGAACTGGAAATGTTGAGTCTGGAAAACCTTGGTTCCTTTGATGCTAGTAATATTCAAGGCAAGTCGCTGAGATCACTAAACCTCAAAGATAGCCGGCCTTTCAGCTATAGCTTTGCAGCTTCTTTGGAAGAGCTGAGAGATTTGAGGCTTAACAACGCACTGGATACGTTCGCCGATCTTCCACTGGAAAGCATGAAAAACCTTATAAGCATTGCGCTTATCAACTCAGACCTAAAATCCCTTGCTGGTATAGAGAGTCTTGAGAGACTGAAACGAATTGTGCTTACAAATACTGCGGTGGATGACTTAACACCACTCGCCAGCTTCAATCTTACGAATGTGACTGTGGTCAGCGACAAAATCAAATATCTATCGCCCCTTAGTGCTAGCACTGAGATTACACATCTGCACATCGGTGGCTCTAGTATTAAGTCGCTCACGGGCCTCTCTCTTGGTCCATCCCTTGTTCATGTTCAGGGTTCGGGCAGTGCGCTAAGCGACATTTCTGCATTGCAAACAGCAATAAACGTTGAACGCGTACTGTTCGAAAACGCAAGTATCACCAATATCGCGGCGCTGTCTGGAAAATCCCGACTTCAACATCTTGATCTACGAAAAAACCCGATGGCGGATTTGTCTCCCCTCGGCAGTGGTTCATTTCCCAACCTCACAGTACTTGACCTTAGCGACACGATGGTTGTTGATCTGTCGCCATTGCGAAATCTCTCAAGCGTCGAGAGACTCAGCCTATCTCGTATTCCGGCACAAGACCTGAGGCCCCTTGCCGGAATGTTAAGTGTCGAGGGGTTGTGGTTAAACGATACCTTAGCAGATGATCTTTCGCCTCTTTTAGAGTTGCCAGCGTTACAAGCTTTCATCGTTGATGATCAAAAGATGCTTACGAAGGAAAGTTTGCCTGCGTACATGGAAACAAGATAGGTCTGCCTACGGTGTTTGGCCGGACCGGACATTGTTGGACTTGCGCCGAAGGTCGGTTCTGTCCCGCAAAGCGGTCACCGGTACCGAGCGCAGCGAAGGTCGGCTTCTAGCTGATTTCGTTGAAAAACTTTCTGATTTTGGCGCTTCGGCTTGAGCTATCGCTTTGATTTCTTTTGGATGTGGAAGTCCTGATCACCTTTCATCCGGTGGCGGGGACCATTGGCTTGAGCTTGGCTAGTTTCCGAAGGTTTTGGGCGGTGGCTGCGAGCGTAAATTCGTCTTGAACGCCGCATGGGCCCCGTAATCGGAGCCGACCTAAGCCGAGGATGCGTTTGAGATGGGCGAAGAGCATCTCGACCTTCTTGCGTCGCGCCTGAGCCTTTGGATTGAACTCTGAAGCTGTGCATTGGCGGGCAAAGTCTCTGACGATCTCATATTTGTCGCGATGGACCGAACGCGTTTCAGCGTTGGGGCAGCACTTTGCTTTCAACTCGCATCCTGTGCAGTCTGATTTCAGTGCCCGATAGTTTCTGGATTTCCAAACTGGCGCATTCCGTTTTGGATCAGAATAGGTCCGCCATGTATGCCGCATCTCTTTGCCGCCAGGGCAGATGTACCGGTCGTTCTCATCGTCCCATGTGAAGTCAGAGCGTGAGAAGGTTCTATCGGTCCGTTCACCCTTGTCGAAGACTGGGATAAAGGGGAGGATTTGGCGCTTCAAAGTCAGCCAGACCAGAGTGTCGGAAGACCCGTAGGCCGTATCTGCCGCGATCCAATCGGGCTTCACGCCGAAACGCTCTTCGGCCCGGTCGAGCATCTTCCTCATCGCACCGACCTCAGCGGTCTTATTCGACCGGCTTGCATCCACATCCATGATGATGCCGTGGTCCGTATCGATGAGGTAATTGTCGGAATACGCAAAGAACGCAGGGCCTTTGCGCGCCGCTGTCCATTGGCTTGCTGGGTCAGCATGCGCAGTGAACTTAGGTTTTGCTGTTGTCGCCGCCCCAAAGGCTTCGTTATCCAAGGTGTCGAGATATTCGCGCACTGCGCGGGGCGCATCAGTGGGGTCAATCTCGCGAGCGGCCCAATCCTCAGGATTGCTAAAGTTATGCTTCTGCACATCTGCCCCCTCTCGGTAGATTGCTTCGTAATCGCCTGCCGGGCAATGGATCAGGCTGGCATCCACTGCGAAGCCCTGACCGCCAACCAAGCCTTCCTTCATGCAACGCGCAACCGTCGTCTCGAACACATGGCGCAGCAAATCGCTTTCACGAAAACGACCATGGCGGTTTTTGCTGAAAGTCGAGTGGTCTGGGATGCGGTCGGAAAGATCAAGACGACAAAACCACCGATATGCGAGGTTCAGATGCACCTCTTCACAAAGACGCCGTTCAGACCGGATGCTAAAACAGTATCCAACCACAAGCATGCGGATCATCAGTTCCGGATCAACCGACGGACGCCCCGTGTGGCTGTAGAAATCTGCCAGATGTCCTCGGATTCTGCTCAGATCGAGATGACGATCAATCGACCGCAGAAAGTGTTCTTGAGGAACATGATATTCCAACGAGAACTCGTAGAACAGTGCCGCTTGCGCTTCCTGCCTTGGCCCCATCATCGCAAATCCTCCCCTTCAATAACGGAATTGAATCAGCCAATTGGGCGTTGATCAAGGAAGAGTTTTTCAACACAATCAGCCCACAGCGTCGACTGCTGCACGCCGCACGAATGCCCGATTTTCTGGCTCAAGAAACCCAAAGTGCTTTCGCTTCACAAAGTGAGTAGCTGGGAAGATGTCCGTGTTCTGCCTTCGCCAGCACAAAGCTCTTGCTTATTCCATCTGGCTGAAGGGTACCGTCAGTGAACTTCGGAATTCCCAAGTTTTCGAGGTAAAAGGAGAGCATTTCGGGGGTGAATCGATCGCGTTTCAGTCGCGCTTCATACTTCGACAAGTCCTCAAATGGATATGGTGAACCGGATTGTTCAAAGACCCACTGCCCGCCATCATTGGCCGCGGCTATGCTGCGGCGATATCCACGTTCGTCTGCGCCAGATTGAGGCGTATCATAGACTTCCATGATCACCGCCTGATAACGCGCAGCGGCAGGAGATTGGCAGACACGAAGCGCAGGAACGTAAAGAGCCTTTGACAACTGGAACATTGGGAGGAATGGGTGCGAGCCGCGGCATCCATTCGAGAGAAAGGCGGTCCAGCCAAACGTTGTTGCGATAAACAGTTCTTTTGTTGGGGCTGGGGTCAGTGGCTCAAGAACGGAAAAGCATTGCTCCAGCGGGTCATCTAACCAACCCGATGTGGCCTTAAAGCCAGCCTCTTCGTACATTTCGGAACGCAGGGCAGCAACGCTGTGGATGTCCGATTTGATCAGTCCAAAATCGTAAGTGACCGGCCACCACCGGTCCAAAATCGTAGTCTACATATATCACCTTCACCAAAATCAATTTGATCGAATTGATTTTCAGCTTAGCCGACTTTCAAGCGCGCGTCGTCAAGGTCCGTTTCGCCCCACCTAGCAGCCATTTGGCTCGCCCAAATTGGCGTTCACTATTAACTCTGCACGTCCCTAGTCCAACGCTTTCAGCCCCAAGCGCACCCGTTTGATCGACCGCGAGATCCGAAGCTTAGTCAAAAACCAGACGCTGGGGCGAAAGTCGTCCTGAAAAGCACGTCCGTTGTTTACGGTCACGCCTTTCGTCGCCAGCGCGTCGTAATACTGCTGAGAACCGTCCGAGGCATACCCTTGGTGCATGTTGATCCAATCAAGGCGCGCCATGGCAAGTGCGGGTTCTAGGCTTGCGATCCATGTCCCGCCAATATCGATCCGCCGAAGAGCGGGTATTGTAGTCAGCGGCGACAAATCGTGCACCCAAGTGTGCGAAATATCCAGCGTGTCAAGCTTGGGCAGATCGGACAGCGGTGTTAGGTCTTCCACCAAGGTATCGCGAAGGCTGAGGATGCGCAGGTTCTTCAGCCCCGACAGAGGTGTCAGGTCGTGGATTGCGGTGCCGCGAAGGTTGATCTGGATCAGTTCGGTCATCTCGCCCAACTCGGGCGGTAGCCTCCCTAAGTTCGCCAGATCATCCAACCGCAGAACACGCGCGTCTTCGTCGCGCGCTGCTGCAATGCGCTTTTCAGCTTCGGCATAGGCCTCGCTGGTGCCCGGTGTCGCGATCACGAAAACACCGACGCCAAGGATGACGACGAACATGATCAATCCGATCAGTAGTCGCCCCATGCTCAGTCCTTAAATGATGGTTTGCCAAGGTGTTTGCGCAACTTAGACGGCCCCGGTTTCTTCTTGTTTTTGTAAGGATTCTGGTCGCCTTGGCCGCGAAACGTCAGTCGGATTGGTGTGCCGGGCATGTCGAAGTCTTCGCGCAACCCATTGACCAGATACCGCTTATAGCTTTCGGCCAGCTTATCGGGGAAAGACGCCATCACGACAAAACCCGGAGGTCGTGTCTTGGCTTGGGTTGCATACCGCAGCTTGATGCGCCGCCCGCCCGGAGCGGGAGGCGGATGCGCTTCGACCATGGCCGCAAGCCAGCGGTTGATAGCCGAGGTGCTGATGCGGCGGTTCCAGACGGTATAGGCTTGAATGACAGCTTCGTGCAGGCGATCCATACCACGCCCCGTTTTGGCCGAGACCGTCACAAGCGGAGCGCCGCGCAACTGTGGTAACAGACGCTCGAAGCTTTCCTTTAGGTCGCGCAGCTTTTCCTGTTTGGCATCTTCAATGTCCCATTTGTTCACCGCGACGACCACCGCGCGGCCTTCGCGTTCGGCCAGATCGGCGATACGCAGGTCTTGTTGTTCAAACGGGATGGCCGCATCCAACAATACAATCACGACCTCGGCGAACTTCACTGCGCGCAATCCATCGGCGACGGACAGCTTTTCCAGCTTTTCCTGCACACGCGCCTTTTTACGCATACCCGCTGTGTCAAAGATGCGGACCGGTGTGTCGTTCCACGCAAACGGCAACGATATGGCGTCGCGGGTGATGCCCGGTTCCGGGCCAGTCAACAGACGATCCTCGCCGATCAGCTGATTGATCAGGGTGGATTTTCCGGCGTTCGGACGCCCCACGACAGCGATCTGCATCGGGCGGTCACGCGTCGGCATGGGCAAGCTTGTGTCGCCATCGTCGTCCGAGACATCCACATTCGTCAAAGGTGCGGCTTCCGCCACGCGGTCGGCTTTTTCTTTGGCCAGTTCGGCCACGGGATAAAGGGCAGCGATCAAATCGCTCATGCCCTCGCCATGTTCCGCAGACAAGCCAATCGGATCACCAAGGCCCAAAGAATAAGCCTCGATTATCCCGGCTTCGGCGGCGCGCCCTTCGGCCTTGTTGGCCCCGACAATCACATGGGCGGACTTGCGGCGCAGGATATCAGCGAAAATCTCATCCGCAGGCAGAATACCCGTGCGCGCATCAACAAGGAAAAGACAAGCATCAGCCATTTCCACCGCGCGTTCCGTCAACCGACGCATCCGGCCTTCAAGGCTTTCGTCGGTGGCTTCTTCCAGACCCGCAGTGTCAATCACCGTGAAATCTAAATCGCCTAACCGCGCGGCCCCTTCACGCAGATCACGCGTAACACCCGGCTGGTCATCGACCAATGCCAAACGTTTGCCAACCAAACGGTTAAACAGTGTCGACTTGCCCACATTGGGGCGTCCGACGATTGCCAGTGTGAAGCTCATTTTGCAGTCCGAAGATTAGCGGAAGGCGTGTAGCTGACCGTTTTCGGTAACAATGTAAAGAGTGCCTCCGGCCACAACAGGGTTACGTGCCGCACCGTCCGGTAAATTGACCGCACCGATCAAACGACCCGAAACCGGATCAAACTGGCGCAAGACGCCGTCGTCAGAGGCAAGGATTAAGCGCCCGCCTGCCAAAACCGGCCCAAAGTGGACAAAGGTTTTCTCGCGACGCCGAATGTTGCGATTGGTGAAGAACGGCAGATCGCTAGACCAGATCGGCTCGCCCGTTTCGGCATCCAACCGCATAAACCGGTTTTCATCTGTCACCAGAAAGACCGAACCACCCGCGATGGCCATAGGGCTGATGGCCCCTTGGTTCACACGCCAAATGCGTTGGCCATTTGCAGCGTTGAAGGCTCCGGCGCGACCTGAGTTATTACCGACAAAGACGGCCCCATTGGCCACGACAGGATCCGCACTAAGGTCGGAAAACCGACTAAAGGCACGCCCCGGACGTTGGCCTGCGACACTCGCAGCCCATGTCTGGTCGCCAGTGGCGATGTTGGCCGCGATAAGCTGGCCCGAGGTCAGCGGAAAAACCACCTGTTCGCCCGCAATCACCGGAGCCGCACCGCCATTGATCCCAGACGGGCTTGTCGCCCCCAAAGCTTGCCACAGGATCCGCCCCGTCGTGGCGTCCAACGCCCATCCAATCGAATTACGCGTCACCACATACACGACACCATCGGCATAGGTCGGCGCGCCTGAGGCGGCACTATCAAAGCTCTGAACCCATTGGATCGCGCCGCTTGTTGCGTTCATCGCCGTCAGTTCGCCAAAGCCCGTGGTGGCAAACAGGCTGCCGCCGCCAATGGCCAGACCGCCGCTGGACGAATCCTTTGGATCATCCGCTGCCGGTGTAAGGTTCCGCGCCCAAAGCGGCGTTCCACCGCGGGTTGAAAACGCAGCAACCCCAGACTGGCTGTCCATCGTGTAAATCCGGCCATCCGACACAACCGGATCCGCCGTAAGGCGATGTCTACGACCATTGCCGGGGCCGATGTTGACGCTCCAAGCTTGCGATAACGACGCGCCAAGCGCTGGGTGCGCAATCCGGTGACTGTTGTTGCCGCTGACATGAGTCCAGTTGGCGTTGATCAGTTGCGGCGGCAAGGCAATTGGATCAGCCCGATTGACGATTTCAGGATCAGCGATGCCCTCGATCGTCAGACGTTCGCCCGCAATGATTTCCTCGCGTTCGCCACAAGCCGCCAATGCGGCCAAGATCACCAATGAAAACCCAAGATGTCTCACAAACAGCCCCTCAGCCTTCGTCAATCCGGTCCTAGCTTTCGCTAAGCGTCCCACCCAAAGCCACAATTAACTGTCCGGCGCGACGACGCAAGGCCTCGGTTCGACCAGCATCCGCAACTATGCCTTCCAAGGTCTGGATGGCAGTTTCCGTCTCGCCCAGTTCAATCTCGGCAAAGGCGCGCTGTTCAATGGCCAGCAGCCGGTATGGGTTGCCTGCCACCATCAAGGGCGCCAATTGTTCGATCCGCGCTTCGGGGGCCGACCCCGGCAACATGACGGACTTCAGGATAGCCAAATCGCGGTAAATCGCCGGAGTGTCAGCGCTGGCCGCAACGCCATCCAATGTGTCGCGCGCTTTTGCCTCTTCACCCGCTTCGGTTTCGGCCGCCGCACGCAACAAAGCCACAACCGCGCGCTGTTCGGGCGATCCATCTGGTGTATAGCTTTCAAAGGCTGTAGCGCGTGCCTCGGGTGTATTTTCTGCCAAAGCGGAAATCAGCGCATCGCCCGTTGCTTCTGCAGCACTGCGCGCCTGTGCCTTTTGCCATTCAACAAACGACGCCCCACCGACCACCAGAACGATCAACGTGATCGGTATCCAGCCAAAACGGCGCATCAACTTGTAAAGCTTGTCTTTGCGCACCTCTTCCGAGACTTCAGAGACGAATGAATCTGTATCAGACACCGTGTTTCCTCGCCCGGTTTGTCAAATCTGCGTTCTCTTAGCGCGTGCATGGCAGGATTGCAAAGAACTCAAAGCTTAGTTCGGGTTGAAATCTTGCAGGAACGTGACGATTTGTATAATCTAAACTGATCAGTTCAGCGTATAGAACAGTGAGACGAACGCGCGGACAGTTTTGTCCGCTCACATTGAGGACAATTTAGTCATGCGACTGTTTTCTGTAATAACTGCTATTTTGGTGGTCGCAGTACTGTATTTTGTTGTGCTCGAGCGGGATGCCTTGTTCGAATTCGCCGGTGCCGAAGCTTCGGCGCCTGCCATAAGCGATGACGCAGAAACCACCCCCGATGCGACGAAAACCTCAGCCGATGCCTTGCCTCAGGGCGTTTCGGTTGTTGCCATGCAATCGACGGCTCAAACTGTGAACGGGGCTGTCGTGTTGCGCGGAAATACCGAAGCCTCGCGTCAGGTCGAATTGCGCGCCGAGACAATCGGTCGGATCATCAGCACGCCCACCCGGCGCGGCGCCATGGTCAGCGAAGGCGATCTGCTCTGCGTTCTGGACCCCGGCACGCGCCAGATCGCATTGGTGGAAACCCAAGCCCGGCTACGCGAAGCGGTCACCCGCGTCCCCGAAGCCGAAGCCCGACTGTTAGAAGCCCGCGCACGATCGGTCGAAGCAGAAATCAACGAACGCGCCGCAAGCCGGTTGTCTGAGGGCGGCTTTGCCACCGACACACGCGTGGCCCAGACAAAAGCATCGATGGAGGCCGCGCGCGCAGGCGTACAGGCGGCAAACTCGGGCGTTGAAAGCGCCAAATCAGGCATTCAAGCCGCCGAAGCCTCGGTCGCAGCCGCTGAAAACGAACTCAGCAAACTTGAAATTCGCGCACCCTTCTCGGGCATTTTGGAAAGCGACACCGCAGAACTGGGCACCTTGATGCAAACCGGCGGACTTTGCGCCACGATCATTCAGCTTGAGACGATCAAACTGGTAGGATTTGTGCCCGAAACTCTGGTGGATCGGGTCGAAATCGGGGCCACTGCGAATGCGCGCCTATCATCTGGGCGCGAAGTGACGGGCCAAGTCACTTTCATATCGCGCGCAGCCGACCCCACCACGCGAACGTTCCGGGTTGATGTCGATGTGGCCAATGATGACTTAGCCATCCGCGACGGGCAAACTGCTGAAATCGCAATACAATCTGACGGTCAAATGGCACATATCTTACCGCAATCCGCCCTGACGTTGAACGATGACGGTGATCTGGGGGTGCGGATCGTTCAGGATAACAAAGCTGTCTTCAACGAAATCGCCGTCATACGCGATACCCCTGATGGCATTTGGGTCTCTGGCCTTGACGATGTGGCGGACGTCATCGTGACCGGTCAGGAATATGTCACCGACGGCGTCGCCGTCGCAACCACCTACCGGGAAGCCTCGCAATGACCGGCATCGTCGATTGGGCCGCATCGCGTGCGCGGATGGTCATCGCGTTTGTTGCGCTCTCGATCCTCGCGGGCGCATTTGCTTATGTCCAACTGCCAAAAGAAGGCGAACCCGACATCGAGATCCCGGCGATCTTTGTCAGCGTGCCCTTCCCCGGCATCTCTGCCGAAGACAGCGAAAAGCTTCTGGTCAAACCGATGGAAACCGAACTGGCCGATCTGGACGGATTAAAATCCATCCAAGGCACTGCAGCAGAAAACTATGCCGCCGTTGCGCTTGAGTTCGAATTTGGCTGGGACAAGACCAAGATCCTTGCCGACATTCGCGACGCCATGAACAACGCCGAGGCGAACTTTCCCAATGGTGCCGACCAATATTCGATCAACGAGCTAAACTTCTCGGAATTCCCGATCATCATTGTGAACCTGACCGGCGCCCTGCCCGAGCGCACTTTGTTGCGTTACGCCAAAGACTTACAAGACAGGCTTGAAAGCTTGGATGCGGTTCTAGAGGCCGCCCTAACAGGCCACCGCGACGAAATGGTCGAAGTCATCGTCGATCCTTTGCGGCTTGAGGCCTACAACGTCACTGCGGGCGAACTGATCAATGTGGTCGTCAACAACAACCAGTTGATCGCGGCAGGCGAAGTGGAATCCGACAGCGGAGCATTCGCGGTCAAGATCCCTTCATCCTTCGACGGCACAATCGACATTTACAACCTACCCGTCAAAACCGAAGGCGACCGGGTTGTGACTATGGGCGATATCGCCGAAATACGCCTGACGTTTGAAGATCGCGCCGGAACCGCCCGATTTAACACGGAAAAAACTGTCGCACTTCAGGTCGTGAAGCGCAAAGGCTTCAACATCATCGACACCGCCGATTTGATCCGCGCCGAGGTCGAAGCTGAAAGGGCAACTTGGCCGCCAGAGCTTCAAGAAGCCATTAAGGTCGGCACCTCGAACGATCAGTCCCGCACGGTGAATTCGATGGTCAGCCAGTTGGAAGGCTCGGTTTTGACGGCCATTGCGCTGGTGATGATTGTGGTATTGGCAGCCTTGGGTCCACGTTCGGCCCTATTGGTCGGCTTCGCGATCCCGACATCGTTCTTGCTGTGTTTCGCGCTTTTGGCGGTCATGGGTATCTCGATTTCGAACATCGTTATGTTTGGCCTGATCCTAGCCGTAGGCATGTTGGTTGATGGGGCCATCGTGGTGGTCGAATACGCCGACAAACGTATCCAAGATGGCGTCGGGCCGATGAAAGCCTATGTCGAAGCCGCTAAGCGAATGTTCTGGCCGGTGGTGTCGTCGACGGCCACGACGCTTTGCGCCTTCCTGCCGATGCTGTTCTGGCCGGGCGTGCCGGGACAATTCATGGGCATGCTGCCTGTAACGCTGATCTTCGTCCTTTCGGCGTCACTGGTCGTCGCGCTGATCTATCTGCCAGTTATGGGCGGTGTCGCAGGCCGGATGAGCCGCAGTTTTGAAGGCGCTTCGGCCGCTTTGACACGCCGCTTACCATGGATGATACGCGCGGCCCTCGTGCCCATTGTGCTGTACGGTTTGTTCATCGCAGCCATGCAAACAATCAACCCAAGCTATCTGACGGGCGGCGCGGCGCCCTTGCCCTTCCTGCTTGGCCCGGTCCTGTTCATTGCAGCGGCCATTTTGTCTTCCATCGTGCTTGGTTCGGCAAGAATCGAACGCAAACGCACCCGGATCAATACCGAAGGCCACCGCACGCCCTTTGGCCATTTCATCGCCTTCATCGTCGGCAATCCCATCATGCCCGTGGTCACCATCGCCGCCGTCGCGTTTTTTGTCGTCACCGTCTTTGGCTACTTCGGCGAAAACAATAACGGCGTAGAATTCTTCGTCGATACCGAGCCAGAGCAGGCCATCGTCTATGTCCGCGCTCGTGGCAACTTGGGGCTGGTTGAAAAGGATGCGCTGGTCAGCCGCGTCGAAGCCGTCATCATGGAAACCCCCGGCATCGACAGCGCCTTTGCCTTTGCCGGTGAAGGTGGATTAAATTCGAACACTGGCGGCGCCTCGGGGCCCAATGACGCCATTGGTCAGGTGCAGATCGAACTGGTCCCATGGGGCGACCGTCCGGCCTATGCCGCAGAAAACGACATCCCGCTGGAAGACCTCGACGGCAATCGCGTGATCACAGACCTTGAGGCAAGGCTGGCCGTCATTCCGGGCATCAAATACGAAGTTCTGAACCTTGCCCAAGGCCCCGCTTCGGCCAAGCCTGTGCACCTGCGCTTAAAGTCCGACAACTGGGTCGCGCTTCAGGCCGCCACCGCCAAAGCGCGCGCCTACTTCGATACAATGCCGGGGCTGATCGCTCAGGAAGACAACCTGCCCCTGCCCGGCATCGACTGGCAGATCGACGTTGATGTTGAAGAAGCCGGACGATATGGCGCCGATGTCGCCATCGTCGGCGGTATGGTGCAATTGGTGACGCGCGGTATTTTCTTGGACACCATGCGCGTCGACAGTTCGGACGAGGAAGTCGAAATCCGCGTGCGCCTGCCCGAAAGCGACCGGGTGCTGGCCACTTTGGATACGCTGAAGGTACGCACCCCAGACGGTTTGATCCCCTTGTCGAACTTCATCACGCGCAAACCGGTGGCTCAGCTTTCCCAGATCAATCGCATTGATCAGAAACGGTTCTTCGATGTGAAAGCGGGTGTGGAACCGGGCATGGTCAAGATCATGCAAGACGACGAAATCTTGGGTTATGCCAGCGAAACGACAGAGGCGGCAGCCGAGAACGGAGACTCCCGAGTTATCGAAAAGGATGGTTCTTTTTATCGCAACTTCTCGATGAACGATCCGGTTTTTGCGAACGACCGTCTTGCGTTGGTCGAAACAGTGCAGAGCGAAGGTATTAGCTTCGTGCCCGTAAACCCTAACGAACGGATTGAGGTTCTGACCCAGTGGATCGAAACCACCGACCCATTCCCCAATGTCGATTGGGAATGGACCGGCGATCAGGAAGATCAGGCCGAAAGTGCCGCCTTCCTACAAACGGGTTTCTCGGCGGCATTGGGGCTGATGTTCATCATCCTTCTGGCCCAGTTCAACAGCGTCTATAACGCCGTTCTGGTGCTGCTGGCGGTGGTTCTGTCGACTGCAGGCGTGCTGATCGGCATGTTGGTCATGGACCAGCCATTTTCCATCATCATGACAGGCACAGGAATCGTCGCGCTCGCGGGAATTGTGGTGAACAACAACATTGTCCTGATTGATACCTATCAAGAATACTCAAGGTACATGCCAAGGATCGAAGCGATTATTCGCACTGCGGAAGCCCGTATTCGCCCCGTTCTGCTGACCACGATCACCACCATGGCGGGTCTTTCGCCGATGATGTTCGGCCTTAGCCTCGACTTTATCGGAGGCGGCTATTCCGTCGACAGCCCGACAGCGCTTTGGTGGAAACAACTGGCGACAGCAGTGGTCTTTGGCCTTGGCATCGCGACGGTGCTGACACTTGTGTTCACACCGTCGATGCTGGCCCTGCGCATCTGGTGCTGGTCGATCTTGGGATTTGTGCTGACCGCACTGTCTGCCCTAACCGGTGGTCGACGCAGCGCATCAGCGCGCGATTGGGCGCTTAGTCGCGCGGCCCGAAACCAAAAAGCGACCGAGGTGATCTGGGACGTGGATGCAGACCCATCGTCACCGCGCGCAACGCCCACCTTGCAGGTGGCCGAATAAAACCGGCGCGCAGCCGTGCCTCAAGCCATATTGCTGCCCAAAACCATCAATATCGCTGGTTGTATGAAGTCGTTTCTGATCCTGACCATCTGCACCTTTTTGGGTGCTGTTGTTATCGTTTTCATGGGCGCAGCTCCATCAGATCAACCCCAAGGTCTAGCGGAACTTGATGATGTCGATCATGAGAAGTTTCTGGCAGACTTAAATTATGTCGTCACCGAGAAAAATCGCGCAGATCTGGCTGCGGAAGTCCAAATGAGCCAAGAGGTTAGCGCCAGTATTCGCTCAGGCATAGAGGAGTTGGGCGGAACAGTTATCGATCCTGATCGCTTCACCAAAGCGCTCTTTGGCGATTCCGTGAAAGATTACCTGCTTACGATCAAAGAGTATCATCGCAGCGCGTATCTTGAGTTATTCACTCCGGACGAAATCACTGCTTTGGCCAATTACTATCGAAGTGAAAACGGCCAGAACCTTCTGACTGGCGATCCTGAGACCCCCGAATATGCAGAGTTGTATGCCTTTTTCGAAGCAGGTCCCGGTGCACCGTTTCTGACGCAGCGTGACGCGTTGATTGAGAAAGTCGAAGAACCGATCCGGGATCAAATGGTGCGAATTGAACAAATGTTTTCCATGAGCCGCGTAGCAGATTTCATCGAACGTCCAGACCTTATTCACTTCGAAGATGAAAGTCGCCGCAAAGCCATTGTCGAAGGGATGCGTGAACTGAATTAAGCGCAGATTGCTGCCCCACTCAGGCCGCGTCTTCCTCTGACGCCTGCATGTGCCAAAGCGTGGAATAGCGCCCCTGTTGCTCTAACAAACCTTCGTGGGTGCCTTCTTCGACGATCACGCCCTTTTCCAGTACCACGATCCGGTCCGCATGGGCCACCGTCGACAACCGGTGCGCAATCGTCAGAACGGTGCGCCCTTGGCCCATGGCTTGAAGTTCGTGCTGAATTTCAGCCTCGGTTTCCGTATCCAGCGCACTTGTCGCCTCGTCCAACAACAGGATCGGTGGATTCTTTAACAAGGTCCGCGCGATGCCGACCCGCTGCTTTTCACCGCCCGACAGCTTCAAGCCACGCTCGCCCACGGTTGTGTCGTAGCCGTCTGGCAGACTTAGGATAAACTCATGGATCTTTGCGGCTTTGGCGGCATCGCGGATCTCGGCTTCGCTAGCATCGGAACGACCGTAAGCGATGTTGTAATGGATGGTGTCATTGAACAGCACAGTGTCCTGCGGTACCACGCCAACCGACGAATGCAGGCTTTTCTGCGTGATCTCACGCACGTCTTGACCGTCGATTTTCAACGACCCGCCCGCCACGTCGTAGAACCGGAACAACAACCGGCCGATGGTCGATTTACCAGACCCCGAAGGGCCGACAATAGCCACGGTTTGACCCGCAGGCACATCCAAGGTCACGCCCTTCAAAATAGGCCGAGCAGCGTCGTAGCCGAAATGCACATCCTCGAACCGCACCGCACCACCATTGACCTTCAAAGCAGGCGCATTCGGTGCATCTTTCACCTCGGCAGGTTGCTCGAGCAGATCAAACATCTCGCCCATATCGACCAGCGCTTGGCGGATTTCGCGATAAACGGTGCCCAGAAAATTCAGCGGCATGGTGATCTGTATCATATAGGCGTTCACCATCACAAAATCGCCCACTGTCAGCGTTCCATTTGACACACCAATGGCCGCCATCACCATCACGCCGACCAGACCGGCAGTAATGAAAACCGACTGCCCAAAGTTCAAGAACGCCAGCGTGTACGAGGTTTTCAAGGCGGCGGCCACATAGCGTTCCATCGCCCCGTCGTAACGATCAGCTTCGCGGTCTTCCGCGCCGAAATACTTGACCGTTTCAAAGTTTAAAAGACTGTCGATGGCCTTTTGATTGGCGTCGGTGTCCTGATCGTTCATCTCTTTGCGGATTTTCACCCGCCATTCCGTGACCCGGAACGTGAACCAGACATAAAATGCAATCGTTACCGCGACGACGACAAGATACCAGATGTCGAACAACACGGCCAAAACAACGGCGATCATCAACAATTCAAGAATCAACGGCCCTATGGAAAACAAAAGGAACCTCAATAGGAACTCAACGCCTTTCACACCCCGTTCGACAATCCGAGACAAGCCGCCGGTTTTTCGCGTGATGTGATAGCGCATCGAAAGAGCGTGGATATGCCGGAAGGTCTCTAATGCCAACTTGCGCAAGGCGCGCTGACCCACAGCAGCAAAGATCACATCACGCAACTGCTGAAAGCCCACATTCATCAAGCGCGCAAAGCCATAAGCGACGGTAATCCCGATCGCGCCCAGTCCAAGTGCCCAAGCGGTATTTGGTGTGTCGCCAGACAAAATATCGACGGCAGATTTGTAGAAAAACGGCGTGCCAACGGCGATGAACTTGGAAAGGAACAAGGCGAACACCGCCAGAACCACCCGACGTTTTACCCATGGTTCGTCGTCGGGCCAAAGATAAGGGGCAACTTTCCGAATGGTATTCAGGCCACTTCGGCGGGCCTCTTCGGGGGAGAAACTGTCACTCATAAATGCTTAGTTAGGGGCTTCTTTCCCGGAACACCAGTCGATCAAAAGAACCAGGTCAGGGCTTGGCACCCATCAATCCAATAGCCTGCGCTGAACGCGCATAAATTGGTCAGTTGGGCAGCCCAATATCAGTCAGGCACCGAGAATATCTGACCGGGGAAAATCAGGTCAGGATCGCGGATGCGATCTGCGTTCGCCTCGAAAACGCGCACAAACAACGGGCCATCGCCGTATTTCTCGCGCGCGATCTGCCAAAGCGTGTTGCCGGGTTGAACGGTGATCAACGACACCGGCGCAAACTCGGCCTTGGGGGCTGTGTCCAACGCCTTGATCATTTCAACGGATTCCCGTTGAAATGGGGTCTCGGCGCGCGAAACCACGTTGCCTTCCGCATTCAATTCATCCACCCGAAGCGTGTAAGTGCCCGTGTCCACATCCGGCAGCTCGGTCCGCCACAACCCACCTTTGTCGACGTCTGCATCCAACAATGGCTTGTTGTTTAAATACACCCGAACCGAAGCCACACCCGTCGCGCGCCCCGACAAAGACACTTCGCCTTGGTCGTCGTAACTGATCGTATCAATCGACACATTCGTCAGGGCCACTGGCTGATCACCTGCGTTTTGCAATACCCGAACACCCTCTTCATCCGCCAAAAGCACGGTCGGAGCCTGAGGTGCATCAAGCGCCTCCACGGCTGGGCCTGTGTCGGTTGCTGCAACCGCGTCCGCTAGGGCGGTTCCTGCGGCGACATCCCCGGGCGAGGCCGGCGCGCCGATATCGGCGGCGGGTTCAGCAGCGGTCACGTTCGTGTCTTCCGCCAATGCGTCGTCGATCGCGATATCTGTGCCGGGTATTTCGATTTCACCCGGCTGTTCGGGTTTGTCGATGCCTGCGTCAAGTGCGGCCACAGCAACATCGCCGAGGTCTGTCTGGTCGGTATTACTGGTTAAGGCGGATGCCTGTTCGCCGGATGTCTCATCCGTGGTTTTCTCGCTTAAATCGGCGGTTTGCTCCTCGGTGTCCGCCTCGGCGATAACAACTGGTGGTACAGGGGCAAGAATGACCGAAACAGGCGCTTCGCTAACAGTGCCGTCCGCCCACGTCTCGGCCAACGTCAGAACCCGAGGCGCATCCGAAGCCCCAAGTTCCGCGAAAAGAACAAAACCACCCGTCGAGTCTGATACAGTCTCACCAGCAACCTCGCCGTTCAAGAAAAGCGTGATACCCGCACCCGGAACACCGCTCCCGGCAATCAAGGTAGACCCACCGGGTTCGACGCGCACGATATCGAAAGTGGCATCACTGGGCAGAGGCCCCGGGTCAACGCTTTCCTCAATTTCGCCCGCAAGCTCTTTCTCAACTTCGTCCGCAAGCTCTTCCTCAACGGTTTCAGCGACATCGGCCTGTTCCGTCTGGGATCCAGTCTGAGCTTCAAGCAATTCTGATTCTGCCTCTGGCAACACCGCCACCACAGGTGCGGCCTTGTCTTCGGAAGGCGCATTTTCTGATGGTGGTGCAAGCGCGACATCGGACCCCGGTTGCTGAGACAGCCAGAAAACGATCAGCACAACGGCTGAGATCAAAACGGCAATGATGCCTTTCCATAACGGCTTCACAGCATGTCTCCCCAGGTTGGGTTTACCCCAGTCAATCGCGTGCCCAGCACAGGCGCTTGAGAGACCCTATCAACACCGATAACAAGGGTCAAAACACCATTTCCGGAAGTCAGTCCCCCGATGCCACAGCCGAACCTCTCGCTTTGTGTTTATTGCGGCGCCCGCCCAGGCGTAAACCCCGTCTACTTAAAAGCCGCGAACGATCTCGGTGCGCTTATTGCCGCGAAGGGCTGGCGCTTGGTTTACGGGGCCGGAGACGTCGGGATCATGGGCGCTGTCGCCGAAGCCGCGCATGCTGGTGGATCGCCCACGTTGGGGATCATTCCAACCCATTTGTTAAACCGCGAAGCGCCACGCGGACTATTCGGCGACCGGATCATCACCGAGACTATGCACGAGCGTAAGAAGGTGATGTTCATGAATGCCGACGCCATTGCCGTTCTGCCCGGCGGTGCTGGATCATTAGACGAGTTCTTCGAGATTCTGACTTGGGCGCAGCTAGGCTTGCACGACAAGCCGATATTTCTAATCGATATCAATGGATACTGGCAGCCTCTTAACGCGCTGATCGACCACGTAATCACCGAAGGGTTTGCCGATGCGAACCTGAAACGCCTGTTTCAGATCGTCCCCGACATCGACACTTTGGAAACCACCCTGTCCCGTTCTTGACGAAACGCGCTTATGCTATAAAGCCCCAAGGCCACCCAGATCAGCAGCAAGGCAGCTCCATGCCAGCCGGTGACAGGTTCAGCAAAGACCAACACCGCGACAAGAAATTGTAACGTCGGGTTCAGATAGGAAATCAGCCCCACGGTCGACAGCTTTTGACGTTGCGATGCATAGGCGAACAAGATCAGCGGCAACCCTGTCAGCGGACCGCTTAACATCAACAATCCCCATTGCCCCATCGACAACTGGCTTGATGTCGAAAAGAACAGAATCCAACCCAAAGCAAATGGCGCCACCATCCAGACCTCTGCCGTCACCGATACCATTGGCCCGGTTGAAACCCGTTTTTTTAACAATCCCGTACATCGAAAATGTGGCCGCAAGAATCAGGCTGATCAGCGGCACGACGCCCAAACCAAGCGTCAGGGTCAATACACCCATGATCATGATGCCCAATGCCAGCCACTGCAGGCGCGGGAACCGTTCGCGGTAAAATAGATACCCAAACCCGACCGAGACCAGCGGATAAATGTAGTACCCAAGGCTTGATTCCGTCAGTCGACCGGTTTGAATGGCATAGACGAAAAAGAACCAATTAAAGCTGACCAATACCGCGGCCAGAAACGTCCAGCCCACCTGATCTCGGTTTGTGACGGCAGATTTCAACGCGCCAAGTCTGCTCTGAAACGCCAAAAGTCCGGTGAAAAACACCATCGACCAAAACACCCGATGCGCCGCCACGTCGCCTGCCGGAACATCCAGCAGGAAGCCATAAAAGATCGGCTGAAACCCCCAAATGGTCGCAGCCGTTACAATCGCCAAAACGCCCTTGGTGGGTTCAGAAAACTGTATCATGGAAGCTGAAGATCAGAAACTCTGGGGCGATGAAAGAGCGCAAAGCAACTGGGCGGACGCTATGCGACACCTTTCAGCTGTCTGCCCCATGTTCACTATTCACCACACTAACGTAAAAGCACTGGCCGCGACATCATGTGCTCAATTCGACGCGGGTGCTGAATTGGCCAACCGGTTATTACGAAATAAAACGTTAACGTGACTGGATTTCCAAAATGCCGCTGGCATAGCCCGCCGCACATTTTCGTCAAGCCGCACAGGCGGAAAACCCCGCTGATCCAATTCAGACTTAGTGGCGTAATCCCCTTGATGCCAACAACGGCATGGTTCGATTTTGGAGACACAATATGATCCGCAGAACATTTATTGCAGCAACCGCAGCCGCAGCAATTGCAACATCAGCCTTCGCAGATGGCCATAGCAAGGACATCGTAGACACAGCCGTCGACGCCGGCACATTCACCACGCTCGTCGCCGCAGTTCAGGCCGCAGGCCTTGTGGACACGCTGAAGGGTGAAGGTCCGTTCACAGTCTTCGCCCCAACGGATGAAGCTTTCGCCGCCCTGCCCGCCGGCACAGTCGAGGGTCTGCTTGCCGATCCAGAAACATTGGCCACGATCCTGACCCTCCACGTCGTGCCGGGCAAAGTGATGTCCACCGATCTATCCAATGGAATGACGGCCACAACAGTCAACGGTGCTGATGTGACAATCATGACCGAGGGTGGCGTCACAGTGAACGGCGCAAACGTCGTCGCCGCCGACGTCGATGCCTCAAACGGCGTGATCCACGTCATCGACAAAGTGATCCTACCTGCGTCGTAAGCGGTTCGAAACACGCGAAGGGGCTGTCATGCGCAGCCCCTTTTTTCTTGCCATGACGACAGCATAGATGATTGGTAAGCAGTGAAAGGTGCACCAAAAACCATATCGGGGGAACCGTTTGCGTAGCCCACACCATGGCCCCTAAGCTGACGTGCACTACAATCGCGAACAAATCTGGCCCGCCCCGTTAGATCACTTCTTGTCCCGGGCGGCCTTTTCTTCCTTGGTCAATTTGTTGTTCCAAGCATTGTTGCTCAGTCCCAACTCACTTGGCAAAGGTTTGGTTTTCCCGACACTGATCTTACCGCCTTTGTTCAGGAACTCCTGAATAAGCGCATCATCTGTTGTTGTTTTCGGAATCTGTTTCATGAACAAATATCTACCCGCTCGGTCACCTTGATGTCACGCACCATTTCGCCAATCGTTGACCGTCTTAGTGATTTTATTGCATGAAATTGCAGATCCGTACGGACAGCACATCGCTCGGTACGGCCTTAATTCCGACATCCCCCCAAACAAAAAAGCCCGCCGGTGACCGACGGGCTTTTCCTGTTTCGTCTGTCCCGCTTACATCCGCGAGGCGACGTTTTCCCAATTCACCAGGTTGTCTAGGAAGTTGGACAAATAAACGGGACGCTTGTTGCGGAAGTCGATGTAATAGGAATGCTCCCAAACATCGCAACCCAACAGCGCCGTCTGGCCAAAGCACAACGGGTTCACGCCATTTTCGGTCTTGGTCACAGCCAAACCGCCATCAGCCTTTTTCACCAGCCACGCCCAGCCTGATCCGAACTGACCGGCACCCGCAGCGGAAAACTGCGACTTGAACTCATCGACCGACCCGAAGCTTTCGGTAATCGCGCTTTCCAATTCGCCCGGCATGCCAGTGCCATTCGGCCCCATCATCTCCCAGAATTGGTTGTGGTTCCAAAGCTGGCTGATGTTGTTGAAGATACCGTTCTGCGCCACGGCCCCACCGTCATAGGTGCCCGTGATGATGTCTTCCAGAGACTTGCCGTCCCACTCGGTTCCTGCGATCAGCTTGTTGCCGTTATCGACGTAAGCTTTGTGGTGCAGGTCATGGTGATATTCGAGCGTTTCAGCACTCATGCCTTTGCCAGCAAGCGCGTCATGTGCGTAGGGAAGATCAGGAAGATCAAATGCCATTGTTAGGGCCCTCTCAGTTGGCGAAATATTCTGTAACCTTACCTGTGGCGGTTAGCGGCCGGGGTCAAGTCTTTCCCGCTTTAAACTCCGACCAAACGCCTTAGGTTAACCGTCATCTCATTAGGAAAGGGCAGACCATGAAGTCACTTGCCGCGCTGGTATTCCCGGGCTTTGAGACACTTGACTACTTTGGTCCCATCGAAATGCTGGGTGGATACGGCACCCAGACCGACATTGTCACCGTCGGAAAAACCCATGATCCCGTGCCAAGCGTTCATGGCCAAAGGATCGTCGTCGATCGGGCAATTTCCGACAGCACCGATTACGACCTGTTGTTCATCCCCGGCGGCGACGCGGCTTTGGCCGAAGGTAAAGACCCCGAGCTTGTTCAGTGGATCCAAGACGTCTCGGCGCGGGCAGAACTTGTAATGACGGTCTGTACGGGCTCAATTCTGTTGGGCATGACCGGCGTGCTTGATGGGCACAAGGCCACCACCAACAAGCTGGACTTCACCAAAACCGTGCACCTCGCCCCGAATGTAACTTGGGTGAAAGAGGCCAGATGGGTTGAAGACGGCAAGTTTTTTACCTCATCCGGCGTATCGGCTGGAATGGACATGGCGCTTGCGGCCATGGCGCAGTTAGAGAGAGATAGTTTGAACTCTCTCTTTGATACCCTTCTCGAATGGGAAGCCCATCTCGCACAACATGATCCAAGTGATCTGAGGTGCGGCGATGAGCACAACAGACAATAAATTCAATGCTATAGCCAAAAAGCGGCCAAAGAAGAAACCTGCGCCGTTTTCGTTGCGCCTGACTTTTGAGGAACGCACCCGTCTTGAAGAGCTTGCTGGTGACGAACCTTTAGGCAGTTATATCAAGCGCAAGGTCTTTGATGGGCAAGGTACGTCCAACAAGCGGGCACGTTCAAAGTTAAGACGCCCAATCAAAGATGATGCGAGCCTTGCGAAACTCCTCGCTTTGCTTGGCGGTTCTCGGATCGCGAACAATCTTAACCAACTCGCTAAGGCTGTAAATATCGGCGCTTTGCCTGTTGTCGAGGAAACCGAGAAGGACATTCGTCGTGCATGCGCGGATATTACTGCGATGCGGGAGACGCTTTTGCGAGCATTGGGCAATCGTAGCGATTTGGGGCCGTCATGATCCTGAAAGGCTCTCAGCGTGGCGGTGCAAAGCAGCTCGGACTTCATCTATTGAAGACCACCGAGAATGAGCATGTCGAAATCCACGATGTCAGGGGTTTCATGACTAATGATGTCGTCGGTGCGCTGCGTGAGGCTGAAGCTGTATCAAAAGGTACGAAGTGCAGGCAGTTTCTGTTTTCGGTCTCGCTCAACCCGCCCGAGACCGAATCCGTCCGCATTGAGACGTTCGAGCAAGCCCTCGCGGCGATTGAAGAAAGGCATGGGCTGACAGATCAACCCCGTGTGGTCGTCTTTCATGAGAAAGAAGGACGGCGGCACTGTCATGCCGTCTGGAGCCGGATCGATGCTGAAACCATGACGGCTAAGCCGCTCCCTTTCTTCAAAAACAAGCTGATGGAGGTATCAAAGCAGCTCTATCTTGAGCATGGCTGGCAGATGCCCAAAGGCCTCGCCAACGCAAAGGACCGCGATCCGCGCAACTTTACCCTGGCCGAATGGCAACAAGCCAAGCGGATTGAACGGCACGCCGGAGAACTTAAGGCAGATATTCAAGAGGCCTGGGCGATCTCCGACAGCCGCAACAGCTTTTCGCATGCGTTGGAAGAACGCGGCTTCTTCCTCGCACGTGGTGATAGGCGTGGTCATGTCGCGGTGACATTTGAGGGCGAAGTGATCTCGGTCCCGCGTGCCATCGGCAAGAAGTCCAAAGATGTAACAGAGCGTCTTGGTAAGCCGCAGGAACTGAATAGCGTTGACGAAACCCGCCAGCGCATCGCCAAAGAGATCATGCCTAAACTTAATTCGCATGTTGAGAAGGCGCGGGCTGATACAAACAAAGAGAAAGCTGCAATTGAGACTCGCCGCCAGGAAATGCAGGTTCAGCAACAGGCAGAACGGGCTAAACTGGATGTTGGACAGAAAGAGCGCGCCAATGCCGAAATAGTGGCAAGATCAGCCCGAATGCGCAAAGGTTTGCGCGGTCTGCTAGACCGCGTGACTGGTAAACGAGCAGCGCTTGAAAAACAGAACCAAATGGAAGCCATTTGGTCGCTTCAGCGCGACCGTGAACAACGACATCTCTTAATCGAGGCGCAACTGAAGGACCGGCAAAGTCTTCAGATTGAGATCAGAGCTGCCCGCAATCGCCATGCCGGTGTGCTACGCGGACTTCATCATGATCGGACAAATTATCGTTTGATGATGCGCGGATTGGAACCCTTGGCGAAGAAAGCGTTTTCCCCATTGAAGCGGGTGATCGATGCAGCCCAGAAAGTCGAACTGCCTTCAAAGCCTGTCATTGAATTGGGCAAGCAGCAGGTGAAGGCGCTCTCCCGTACCTTTGAGACGGAGCGTCCGAAGCGCGAGCGCGCATCGCCCAAGCCAATCCCGCCTCAGAGTGAGAATGTTCCACACAAGACTCCTGCCAAAGATACGAAGACGCAAACGGCTCTCGGGGCGGAGAAAACTAAAACCAGAACTCGTTCTGCGAAGCAGGCCTATGCCGACAGCCAGACCAAGATGTCGGCTGAGCGCGTAAAGACGGCACAAGAACGCCTGGAAAAACTGCGCGAGGAACAGCAGCAAAAACCAACATTGCAGGTGCGCAGAGCTGGAAGAGACGCCGTCTCACCAAAAGATCGCCTTCAACGTCTTCGCGATGGGCAAACACGAAAGCCGCGCGGACCAGAACTCGACAGATAACAAGCGAACCTTCTCATCAGACCATGAAACCTTTCGTGCAGTTACATGAAGCCGCATCAGTACGAATGCCGTTCACCCGTGATCCGCCATAGCCAAGCAAAATAGACCAACCAAACCATCAAGCGCCTTTGATGGGTGTGGGCCGAAAGGCCCTAAGTGGTTTGGGGCCTCCTTGACGATGGAGGATCAAATGAAGCTCGTCACACGATTTGAAGCAGCATCCCGCAGCACTGCACAATTGCACGGTCTTTTCAGAGAAGCATTCAACGCTTTTTCTGTCGCGCCGCGCGGTTCGCAGGAGCGCCAGAATGCACTAGCTTCACTGGAAAACATCGAGGCTGAGCTGGCATCAAGAATGCCATGTCTCTGAGCCGCGCGCGGTGGGCCGAAAGGCCCGCCGCAAATTTCTATTGCTGCTAGGAACGCCTATGCCGCCACTCCTACTTTTTGCTCTTCAACTTGAAACCCGTTCAAGAAATCCGCTGCGCGTTGCGCATGCGCTGCCGCGCTGAAGATCGCACGCTTGTCGTCTTTCAGCATTTTGAGCCAGCTTTGAATATAGGCCGCATGATCGGTGCCAGGTTCCGGCGTCAAAGCCAGATCAGCACAAAGAAATGCTGCACCAAGCTCTGCTACCAGCTCTTCACGTGCATAGCCTTCATCGCCCCACTTTTTGCGCCCAAATTCACGATCAAGACGGCTCTTGTGCTTTGTCCAGTGGGTCAGCTCATGCGCCAAAGTTGCATAGTAGGCTTCAGGACTGCGGAAGCTTTCAAAATACGGCATCTGCACATGGTCACTGCCACCGCTGTAAAAAGCGCGGTTTCCGCCATGGCGAACATCTGCACCCGTTTTTGCAAAAAAGCTGTCTGCATGATCGATCCGCAAAACAGGATCAATGACCTTTGGAGGCTCTGCATAGTAGTGATCGGGCAAGCCTTCGATCTGCTCAACATTGAATACTGAATAACCTTTCATGAATGGGATTTTGCGCTCTTCCTCGCCGCCGTCGCTGGTCTCTTCGGTCTTGGTGATGGTGTTGGCATACACGACCAGATTGCCGCGCTCGCCTTTTTTGACATGGGCGTCAAACGCCTTGGCCTGTTTGAATGTCATCCAGTACGGCGATGCATAACCGCCTTCCATCGCTGCGCCCCACAGCATCAAAATGTTGATCCCGCTATAAGGCAAACCGTTATGACGTAGCGGCTTGATGATCCGCCCATCTGTGTTTGCAGAGCTCCAAGGCTTCAGCCAAGTGAGCTCGCCTTGCTCCAAGTCAGTAATAATCTTGTCGGTGACTTTCTGATAAATGTCTTTTTTCATTGGCTTTTCCTTTCCTAGATAGCCGGTTGCGCATGCAACCGGGACTAGGCCCGCGCCAATGAGCGGGGGATGGCGGTCAAGCCCCGCACGGCGTGAGGGGGATCACCCGCCCTGCACAAACGACGAAGGAGTGCGGAAGGACGGAGATACACGCTGTGCGCGCCCGAAGGGGCGTTTAGGTCTTGATGGCCTGGGGGCCGCAGGCCCCTCTCAATTGATGGAGAAAAGTCGGCCCCTTAGGGCTGGCATCCGTTGAAAACATACTCGTTTACTCCGGGCACGGTTGGTGGCAGCATGTGGTATGCAGCTTTCGAAGTCAGACTACATGTTGTTCTTAAAGCACCCAACCTGGCTTTGGCTAAAGAAGCACGACAAACATCTTCTCCCGCCAATTAATGCTGCACTACAGGCCCGCTTTGATGAAGGGCATGCTTTTGAACCGTATGCTGAGGCTCTGTTTCCGGACTTGGTTCGACTAGGATTCTCGGACTTTGCGGGCTATCAGGCTCTGACGTCACAGACGCTTGAAACCTGGCAAAACGGAGCCAGTGCCGTTGCTCAAGGACGCTACGAAGATGGATCGATCACATGTATCTCTGACATTGTCAGCCGCGATGGTGACGGATACGTTCTGACGGAGATCAAGAGCGGCACTTCTGCCAAGCCTGAGCACACCTTCGATCTTGCCTTCCAGCGCATTGTCCTTGAAGGCGCTGGTTTCCCAATCACACGCTGCGAAGTGGCACACGTCAATCGTGAGTACGTGAGAGATGGCGAGATCGATCCACAAGGATTGGTGGGCGTTACCGACATCACCGATAACGTTTCCGCTCAGATTGATAAAACACGCTCACGGATTGACCACGCCTTGAGCGTCGTTGCCAGCAACACCATGCCTGATCCGGCTCCGGAACGAGCTCGCCTCAAGTCTTATAGTGAGTGGCTGAAAATCCGTAACAAGCTCGATCCGCCCCTTGCCGCTGACAGCATCCACCACCTTCCGTTCATGAGCGCAGAAAAAGCCACAGCGCTGATCGAGGCGGGGGTATCCACTATCGAAAAGATTGACGACCCGTCCGTGCTGGGCAAATCAACCCGGCGTTATCTTAGCGCAAAGGCGCAAGGAACGCGTGCCGTCGACAAGGACGCTCTGGATCGCTTCCTGAGCGAGATCACTTACCCGGTCTACTACTTCGACTACGAAACATCACAGAGCTTAGTGCCGCCTTGGGATGGTACACGACCCTATCAGCAAGTGCCTTTCCAGTATTCCCTGCATATCCAGCGAGAGCCAAGCGGTGAAATCGAGCATCGGGAATACCTGCACCGCGACGACAGCAATCCGATTCTAACGCTTCTCAAAAGACTGCGAGAGGACGTCGGTGAAACGGGGTCAGTTCTCGTTTGGTATGAAGCGTTTGAGAAAGCCCGCAACAATGAGATGGCTGCGGCGTTCCCGGAATACGCCACGTTCTTGGAGGGTTTGAACGCGCGCGTGATCGACTTGATGAAGCCGTTTGCAGACGAGACAATCATGGACCCTGCATTCAATGGCAGCGCATCGATCAAGGCCGTGTTGCCCGCATTGCTGCCGGAACTTTCTTACGATGACCTAGATATCCGTGAAGGGGCAAGCGCAGCGCGCCTTTGGAAAGAGGTCACGCTGACCAATCCGCAGACACCCGAACGTGACAAAGTCTACGCTGATCTGATTGAGTATTGCACGCGTGACACCTGGGCGATGGTGGCTATTCACGGAACTCTGCAATCGATGTCACTGGCTTATCGCTCATAGCCAAAGGACGTTCAGGTCTTCATATTCTGGGGTCTGGATGCCCTACTTCAACAAAGAGAAAAGTCAGCCTCTTGGGCTGGCATTCTGAGCGCAAGAGATGGAAGCCATAAGGCCGAGACGAAAGACTCGGTTCACGACAGCTCGGCCCGCAGGGTGCGCCACATAGAGTTAGTTAAATAGCTCTGCTACCGGTTCTGGCCCCATGTATTTAACGTCAAGCGTTCCAGAATCTGAGGTTGTTGTCGCAGCTACGACACCGCGTGGCTTGCTTGCTAGATTTCCGAGAACTTTTCCGACCGGCTTCATCTTTGTAGAAAACACCAATGTTTCGGTGTCAAGTTTTACTAATCGCACCGAAGAGCCCTCGGTCGGGTGTCAACGGCGGCGCAATAACCGACCAATGGGGCGGAGTAAAAGTCGGCCACTGGGTGCCGCGCCTTGGGGCGTGATGCCCTCAAGTAGCAAGGACGTTCCAAGGCGCCCCTCTCGGCAGCATGCTATGCATGCGCCTGCCGGGCAGTGGTTGGCCATCAGGCCAATCTGAGGATGTGTTAGGTTTTGGCGTGTTTTGACTTGCTCTGATTGAGCCGATAGCTTTCGCCGTTCATTTCCAGAATGTTCACGTGGTGGGTCAGCCGATCCAGGAGCGCGCCAGTCAATCGTTCTGTGCCGAAGGTTTCCGTCCACTCTTCGAAAGGCAGGTTGCTGGTGATGAGTGTTGATCCGCGCTCGTAGCGTTGCGAGATCAGTTCGAACAGCAGTTCCGCGCCTGTCTTGCTGAGCGGCACAAAGCCGAGTTCATCGATGATGAGCAGGCTG
>JAOHEK010000069.1 GCA_028097405.1 Paracoccaceae bacterium | reverse complement strand
ACCTATCTAAAGCGCCTCGCGGGATAATCCGATGTCATATGCGGCGCTTCCCACTCTGAGGACGCCGCGGCTGACGCTCCGTCCTCTGGAACACAGTGATGCCGATGCCATTCTGGATGGTGTCGGCAACTACGACGTGTCGCGCTGGTTGGGTGGGTTGCCCTATCCTTACGCCCGAGACGATGCGCTAGAGTTCATTGAACGGGTTCATAGGCAAAGCCTTATGATCTGGGCGATTACCGAGGGTGGCGCTTTGTTGGGGGTGGTCGGCTTGGATGAGGAGTTGGGGTATTGGCTGGCGCGACCCGGTTGGGGCAAGGGCTATGGATTTGAGGCGGCACATGCCGCGGTAGCGCATTGGTTTGCCAATCCCGAAAACGGGGATCTTGTCTCGGGTCATTATGATGAGAACAAACGTTCGCGGCGGGTCCTGTCGTCACTGGGGTTTAAGATCACTGGGCACAGTCCCAGATTTGCCAGAGTGTTGGCGCAAGCCGTGCCGGGAACAGACGTGGTGCTGACACGGGACCGCTGGCAAGCCCGTCAGGATTTCACACTTTACACACCGCGTCTCACCATCCGCCCCATCGAAGATCGCGATGCGGGGGCCTTCGCGCGGCTTACGGTTTCAGACATCACGCGCATGCTGTCTCGGTTGAAAACTGGCATGACCGAGGCCGAAGCTCAGGCCAATCTGCCGCGCCACAAATGGAAAGGCCTCTTACACTTCACGCTGGCAATCGAATACCGAGGTCAGCTCGTCGGGACCATAGGAGTCGGCGCTGGCCCTGCATCGGTCAGCTATTTTCTGGACCCTGCACTTTGGCGGCAGGGGGTGATGACGGAAGCGCTCTCGGCAACCTTGCCAGAGCTTTTTGAGCGTTTTCCAATTGCACAGATCTTTGCCGATCACTTTGAAGACAACCCAGCCTCGGGGGCGATCCTGCGAAAGCTGGGATTTGCCCAAACCGGGCAGCGCATGGCAACTTCCATGGCAAGGGTTGAGCCTGCGCCCTTGATCACATACGCCCTGAACCGAGACGATCTGAAGGTGCCGGTATGAAATTTCTTGATCTCACGCGCGTGACGATCCGTTCTGGATCGGGTGGCGGTGGCTGTGTCAGCTTCCGGCGTGAGAAATACATTGAATACGGTGGTCCCGATGGCGGGGACGGCGGGCGTGGTGGTGATGTCTGGGTCGAAGCCGTCGAAGGGCTGAACACGCTCATCGATTTTCGTTATCAACAACATTTTTTCGCGAAAAACGGCGTGCCCGGTATGGGAAGTCAAAAGACCGGCAAGGATGGCGCCGATATCGTGCTGCGTGTACCTGTCGGCACAGAAGTTCTGGACGAGGATCAAGACACGGTTCTGTTCGATCTGACTGGCGTCGGCGAACGCGTGCTTTTGTTGCAAGGTGGCAATGGCGGGTTCGGAAACCTGCATTTCAAATCTTCGACCAACCAAGCGCCGCGTCGTGCGAACCCCGGCATGCCGGGCGTGGAACGGCAGGTTTGGCTGCGGCTGAAACTGATCGCAGATGTCGGCCTGTTGGGTCTGCCGAATGCAGGCAAGTCAACGTTTCTGGCGGCGACATCCAACGCGCGTCCGAAAATCGCCGACTATCCCTTCACAACGCTGCATCCCAATCTGGGCGTCGTTGGTGTGGATGAAACCGAATTCGTGGTCGCGGATATTCCGGGCCTGATCGAAGGCGCGCACGAAGGTCGTGGCATCGGCGATCGGTTTCTGGGCCATGTGGAACGCTGCTCGGTGCTTTTGCATCTGGTCGACGGCACCTCAGATGACGTGGCCGCCGACTGGACGACGATCATTGGCGAGTTGAACGCCTATGGCGGCGCGTTGGCCGACAAAACGCGCATCACGGCATTGAACAAAGTCGATGCGCTGACGGATGAAGAACGCCAGGAAAAACAATCCGAACTGGAAGCCGTCGCAGGGCCTGTCAAGCTGATGTCGGGTGTCAGCAGCGAAGGCGTGATGGATGCTCTTCGCGCACTTCGCCGTCAGATTGACAGCGCCAAACGTGCAGAGCGCGACGCGGTAGAGGAGCCCGGGCCGTGGCGTCCTTAGGTCAATCCAAACGCGTTGTCGTCAAGATCGGTTCGGCTTTGTTGGTCGAAGACGGGACCTTGCGCGCAGGCTGGTTGCAATCGCTGGCCGAAGACGTGGCGTGGCTGCGCGGTTTGGGCAAGGATGTTGTCTTGGTTTCGTCTGGGTCAATCGCCTTGGGGCGGGCGGTGTTGAAACTTCCCGATGGCACGCTGGCGCTTGAGCAATCACAAGCCGCCGCCGCTGTGGGTCAAATTCGACTGGCGCGCGCGTATGAAGAAATTCTGGCACCCTTTGGGATCACCACCGCGCAAGTGCTGGTTACCCTTGAAGACAGCGCAAACCGCCGCCGGTACCTGAACAGCCGCGCGACCATGGAACAGCTTTTGTCGTTGGGCGTGGTTCCCATCGTGAACGAAAACGATACCGTGGCAACGGATGAAATCCGCTATGGCGACAACGATCGTCTGGCCGCACAAATCGCTGTGACAATCGGTGCGGACGTTCTGGTGCTGTTGTCGGACGTGGATGGGTTCTATTCGGGCAACCCGAAAATTGACGCTGACGCCAAGCGGTTCGACGTGATCGAAAAGATAACGCCCCAGATCGAAGCCATGGCGGGCGACGCGGGCACCGGTCTTTCGAAAGGCGGAATGAAAACCAAGGTGATGGCCGCCAAAACGGCTGCTGCTGGCGGAGCGGCTATGGCAATCACGTTAGGATCTGTATCCAATCCACTGAAATCGCTTGAAAATGGCGCGGCGGCCACATGGTTTACTGCGGAAACTGATCCACAGGCCGCGCGCAAACGCTGGATCGGCTCGATGAAACCCAAAGGCGACATCCAGATCGACGCCGGTGCCGTCAAAGCGCTGGTGGCTGGAAAATCATTGTTGCCTGCGGGCATAACAGGCGTTGGCGGTGCTTTCGGGCGCGGCGAACCTGTGGCGATCCTTGGCCCTGATGGCGCGAACCTTGGCATTGGACTGACACGCTATACTGCGGACGAGGCGGATCAGATCAAAGGTCAACGCTCGGACCGGATCGAAGCGATTTTGGGCTATCCGGGGCGCGCGGCCTTGGTGCACCGAGACGATATGGCGATTTGAAGCTAAGCTGATAGAATGGCCGCAAGCCGGAGAATGAAGATGAAAGACGCAAGCGATATCCAAGCCATTATGACCGACATCGGCACCCGTGCGCGTGCCGCGTCAGCCGAATTGGCCTTCACTCCGGCTGAGGCGAAGGAGAGTGCCTTGATGGCCGCCGCCGATGCCGTCTGGGAAAATCGCGCCAAGATCATGGCCGCCAATGCCGACGATATGGTTTTTGGAAAAGACAAAGGCCTGTCGGGGCCGATGCTGGACCGCCTGATGCTGGACGAAGCCCGCATCCAATCGATGTGCGATGGCTTACGCGCCGTGGCTGCACAAGATGATCCCGTCGGACAGATTACCGAAGCTTGGGACCGCCCTTCGGGACTGAATATTCAACGCGTACGCACACCTTTGGGCGTTGTGGGGGTGATCTATGAAAGCCGACCCAACGTCACCGCTGACGCCGGTGCGCTTTGCCTGAAAGCCGGGAATGCGGTGATCCTGCGCGGCGGCTCGGAGAGTTTCAACTCGACCGCCGCCATCCACGACTGTCTGGTCGAAGGTCTGAAAGCCGCAGGCTTGCCGGTGGACGCGATCCAGCGCATTCCCACCCGCGACCGCGCTGCAGTTGCCGAGCTGTTGCGCATGACCGACTATGTCGACGTCATCGTCCCACGCGGCGGCAAGGGCCTTGTTGGGCTTGTCCAAAAAGAAGCGCGCGTGCCGGTGTTTGCGCATCTGGAAGGCATTGTGCATATCTACATCGACGCTCAAGCCGACGTCGAAAAAACTCGAAACGTGGTGGTGAATGCCAAGACTCGCCGCACCAGTATATGTGGCGCTGCCGAATGCCTGTTGATCCACAGGCAAGTCGCCGAAACCCTTGGGCAAGCCGTCATCAAAGATTTGCTGGCCGCTGGTGTCGAGGTGCGCGGCGACGCAAACCTTCAGCACATCGAAGGTGTGACACCTGCGACGGATACCGATTGGGGGCGCGAATACCTTAATATGATCATTGCGGCCCGCGTGGTTGATGACGTGGATGGCGCGATCCAGCACATCAGAACCTATGGTTCGGATCACACCGACTGCATTTTAACCGAAGACGATGCCACAGCCGCGCGTTTTTTCCAAAGGCTGGACAGCGCGATTTTGATGCGCAACGCCTCAACTCAATTCGCCGACGGCGCCGAATTTGGCATGGGGGCCGAAATCGGTATCGCCACCGGCAAAATGCACGCGCGCGGCCCTGTGGGCGCGATGCAGCTCACCAGCTTCAAATATCTTGTTACCGGTGACGGTACGGTTAGAAACTGATCGACAGTGAACTTTCGGTGATATTCGTCGTGACCCTTCGACCAACTTGGCGCGCGGACGGTTGGATCAAGGCGAAATGCACATTCGAGGCCGTGACATCGACGGTTTTTCCACCGTCTACCAACAGGTCCCAATAGGGCGTGTCGATTTTCATGCGTTCGGTTTGGCCAAAGATATTCCAGGTCACGCCAGATCGTGTGACTTGAGTTTTACCGCCCCAAGGAAAGGCGCTTTCCATGCATTGCAATAACAAGAACGCCAGTTTCGCCTCGATGCGGGGGACATCGCCCGTAATTCGCCAATCCACCGTCAGTCGGTTGCCGCGATACAGATCGTTCAGCACACCTTTCAATTCTGGGGTTCCGATCATCGAGTCTGATTTTGCAGCCCCATATGCGATCCGGAAAAATCGGATACGCGCATTGGCACTATTGACGGATTCCGAGATCAAAGTCATCTCAGGCGCGGCACCGACGCCCGACATTGATAAAAGTTCGACGCCGTTCCCTATCGCGCCAAGTGGTGAGATCAGGTCGTGGCAAATCCGCGAGCCGACCAGTGCATTGAGTTCCAATTCATTCATAACGTCCCCTACATTTGATACCCCCAGGACCAGCAAGATATGAGCGACCTGACATCGCATTTGACGCCGGGCATGTTGGTCCGTAACCCCGCATGCCCCGAATGGGGCACAGGACAGGTACAGTCCAACATCAACGGACGTCTCACCGTGAATTTTCCGGATGAAGGGAAGGTTGTGATCGACGGTAACAAAATAGAACTGGTTCCGGTATTTGAGCAATAATCGTACACATGTCCAATAACACAACTCTAGCGGGTAAACAACCAAATAGATGCAGCCTGTGGTTCCAGGGGTTGAGATTTCGGCTTGCTTCGCGGTGCCAAGCCAACCATTTACGTGGCTGATATGGAATTAAACGCCGACCATCTTACCTTGCGCCTTGCCGAAACCGAAGAGGATCGTCTTGGCGCCGCGCGCCTGCGATATGCGGTTTTTGTTGAAGAACTGGGGGGGGACGGTGCCTTGGTGGATCATGAAAACCGGTTCGAAAAGGATCGCTTTGATCCCGCATACGATCATCTGATATTGATCGACACCCGCCGCGATCCGGCGGCCTTGGATCATGTCGTGGGTGTGTATCGATTGCTTCCGGGCGATCGAGGCAGTGCGTTTTACTCTGCCGATGAATACGATTTGACCCCGCTGATCGTCAGCGGCAAGCGGCTATTGGAACTAGGCCGATCCTGCGTTCGCGATGGGTATCGCAACGGGGTGGCGTTACATATGTTGTGGACCGGGCTTGCCGATTATACGCGTCAGCGCCAGATTGATGTTCTGTTTGGCGTGGCCAGCCTGCACGGAACAGACGTGGCAAATCTTGTCGGTCCGCTTTCACTTTTGCATCATCGCCATCTGGCCCCGCCCGAATTGCGTGTGCGCGCGCAAGAAGCCGCCTTTCAACCGATGGATCTGATGCCCTTGGCCGATATCGACCGGGTTGGGGCCATGCGTGCGGTACCGGCCTTGATCAAATCCTACCTCAAGCTCGGCGGATTTGTGGGCGAGGGGGCTTTTGTCGACCATGACTTCAATACAACCGACGTCTGTCTTGTCATCGATATCGACCGGATGTCTCCAAACGCGCGCGCGCGATATGCCGAGGGCGCGTGATGAGTGATCCAACTTGGATACCTGACGACTTACCCGTTCCAGAGCAATTAGGTCTGCGTTCCAAGGTTTTGGTCGTGTTGCGCGGCATCGGGCTTGGGATCGTGGCCTTTCTGGGGCTGACAGCTTTGCTTTTGGGAAGATTGATCGAAAAACCCATTTACGGCTCGGCGCGCCCTTGGACGCCGCATTTTGCCGTGATCTTCTTTCGTGTTTTGATCCGCATTGTGGGCCTTCCGATTACGCACAAGGGCAGTCCTATGTCGGAACCGGGTGTGATCGTGGCCAATCATAGTTCATGGCTGGATATTTTTGCGCTTAACACAGCGGGGCCGTTGTTTTTCGTCTCAAAATCCGAAGTCTCGTCGTGGCCCGTCATAGGCTGGCTGGCGCGCGCATCGGGAACAGTTTTTATCAGCCGTGACCGCAAAGAAGCCAAAAGCCAGAGGTTGATTTTCGAAGACCGTTTGCGGGCTGGGCACAAGTTGCTGTTTTTCCCAGAGGGCACGTCAAGCGACGGGCGACGGGTGCTGCCCTTCAAGCCGACGTTGTTTGCCGCGCTCTTTTCGCCCGAATTGTCGGGGCTTTCGGTGCAGCCGGTATCGGTGGTCTATCACACCGCACAGGGTCAAGATCCGCGCCGCTATGGGTGGTTCGGGTTTATGGCGTTTGGTCCGCATATCGCGCAAACGCTTGGCAACCTAAATCACGGCCGGATCGAGATTATCTGGCACGCCCCGTTGCGCGTGGCGGATTATGCGGATCGCAAAC
>JAOHEK010000068.1 GCA_028097405.1 Paracoccaceae bacterium | reverse complement strand
GAAATCGCACGTTGTGTCGCCTTCCTAGCGTCAGACGATGCTGGATTTGTGAATGGTTCGACCATTAGCGCGAACGGCGCGCAGTTTTTCGTCTAGTCAGAGACAAAAAAACGATTGGGCCGGTCCATCTGGACTGGCCCATTTTTTTGGAACGACCCTTATGCCAATTGGCTAAGCCGCTCGATTTCCTCTTTTAAATGTAGTTTTTGTTTCTTGAGATCGGTAATCTCGAGATCATCAACCGCGGGACTTCGCTGCGCAGCTTCGACCTCCGTTGAAAGATTTTGATGTTTTTTGCGGAGTTCTTGCAGGTGGGAACTCATGCTCATCGGTATCCTCCTATTTGGTTGTATTCTTAAATCAGAACACGAAAAGTGATTCGTGTCACGCGATGCCCTCACAAGTTGGATAACCTTTGCTAACCAAGAATTAACTTGACCAAGAAATTGGCGCACCGCCTCGCAAGATAGCAGTTGCAGCATCCGTGTAGCTGTCGCCGTCTGCCAGATGTCGATCCCCCTTATGCAAAACCAGGGATGAACAGAGACGAAAAGACGCCTTCGAGCCTTTTTTTGCCTTTAGAACGAACAACTTCGCGGCTTTATCGGCACGCGGCTGTAAGGGCAGAACGTGGATATCACCCGCGCGATCCTTAAGGCTGTTCAGCACGTCAGGCAGATGTTCTATGCGGTGAATAAGAGTGATTTGCCCTGCGGAAACCGTTCGGCGCAACGCAATATCAACCCATGTTTCAAGTGTGACATCTAGGCCGCGCCCGGCCTCGCGCGCGTCGTCAGGCGCGGCACTGCTGTTGGCACGGTCAAAAAACGGTGGGTTAAACAGGACATGGTCAAAGCTTTGGTCCCTGATGCTGGCAGGCAAATCGACGATATCGGCCTCAACAACCTTACCGCCCAAGCCAAGATTTACGCAGTTCTCGCGGGCCAAAGCGGCGTAGCTTGGGTCACGCTCGATCCCCGTCACCGACAGATCCGGCACCCGGGCGATCAGACACAGCATCGCGGTTCCCACGCCGCAGCCTAGCTCAAGCACGGATTGTCCGGCCATTGCTGGAACGGATGCGGCAAGAAACACAGGATCCGCGCCTGCGCGATACCCTTTGACAGGCTGGCGCATGTGCAAACGCCCGCCCAGAAAGGCGTCATCGCGTGTTTCGATCATCGAGAGACGGGCAAATCGTTGTCTTTCAACACCGCACTTGCCTGAAAATAGTCACGGTCGGCCACCATCAGCCGACGCGGTAAAACACCGATCGATCCTTCAAGGACACTCATGTGGACGTCCATATGAAAGCAGTCTATATCCTCGCCTTCAAGCAGGGCGGACGCAAAAGCGATCATAGTTGGGTCGGTGGTGCGCATAAGCTCTCTCATGAAACCGACTTAAGGACAGACCCAAGGGTTTGTCGAGCGATCTAACGAGCCTGTGATGAGCCTGGACGAAACCAAATCGCGAAAACCGCACGACCGTCTGGCAAAGGCGTTGAATGGCGATTTGGCCGCCGTTGATGCGTTGATCCGCGAACGTATGTCATCTGAAAATGCGCCGCGTATCCCCGAGGTCACCGCCCATTTGGTGGACGCAGGTGGAAAACGCGTTCGGCCCATGCTGACGCTCGCTGCCGCCCGGATGTTTGGCTATGACGGTGTCGATCATCACCGGCTTGCCGCAACGGTCGAGTTCATTCACACCGCCACGCTGCTGCACGACGATGTGGTCGACGAAAGTGAGCAGCGGCGCGGGCGTCCAACCGCGAATTTGCTCTGGGACAACAAATCTTCGGTTCTGGTCGGCGATTATCTGTTTGCCCGTTCGTTCAAGCTGATGGTTGAAACCGGATCGCTGCGCGTGCTCGACATTCTTTCGGACGCCGCCGCCACGATTGCGGAAGGCGAAGTATTGCAACTGACGGCAGCCGCGAACCTGGCCACCACTGAAGAGGTCTATCTGAAGGTCGTGCGCGGAAAGACAGCCGCACTTTTTGCCTCGGCCTGCGAAGTTGGCGGGATCATCGCATCGGCGTCGGAAGCGCAAATCGCAGCACTTCGCGTCTATGGCGACGCCCTTGGTATTGCCTTCCAGATTGCCGACGATCTGTTGGACTATGGTGGGGATACAACGGCCACCGGTAAGAACCTTGGCGACGATTTCCGCGAGCGAAAGCTGACCCTTCCCGTTATCAAGGCAATCGCTCGGGCGGATGCTGACGAACGGGCGTTCTGGGGCCGCACCATCGAAAAGGGGCAACAGACCGACGGCGACTTCGATCACGCCCTATCTCTGATCGCTAATCACGAGACCATGGCCGCAACACGTGATGAGGCGCTTGGCTGGTCGACCCGTGCCAAGGACGCGCTGGACGTTCTTCCAGATCATGAATTGCGCGACATGATGCGCGATCTTGCAACCTATGTGGTGGCGCGGATCAACTAAGCGCTTTGGGGGCCGAAAGCTGAGACTGGTCACCTAAATAGCCGCCCGCAAGCCACCAATCCGGATAAGCCTTCTGGATCGCGTGGCCAGCAGCTTGAGCAGATGCATCGGTATCAAACAGTCCAAAACATGTCGCGCCCGATCCGGACATCCGCGCCAGCCCACACCCATCCATCCGGCGTAGCGCATCAAGGACATCGTTTATCGCTGGGGCAATCTTAAGCGCTGGCGTTTCCAAATCATTGCGTTGTTGGTGCAGCCAGTTGATCAAAAACCCAGCCGTCAGGTCGGTGGGCAGGCTGTCCATTGGATCGTTCACTTTGGACGCAAGTGCTTGAAACACAGGCCCCGTCGGAACTGGAACCCTTGGATTGACCAACAGCATTGGAAGACGCGGCAGGTCAACGAATGCAATGTCGTCACCTATGCCACGGACCCGCGCTGGCATTGACAATAGACACATTGGAACGTCCGCCCCAAGCGCTAAGACCCGGTCCGCTAAAGACGTCATGTCATCGCGAGGCGGCGCGTTCCAATCGACGTTGACCAGCCTAGGGTTTGCCGCCATGGCGGCCCGCAGTGCAGCGCCAGCGTCCGCAGAGCCCCCGCCGATACCCGACGCAGTAGGCAGGTTCTTTTGCAAGGTTAACGCCCCACCGTCGCAGATTAATCCGGCCGCCATCATCGCCAGATTTGACCCGTCATCAGGCACGTTCAAGGATTCAGGCCCATCCACCACCAACGACCAGTCTTCCGCATTGCGAAACGTCAACCGATCCCCAACTGTCGCGAAAGACACCAGCGAGTCGATCAGGTGATACCCGTCGCCTCGCTGGCCCGTGATATGAAGCGTCAGATTAACTTTGGCAGGTGCAAATACCTTAACCGTCGTCATTCGCAACTCTGAGTGGCGGCGCACCCTCTTCGGACAGAACTTGGTCCAAACCAACTTCCAGCTTGCGCCGAATACGGTCCGGTTTGACGTCGTTCAGGTTGGTGTCGTCCGTGACAAAAGACAACGCGCGATGCCATTGGAATTCCGCTTCGCGAACACGCCCAACAGCCCAATACACGTCCCCAAGATGGTCATTGACGATGGGATCGATAGGCTCGCGCGCAACGGCTTTTTCCATATGCCCTACCGCTTCTTCATAGCGGCCAAGTCGATAAAGCCCCCAACCAAGCGAGTCGATAATATAACCAGAATCCGGGCGCTGCTCGACGGCGCGCTCGATCAACGTCAGCGCTTCGTTCATGTTGATCTGCTTTTCAAGCATCGTATAGCCAAGATAGTTCAAGACCTGCGGCTGATCCGGGCGCAATTCCAGCGCTTTCAGGAAATCAGCCTCGGCCGCTTCCCAATTGTCGAGACGTTCAAAGGTGATGCCGCGCGCAAAATAGATGATCCAATGCGTCTGGTTCTCGACTTCGATCAAATCGATTGCGGTGTCGTAGACACTGTTGGCTTCTTCAAACCGCTCCTGATCCCGCAGGGCATCGGCCAAGGTCACTTGGACCAGCGGTAGATCCCCATGGGTTTCTGTCAACTGCTGCAACACCTCGATCGCCTCGTCTTCACGACCCGATTGGCGCAAAGCATCAGCCCGGCCCATTTCCGCGGCATGAAAAGAGGGGTGATCTGCAGGCACACTGTCATAGACTTCAGTCGCAAGTTCGTACCGCTCAAGCTCTTCCAAAAGCTCAGCCGCAAGCAAAAGCGCATCGGTGTGATCCGGGCGCAAGCCCATCGCCATCCGCGCATAAAGCAAAGTATATGCCGCCTGCGCCTCGCTGCGAAGCGCTGTTGCAATCGAATAATAGACCTCTGCCAAACCATCCGTTGGCCGTTCGATAGACTTGAACGGCACGGTGTCGCCGGCTTCCAGCAGTTCACTTAGGCGTTCCAACTGTGGATCAAGCGAAGTACCAAAGCTCTTCTCGATCAAATCCATCGCGTCTGCATTCCGGTCCAATTGGCTCAACACCTCGGAATAAGCCACAACCCCGCGCCGCGTCAGGCGCAAGGTGGTCCCGGAATCGCCAGCGAATATTTCAGCCGAACCCTCCAGATCACCGACCGAGGCCAAAGCGAGGGCCTTGTGATACATCCCAAAGGCTTCCACACCTTCATTTGAAGCGACATCGTCAAATGCGGTCAAAGCATCCGTCATTCGCCCGGCCCCAACCAACGCCCAGGCCCTTGCCAAATCATCGAACAAGGGACCAACCGTTTGCCCGGCGTCCAGATTAGCTAAAACTCTGTCCCAGTCATCGTTCTTGGCCGCGTTGCCCAGCAGGATCATGCTGGAAAGCTGGCTGTTACCACTCGCTTCATAGAACCGTTCGGCCACTTGCGCGGCACGGTCCAGATCACCAAGCCCAAGATACGCGGTCGCTGCGTTTTCAAGGATCGACAGGTTCGACGGATCACGCACCAAAGCGCGCGAGTAATACTGTGCAGCCGCGTCATAGTCGCTGGTAATCATAGCTGACCGACCGGCCAGATAGCTTCCAGAGTCGCGCGCGACACCCGGAACGGCAGTGGTCAAGCCGACCGCCAGTGCAAGAACAGACGGAAAAAGGGCAATCCGCATCGTAAGCTCCTTATCTTTGACGCAAGCCTAAGGCCCGCGCGAGTCCGGTGCAATCGAAGTCAGTCAATCTCATGCCAACCTGACGAAACCGTTACATTACTCCGTTCGCGACCATAGTCGTCAAAGAAAGCACAAAAATGGCAATCACAACAAACATCAGGATCAATGGCCAAGGGCTAAACCGAACCATAGCTTCGCGGGCACTCAAGCGGCCAGCTTCCACGATCGTCAGCACACTGCACTTCAGTTCCAACCAAACCATTCGCAAACGCAAATATATCCAACGTACCAGCCCTAAACTCACATGTTGGGGTAGTTCGGCCCGTCACCGCCCTGAGGCGTGGTCCATGTGATATTCTCGCTTGGATCCTTAATGTCGCAGGTCTTGCAGTGAACACAGTTCTGGAAGTTTATCTGGAACTTACGCTCAGCCCCCTCGCCCACAAACTCATAGACACCGGCCGGGCAATACCGCGCCGAAGGACCAGCATATTTGACCCAGTTCACCGCCACAGGCACGTCAGCATCGGTTAGTTCCAAATGTGCAGGTTGGCTTTCTTCGTGGTTGGTGAAGGAAAAGCTCACATTCGTCAGCCGATCAAACGACAAAACGCCATCGGGCTTCGGATACTCAATCTCGGCATGTTGCGACGCATCTTCGGTCGCCTCAGCATCCGTCTTGCCGTGCTTCATTGTCCCGAACAGGCTGAACCCGCCCGTTGCCGACTGAAACCACATGTCGAAGCCGCCCAAAGCCAAACCGCCCAAAGGCCCAAACTTAGACACCAAAGGTGCCACGTTGCGCACCTTTTTCAGGTCTTTGCCCACTGGCCCGTCGCGCAGCTCGGTGTCGTAATCTTCCAGCACATCGCCCGAACGCCCACCCTTGATCGCAGCATAAGCCGCTTCCGCCGCTGCGATACCCGAATGCATAGCGTTATGGTTGCCCTTGATCCGCGGCAGGTTCACCAACCCAGCGGAACATCCCAAAAGCGCACCGCCAGGGAAAGCCGACTGCGGTATCGACTGGAACCCACCCTTGGTCACAGCCCGCGCTCCATAAGCCACACGCTTGCCACCGGTCAGAACCTTGGCGATCTCGGGGTGGTGCTTGAACCTCTGGAATTCCATGTACGGGAACAGATGCGGGTTCTTGTAGTTCAGATCGACGATATAGCCGACATAGACCTGATTATTGTCGAGGTGATACATGAACGAACCGCCCGACTGCTTGAACCCAAGCGGCCAGCCCATCGTGTGCAGCACCAAACCTTCGTCATGGTTTTCGGGATCAACTTCCCAAATCTCTTTCATCCCAAGCCCAAACTTCGGAACGTCGCAATTGGCATCCAGATCGTACTCGGCAATCACCTGTTTGGCCAAAGAACCGCGCACACCCTCGGACAGGAAGACGTACTTGCCCAACAACTCCATGCCCGGCTCGTAAGCACCTGTTTTCGATCCATCCGCCGCTTTGCCAAACTCGCCAGCAACCACGCCTTTAACCTCGCCGTCGCTGCCGTAAACCAGCTCGGAACAAGACATCCCGGGAAATACCTCAACACCCATGGCCTCGGCCTGCTCGGCCATCCAGCGGCAGACATTGCCCATTGAGACAATGTAATTGCCGTGGTTGTTCATCAAAGGCGGCATCATAAAGTTTGGCAACCGCACTTTGCCCTTCTCACCCAGAACGAAGAACTTGTCCTTCTTCACCTCAACGGTGATCGGAGCGCCCTTATCTTTCCAATCCGGGATCAACCGGTTCAAACCCGAAGGATCAAGCACCGCACCCGACAGGATGTGAGCGCCGACTTCCGACCCTTTTTCCAGCACAACGACGTTCAGATCGGCATCCAGTTGTTTCAGCCGGATTGCGGCAGAAAGCCCGGACGGCCCCGCACCGACAATGACCACATCGTATTCCATGCTTTCGCGTTCGTTCTCGGACATGATTTTCCCTCGAATTTTGTTATGAACATGGGTAAAGACGC
>JAOHEK010000067.1 GCA_028097405.1 Paracoccaceae bacterium | reverse complement strand
GATTACACTTGAACAAATCCATGAGTTATTCGATGTCCGGCAAGCACTTGAATGTCTAGCGGTCCAGCGCGCGGCCGAACATGGCGCGACCCCGGAGTTGGCGGAATTCAGGAAAGCGCTGGAGCAAAGTCGCAGCCCGCTGGCACAAGGCGATATCGACGAGACATACGCGGTTGGAATGGAATTTCACGTCGAATTGGTACGAGCCAGTCGCAATGCCCTGCTGATCGAAATGTATATGCCTTTGCGCGTCCGCTACCGCACCTTGATGCGACTGGCGCGGTTTTACGATCAGGACTGGGTTATGAAGGGTGTCGAAGACCACCTTGCGATCCTTAATGCCGTAGAAGCTGGTGATGCCAATACTGCGCGCATTCAGATGAGTGAACATCTTGAACGCAGTTACCAATCAAAGCTGAAGATCCTCGAACAAATGAGGACATCGGGTGCCCTTTCGGGCGCAGGCGCGTTGCTACAATTTCCGCACCGCGGTTGAGGACCTGAGCTGAGAAGCGAAACCAACAGAGGAAAATCAGAATGAAAAAGTTAATGCGAAATTCTATAATTGGCGCTTTGGCATCCGGTGCGCTCGTTTCAACCGCTGCTGCTGAAGACGGCTCAACGGCCGCGTCCGTAAAATCTAAGGGGGTTGTTTCCTGTGCCGCGAACGGCGGCCGTCAGGGCATGTCGTCGCTCGACAGCCAAGGCAATTGGGTAGGTCTGGATGTGGATACCTGCCGTGCCGTTGCAGCAGCCGTTCTTGGCGACTCAGACGCCATCAACATGGTCAAAGCTACCACGCAAACTCGGTTCCCTATGCTGCAAACCGGCGAAGTTGATATCGTCACTGCAAACGCAACTTGGACACTGTCACGCGATGCCGAACTGGGACTCGATTTCACCGTTACCACGTTCTACGACGGCCAAGGTTTCATGGTGCCCAAGGATCTTGGCGTCAAAGATGTCTCTGAACTGGACGGCGCAGACTTGTGTGTACCTCCGGGCTCAAACTCCGAAAAGGTTGCGGCGGACGTTGCGCAATCCAACAACATTTCTTTCAATCCGATTGTGATCGAAGATCAGTCAGAATTGCAAAAGGCCTTCTTCAATGGCCGCTGCGATGTGCATATTCTATCGACCTCAGGCTTAGCGGCCGCGCGCTCCAGCCTTGCGGACAATCCTGACGACTGGATAATTCTCCCCGGTATCTACGGTAAGGATCCTATGGGCCCCGCTGTGCGCCAAGACGACAGGAACTGGCGTGACATTGTCGATTGGTCAATTTATGCGATGATCGCCGCAGAAGAACACGGCGTGACCTCTGCCAACGTTGACGAGATGAAATCCAGCGGCAATCCGGAAGTTGAGCAACTGCTCGGTGTTAGCGGTGATTTGGGCTCCAAACTGGGGTTAGACAGCGAATGGGCCTACCGGATAATCAAGAACGTCGGAAGCTACGGCGAAGTCTATGACCGTAACTTCGGCGATGGGTCTCCCCTGAAGCTGGCGCGCGGTTTGAACGGCCTCGCGGCTGACGGCGGCATGATGTATTCACCCCCGTTTAAATAAGCTTCCACCTCTTACAGCACGGTAATCCTTCCCGGATGCCGTGCTGTAAGACCCCCTGCCCTTCGCCTCCCGGATGACTTATGTTTTGGAATGACGCAAAGATCCGAGCGCTGATCTATCAAGCCCTCGTTCTTCTACTCGTGCTGGGCGGCCTGGCCTACTTTGCCCTAAATGCGCAGCAAGCCATGCAAGATCGCGGCATCACCACGGGCTTGGACTTTCTGTCACAAGCCTCTGGTTTTGCAATTGGTGAAGGCGCCATCGAACATGGGCCGGATGACAGCTATTTCCACGCCCTCAAAACGGGCGCGGTCAACACATTGGTTGTCTCGATTGCGAGCATCATAGGCGCGACGTTCATCGGCTTGTTTCTCGGCGTTGCGAGGCTTTCCCCGAACAAGCTGTTGTCCGGTCTGGCCCGTGTCTATGTTGAGATCTTCAGGAATACACCTCAGCTTTTGCAGATCGTCATGTGGTATCTTCTGCTGACAAATCTGCCCGGTCCACGCGACGCGCTGTCACCCGTAGACGGCTATGTCTATCTCACAAATCGCGGTATCAACTTCCCTGTGTTGAACAATGGCACCAGCCTGTTTCTGGCCTTCGTCGTAGCGCTGGTTTGCGCTGCTATCGCCGTCGCACTGGCCACGCGGTTCATGGACTACCGGTTGCGTCAAACTGGAAAAGCGGACGGGCGGATGGTCCCAATTTTCGGAGCAGGTGTGCTTGGGCTTGGGATCGCGTGGGTTCTGCTTGGCACCCCAACCGACCTGATCAGTCCAACACTGCAAGGGTTTAAATATCGCGGTGGCCAAACCATCACACCAGAGTTTATCGCGCTCTTCTTCGGCCTTTCCCTCTATATCGGTGCTTTCATCGGGGAGATTGTCCGGGCGGGTCTGATGTCTGTGCCGAAAGGTCAACTGGAAGCAGCAGATTCAATACCATTGGGGCGATATGATCGGTTTCGCCTTGTGGTCCTGCCGCAAGCCTTGCGCGTCATGGTGCCCCCTGCCACGGCGCAATATGTCAGCCTTCTGAAAAACAGCGCCCTTGGCGTGGCGGTGGGGTATCCAGAGCTTTACAACGTCACGAACACGACAACGACCCTCAGCGGCCAGGCGCTGGAGTGCGTGTTGGTGATGGCGGTGTTCTACCTGTCAATTGCGTTGACGATTTCGGCGGTGATGAATGTCTACAACCGTCGCGTCCAGATCAAGGAACGCTAGGATGGCCGAGCGGATCTCACACACCCGTTTAGGCGACGGCCAGACCCTGCCACCACCGCGTCAGCAAAGCGGGTTTCTGTTGGCCTTGCGGCAATCGTTTTTTAATGGCTGGGTGAGCAGCATTATCACCTTGGCGCTATTGACGATGCTCGCTATGACCTTGCCGGGCCTCTGGTCGTGGGCAATATCTGACGCGATTTGGTCAACGCAGGATTCAAGCGTATGCCGTGCGGCCAGCGGCGCATGTTGGGCGGTGATCGGCGAAAAGCACCGTGTCATCCTATTTGGCACCTACCCTTACGACGAACACTGGCGGGGCGCACTTGTTGTGGCTTTGGTTACAGGGCTGGCCGTATTGAGTGCCATCCCACGGTTCTGGTCTAGCGCACTCTTTGTCTTCTGGGGTTTAACAACCGTCTTGGTCACCATCCTGATGTTTGGCGGCGTCTTCGGGCTGCCCTATGTCGGTACAAACAAATGGGGCGGGCTGCCGCTGACGATGATCGTCTTTATGACATCGGTTGTTCTGGGTTTACCGCTGGCTGTTGTCCTGGCCCTCGGACGCCGATCCCATATGCCGGTGATCCGGGCTGTCTGCGTTGGTATTATTGAGGTGGTGCGTGGCCTGCCGTTGATTTCAGTGCTGTTCATGATGATCATCATACTTCCCCTGTTCCTGCCCACTGATCTCACAATTGACAAACTGCTACGTGCGTTGATCGGCATGGTGATCTTTTTTGCCGCCTATGCCGCCGAAGTCGTGCGTGGCGGCTTACAGGCGATCCCGACCGGCCAGTATGACGCCGCAAAAGCTCTAGGGCTCAGTTATTGGCCAGCGATGATTAAGATCATTCTGCCGCAAGCCCTGCGGATCGTGATCCCTGCCCTGATGAACGACATCATCCGCGCGTTTAAAAACACCACGTTCGTGTCGATCATCGGCATTTTTGATGTCCTCGGTGCCACCAAAGCCTCCATGCGCGATGTCGACTGGGTGCGCTATTCGACCGAAGCATACATCTTCGTCGCACTACTGTTTTTCGTCTATTGCTTCGCGATGTCACGATACAGCCAGTTCATCGAAAAGCGTCTGGATTCGGAGCGTGAGCGATGACGCAGGCGTTGGTCCAAATCGACAATCTGCAAAAGTGGTATGGTGATTTCCACGCGCTGCGCGACGTGACCTTGCATGTTGGTGCGGGTGAAAAGGTGGTCATTTGTGGGCCGTCTGGGTCAGGAAAGTCTTCACTTGTCCGTTGCATCAATCATCTTGAGCCGTTTCAAGGAGGCAGTATCAACGTGGCTGGGGTTGCGTTGAAACCGACCGGCACAGCCATCCGCGACATTCGCACCCTATCGAGCATGGTATTCCAGCAATTCAATCTGTTTCCGCATCTGAGTGTTCTGGATAACCTCACGCTGGGGCCGATCTATGCCATGCGAAAAACTGCTGACGAGGCGAAGGCTCACGCAATGCAACTGTTAGACCGCGTGCGCGTCGCCGATCAGGCCGACAAATACCCTGGTCAGTTGTCCGGTGGACAGCAGCAACGGGTCGCAATTGCACGCGCATTGATCACCGATCCGCAACTGCTTCTGTTTGATGAGCCGACCTCCTCGCTTGATCCTGAAATGGTGCATGAGGTGCTGGACGTGATGATTGATCTTGCCCAAGAAGGTGTAACAATGGTTGTCGTCACGCACGAGATGGGCTTTGCACGTGCTGTGGGCGATCTGGTTGTGTTCATGGACGCAGGCGAAATCGTTGAATCGGCTCCTCCCGAGCAGTTCTTTTCCGCCCCTGCCAGCGACCGAACGCAGCAGTTTTTGGCGAAGTTGGATTTGAGTGTATGAGTGATCTTATTGACCTTTCAAGCGACACCTGCACACGCCCGAGCGCCGCAATGCTTGCCGCAATGGCAAACGCCAAGGTTGGCGACGAAAGCAAAGGGCGCGATCCCTCTGTCACCGCGCTTTGCGAACGTGTAGCAAACTTACTGGGGCAACAGGCCGCAATGTTTCTGCCCTCTGGCACGATGTGCAACACCATTGCCGCGATGGTGCATTGCACGCCGGGGTCCGAGGTTATCGCAGCGCAATCAAGTCACGTCGAAGCGTCCGAGTCAGGCGCGATAGCCGCGTTCGCCCGCGCAAGGCTCGTCACAGTGCCCACCACAGACGGGACGTTTGCACCACAAGATATTGAACGCCTGATGCACCCGTCCAAAGGGACACGCGCACCGCAGGTTTCGGGGATATTCGCCGAGCAAACTCATAATCGCTGTGGTGGATCAGCGTGGGATGAAGATCAGCTCATGAAGCTTGGTAAATTTGCCCGCATCAACGACATTGCCTTTCACATTGATGGGGCGCGGATCATGAACGCCGCCATCGCTTTGAATGTCGAACCCGCAGCCTTTGGCCGACATGCGGACTCGGTCTGGATGTCATTTACCAAAGGTTTGGGCTGTCCTGTCGGTTCAGTCCTTGCCGGGTCAAAGGCATTCGTTGAGGCCGCTTGGGAATGGAAGTTCCGCTTTGGTGGCGGGATGCGGCAAGCCGGGGTTCTGGCTGCGGCTTGCCTCTATGCGCTTGACCATAACGTGGAGCGTTTGGCGGAAGATCATGCCAATGCCGCTGTGTTAGCCATGAGATTGGCAAAGATCGACGGCGTGGAGTTACTCTGGCCTGAACCCGGAACCAATATGGTGTTCTTCGACATTACCAAACCGCAGACCAACACAGATGCCCTAACTCAACGGTTGGCAAAACGCGGCATACGCTTCGGCATCGAGGGCCCCCTGCGTTTTCGAGCAGTTACACATCTTGATGTTTCAACGTCGGATATGGGCACCGTTGCTGAAGCCCTCGCACAAGAATTGGCCCGATGAACGGCCCGCAGCCAAATGCACATCTGATCGGCAAAAGGGACGGACGCCAACGGCTTGCGACGCCTGCTCTCATTGTTGAAGTACCGCTGTTGGAGGAAAATTTACAGACAGCTGCACGTTTGGCAAAAGCCGCAGGCAAGAATTTGAGGCCACATTTCAAAGCGCATAAGTCCCTCGAAATCGCCGAGCGCCAGATCAGTCTTGGGGCAGTCGGGATTAGCGTGGCCACAGTCACCGAGGCCGAAGCGGTCAGCGGACTTGGGACCGACATCCTGTTGACCTCGGTGATTTCAACACCTGCGCAACAAGGCCGCATTGCCGATCTGGCCGCCGAAGGCTCAGCTATCACGCTCGTTTTGGATAGCCCCGAAGCTTTCGCCTCGCTTGAACGCGAACTTCGTGACCGCGACACTGCCTTAGATATTCTGATCGATGTTGATATGGGACGGAGCCGATCCGGCTGTGTCACAATTGAGGATGCGCAAATCCTTGCCGAGCAAGTGGATAAATCTGAGCAAGTTCGCTTCCGAGGGCTTCAGACCTATGCCGGTCAACTGTCGCACATGCGTTCATACGCAGAACGAAAACGGGAGCATCTAAAAACACTCAACCTGATTAACTCCTTCCAAGCGGCCCTTTCGGGTATCTGGCCAGATAACGCGACTGTCTCAGGCGGTAGTACCGGGTCAATGAACATTGATCTGGATGGCCCGTTAACAGAGCTACAATGCGGCAGTTACGCCCTCATGGACGTAGAATATTTGAATATTGAGTCCGGCTGGGAGGCATGGCCCTTCGAACAAGCAGTGTTTGTACAATCTTCCGTCCTTAGCGCCAACTGGCCCAATCACGTCGTCACAGACGCTGGAGACAAATGGTTCCGGAGTAAATATAACACCGCCCCCGTCGTCACAGGCGCGGGGGCACGACGACAACTGGAACTGCTCAGCGATGAACATGCTCGGCTAAATACAAAAGGCACGAGTCGTCCGTCGGTCGGCGATCGCATTGAATGTATTCCGCCCCATTGTGATCCAACGATTGGCCTTTACTCAGCAATCCATGCCTGTGACGGTGATGAGTTGATCGAGATTTGGCCCACTCAGGCTCGCGGCCAGTAGTGCACCAAGAACCGCGACGTATGTGGCCGACATTTCCCCAAAATTTCTGGAGTAGATGAATTCTACCGAAACGATACGATGACCGCGCTCGCTGAGTAACGATAACCGATGCTGCGGCGTGTTGGAAGGTCGGCTTTCAATGGTTCGCATCGTGTCTCTGTGACCAGACGACAGCTGCAAAAATGATGGCTCCGCCAAGGATCGCAGAAAAGGTCGGCACTTCTGCAAGCACGAGAAATGCCAGAACGGGCGCAAGGGGCATCTCAAGCGTGGAAAGCAATGCTGTTTCAGCGGATGGCAGG
>JAOHEK010000066.1 GCA_028097405.1 Paracoccaceae bacterium | reverse complement strand
GTCGCGGTGTTCCTGTCTGATGAAGGCAAGATGGATCAAGCGGCACGGCGGGTGAACCGGCTGACCAAAGGCGCATTGCAACGTCTGTCCGACAGTGACCGGTTCGGGGAAATGAAAGAAGGCGACGCGGTTACCCTGACGTTCCCGGCTGGCATGGCCGCCGACGCGGTCGTGGTGATCCGGCTTGAACGGCGCACCCGTGGCGCTGCGGCGCGCGCTGCGGGCGCCCGGATCGGTGAGGCGCTTGGGCCAGAGGGTGTCCTTGTGCTGTGTGGCGCTTTCAAGGGCGCGTCCGATGTAGTGCTGGGCGCATTGTTGAAATGCTACAGCTTTGAGCGCCACAAAAGCAAAGACGCCAAACCGCTGGGTGCGCTAACGATTGTAGGGGCCGAAGACGCGGCCGCTCAAGCGGGCACACTTCAGGCCATGGCAGAAGGCGTTTGGTTCACGCGTGATCTGGTGAATGAACCCGCCAACGTGCTGACAACAATGGAGTTTTCCGATCGTTTGGTCGCGCTTGAAACGCTTGGCCTAAAGGTTCAAGTGCTGGACGAAGCCGAATTGGAAAAGTTGGGCATGCGCACGCTTTTGGCCGTTGGCGAGGGCAGCGAAACACCCTCGAAAGTGGTCGTCATGGAATGGCAGGGTGGTGTGAAAGATGCGGCCCCCGTCGCGCTGGTTGGCAAGGGCGTGGTGTTCGACACGGGCGGCATCTCACTCAAATCGCCAGCTGGCATGGAAGATATGACCATGGATATGGGCGGTGCGGGCACCGTGGCTGGCGTGATGAAAGCCCTTGCGATGCGGGGTGCTAAGGCGAACGTCGTGGGATTGGTGGGGCTGGTCGAAAACATGCCCGACGGGCGGGCGCAACGTCCGGGCGATGTCGTGACCTCGATGAAAGGCGATACGGTCGAGGTCATCAACACCGATGCCGAGGGGCGTTTGGTTCTTTGCGACGTCATGTGGTACGCGCAGGAACGTTTCAAACCCACCGCAATGATCGACCTTGCCACACTGACCGGCGCGGTCATCGTTGCTCTTGGTCACGAAAACGCAGGCGTCTTTTCCAATAACGACGATCTGACCAAAGCCTTCCTGTCTGCCGCCGAAACCGAAGGCGAAGGCGCTTGGCGGCTGCCTTTGGGCGCGGCCTATGACAAACAACTGGAAAGCCGCATCGCTGATATGAGAAACGTCGGCGGTCGGCCCGCAAGTTCGATCACCGCGGCTCAGTTTCTGGCGCGCTTTGTGAAAGACGAAACCCCTTGGATACACCTTGATATCGCAGGGGTGGCCAGCTTGAAATCCGCAACGACGCTGGCCCCCAAAGGTGCGACAGGCTGGGGCGTTCTGGCACTGGATCGTTGGATCCGGGATGGTTACGAGGGCTAGGATGGGCGCTGCATATTTCTATCACCTGACCGAACGTCCGCTGGAAGCGACGCTGCCTGTTCTGATCGGCAAAGCGCTTGAGGCTGGCTGGCGTGTGGCTGTGCGCGGGGCCGACACCGGCTTGCTGGATCGGCTTGACCGCCAGCTTTGGCAGGGCGACGGATTTTTGCCCCACGGCATGGCAGGCGGGCCAAACGATGCCGATCAACCCGTCTTGCTGACCACGGGCGATGCCAGCAACGGTGCCACCTGTTTGATGAGCGTGGGCGGCGCGGATATCTCGGCGGCCGAGGTGACCTCAAGCGAACGGGTCTGCATTCTATTTGATGGTGCAGATGCGGGCGCTTTGGAACAGGCCCGCGTTCAATGGCGCAGCCTTACTGATGCAGGCGTTGCCGCCCAGTACTGGTCCGAAGATGGCGGGCGCTGGCAGAAGAAAGCGGAAAGCGGCGCGAGCGGCTAAGCTGGTTGAAACACCCGCGCAGGTTTCAGGTCTAACGCCTTGATCTTCAGCCCCGCACCGTGCAGTGCATTCTTCAACCGACTGCTCAGAAAAAACCGTCCTTCAACCATCGGATCGTGCCAAAGGTCGGCACCCTCGATAGCCGCATGATTTATGGCCCAAATATCTTTGCGGTAAACGCTCGCCCACGCCGTATCAGCTGGCGGAGCCGTCTTGCCGTAAGGGATCGGTTGTTCGATGTTTTCCGACAGTTCCGGAATCAATGTGTTTCGTGAGTGATGAACATTAAGCACGAAGTGATTTGGCGAACCCGAAGGGGTACCGTTTTCGTCGGCGTATATAGGCACTTCGATGAGCTGGGTTTCGCCAATATTGAATTGGACCAGCACGTCGCGGAAAGCTTGAGAGATAATCATCAAGCCGCCGATGATCGTAAAGGCGTCGGTCACTTTTGGCGGGATGTTATTTGCTTCTTCAAAAAAAAGAAATTTTGGCGAATTTTCCGGAGGTGCCAGTTGCCAAAGATATCTAAACCCATGAATAAAATCGAGCGGTTTACCATCAATTCTCGAGTCAAACGCAACTAAATCCGTGCTGTTGTGTAGAAACCCAGACACCCAAACCTTCGGCTCATCAACGTCCTGCCACTCGCTCATTCTTCGCCTTTCATTCTGGCCGGGCGTTTGCCCCGATTTCCGTCAATTACCGGTTAACCCATCCGTACGTTCACTTGTACAAATCGGAAAATACCCCCTTAAAACTCGGTACAAAACGTCAGATGATTGCACATATGCGATCTTACAACATACCGGGGGTTCAGAAAGCCTACCAAAATCTTAAGGCGTCAACGTCAACCCGTCGCGCCCGATCTCGATCTTTTCAAAGCGCGATAGAAAACTCATTCCCAACAGGCTTTCACGCATTTCGCCACCATTGATGGCCACCCGAACACGGCTATATCGCACCGGTCCGATCGACATGAAGTTCACCGTGGAAAATGCTGTTTTTACAGGACCATTTGCAGTATTCGCCACGCCCAGAAACGGCAGATTGTCCGTGTCTATCCCAACCGCACGGGCGTCATCCAAGGTAAGCACCACATCGGTCGCACCCGTGTCCACGATGAATTTTACGGTCGTGCCACCCACGTTCACGTCCAGAAAGTAATGCCCGCCAGGCCCTCGTGGCACTTGGACTGCCGAGCCATCCTGCAACACCGTCTGGCGCGGAGCCAAATCCCGCCGAACATCTTCCCAAAGCCCGTAACCCGCTATAAGCCCAAGGAAAATCAGCCCCCAAGCCATAAGCATACGGATCGATTTGCCGATGGAATGACGGGTCTCGGCAAAGACCCAGCCGCCAACAGCGATCAGCAGAATGCCAAGATAAATCAGTCGGGGAAGGTTTTCGCTGTCCATGCCGATTATTTAATGCTGAAAGTCCAGCTTTTCCAGACCCTAGCCGATGAAACAGTCCCGTTCGGAGAATAAGAATCCTCGGGCTCTTCGATGAAGGACATCATTTTTTTGCGGCGGATTTCGCTGACGATCAGATAGATCAGAACAGCACATGTGATCGGGGCCAAAACACCCCAAGGGGCCAAAAACTCGTACATGGTAGAAACCTTTACATACACAACAAGCTTTAAACTTAGCATAAAAACATGGCGGAAATGCGACGTTTGGCATCCGACGTTAAGGTTGGATTAACTGTCTCGATCAATCAGACCCAAACCGCGCAGATAAATTCCGATCCCGGATTCCAGCAAATCTTCCGGCGAAAACGGTGACTTAGTGCCGGGTGATCCGCGTGCGAACAGTTCGACCACGCCATGGCTCATCGCCCAGATATGAGCCGAGAACATTTGCGGCGGTGGGCGTTTTTCAGGCGGGATATGTTCGGAAAGGGCAGCGGCGGCCTTTTCAAGAACGGCGAATGCACGGGCCGAAACCTGCGCCAGTTCAGGTGTCCGGTTGATCGAAATGCCGCTTTCAAACATCGCTACGTAGTGGCCCGGATAGCGGCGTGCAAAAGCAAGATAGGCGCGACCCGTGGCTTCGAACGACGCAAGTGACGAGGGTTGGCCGGTCTCAAACGCATATTCCATCAAGTCCGCAAAGATTTCGTACCCCTGCCGTGCGGCTTCGGCGATCAGGTCTTCGCGGCCCGCAAAGTGACGGTAGACCGCAGCAGGGGTGACGCCCGCGTGTTTGGCGGCTTCGGACAGGGTGAAGCCCGTTGGCCCCTTGGTTTCCGTCAGAGCCAAAGACGCATCGACCAAGGCCTGACGCAAATTGCCGTGGTGGTATCCGCGTTTAGGCATTCCAGATATCCGGGCCGCCACAAAGCTTGGGATCGGGTGCGTCAAGCTCGCCTTTGCCAGCATAGTTCACGTCTTTCAGGACCGAGCGGATCGCAGCAAGGCGCGCGCGTTTTTTATCGTCTGTGCGCAGGATGGTCCACGGCGCATGATCGGTGTGGGTACGCTTGAAAGTTTCGCGGATGGCCTTGGAATACGCACTCCATTTTTGAAGGCCTTCGACGTCAATCCACGATAGTTTCCATTGCTTTAGGGGGTCTTTCTCACGCTTGAGGAACCGACGCAGTTGCTCGGCCCGGCCCACGTTCAACCAGAGCTTTTTCAGAATGATGCCGTCGCCTGTCAGCATCTTTTCGAACTCGGGCACTTGATCAAAGAAGTGCTGCCGTTCTTTCGGTTTGCAGAAGCCAAAGACATGTTCGACGACGGCGCGATTGTACCAAGACCGGTCGAACAGAACGATCTCTCCGGCTGTGGGCATCAGGTTGACGTAGCGCTGGAAATACCACTGACCGGCTTCCACGTCCGAGGGTTTTGACAGGGCAACAACCCGGGCGACGCGCGGGTTAAGGTTTTCTCGGAACCGTTTGATTGTGCCACCTTTTCCAGCGGCGTCCCGGCCTTCAAACACGATCACGACGCGCTTGCCCGTCTCTTTGACGTCGGCTTGGAATTTCACAAGCTCAAGCTGCAGATCGGTGATCGCGTCCTCGTAGTCGTCCTTGTCCATTTCGGTGTCGTATGGATAGCTATCGGCCAGCACGTCGCGTTTGCCAGCCTTTTCAATGGCTTTTCGGATGGCCTTTGGGGCGTCTTCGTCGTGGAAGCGCGAGATTGCGCCGTCGAAGGGAAGGGTCATGTTATGCGCCTTTACTTGTAAGTCTTATGTAGTGCGGCAGATGCGCGACCACAATCAAAGGCGCTATCGGTATTACGTCGGTATAGCGTCAGTATCACATCGGTATTTTTCCCGATGTCTTGCAAAATCAACCAGATGGCCGTTTGGCGACCCGTTCCTCTGCGCGGTCGACGGCGTCGCTGATCGCTTCGGGGACAATGTGATGGGGCATATGGCCGATGCCTTTCAATGGCGTCAGATGGGCGTTGTCCAACCGTTCGGCTAAAGGTTCTGCGTGGATGGTCAGATAGACGGTTTTGTCCTCGGTTCCGTGCAGAATTTCGATGGGCATCGTTAACTCGTCGTAGCGTTTCGATTGTTCGACGATCTCGGGGCGCAGAGTGTTCACCATACGGTTGTTGGCACGCAGCGTAATGATACGGGTCGCCAAGGGGACGCCGCTTTTGATGATATAGTCAGGCGGCGCGCTTTGGGGGCGGAAGGCGTGGTTTACCGCGTTTGAAACATAGCTGTCGGGAATATAGGTCGATGCAAGGGGCGCTATGAGACCACCGCCGAGGGATGAGCCAAGAAGGCGATAGGTGAAGTCAATGTTGCCCGGCCAAGGCAGAATGGCGCCCGAGACGATCACAAGCGCGGACGCTGGATGGTCCAACCCCCAAGCCATAGCGACCGCCGCGCCATAGGAATGGCCCAAAACGATAGGGTCTTTTGCGCCAAGTTTGGTGACGGCCTGAGATAAGGCGCTGGCCTGTTCAGCAAGGGTTTCGGCTTGTGTTGTGAAGGGGCGTTCATAATCCGAGCTTAGCCGATCTGACCAGCCGTGGCCGGGGCGATCCACGAAGAACACGCGGTAGCGGTCGGTTAGGTGATCGCCAAGGGCCAATTCCATGTCTCGGATATTGCCCGAAGCACCATGGATCAGCACCAGATCGGGGCCTTCACCTTTGATGCGCACGTGTATTTTGACACCGTTCACATCGACAAATTCACCCATGGCTGGGAAGCGCGCCTCGGCAGAGGCTTCGCGCAAGTCTGCGCGCCGGTCGGTGAACATCGCGAAAGCAACGATCCCAGCGGCCAAGAGTAGAACGAATGTCAGCACTTTCTTACGCATCTTTCGGCCTCGCATTGCACGGGTCGGGACATGGGCCGCATAGGGCTTGAGCCAAGCGTCAGTCTGGTCACGATCCTATCAACTCCCCCCATCTGGCTAGATCACTTTCGCAAGTCGGTCTGATCAGAGCCGATTTTTTGCATGTCGAAGGGCGTGGTCAGATAGATCTCGGAAATCCAGTTCGCATAGAGCAAATGCGCGTGGCTGCGCCAGCGGTTTTGCGGAGTCGCGGTTGGATCATCGCCCGGGTAATAGTTGATCGGAACCTCGATGGCCGCGCCTTTGGCGGCGTCGCGGTCGTATTCTTCTTTCAGCGTGCTGCTGTCGTATTCGAAGTGATTGAAGATATAAAGCGCGCGGTGCTTGGCGTCTTCGACCAGACATGGTCCGGTGTCATCGCTGCCCAAAAGTGTTTTCAGACCAGCAGCGCGGATTTCGTCTTCGCGCATTTCGGTCCAACGGCTGACGGGGATATAACAATCATCTGAAAACCCACGCAAATAAGGGGATGTGGGGTCCATGTTGGATTGCCGGAAACAGCCGAAGGATTTGGCGTCTAGCATATGCTTTTTGACGCCGTGGAAATGGTTGATCATCGCCATGCCGCCCCAGCAAACCCCGAAGGTGGAATGGACGTTTGTCTGGGTCCAGTCCATCACGTCCTTCAGTTCATCCCAATAGGATACCTCGTCGAAGGGCAAATGCTCGATCGGGGCGCCGGTAATGATAAGGCCGTCGAATTTCTCGTCACGGACGTCTTGGAAGGGGCGATAGAATTCGGCCATGTGTTCGGCGGCGGTGGTTTTTGTTTCGTGTTCCGACATGCGGATCAGGTGCAGTTCGATCTGCAAAGGTGTGGCTCCGACCAGCCGGGCAAACTGGTTTTCCGTCTGAATTTTCTTCGGCATCAGGTTCAGAAGGCCGATCTTGAGAGGCCGGATATCTTGTTGATCTGCCTGCTCTTCTGCCATCACCATCACACCTTCGCGCGTCAGCACGTCGAAGGCAGGCAGGTTGGAGGGCAGCTTGATA
>JAOHEK010000065.1 GCA_028097405.1 Paracoccaceae bacterium | reverse complement strand
TTGAATATGGTGTAGCCTTGTTGCTGGCCATTGTTTTGGGCGGCGGCGCGTTGCTGGCTTTGGGTACCCAGACGGGCCTGAACATGGAAGTCGCATGTGAGACATTGCAAGCGGGCGGTGTGGTCGACGGTCTCGATGCGGGATCCTGTTCTTCCGATTCTGGTTCGGAATAAGATTAACGAACTGGTCCATCCGTTCTCTTGATCGGTTGGGCCATAGACCACCTTCGTTGAGTTTTTAGGTTGATGTCCTGCCCGTTTCTCATGAATGACGTGCTTTACAGCGTTTCTTAAATGTACGACCGTATCGCGACGTGCCCATGATGACGTGCCCGTGATGCTGACGGTGTTGCCATAGGTGCGTTTACCGGTCAGGCAGAGACAGTTATCGACGTGATGTGTGGGGGCCTGATCTAGAAGGCAAGACACAGAACAGATGTGGGGGAAATCGAGTGATGAGAAACACGATCAAGTCATCAATGTTGAGATTTTGGACGGATGTCTCGGGTGCGACTCTTGTCGAATACGGTATCGCTCTATTGGTCGTCGTTGTCGTCGGCTCGGCGACGATTGGGGCTTTGGCAACGGCCGTTGGTAACGAGATTTCCGAGACGACAGACGCCTTCTAGGTGCTGTGATATTGTGTACAAAGTGCGCAGGGGCTGCTGCCTGCGACAAGGAGAGTTATGATGCGTTTTAGGTCGCTTTTGGTGATAATGCTGGGCATGGCTCTGGCGGGTATGTCGATTTATGCGTCCCGTGGATTGTTACAGGTCCAACCCGCAACTGCCTCGATTGATCCTGCTCAGCCTCGGTTGGTCAGTGTCGTGGTCGCCGGACAGGACATTCCATTCGGCGTTCCAATCGAAGCGCGCAATCTGACAACGATCCAATGGCCTGTCGACGCTGTACCGCCGGGCACGTTCCGCGATTTTGCAAACCTTATTCCCGAGCCCGGAACGGAACCGCGCCGCGCAAGACGTGCGATGGCGCAAGGCGAACTGGTCTTAGTAGGCAAAGTGTCGGATTTTGGTGAAAAGGTCACGATCGTCCAGACGCTTGGCAAAAACACCCGGGCGATGTCGATCCGCGTGTCGGCTCAGACGGCGGTTGGTGGTTTTGTGACACCGGGCGACAGCGTCGATGTTTTGATGACCCAAGGCCGTGGCGCCAGTCTGCGTGCGGTCACCATTTTGCAGAACATTCGGATTATCGGTGTCGACCAACAAGCCGATCAGCAGAACGATCAAGCCAATATCGCCAAGACTGTGACAGTCGAAGTCACACCCGAGCAGGGCCAGAAGCTGGCGTTGGCTCAACGAGCGGGCAATTTAAGTCTGTCGTTGCGGACGCTGGATTCGGTTGTCGATGCGCCTATGACCTCGATCCGAATGTCGGACATTATGCAAGACGAAGCCCCAGCTTTGGTCGAGCCAAAGCGTTCGATCAAAGTGCGTCGGGCCGGAGATGTCCAAAATGTTGAGTTGGACAGCCCGACGAACGGAAGCGAGTAACGCGGGTGGGGCGGGGGAAGGTGGACCCCTATTCCTTCGGGCAAACGTGGCTTGGCCGACAGCGTTTGATGCTTGGTGGTTTCGGAAAGCTGATCTCTCGGTTCGCTAAAGTTGAACAGGGCGCGCTGCTAGTGTTCTTCGCCATGTGCTGTGCCGCGATCTTTCTGATTGCCGCTTTGTCCTTTGATTTGGGCAAGCGTGCTGCAACCCAGACCGAGCTTCAGTCTTTTGCTGACAACGTCGCATTGGCCTCTGCTGCCGAACTTGATGGCTTGCCGGGGGCTATGGTCAGGGCCCAGACGGCGGCAGACCGGCTGATCCGCGACAACGCGACCTTCGCTCTTGAGAACACGGACCTTGCCGGAACAGAAGATTTCGTCATGCGGCTCTATGAGACTTTACCAACGAACGAAGCGGCCTTTGACAGCGAGCTGGATCAAAGCGACGCTGTTAATGACCGTCGTGCGCGGTTTGCGCGTATCGAAGTGAACCCGGTGATTGTGGAATGGTCTTTCGCACGCATTCTTAGTGTTTTTACGTCTGATGCTTTGCCCACCCAAGAGGTTCTTGCCGAGGCGACTGCAGGCTATGCGGGCATGGCCTGTGATGTTTCGCCAATGTTCATTTGCATGCCTGATGCCGACCCCGGTGTTGATTTGGATGGCGTTTGGGATCCGGCAAACCATATTGGACAGTCTATTTCGCTCAGTTCTGAGACCGGGGGTGCGTCAAGCTGGGGGCCGGGAGATTTCGGCTTTATTTATGTGGAAGCAGTCGTGGATGCTGCCAGCCCGTGCTTTGGCGAAACCGGAGCGGATCTTTACAACTGTATGATAACTGCTGAGGGGCGTTTAACCGAATGCATTCAGAACGGCAGTTTGGCGTTGCAGCCTGGTCTCCAGCCCGGCGTCGCGCAAAGCTTTTTTAATTCCGTCATGGATATATATGTCACTGACGGCTTCGGTCTAGCGGCGGATTCCGCGTTCCCCGTCGCGCCGATCGTAACCAAGCCTTTCGAAGAGGGCGAAACTTGCGGTGGCTCGTTACCAGCGCAGGTGAATGATGCGTCGGCTCTGTTGCCGGACGATTGTCTGGCCTCGGGGACTTGCGGAAGTGTCAATGTTGGTGACGGCGATTGGAGCGAAGCGCGTTTGGCCTATGTGGATGCGAATTTCTCGACAAATTTGGACAGTCTTGGTACGATTGCACCGGAAGAACGGATCACGGTTGCCGGGAACGAATACCATATCGATGATCCTTTCCGTCCCGGCGACACGGGCAACCCGCGCCGATCCGCCTATGACGATTATCCTGTCATGCAAGAGGGCGCGAGCCGCTGGAATTACTACAACGCCGAAGTGGCGGCTGCGTATTTTCAGAACCCAGCAGCAGCCCTTCAGGGCGGCGAGGTGGATATCACGGGCGTCTCGTCAAGCTTACGACCCACGCCGATTGATCTATTGGACGTGGCGTTGCCCGATGGAACTCCCGTTGTCCGGTCTGGCACCAGCTTGCCGCATTGTGCGCCGTCCGACAATCATTCTCTTGATCCCCGCAGGCGCGTCTTAACGGTTGCTGTCGTGGATTGCGCGACCGAACCTCTCGATGGGAGGGGAGAAGCGCGGGCGCGTTGGTTTGTCGAACTTTTTGTGCTGGGACCGGCCTCGGGCAACAATTCGACTGGCGAGTTTTCGTTTGACGCCGAAATCATTAGCGGCGATCTGTCTGAAAATTCCGTCGAGCCTGCGCAGGGCGTCTTCCGCAATCTCGCACAGTTGTTCCGGTGATGGCGATGACAGGGCAGAGCTTTTTGGCACGTGTCCGTAGCTTTTTGCGCCGTGATGATGGTGTTGCGCTGGTCGAGTTTGCGCTTTTTTTGCCGGTGTTGTCATCGTTGAGTTCGGTCGCACGTTTTTTTCGTACCAAGGGGCTGTGGCGGGGGTTCGCGATGCGACGCGCTATGCGGCCCGCACGTTGGATCAGGATATCTGCGTCGGCGAGTCAAACGGCGGTGGCGGGGTGATTAATATTGCGCGGGCAAACTCTCCCGACGTCTATTACACTATGGTTGAACGAAGCCTGTTGAACGAAGTCGATGTATTGCCAACCAACGTGCGTTTACGCCGGGTTATTTCGTCTTACCGCTGTGTTGTTGAGCCGGGCAACTATCGGCAGATCGAGGTGCCGATAGTACGAATACAGGCGCGTTTGGAAATCATCCTTCCGCTTGGGGAGGTGCTTGAGTTGAACAATGGCCCGGTCCTAGACAGAATCCTGACGGATCTGGACGAAGAATCACGGATATTTGGCTTATGAGCGTGTTCGGGTTCTTGAAGCCAGCGCGGTTCAAGCGCGACGAGGCAGGCACGACGATGGTCGAGTTTGCGATTTGTATATCGCTGTTTCTGTTGATTTTTTTCGCGGTTCTCGACTTTGGACGACTTGCCTATAACTGGGTGATGGCCGAGAAAGCCATGCAGCGCGCCGTGCGGATCGCAGCGGTTCGTACCCCGATGTGCCCGGGTGTTCCGCGAACCAATTTGCGCGCAGACGTTTCGGATGGATCCTTCCCGACCGGCACAATTTGCCGACAAGTGGCGGGCCTATGTTTTGCCGAGAACCCGGCCCCCTGTACCTTGCTAGACGCAAGCAATGGCTCTCCGTCGGCGGTGCAGGCCGCGTCTGAAATTTGGCAGACAATTCGCCCGCTGTTGCCCGACAATGCCACCAACGCCAACGTGCTGATCCGCTATGAGTTTGATCCACAACTTGGATTTCTGGGCGGCCCGTACACGCCGATGATCACCGCTGAGCTGGTCGGTAATACTGGATCGAATGGCAACTTTAGCAATTTTGAATTCACCTTCGTCACGCCGCTATCGGCTCTTGCCGCAAGTGCGGGTGCCAGTGACACCAATGACATCCCGGCAGACGGTGCATCGATTCCGTTTCCGGGTATTTCCGCCTCAATGCCTGCCGAGGATTTAAACCTTGGCGGTGGGGGATAAACAGATGGCAAAGATACGCCAAAGGACACTTCGCAGATGAACAACAGTTCCATCCTTTTGATTTCCTCGAATGAAACAACGTCGATCGCAATTGGCGATGCCTTAAGCGAGATCGAGGGCGCACAGATCAGCCGTCAGGACACAAGCGTCAGCCAGTTGAATGGGGCAGCCGTTGAAACGGCCTCGGGCTATGACATCGTGATCTTCGCGACCGATCCCGACAATTCCGTTGAGTTGTCTGCAATCGAAACTTTGACGAATACGCGCAAGGACGGCACGATCTATCTTGCTCTGACCGATGCGGATCTTCCCTTGTCGAAAGCGCGGACTTTGACACGGGCCGGTGTCGACGATGTCTTGCCTTACCCCGCACCTAACGGCGAGATCATCGAACAAGTCAGCCAATGGATCGAAAAAAGACGTGCCGAAGTCGAAGAACGGTATTCCAGCAGAGACACGCACGGCCAGTTAATCGCCGTACAGCAAGCCCGTGGCGGTATTGGTGCGACAACCATTGCGGTCAACCTTGCCGATCAGCTTTTGGACAAACGCGGAACCTTCAAGAAAGAAGCCTTCAACCGTGTTGTGATCGTCGATTTGGATTTGCAGTTTGGAACTGTTGGCGATTTTCTGGATGTCGAAGAACAGGAAGGCTTGTTGCAGCTTGCTGTTGAGAATTTCCTGCCGGACACGAATTGGGTTGAACAATCCTTGGTACGACTGCCTTCTGGCCTAGCTGTTCTGGCCGCGCCACAGCAGTTTGCGCCGCTTGACAGCTTGCAGCCCGAACAGGTTTCGACGCTGATCGCAACATTGAAAACCATGTTCGACTACGTCGTTGTAGACTTGCCCCGCGCCTTGGTGAATTGGATTGAGCCGATTCTGACAGAAACCGACCGCCTTTACATCGTGATGGATATGACCGTGCCTGCTGTGCGTGCGTCGCGTCGGTTGATGGATTTTGTGCTGGCCGACAACTCGGAGCTGTCTATCGAACTGGTCGTCAACCGCGAGAAAAAACCCATGATGCTGCGCGAACACCACCGCGAGGCGGCCAAGGCGCTGGATGCATCTTTCAGCCACTGGATCCCAGACGATCCAAAGGCGGCGCGAACGGCGATTGATTTCGGCAAACCCCTGTCCGAGGTCGCGGGGCGTTCGGACCTGTCGAAGGGCATTTTGCAATTGGCGCGGACGACGCTGACACAAATGCCGAAAGATGGCTCCGTGGTACGTGTGTAAGGAGAGTGTGTGATGTTTAAATCCTTTGGAAAATCTGACGGCGGCCAGCCTGTACAAACAGCTGCGCCGTCGCCTGATGCGAGCGATGCCGCAGATGCGATTGCCGCTCAGGCCCTTCAATCACTCAACCCGCGCGACAAGGATTTAACCGACCGGCTTGAGTTGAAAAGCCGATTGCACGAGGCTTTGCTTGAGCGTTTGAACTTGTCGGTTATCGACAAGGTTCAGACCGACGAGCTACGCCGCGAGGTGGCCAATCTGGCGCAAGCGGTTTTGGCCGAAGAAAAGCGGCCCATGCGGACCGAAGATTTTAAGACTATCGTAGACGAGCTGATGCACGAGGTTCTGGGCTATGGCCCGCTAGAACCTTTGCTGGCGGACCCATCGGTAAACGATATCCTCGTCAATGGTCACGACCGGGTCTATGTCGAACGCTTTGGCGTGCTGGAAGAGACCGGCGTGCGGTTCCGGGACGAGCGTCATCTGCTGCGGATCATCGACAAGATCGTGTCGTCGATTGGTCGCCGTGTGGACGAAAGCCAGCCTTGGGTCGATGCCCGCCTGCCGGACGGCAGCCGGGTTAACGCGATCATCCGGCCTTGCGCGATTGATGGTCCTTCGCTGTCTATTCGGAAATTCTCAAAAAAGCCTATTCTGCTCGACAAAATGGAGGAACTTGGCTCTTTGTCCGCAGATGCGTCGACCTTGTTGCGCGGGCTTGTCCAGTCTCGGATGAACGTACTGATTTCGGGTGGTACGGGTTCGGGGAAGACGACATTGTTGAATGCCATGTCGCGCGCGATCAACGAAAAGGAACGCATCGTCACAATCGAAGATGCCGCGGAACTGCAACTGCAGCAACGTCATACTGTGCGCTTGGAAACCCGGCCTGCGAACCCGAATGGGTCTGGGTCGATCTCGCAACGGGATCTGGTGCGTAACGCACTGCGGATGCGGCCCGACCGGATCATCGTCGGCGAGGTGCGGGGCGGCGAAACCTTCGATATGCTGCAAGCCATGAACACCGGCCACGATGGATCGATGACTACGGTTCACGCCAACACTGCCCGTGATGCGTTGGCGCGGGTTGAACAGATGGTTTCAATGATTGGGCTTGATCTGCCATTATCAGCGATCCGAAGCCAGATTGCATCGGGCATCAACTTTATCGTTCAGCTGAACCGCCTTGCCGACGGCAACCGGAAAGTCATGAGCATTTCCGAGGTTACCGGCATGGAGGGCGAGACGCTGACGATGCAGGACATCTATGTTTTCCGGCGTACCGGCAAAGGCGAAAACGGCGAGGTTCTGGGTGAATTCGTGGCCACTGGTATGCGCCCGCAATGCGCAGATCAATTGGCTGCCGCTGGTTTTGAGTTCGCACCGGGGGCATTGTCACCTCGTGGGCCTAAAACAGCATGAGTTTCCAAGACATCCTTCTGCGGATTGACCTTCA
>JAOHEK010000064.1 GCA_028097405.1 Paracoccaceae bacterium | reverse complement strand
AACCGATCATGTGTTGACCAAAATGTCTGAAGGCCGCTTTCGCCACATGCCAGTGATGGAGGGTGCCAGTATGGTCGGGTTGATTTCAATCGGCGACGTGGTCAAGGCGCGTCTGTCCGAGCTGTCGATGGAAAAAGAAGCGCTGTCCGATATGATCATGGGGCACTAACGGCCTGTAACAACGACATGACCAAAGCTTGTGGCTTGGAACCGGACGTGGCAGCAAGTTGCTAACGTCTTTCTAAAGGAGCCGCACCATGCGCATCGGCCTCTATCCCGGCACGTTTGACCCCGTCACTCTGGGCCATCTCGATATCATCAGCCGTGCCACACTTCTGGTCGACCGTCTTGTCATCGGTGTGGCTATCAATCGCGACAAGGGTCCATTGTTTTCGCTGGAAGAGCGCGTGGCGATGATCGAAGCCGAGTGCAAAACGATTTCGAAATCGACCGGTTGCGAGATTGTCGCCCATCCATTCGAGAACCTTTTGATCGATTGCGCGCGCGATGTGAACGCCAGAATCATCATTCGTGGTCTGCGCGCTGTTGCGGATTTTGAATACGAATATCAAATGGTTGGCATGAATAGGGTGTTGGATAATACCGTGGAAACCGTGTTTCTTATGGCCGAAGCCGAACATCAGGCGATTGCATCAAAACTGGTGAAAGAAATTGCCCGATTAGACGGAAACGTGTCGCATTTCGTGACGCTTGCGGTGAACAAGGCCTTGGCCGACAAGCTGGCAAAGTCTTAACGCTAGTGCGGCGCAGACGGCATCAAGACCTCGGCAGGGCACCATAAAACGATGGCCCGATTTCTGACCGGTTCACAACCTAAGCTGGCCGCTGCTCCATCTCGCGGGTTTCGGGCTCAGCCCCGACCAATGGGACCTGTGTTGCAATCCGAAGTGTGATGTCTGCGCCTGCCAGGTACAAAAGAGCCGTAGACGGGGCCGCCGCATAAAGCCGTTCGGTGCGCGGAGCAAAGCTGGTTTTAAACTGACGAAGACCTTTCGCAGATGCCGTTTGACCGAAGTGTTTTAACGAAAAATGTGGATCATCCAACGCCATCGCAGCCAACGACAGGCGGGGAATGCCACGTTCGGCGGCGTCTTCCAGCGCTTGGACAACAAGGGCATGCATGGCGCCATCTGGCATGTCGGACGTGCTGCGCATCAAATCCAATGTCCATTCGTTTTGAACGGTATGAAAGCTGATGAATGCAACCAAAGCCCCGTTATTGCGGGCCAGATAGCACCGTTGGCGCGTCACATGATCCTCGGAAAAAACGCCCATGGAAAAGCCGCGCTCGCCACCGGCGCGCTTCGACCATGCAGCAGACACCATTTCCATCTCGGCCAAGGGCAAAGTGCTGGCAACGGAAACGTCGATCTGCGCTTGCGCCGCTTTCTTAAGTTTCCTCCGCAACTGCCGCCGCGCGGGGGTCGCAAGAGTAAACGCGTTGGGCGACAGCCAAGCCTCTTCGGACACCGGGATCGCCGACCATCCAACAGAGCGTGCGAAGACCGCACTTCGTGCCGAACATTTGTAAAGCGCTGGCCAAAGCGACAGTTTGTCCGCAGCTTGGCCTAATGTCGCAAAAGCTGAGGGCCCGAAGGTGGAACCGGTTGCGGGATCGCCAATCGCGACAAGGGTCTGGGTTGCTTCGGCCACATGCAAGCAGCGCTCGTCGTCATAGGGCAAAAACCGGTGGCCGGCTTGTTGGGCCAACTTCGCCTCGGCGCGCATCAAGGGACGGCGGGCGGATCGTGTTGTGGGCATTGTTTTAAACGGGGCCGGGCTTGGTTTGATCAAGGTTATAACTGCTAAACAAGCCGGAAGCGCGTAATAGACCAGTCGAAAAGCCAATACGCTTGCGATCAATTCGGGTTCAGGAAAGGCGGGCATCAGCGTGAATAAGCATAGCTCAAACGGCCCAACCCCGCCCGGTGATCCTGACAACAACCCAGCGCCAAGCGACAGGGTGAACACAGCCAGTAATGTGGTAAAGCCGAGCTGCGAACCGCCCGGGAACAACACCCAAAGCGCGAATGCGGCAAAGATAATGTCGATTGTAGCCAACACCATCAAGCGAAGCGCCATGCGTAATGGCGGCAAAGGAAACGGCAGCCACTTTGGTTGTAGAAACGACAGGTTGACGGCAACCAGAACAACCGCGACCGCGGCCAGTGAATACCAGGACGCGCCGATATGGCCGACACCCGGCAAAGCCAGAACCACGATCGACAACAAGCCAAGACCCGCCATAAAGCTGAAAGATACGTAGTTCGTCACCTTCAAAGACGTGGCCAGCGACAATTCGGGCAAAGCGCGCCAACGGGCCAGTGTTCCGGTCGCAAGGCCCATGCCCAGCGTTTGAGCCAGGGCAATCGCGCTGGCACCAGACAGAACGGCGCGCTTGTCAGCGACGCCTGTCTTTAACCAACGATGAAACAAGGCGTCATATTGGCCAACGGCCACGAAACTTACCGCAGTAGCCAGAATCGCCGCAATCCATTGAACGGCCGTCACTGCACCAATAGATGCCGCAACTTGCGTCAAATCCACATCGTCCATCCGGTTCACAACGACATAGACGCAAAGGCCAGCAATGCTGATCGGAAGGATTTGTTTTTGCACGACACGCAAAGGCACGCCACCGATGCGTGCTGGTAAACCAAAACTCATTACTCTCACCCCGAGAGACGCCCTTATCGGCGACCCTAGGCGTGAGGTGTTGACGCAAACTTAACAGCGCCCCGTTTGACGCTGCGTCTGATCGGTTAAAGTTCGTCCATCAATTGGGATTTCGCGACGGCCATCAGTTCGACCATCTTGGCGCGAATGTCGGCTTCGCTGGCCTTGTCGCCCAGATCGCCGGAAACCTTGCGATAAACGTCTTCGTCGCCGGGTTCTTCAAAGTCAGACTTTACGACTTCGGCGGCATAGGTTTTGGCATCATCATCCGATTTGCCCATCAGGTCAGCCGCCCAAAGACCCAATAACTTGTTGCGCCGAGCTTCGGCCTTGAACTGGATTTCAGCGTCGTGGGCGAACTTGTTTTCAAACGCATTCTCGCGGTCATCAAAAGAACTCATGGGGCAGATGTCTCCAACTGGTCTAGGGGTTCCCTTTCATATGCCCACTAGGCCCCGCCCCCGCAAGAGGCGGAAATCCCGAGGCTTCGCTTGCCGGGGCGCGACCTATGCCCTAAAGAAGCGCGATATCCGCTAAATTTCGAAGATGCGGACCGGTTTTCCCGAGGTTAAGATGGCACGTCGCAAGAAAGTCTATGAAGGCAAAGCGAAAATTCTGTACGAAGGTCCCGAGCCGGGGACGTTCGTTCAGTATTTCAAGGACGATGCCACCGCTTTCAACGCGCAGAAGAAAGACATCATCGACGGCAAAGGCGTGCTGAACAACCGCTTGTCCGAGTACTTTATGACCGGATTGGCGCAAATCGGTGTGCCAACCCATTTCCTAAAACGTCTCAACATGCGCGAACAGCTGATCCGGCAGGTCGAAATCATCCCGCTGGAAGTGATCGTGCGCAATTATGCGGCGGGCACAATGTCTGAACGGCTTGGGCTGGAAGAGGGCACACAGCTGCCACGCCCGATTGTCGAATTCTGCTTGAAAGACGATAATCTTGGCGATCCGTTGGTTTCCGAAGAACATATCATCGCCTTTGGATGGGCCGCGCAGCAAGACTTGGACGATATGATCGCCCTGGCACTTCGGGTGAACGATTTTATGTCGGGCTGCATGTTTGGCGTCGGCATTCGTCTGGTGGACTTCAAGATCGAGATCGGCCGCGTCTGGGAGGGTGACTTCCAACGTCTGATCATTGCCGACGAAATAAGCCCCGACAGCTGTCGTTTGTGGGATATGGAAACCGGCGAAAAGCTTGATAAAGACGTCTTTCGCCGCGATTTGGGCGATTTGGCTGATGCCTATACCGAAGTCGCGCGCCGGCTGGGTGTTCTGCCATCGAACGTCACCCATGCTACAAAGCCGACGCTGATCAACTGACGTCAAATCGTTAAATCTGTCAGATCTTGAATTAACCCGACTTTTACAGCCGGTGGCTTAGGGATGGATCCTCTGCGCCCGAACAAGGGGATCGGATATCAAGGTGAGTCTATCTCAATGACAGATGAAAATTTGCCCCGGATCGGAACGATCATGCTGATTGACGATGAGGAAGTCGATCAGATGTTGTACCGCCGATTGATTGATCGGTCCGATCACGTGGATCAAATTCTAAGCTTTCTCAGCCCGACAAAGGCGCTGGCGCATCTTAAGGACAAATCGACGCCTAAACCTGATTTGATGCTGCTTGATATCAACATGCCGCAAATGGACGGGTTTGAATTTCTGGAAAAGATGGAACAGTTCTACAAGCCCAAGCGGGCTCCGATCATCATCATTTTGTCCACGTCGATTAATCCGAAAGACGCAGTACGCGCCGAAAAAACGCCGTTGGTCCACACTTTTAAACGCAAACCCCTGACGGAAGCGATGCTGAGAGAGTTTCGCACGTTGCTCGCGGGCGACCAGACCTGCGTGACCTAAGGCGCGCGTTTCTGATTGGACAATTCCCGATTTTTCCGCGATAGGAACGAAAAGTTCTGGCGGGGAATGAAAGATGAAAGCACGCGTCCACATCATGCTGAAAACGGGTGTTCTGGACCCGCAGGGCGAGGCGGTGCGCCACGCTTTGGGCAGCCTCGGGTTTGGTGGCGTCGAAGGTGTGCGCCAAGGCAAGGTGATCGAACTTGATCTGACCGAAACCGATCCTAAAAAAGCCGAAGCCGAGGTCACCGCCATGTGCGACGCACTTTTGGCCAACACGGTAATCGAACGCTACGAGGTGGAACTCCTCTGATGCGTGCGGCGGTTCTCAGAGAATACAATGCGCCGCTGTCCCTGGAAGACGTCCCCGATCCCGAATGCCCATCCGACGGCGTCGTTCTGAAAGTTCTGGCCTGCGGTATCTGCCGCAGTGACTGGCACGGTTGGGTTGGAGAACATCCCCGCGTGAAACCGGGCCAGATCGGTGGGCACGAATACTGCGGCGAGGTGATCGAAGCCGGTCCCTCTGCCAGTTTCAAAACGGGTGATCGCGTCATCGCGCCTTTTATTCTTGCTTGTGGAACCTGCCCAAACTGCCGCTCGGGCGAAAGCAATACCTGCTTAGACCAACGGCTTCCGGGCTTTATCGAACCGGGGGCCTTCGCGGAATTTGTGGCTGTTCCGCGCGATCACAATCTTGCGTATCTGCCAGATTCTATGACGCCCACTTTGGCCGCCGCTCTTGGCTGCCGGGTCACAACCGCTTGGCATGCCCTGACGGGCCGCGCTGCTTTACAACCCGGCGAATGGCTTGCGGTGCACGGCACGGGCGGTATCGGGCTGGCCGCCATGCTTTTGGGCCGGGCCTTGGGCGCACGCGTCATCGTCACCGATGTTGTGGGCGAAAAACTGACCCATGCAAAAGCCCTTGGCGCAGACCATGCGATTAATGCGTCCGACGACCAAAGTGCCAAAAAAATTCACGACATCACTGGCGGAGGCGCTCATGTCTCGGTCGAAGCCCTAGGATTTCCGGTCACAGTCGCGGCCAGTATCGCCTGCCTAAGGCCCTTGGGGCGGCACGTGCAGGTTGGCATGCCCGTTGGCCACCACGCCGTACAGGAACTGAACCTGAACACCGTCTACATGGGCAATCTGGCATTGTTCGGTACGCGCGGAATGCCCGCACATCGCTATCCATCGCTGCTTAGTCTCATCGAAGGCGATCACGTCGATCTGTCACCCATCGTGGCGCGCGAAGTCAAACTTTCCGATACCAGCGCCGAACTTGCCGCCTTTAATGGTCCGACACCGCCCGGTGTGGCGGTGATCACCGACTTGCAAACTTGAATTTACAGGCCACTTCCCGCAAAGGTTGGGCCATAAAGATAACGGAGTCATCTTGATGAAAGCTGCTGTCCTTGTTTTCCCGGGGTCCAACTGCGATCGCGATCTTGCCGTCGCTTTTCGCCAAGCGGGGTTTCAAGTTGAAATGGTGTGGCACAAAGAAACGTCCCTACCGAATGGTATTGATATTGTTGGCGTGCCCGGTGGGTTTTCCTTTGGCGATTACTTGCGGTGCGGCGCGATTGCTGCGCGCTCGCCTATCGTAAGCGCTTTGAAATCACACGTTGAAAAAGGCGGCTATGCCATCGGTATTTGCAACGGCTTTCAAGTGCTTCTGGAAACCGGACTTTTGCCCGGTGCTTTGATGCGGAATGCAGGGCTGAAATTCATCTGCCGCACCGTCGATCTGGAAGTCGTGACAGCCAAAAGTGACTTCACGCGCGGCTACAACGCAGGCACCACAGTGGCTTACCCCGTGGCCCATCACGACGGCAATTATCAGGCGACGGATGATATCCGCAAAGCGCTGAAGGGCGAAGATCGTATCGCCTTTCGCTACACCGAAGGGATCAACGGCTCGGTCGATAATATTGCGGGTATTCTGTCGGAAAACCGCCGGGTTCTGGGCTTGATGCCTCATCCTGAACGCGCCGCCGAGCTAACTTTGGGCCTGACGGACGGCGAAGCGATGTTCCGCACGCTGGCCGGGGCTGCGGTCGACGCTTGAGCCTGCAAACCACTGGCACTAAGTTCTGGTCATGAGCGCAGCGCCCAAAAACACCAACCGAAGGCCGCGACGTACAACCATCGCGATGGTTGTACTGATCGTCGCAGGAGCGGCGGTGGTGTGGTGGACGAACATTCTCTTGACCGAACGCTTTACCGAAACCACCCGGTCGCGTGCCGAAGTACGGCTTGCCCTTTATTCCGGTAACATCCTGAGCGAGCTACAAAGAAATCAGATCGTGCCGCAACTTCTGGCCCGCGATCCGACGCTGATCGGCGCGCTCAATTCAGCGGATTTTTCACAAAGCTCGATCCGTTTGATCGAATACCGCGACGAAATTGCAGCCGAAGCCATGTTGTTGATGGACGCCGACGGTCGTGCAGTGGCGGCCACCGATCGGGCTTTGATCGGGTCGATCCATCGCGCTGAACCTTATTTCATCGAAGCAATCCGTTCAAATGAAACGGTTTTCTCGACCAGCATCCTCGAATCTGGCCCTCGGGTTTTTGCCTATTCGCGCAAGATCGAATCTCAGGGCGAACTGATCGGCGTTATTATGGTCGAGGTCGATCTAAAGAAATTCGAAAGCTCTTGGGCGGGGTTCACCGATGCTGTGATCGTCGCCGACAGCGAAGCTATGATTATTCTGGCCACCGAAGCCCGTTGGCGCGGCCTTCAAGAAGAACAAGCACTTTC
>JAOHEK010000063.1 GCA_028097405.1 Paracoccaceae bacterium | reverse complement strand
GTTGCGCGTGATGCCATCATTAGACAACACCCTTGAAACCGCCGCCCTGATGGACGTGATCGCGCGCGAAACGGACATGTTTTTGCAACAAGACTACGACGGCTGGGCCGCGTGCTGGGTGCAGGACGAACGCACGCGTGAAGTTTGTATCTCGTCTTCCTTCGGGGCTACAGTTTTTGAAGGCTGGGATGCGATCAGTGATCATATGCGGCACGTCATGGAGCGCGGGGCGGTCTGCGACATTTCCGAAGTCGAGCGGTTCAATATTAGTATCACGGTAAGCGGCAGTCTCGCCCACGTCGTGTATGATGAGACCAACAAAAACGCGCATGGTCAGATTGAACGAACATACGAGACCAGAGTGCTTGAGCAGTCAGAAGGCAAATGGAGTATTCTATACGCCTCATTCATCCTGCGAGGCCACCAGCAGATAGATGAAGACAGGCTGGCAGTAGACGCAAAGGGCAAAATCCTCTGTGCGCCCGACCAGGCCCGCCTGCAGCTTGAAAGCCACGCGGGCCTCCAGATCTCAAACAATCGTTTGCGGGCGACCAAGCCGTCATGGGACAAAATTCTGCAAGCGGGTCTAAAGATTGCAGCCGAACAGCACGGGTATTTTCAGCATTACAAATACATGGCTGAAAGCGGACGCAGTTTCAGGCTGCCACTGGTTTTGGGTGAAGCTGACGACGGAAGCGTGGCGGTCTGCGTGCTGTTTGTGAGAGACGGACAGACCTTCGTTGAAACCCAAACAGACGGCGATATTGATGCCCGCCTGAACATAGCAAAGAGCGTTTTCGGGCTGTCGGACAGACAGATGCTTCTGGCGCAACGCATCATATGTGGTGAAAACCTGAAGACTGCCTCGGGCACGCTCAACATCAGCGTCAACACGGCCCGAACGCACCTGACACGCATCTACGTGAAGACGGGCGTCAATTCGCAAACGGCCCTCGTGCGGACGTTGTTGAGTGTCGGTTAAAAGTCCCCGCGGTTTCGATATGAGAGCTAACTGCATCGCCGCAAAGATCAACAAGAGGGTTTTTCCAGAACTTTGATGCGGGATGCCTCATGGTCTGCTTTATTAAAATCAGCGATCACAACCACTCTGAATAGCTTTTGATCCATTCCTGACGTAGCCGATCCCCTTCGCCTAGAAATGTCTCGGGTAGGATACAGCACGATGAAATACGATCTGGCCGGAAGTGCCGGAAATCACGCCTTAATTCACACCAACCTGCCAGCACAATGGCCTCGGAATGATAGGCGATGGCTATCGGCAGGATCGTTCGTTCGCTGTGTAAATGATCTGCGTTTGAATAGGTTATCTTGAGTTTTCGTTCCTCGCGGATAGCCTTACGGACATCGGATAAGTCAACAGACGAAGGCTCTTCTGCGCCCCAACTAGACGCGAACAATGTGCTGCTGAGCGGTGTGGCATCGGTTAGCTTTTGCGCAGCACTGCGCGCAGCACGTTTCAACCCTTTATCACCTGTTCTGGCGATCATCGCCAAACCAACAGTTATCGCTTCGGCTTCTTCGATGTCGAAATTTATGGGTGGCAGATCAAACCCAGACCGCATGATGTACCCAACGCCTGCCTCACCCTCAATCGGGATCCTCAGTGCCTGTAGCGACGCAATATCGCGATACACAGTGCGTTTAGTAACTTCCAACTCCTCCGCAATTTTCTGCGCCGTACAAGGCTTGTCAGAATTGCGAAGCAACTGAATTATTTCAAACATACGGACTGAACGACCCATTGATCTCTTTCTTATAACGGTCGCGGTTTTGGCAAACCCTTGAAGACTGCTGACACACACTTGTCAGCATCAAAGTGATAGAAGCAACTCCGAACCCGTCAACTAAGGAATAATTCAATGTCGTACTCATTCCGTAGTCTCCATACGCACGCAGACCCGTTCATCTTGGTGAATGCATGGGACGCAGGCACCGCCTGCCTGTTTGCAGGGCTTGGCGCAAAGGCGCTCGCGACGTCCTCTGGTGCGCACGCCTTTACGTTGGGGCGGTCCGATCTGGGGACGATCACACGGGACGAGGCGCTCACTCACGCTGAATCCATCGTATCGGCCACTTCACTGCCTGTGTCTGGCGATTTTGAAAACGGATTTGGCGATGCACCAGACGTCGTAGAAGAAACTGTCAGGCTGTCTGCCGAAATCGGTCTGGCAGGTATTTCGATCGAAGACATATCGTATCCCGACACTCGAGCTTACGAATTTGATCTTGCGGTCGAACGCATCAAGGCTGCGAGTGCAGCGGCAAGAGCGCTGCCAAAGGATTTTGTCCTTGTCGCGCGTGCAGATGGCTTCATGCATGACTTGTATGATCTTGATGAAGCGATCAGGCGCATTCAAGCCTTTGAAGCCGCAGGGGCAGATTGCGTCTACGTCCCTTATTTGAAGAACCTAGAGACCGTCACCAAGGTTTGTAGCAGCGTCTCGATACCTGTGAACGTCGGGATCAGTACGGTGGAAAACGTCAGCTTGAAAGAGTTTGCAAATGCCGGTGCCGCGCGCATCTCGTTGGGAATGGCGATGGCGACCGCCACACACACGGCCTTGTACAATCTATCAACCAGCATGTTTGAACACGGTGATTTCGCAAAACTTGGCGACAACTTGTCCTACGAAAAAATAGATCAATGCATGACACGCGGACGCGCTACCTAATCACCTCAACCATGGAGCATCCCATGATCAAATATTACTATCCTGATGGAACGCACTGCTACCGTGCACTTCACACCACCCATGCGGTATATCATTCGGACGACGGCAAGCTGATCGCACGTGCCATGAAGCCCGACAATAGCGACATGTACGAGTTCGAAATAGCTGGATTTGAGCTGCTCAAAACAGGAGAGCGTTATGACTAAAGAAAAACATGAACTAGATGGCTTCGATATGGCTCCCGCCGTTCTCGAACGCGAGTGGGTCATCACGATTGATACCCCGGTTGGCGGGGTTGAGGCGGTGGTGACAGCACTTGGCAACGAGTTGCCCCTCACCCAAGGCCCATATGACAACTGTCTGTTCGTTCGGGAAGCTGGCTATCAGAGGTTCCGGGCGATGGAAGGATCACATGCAGGTGCTGAAGGCACCATCCAAAAGACGGCAGCCCAGCAAATTGTGTTCTCACTGCCCTGTGATCCAGAACTTCTAAGCAAAGCCTTTGACGTCATTTTTGCGGTCCATGTTAACGAAGAGCCAACGATCCGTGTCGAAGAAATTTGGGGGAGCCGCTCTAAACTTCTGGACGATAAGGACAACCCAAACCGATATTGGAACCGCGCCGACGCCAAGCAGCTTCATGGTGACAGCGTCTAGTGTTACGTAGATAACCTACGTCAAAGTGCTACTCCCAAACGGACAAACCTTCTTTCTTCAGTACAGTCTGGACCGCTGGCCTGTCTAATATTTGCAGGCAATGAGCTGTCCAGTTTGGAAAGTCGGATCGCATTTCTAGGCCGAGACGATTTCCCCATCTAAAGTATCCAAGCAAACAGGGATCAACGACAGAAAAACCGCCTAACGTATATCCAGCTTTGGGCATTCGTCCTTCAATCAGGTTGTAGACGTCCCGCAATCTCGCCCGTCCCTTAGCTTGAATAGACGAATGATGGTCTGGATCATCTGTCAGTCGTGCGGGGTTCCAGCATTGGGTGACGGGGCCTGCATGCACACCGCTGGAGAGCCAGTTCATCCATTCTACAGCACGCACCAGTTTGTTTGGTGAAGCGTCCAGGTCGATGTTGGCCCCATAGGCGAGTGTCAGGTGCAACATGATCGCTGATACTTCCGTCAGGACCTCGCCCCCTAAGTCCAAGACGGGGACTTGTCCCTTCGGATTGACGGCTAAGTGCTTTTTTCTTCTGGTTGAACCATCACCGGTCAAGACTTTTTCGATTTGGTATGGTTCCCCAAGCTCTTCAAGCATTATGTGAACCGCAAGTGAACATGCTCCCGGTGAGTAGTATAGCTTCATCTTGCGTACTTTCGACTATCGCCAGAACGGCGTGTTATGTTCGGCTTTGGCTTGTGCAGCATCAACACCAATGTCGCGCAGGCGGTGCGGCTCGATCCTATTCAGCGCTTTACGGGTTCGGTAATTGCGAAACCACAAGAGGAAGAGAGATTTCAAACGATGTTCGAATTGCGCCGAGCGAGCAAATGTCTTTGGGTTTACGGTCGATATATTCCTCATAATTTATCCTTACAGTTATATTTCATATTTGCTTTTACGCCCTTGAATTATCGAGCCCAAACGATGCATTGTGATAGCAACATAAGGAAATGTTATCCTAATGCAGAATTATTCCCTCAATGGCCTAAGAATGTTCGAAGTCGCAGCTCGACATCTAAGCTTCACCGTCGCGGCGAGTGAATTGAATGTGACCCAGGCCGCTGTCAGTCAGCAAATCCGACGTCTGGAAGACGAACTGGGGGCAAAGCTCTTTGTTCGAGGAAAGGGAGAGTTATCCTTGTCTGCTGCGGGTCAAGACTTGGCCGGAAGTACAAAGGCGGCCTTAGCCATCCTTCACAAATCAATTGCACGTATTACGAATACTGAAACTGATGGTGTTCTGGTCGTCTCAACTCTGGCGTCCTTCGCATCCCGATGGTTGATCCCAAGGTTGTCAAAGTTTCAAGAGAAGCACCCTGATATTGCACTTCATGTTCATACGTCGGGGACCAAAGTAGACTTTGATCGTGACGGGGTGGATGCCTCAATTCGGCTGGCAGCCAAGCAAGAGCCAGGGCTACATGTTGAGCTGATTATGCCAGATGCTCTTTGTCTGGTTGCATCACCGGATGTTGCCAAATCCGTAGACGACACGTTTGAGAACCTGTATCAGCAGCCACTCATCATTGATGATAGTCGCCTGTTGGACGAAAATTCACTCGACATAACTGGCTTAGCAACCGAGCAAGCCATTGCGGTTCTCGAACTCGATAAGATGAAATTGGACCTTCGAGCATATGAGCAAAGTGATAGCGTGATCCTTGCTGCGTTGGCAGGGCGCGGAGTCGCATTGACCCGATTGTCGCTGTGTACCGGAGGCCTTGATACAGGCAATTTGGTTCTGGTCTGCAATTTCAACTTACCTCTAGAATTCGGGTATTCGTTGGTTTGCCAGCAAAACCGTGCTGACGACCCTAAGCTACTCGCGTTCAAACGCTGGATGCTTCAAGAGATTTCTAATCAATCAACTTCTATAGATTGATGCCTATCTACCGAGGCGGGCTTTCTGTCTGGGCCTGCGTCAAAGAAATGTGCGCACGAAGTAGACCACAGAAAGAACCAAACCGAATCCGATCACGCCTCCCCGCAGGAGCCGCGTGTTAACGCGTTTTGCCAATCGACCACCAGCGTATCCTCCGATTGTACTGCCCACCATCATGGCAATTGCTTGCGGCCATGCGATCAATCCACCGAGTCCGAATACAAGTACACTGAGGATCGTAAAACTGGTCGCCAAAAGGTTCTTAATGCTATTGGCCACATGAAAATTTGAAAACGCCATGAGCTGTGCAATTGCAAGCAGGATGAACCCCAGTCCTGCACCAAAATATCCGCCATAAATCGAAGATAAAAACAAGAAAGCATAGATTGCCTTGTCCCCACGGCCTTCCCCCAATGTGTTGAGCAACCAACTGCGAAGCTTATCTCCGAACGCAAACAGGCACGTCGCAGCTAGAATGAGAAAGGGGATAAGCACAACAAAGACATCTGGGTCGGACACCAAAAGAAGGATCGATCCCAAGATCGCGCCAAGGCCGGAGACGACAAGAAGCGGGAACAGGCGTCCGCCAAGGCCTCGCAGTTCTTCTTTGTAGGCGGGAAGAGCAGCCGCGTTTGAGGGCAAGAGCGCGAGGTAGTTCGTCGCATTCGCAACAACTGGCGGCAAGCCGATAGCCATGAGCGCCGGAAACGTGAAAAGCGTTGCCCCACCCGCAATGGCATTCCAAACCCCGCCAAAAATTCCGATCACGATCAATATCACTGCTTGTGTTGCGTCCATTGCAATCCCTCCAGCTTCTATTGCGATTTTAAGGTGGAGGTTGATTTAGTAAAAACGAATAAATACGATCAGAGTCATGCACAAAAACGAACGCCTAACAATCGACAGCGATTTGCTGCAGACTTTCGTGAAGATCGCCGATTGCGGCAACCTGACGATGGCAGCTGGTCGGCTGGGCCGGACGCAATCCGCGATAAGCGTCCAACTTCGCAAACTCGAACAAAGCTTGGGCACCGTACTTTTTATCCGGACCGCAAAGGGTATGAACCTGACACCGGCAGGAGAAACGTTGCTCCCACGCGCAACGGCAATTTTGGCCAACCTCCGAGAAACCGCAAAGTTATTCCAAGAGCCGTTGACGGGATCAATCCGCGTTGGACTACCGGACGACTTTGATGATGCCGTCCTCGAACGCATCCTCGTGGGGTTTTCTCGCACTCATCCGGGCGTTCAGGTTGTGGCCCGATCAGGCTGCACATCTGGATACGCTAACGCTATCAAAACCCAAGACTTGGACGTCGCGGTCTGTTCTGGCTTAAGTGATCCGGGCGGCGAAGCTCTCGACACTGAAGAGATCGTTTGGGCCGCTCGTGAGGGGACAATTTGGTCGCAAACAAAGTCTGTCCCATTGGCCCTCCTTGATCGTCCATGCTACTGGCGCGACTTGCCGATAAAGGCTTTAGACTCCGCGGGACGGGAACACTCGATTGCGTTCCAAAGCGGTAGTTTCACAAGCCTTCAGGCCGCTCTACGGGCCGGGCTCGCGGTAGGGTTGTTGCCAAAATCATGCGTTGGTGATGGCTTGCAGATACTGTCCGAGGGCGACGGATTTCCGAAACTTCCAATCTCGCGCCGATCAATATTGATCTCAGATCAATCCCCAAAGGAGATCGCTGGGGCAATGGTCAACGCCATCCAAAATGCTTGCTTACAATAGAGGATCATTTAGGCGAGCCGACATTCGTGCATCGCGCAGCATCGGTCGAGGTGGGCTGATACTGTTGAAAAACTCCCTTTTTGCAAAATTCGTGAATTTTTTGTCCGTCCGGCGTGACCAGCTTTTCGCGGCGAGGGGAATCGCAACAGATCGGTCCTCTATTTAGGGGATAGAAACAGAGGCTTTTTGGATTGGTTAAGGGAGGAACCTGCGCACTAGGCACGGCGTTGCCGAACAAATTCTTGCTCGATCACTTCTGTGCCCCATTGCTTTCCGGGTGTCTCGCGGGCCAGCGTGAAACCATGTTTTTCATAAAGGTGACGCGCGGCATCCAACCCTTTAAATGTCCAGAGGTGAGTGCGATCAGAGTCGTTTTGGTCCACAAAGGCCGTGGCCTTACTGATCAAAAGCCTCCCGATGCCCATACCCTGCGCCTTAGGGCTGACGATGAACCACCGCAGATGACTTGCGCCTTCGCCTAGATCCTCACCATCAAGGGAGACGGACCCTAGCAGGTCGTCGCCTACATAGGCGGAAAATGTGGTGTTCACAGGGTTCTCGATCCGGCCCATAAATTCCGACATTTCCGTTGCTACTTTCCGCTCGAAAACAGCGCCGAAGCCATAATTTTCTGAATAGAATGAAGCGTGCAACTGCGCCACCGAGGCGATAACCCCTGAACGGTAGCCTTGCTGCACCTCGACTTCCGGCCCAACGTCCGACGCTCGCTGGCTATCTGCGCTTAGGGACTTCGCAAACAGGATAAGACCTGTTTCGATCTGGGTGATATCGGTTGCCGATAGAACATCCAGTGCGGAACGAAGTTGCCGCCGTGCAAACCCTTCGACTTCGCCAAGCAGGTTTTTCCCATCCTTCGTTAACGAAAGAACGCGGGACCGCTTATCATTCGGGTCAGGTCCAATTTGGATCAGATCTTCTTTCTTCAGCTTTTGAACAAGACGGCTTACGCTGGATTTTTCCAGATGTAGAAGCGCGCCAAGGTCACTCGCATTTGTCACTGTGCCATATCCAAGCTCGATAATCGTATGAACTGCCGACGGAGATAGCTCTGTGCCAGCCAATCCTTTCTGCATAAAGCCAAGGTCACGCACGATATGCCGTGCAGCGGAGCGTATTTTGTCGATACGGGGTATTGTGAGGGTCTGTTTCATGGTTGCAACATACAACTAGATTTAGGCCT
>JAOHEK010000062.1 GCA_028097405.1 Paracoccaceae bacterium | reverse complement strand
CGACCTTCGCTGCACCGCGCTTGAATTGGTAAGTCGCGGGACAAAGCACCATTTCGCTGCACGTACACCAACGGCAGCTATCAGGTCATTGTTTCAACGGTTGCGGTAGGTCTCGAAGACTGCCGTTTCCACATTGTGACGATTATTACTGTGACTACAATCTGAACGGCTGAGAATAGGGTCATAGCCGTCAGCAGGCCAAGCATATCGGCCAATGCACCACTGGCGATCACGGGAAGAGAAAACCCGAAGTACGCATAAACGAATAGTCCTGCCGTCGCCCGAGCGCGATCCTGTGGAGCGCGTAGGGAGACTTCTGAGAGCGATGCGAGATAGCTAAACCCGTAGCTTGCGGCACTGGTGATGCAGGTACCGATTAAGACCAAGGCAAGGAGATGAAGCCATACGCCAGCTAGGAGAACCAAAAATCCGAGTGGGATCAACACAAAGCCCAAGGCGAGCGATTGGCTGTTGGTCATACGGCGGGCAATAGGTTGGCAAAGAAACCCCACGAAAATAGCGAGAAAGATCACCAGACCGGTCCAGCCGCCAAGACCGTTTGCTGCCAACTCCAGCGGCACCACCGCGATTGTCATGCCCGTGGTGGACCAAGCCAGGGCCATGGCCACCCCAAACACCCATGTTTCTTTCGGAAATACCGGCAGGCGTAAGACCGACACTTGTTTCGGACGATCCACGCGGGGCAAGACTAATGCAATGATTGCCAGCAGCGGCGCTGCGACAATCAATGTAATGTAACTGACAGGAAGAAGCGTCGGTCCTTGCAAGCCGAGGCTGATGCCAGTGGCCAGTGCACCCCCGCCAAAGCCAAGAGACGTGGCCGATGTGACAATGAGTGCTGCGCTGCGGGATCGATCTTCGCCAAGTATTTCGGTCATGTAAGCCGTTCCTGCCGTTGCCGCGAGGCCGGTACCAACCCCAAGAAAGAGCCGCGCGGTCACGAGGCTGCTCCAGCTTGGAACCTGCACCAAAAGCACAGTTGCGACCACTCCGAGCAGCAGAGCCATCGCTACTGGTATCCGGCGACCGATGCGATCAGACAACCCACCAAGCAGCATAAGGGTCGGCATAAGGCCACCGGCATAGGCCGCAAATGCGACCGTCACAGCCGTCGCGCCAACATTACTTTCAGCCGCATAAACATCATAAAGCGGTGCTTGTAGGTTCACCGCGAATGTCACAGTGAATAGCCCGAGTGCAAGTAGCGAGGCGGAAACCGTTTTTGTCATTTGAACACCTCGGGAATTGACTTGAGATCCAAATGCCAAGAAGACGGAAATATAACAATTTTTAAATTGTCATAGATACAGTGAGACGATGCCCAAAGCCAGATACTTGACCTTCGCCGATACGATGGCCCGCTCGATCCAAAGGGGCAGATTGGTGCCGGGCACCAAACTGCCCACGCATCGCGCCTTTGCTGAGCAGTTTGACATCGCCCTCGCGACGGCCACCCGTGTCTATGCAGAGTTGGAGCGTCGAGGACTCGTTGTAGGAGAGGCCGGGCGCGGCACCTTCGTGCGTGACCTCGATCTGCCGATGACACTGGGCATCCATCAGACCGCCAGTGATGGCTTGATCGATCTTGCGTTCAATATGCCGGGTGACGCTGCTGACGTTGATGCGTTGCGTGCCGGTCTTCGAAAGCTGGCGACGGCAGGCGATTTGGAGGCAATGCTGCGCTATCAGCCGCATGGCGGGCGACTCCATGAACGACGGATCATCGCTGGAAGCCTTCACTCCACTTTGGGTCGCGTTGAACCAGAGCGCCTTTTGGTGACGTCCGGAGGCCAGCATGGTTTGGCGATAGCAGCCCTTGGGCTTCTTCGGCGCGGAGATATTGTGGCGGTTGATGCTTTGACATATCCCGGTTTCAAGTCGGTCGTTTCTTTGCAGGGGCTGGACCTCGCTTCAATCGACGGGGTTCAGGGCATAATGGATCCTGATGATCTCGATCGACAGTGCCGCTTGCGACCGATCAAAGCTGTCTATCTGATGCCAACAGTCCACAATCCGCTTGGGTCGGTGATGGACGAGGCGACACGCAATCGCTTGATTGAGGTCGCGGAAAAGCATGGCCTTCTTATCATCGAAGATTCCGCCTATGCGTTTCTGGAACCTGATCCACCGCCGACGTTTCTGGCTTTGGCACCTGAACGGACGATCCATGTCGGTGGGTTTTCCAAAAGCATCGCGACGGGCCTGCGTCTTGGATATGTGATCGCACCGGCGACGCACATAGAGCAATTGATTGAAGCGATCCGCGCGACAACTTGGAACGCTCCGGCGCTGATCTCAGGGCTGGTGACAGGTTGGGTTGAGGACGGCACCTTGGCGGCATCCGAAGAAACCCGACGGCGTGACGGGGCCGAGCGTCAACAGATTTGCAATACCATCTTCGAAGGCATCCCCATTGTGGCTCATTGCAATGCTGGGTTCGCGTGGTTGCCCTTTGATCAAGCTGTTCGGGCCGAACCCATCGTTAGCCGCTTGAGAGAAAGTGGCATTCTGGTATCAGGAGCGGAGCCATACGCGACCACCATCGCAGTTCCGCAAGCGTTGCGACTGGCCTTTGGCGGCGTCCCAAAGGCAGACTTAAGCACTGTTCTTGGAGAAGTGCGGCATTCTCTGAGGACTTGATCGAAAGCCAAGGTTCGTTACAGCCGCAGCATTGGGGGGTCGGGCTCTTCTGGAGGCTTCGCTACGTGATCTGCTAACGACAGGTCTAGGATGAACTGACTTTCGCTGCACCGTGTGCGAACTGGTAAAGAGCGGACAAAGCAGGCTTTTGCCACTATCTCTAATGCTGACGCAGCATTTGTTTGCAAACGCAGCGCCTTGACCGCCACATCGCGGCAGAAGTCGTCGAACCCGTCATTTGCGTGAGTCAATTTGACCGGAACCGAGACCGTGTTTTCGCACAACTTGGCCAAACAGCGCAGACGCAGGGAGTGGTAGCCATTGGTTTAGGTCAATCGAAGATCCGTTAGCTGAAAGCGACAGGCCAACATCGAACAGCTCCGATGTCCATTTCTTTTTTTTCGACAGTCAGCGCCAACAGACCAGCGAACAATTCCTTGATTGAAGTCGCGAATCAATTAATAACTAACAGATGGTTAATATGTCGGCGATGAGTACGCAAACCCTACGCAAATACCATAGAAGCGTTGTGCTAAGGTTGATTGCGGACGGGGCTACAACGCGCACGGATCTGGCGCAGGCCATCGGACTTTCATCCATGGGCATAACCCGAATCGTCAACGAATTGATGGCTGCGGATCTGATCGTTACGCGAGGAAAGCGCACAAATGACAAGGGCCCTGGGCGTCATAGCGCAAAGCTGGAAATAAGGCCCGACGGAGCCTTTTTCATTGGCGCGACTGTGTCAGCCTTCACCACCGAACTGGTTTGTCTCAACGCTGCCGGAGACATTCAGTGCCGGATGCCATTTTCGTGTGAGGACGTTTCAGACGCTGATGCAGTGGTTGAGGCGATCGCAACTGCATTGAAGCAGTTATTAATGGCTGAAGGGATCGACCAATCCCGCATCCTTGGGATGGGAGCGACAGTTGCCGGTATCGTCGATCAAGCAAACGGACTGGTGACCCGGGCAGGATATCTTGGGTGGGAAAACGTCCCCTTTGCCGCCAAATTGGAACAGGCAACCGGCTTCGATATCGTCATCGAAAACCTCGCAAATGCAATAAACATGTTTTCGCATCGCTTCGGTCTTGCCAATGGCTATCACAGTACGTTGTTGGTTAGCGGCGGCACAACCTGCGGGTCAAGTTTTGCCCAAGCAGGCGAACCTTTGCGCGGACACACATTTGAAGCGGGGCAGTTGGGCCATACGCGTGTTGCGTCCGGCGACTTGGTGTGTTCGTGCGGGCGTGACGATTGCCTTAACACCATTGCCTCTGGCTGGTCCGTCCTTGCGCGATCAAATCGCATAAAGGGCCGGACGTTTCAGGGGGCGCATACCAATCAATATGCTGTGGCACTGACAGAGCTGCTGGCTGAAGATCCTAGCGAAGTGGTCTCTGGTTGGTTGCGGGACGCAGGCAAGAACCTTGCTGATGCAACCGCCGAGGCTTGCTTGTTACTCAATCCCGATATGGTGTTGGTCGTTGGCGCGATGGCTGTATCACCGGATTTTGCTGAAGGGTTTCGCGTGGCTTGGGCGGACGCAAGGCTTGGGGACGTATCTACCAAGCCCAACTGCGAAATCGACACCGCACCTGATGTTGCCGCTGCTGCGCATCTGGCAATGGATGAGTTCTTCTTTTCGCCAAAACTGACCCTGTCCCGTTTCTCAAGAGCCGATGCGAGGTCACGTCTTGGATGAACTGCCTGCACAGGTACTTTCATGGGCGCGCACCTCAGCGGCTTTGGCCCTTTGCAGTTTTGGCGTCTACACCGCATATTTCGGGGTTTGGCCTGATATCTTGCAACAAGGGGTACATCTGTCCCTGATCCTGTTTCTTGCGTTTACCGCGCAGCCTGCAGCAAGCGCCATCCGTCGCGGACTGGACATAGGCCTTGGTTTACTTGGTTTTGCACTGATTTTTTATCACGTCGCTTTCTACGAAACGATCACGGCGCGATACGGAGCCATGACGGACGCAGAGTTCTGGCTGGGCATCGGGGCCATTCTATTGTTGCTTGAGGCCACGCGCCGGGTTGTTGGGTCACCGATGGCGATTTTGGTTCTCGTCTTTTTGATCTTCCCCTTTGTCGGTTCTTGGATGCCTGACCTGCTGTCGCATAGAGGCTATTCGGCTGAGAGGGTTGTTTCCCAGATGTACATCGGCGGCGGCGGGATATTCGGCACGCCTTTGATGGTCAGTTCCACATACGTCATCACCATCGTGATATTTGGCGCTGTTTTGGAGCGCACAGGCGGTGCCAACGCGCTAATGGACATTGCAACCGGTGCCACAGGCCGGATGCGCGGCGGGCCTGCAAAGGCGTCCGTTGTCGGGTCAACCCTGATGGGTATGGTGTCTGGCACGGCGGTCGCAAATGTCCTAACAACCGGAACAATTTCCATCCCCCTGATGATCCGCAGCGGCTATCGACGTCATGTCGCAGGTGCGGTGGAGGCTGTTGCTTCAACGGGAGGGCAATTGATGCCACCGGTGATGGGGGCGGCGGCGTTTATCATGGCCGAGACAACAGGGATTCCTTATCTTGAGATCGCCTTGGCGGCTTTGATCCCGGCGCTCGTCTACTATGTCGTCCTGCTGTCGGTCGTGCATTTCGAAGCGTTAAAGCATGACATCAAGGCGCTTTCAGCGGACGAAACACCAAGCGTCCTGAAAACGTTCAATGAGTCGAGCCACTTACTTCTAGGCATTCCCACTCTAATTTACGCCCTCTCTCAGGGCTACTCAGTAATGTATGCGTCCTTCTGGGCCATTCTTGTAGCAACACTTGCGGCCTTTGTCAGGCGCTCCACTTGGATCACGCCGCGCAAGGTTGTGCAGATATGCCAATCGGCAGGCGAGTCGATATTGCCGGTCGCTGTTGCCTGCGCTTCGGCGGGGATGGTCATAGGGATCATCACCCTCACCGGGGTCGGACTGAAAATCAGCTCGCTTATCATCACGCTGTCAGGGGGCAGTCTGTTTCTCGCGTTGGTGCTGACAATGTTCGCCAGCCTCGTGCTTGGGATGGGCCTGCCGACTGCCGCCGCCTACATCCTTGTGGCGACACTCGTTGCCCCGGCCTTGGTGGAACTCGGCGTTCCACTTCTTGCTGCGCACTTCTTCGTTTTCTACAGCGCTATGTTGTCCTCCATCACACCACCTGTCGCGATGGCCGCCTATGCTGCGGCAGGTATCGCCAAGGCCAGCCCGCTCAAGATTGCGGTGACGGCATCCGTCTTTGGCATTTCAGCCTTCATCATCCCTTACGCTATCGTTTTGCGTCCGTCGCTTCTGGGTATCGGGTCCTGGGTTGAGGTCTCTTGGGCGGTCCTGAACGCCGTGATAGTGGGCATTGGCCTTGCTTCGATGGTGTCAGGTTACTGGCTACGCCCCCTGAATATTCTTGAACGTGCTGCGATGGGTGCCGCGAGCTTCGCCATTCTACTTTTGGGATGGAAGGGCGTGTTACTGGGCGCTGCGATCATCATAGGCATTAGTATTTTACAATGGCGGCACCTGTCGCGACGCGTATCGGAGCAGAGAATTACCTAAAATAAGCACTCAAAATCAGAGGCGCCACCGGCCGTAAGACAGGCCACAACAGCGGAGTAAGCACATGAAAATACTACACCATTTAAGCGCAGCCGCGCTTGCCCTTGCCACAGCATTTCCGGCTATGGCGCAAGATAAAACCTATATCTCTTTCGGCTCATGCCCGGTGGGGTGCACATCCTACACTTGGACCGCCGGGATTGCGGATTTGCTCAACCGGAATGTCGAAGGCGTTGAGGCCGTTGCGGAAGGCACGAAGGGCTACCTCGATAATGCACGCCTGCTTGGCAATGGAGATTTGCAAGTCGCAATGAACACCACGGCTGCAGCGGTCGACGCGTATAACGGAACAGGACCATTCTCGGGTGTGACGCCGGGCAGCGCTCTCAGTTGGATGTCTATCGCGCCAACCTACATGCATATCGTCACGGTCGGTGATACCGAGCTTAACGGTTTGGCAGACCTCAAAGGCAAACGTGTCGGAATGGGGCAACCGGGCGGGACGGGTCTATTGGACAACGTTGCACTAATGCAAAGTCTTGGGTTGGAAGAAGGCGATGACTATGAAGCCTTCAAAGTACGGCTTGGGCCGATGCTGGACGGTTTGGCAGACGGCAATATCGATGTGGTACTTTGGGATGGCAGCATCCCACTTGGGCCGGTGATCAAACTTGCCACGACCCATGATGTGACACTGCATCCGGTGTCAGACGCGGAACTGGCGACCCTTCAGGCCGACTTCCCGGCCTTCTTCCGGATCACGATGCCCGGTGACCTCTATGAAGGCGTTGAAGGCAACATCCCCGTCTATGGCAACGGCAATGCGATGACGATTGATGCAAAACTGCCCGAAGAGCTGGTGTATCAGATGACCAAGGTGATCATGGAGAACACGGAAAACCTGGCTAAGGTTCATCCGGCTCTGGCCAATATCTCCAAGGATACAGTTCTGAACGGGTTTGCGGTACCTCTGCATCCAGGTGCGCTGCGCTACTACCGCGAGATCGGTGTGACTGGCATTGAAGAATTCGCCACACAATTTCCATTAAACTAAGCCCTTACCCGCGGCACAACTTTAATGCCGCGGGATCTTTTGCAAGAAGGTGACACAAGATGCCAAAGAACATTCTCTACATCATGGCCGACCAGATGCAGGCTGGCGCTTTGCCAATGCATGGTGGTCCGTCCATTGTCCCTAATATGGAACGGCTTGCAGCTGATGGCACTGTCTTTGATGCGGCCTATTGCTCAAGCCCGATCTGTGCGCCCTCTCGCTTTTCCATGATGACGGGAAAACTGCCGCACAAGGTCGGTGCCTATGACAATTCGACAGAATTCCCTTCCTCGATCCCGACCTTCGCGCATTACCTCCGCAACGCTGGATATCGCACGTGCCTTTCGGGCAAGATGCACTTTGTTGGCCCTGACCAACTGCATGGTTTTGAGGAACGCGTGACTACGGATATCTACGCCTCCGACTTTACTTGGGCGGCGGATTGGTCGCAAACGGACGAAGTCTACTCACCTTCAAGTATGAACCCCGCAGGTGCCATCGAGTCCGGTGTGTGTGCCCGCTCGCTACAATTAGACTACGATGAAGAAGTGACCCACGCGGCGCGGCGACGGCTGTTCGACTATGCCCGGACGGATCGCGACAAACCATTTATGATGTGTGTCAGCTACACCCATCCACACAACCCGTTCATCATCACGCAAGACTATTGGGACCGCTACGAGGACGTCGACATTCCCTCGCCTGACGTGCCCGCTATACCGTACGAAGACCTTGATCCCTGGGCACAGCGCTACTTCCGTACCATCAGTCAGGACCAATATCAGGTTTCTCAAGAAGAGCTGATGCGCGCGCGACGATGCTATTATGGCATGTGCAGCTTTATTGACGATCAGGTCGGGATCATGATGAAAACGTTGGAGGAGACCGGTTTCGACAAAGACACCATTGTCATATTTACAAGCGATCATGGTGAGATGATGGGCGAACGTGGCAGTTGGTACAAATTCAACCCTTATGAGCCCTCTGTTCGGGTCCCGCTCATTGCGAATATCCCTGATGTCGAGCAACCAAAACGCGAGGCCCGTGCGGTGTCGCTCATGGACCTGTTTCCAACCTTCCTCGACATCGCAAATCCGGGCACGCCGCAAGAACTGGCCGAACCGTTAGATGGTCAAAGCCTGATGCCAATGCTGACAGGTCAAGACACCACACGTAAAGACGAAGTCATTGTCGAATACATGGCTGAAGGCGTATATGATCCTGCAATTATTCTGCGCCGCGACGGTATGAAGTATATTCATTGTGGTGATGATCCGGGGCTATTGTTCGA
>JAOHEK010000061.1 GCA_028097405.1 Paracoccaceae bacterium | reverse complement strand
CAGATCGGGCGACAGGATTGGAGGGATATTACGCAGCATGGTCCGCCTGCTTTGGCGTCGGCGCATCCGCGCGGAGTAGACCCTCTGTTTTTAGATCAGACCACAGCGCATCCGGCACAGGAGTTTCGAAAATCGCTACGTTCTGGCGGACTTCATCCGGTGCAGACGCCCCGGGGATGACTGTTTTCACGGCCTTATGGCCGAGCGGAAATTGCAGGGCGGCAGCGATCAATGGCGTATCGTGGGCCGTGCAAACGGCCTCAAGCTTGCGGACCCGATTTTTGATGGCCTCAGAGGCAAGCGCATAATCATACCGTGCGCCCTCAATGGGTCCCGTGGCCAGTATGCCCGAATTATAAGGCCCACCCAAAATGACGCCTACATCGCGTTTGTTGCAAAGCGGCAAAAAGCTTTCAAGCGGGTCTTGTTCCAACAAGGTATACCGCCCTGCGAGTAGGAAGCAGTCAAAGTCGGCCTCGCCCAAAAGGCGCTCACATATCTGCCAAGTGTTTACGCCTGCTCCGATCCCCGCGATCCGTTTTGAATCGCGCAACTCCGTCAGGGCGCGATAGCCGCCACCCGAGAAGAGTTGACGCAGATAGCGGTCTTCGCCGTCCTGTCCATGGGTGCCCGCATCAATGTCGTGCAAGAGCAACAGGTCAATCCGGTCGGACCCTAGGCGGGCGACGCTGCTGTCATAGCTGCACATGATCCCGTCGTAGGTGTAGTCAAACACGATGCGCTTTTGCGGCACATCCACGAAGGCCTCGGGTGTCACGTCCTCAAGCGCGCAATCCTCCAGCAGTCGACCCACTTTGCTCGACAACGTCATCGCATCGAGATCAAACCGCCCTAAAGCCGCACCAACCCGCGTCTCAGACCGGCCTAGCCCGTATTGCGGGGCGGTGTCGAAGTACCGGATGCCTGCGTCCCATGCGGCATCAAGCGTGGCTTGGGCGTCGGCGTCTTCGATTTTGCGATATAGATTGCCCAAAGGCGCGCCGCCGAAGCCTAGTTGCGTCAACGGGACCGGCACGGATGTACGTGAGTTCAAGATTGTCTGCTGGGCCAATTTCATCATCTGTCTTTCACGTTGAGCGGAAGTATTCCGGATGTTCACGTTCCAGCGGTTCAATCCGCTGGATTAATTGCCGTAGGTGACGTGACATGGCTGAGCGTGCGGATGCCACGTCTTTGTCCTTGATCGCCTGCAGGATGGCCTCATGTTCGGCAACCGCTTCAGTCGGGCGCCCCGGCTCTGGCAATATCAGTTTGCGGGCGCGGCGGAGTTGCAAGGACATATCTTCGGCCACCACGTTCACTTTTGGGAAGCCGGTAAAACTGAGGATCATCTCGTGAAAGTCGAGGTCCGCTTCAAAGAAGCCCTCAAAATCATGATCCTCAACCAACAGGCTTTGCAGTTTAAGATTACGGGACAACCGCAAGATTTGGTCGTGCGTAGGGTCCTTGGCGACCCGCGCAATGGCCGCAACCTCAACCGCTTCACGCAGGAAATTTTCCTCTAACAATTCAGCCATGGAAAACTGCGACACGCGGGTGGCCGATTGGGGGATGATATTGACAAGCCCCTCGGAAGACAGCCGCCCCAAGGCCTCGGCAATCGGCGACCTTGACACGCCCAACTGCTCGCACAGTGCGCTTTTGCGCAAGATTTGGCCGGGCTCCAGCGTCATGTCCAAGATTTGACCGCGCATGGCTGCATAGACGCGCTGCCCCAGCGGTCCGTCCAAGCTGTTAATATCAATGGTTTGCTCAGGCATTTATGGTGAACCACCCCTCAACTGACATGTTAGTTGACGAATGATTCATGTCAAGCTAGTCGTTATGTTATCCAACCGGCGCACTGCCAGCCATAGGAATGCACATATATGAACAATCGGCCCCGCATGCTTACGCTAAATCCAGATGACAATGTCGCCATTGCACTGGACGATATCGCCGCGGGGGAAGGCATGGGCAGCACCGGCATTGACCTGCCTCAGTCGGTGGCGCGAGGTCACAAGATTGCTGTTTCGCCGATCCTAGCGGGGCAGAAAGTGCTACGTTACGGGCAGACGATCGGGCAGGCCACGGCCGATATCGCGGCCGGCGAACACGTCCATGTGCAAAATCTTGGTATGGGCGAGCACGTTCAGGATTATGGTCATTCAAGCGAGTTTGTGGCCCTTGAGGCAGCTCAAGTTGCACGGACGTTCAACGGGTATCACCGTGCTGACGGCCGCGTCGGAACTCGCAATTACCTCGGTATCCTGACATCGGTGAATTGTTCTGGCTCGGTCGCGAAATTCATCGCCGAAGCGGCTGAGAAATCCGGACTGCTGGATGACTTCCCTAATATTGACGGCATTGTTCCCATCACCCACGGCACAGGATGCGGCATGTCTGGCGACAACGAGGGCTATGATACCTTGTTTCGCACTCTGTCCGGCTACGCCCAGCACCCGAACTTTGGGGGGATACTCTTGATCGGACTGGGCTGCGAAGTCATGCAGATCGCTGACCTTGTAGGCGGGCGTCCTATTAGGGCCGACGGCGCGCTGCGTTATATGACGATCCAACAAGAAGGCGGAACCCGCAAAACCATTGAAAAAGGTCTGGTTGAATTGCGCGGCATTGCCGAGCAGGCCGACGCAGCAACGCGTGCCCCGGCCTCGCTGTCGCATCTTATGGTGGGCATGCAATGCGGCGGATCGGACGGCTATTCCGGGATCACGGCCAATCCCGCACTTGGTATGGCCTCTGATCTTGTGGTACGCCACGGCGGCACGACGATCCTGTCGGAGACTTCTGAAATTTACGGAGCCGAACATTTGCTCACGCGCCGTGCTGCAAACGTTGAGGTCGGTGAAAAGTTAATCGCGCGGGTGCGCTGGTGGGAGGATTATACCGCCCGCAACAAAGGTCAAATGGACAACAACCCCAGTCCCGGGAATAAGCGGGGCGGGCTGACGACAATTCTTGAAAAATCGCTTGGGGCAGTCGCAAAGAGCGGCAGTGCACCACTTACGGATGTCTATCTTTTCGCCGAGAAAATAGACAAACGCGGCTTTGTTTTCATGGATAGCCCGGGGTTCGATCCGTGCTCGGTCACAGGCCAGATTGCATCCGGCGCGAATTTAATCGTGTTCACCACAGGGCGGGGGTCGGTGTCGGGGTACATGCCGACGCCTTGCATCAAGATTGCGACCAATTCCGAAATGTACCAGCGGATGTCCGAGGACATGGACGTGAACTGTGGAGACATCATCACCGAGGGCGTCAGTCTTGCCGATAAGGGTGAAGAGATTTTTGAGATGTTCATTCGTATCGCATCGGGTGAGCAGACTAAAAGCGAAGACCTAGGCTTTGGCGGCGTGGAATTCGTGCCATGGCAGATTGGTGCGGTGATGTGATCATGGGGAACGAAGTGACATTAAAGAACAAGACAATTTTGATCACAGCTGCGGGGCAGGGGATTGGTGGGGCAAGCGCGCTTGCCTGTGCAAAAGCCGGTGCGTTAGTGATCGCAACGGACATAAACGCAGACCTACTTGCCAAATACGACGGCGTCGCTGGCATCAAAACCCGCGTGCTCGACGTGACTGACGGTGATGCAATCGCCGCACTGGCCGCAGACCTTCCCGATCTAGACGGCTTGTTCAACTGCGCTGGTGTTGTTCACCACGGTTCAATCTTGGACCTTGACGACGCCGCTTGGGAGATTTCATTGAACCTCAACATTACATCTATGGTTCGGATGTGCCGTGCATTTGTGCCGGGTCTTTTGCGCCGCTCGCAAAGTGAAGGCACTGCATCAATTCTGAACATGTCTTCTATGGCGTCTTCGGAAAAAGGGTTCATCAATCGCACGGCATACGGGGCGACTAAGGCGGCGGTTATCGGCTTGACCAAGGCAATTGCCGCAGACTTTGTTGCGCAAAATTTGCGGTGCAATGCCCTGTGCCCCGGCACGGTTGATACGCCAGCGCTGCAGGGCCGGATTGCCGAGGCGCCGGACCCTGTGCAGGCCGAAAAAGATTTCATCGCTCGTCAACCCATGGGGCGCTTGTCCGTTGTTGGTGATCTGACGCCGACGGTTGTGCATCTGTTGTCGGACAACAGCAGTTTCATGACAGGACAGGCCGTTTTGGTCGACGGTGGCTGCACGATCTAAGCACGGCGTTTGGGTTTGGGAGGGCCTGAGACATGACAAATCTGGTGGAGATGAGGGGGATCGAAAAGCGGTTTCCGGGAGTTCACGCCCTTAAGAACGTGCAATTCGATCTACGCCCCGGCGAAGTTCACGCGCTGATGGGCGAGAACGGTGCTGGCAAATCCACATTGATGAAAATTATGTCCGGTATTTATGCCCGTGACGGGGGCGACATGTTTGTCGATGGCAAACCGGCTGCACCTGATGGTCCGCGCGCAGCGCAAAACCTTGGAATTGGGATCATTCATCAGGAACTGAGCTTGATGAACGATTTGACCGCCGCCCAAAACGTTTTGATTGGACGCGAGCCCCGCCGCCGCTTTGGCCGCCTCGACGAGCCTGCATTGAACGCAAAAACCGCAGAGATTTTCACCTCGCTCAACCTTGCCATGGACCCGCGCACAATGGTCAGCACCCAGACCATCGCGCGCCAACAACTGATCGAAATCGCCAAGGCTTTGTCCTATGAGCCGCGTGTTTTGATCATGGATGAACCGACGGCGGCTTTGAACGACGCTGAGATACGGGAGCTATTTCGGGTGATCGAAAAGCTCAAGTCCGAGGGTGTTGGTATCGTTTACATCAGTCACCGGATGGACGAAATCAAACGCATCGCCGACCGAGTGACCATCCTGCGCGATGGTGCTTATATCGATACGTTACAAGCTGCCGACACTCCATTGTCAAAGATCATTCAACTGATGGTCGGTCGCGAAGTGACGCAGACGGCCCCTGATATTCCTGATACATCGGACAACGCAGTTGCGCTGGAAGTTCGCGGTCTGTCGCGTGGCAAGGATGTGCGCGACGTGAGCTTTAACGTGCGCAAAGGCGAGATACTAGGCCTCTCTGGTCTTATGGGCGCGGGCCGTACCGAAGTCGCGCGGATCATCTTTGGTGCAGACCCACACGATACGGGCGAGATTTTAGTGTCGGGACAACCTGTCGACATTCGCAGCCCGCAGATGGCGGTACAGGCGGGCATCGGATATCTTTCTGAGGACCGCAAACACTTCGGATTGGCCGTCGATATGACTGTTCGCGCCAATATTGCGATGGCGGATTTGACCCAATTTACAAGTCGCACCGGCGTTCTGGATGAGGCCGCGATGAAGCGCACGGCCGATCAATACATCAACCAGCTTGGCATCCGCACCCCGTCCGACACGCAAGAGGTGCGTTTGCTTTCAGGCGGAAACCAACAAAAAGTCGTTATCGCCAAATGGTTGCTACGCGACTGTGACGTGCTGATCTTTGACGAACCGACGCGCGGCATCGATGTGGGCGCGAAATCTGAAATCTATGCCCTGCTCGAAGAACTTGCCGCCCAAGGCCGCGCGATTATCGTAATCTCGTCCGAACTGCCCGAAATCCTACGGCTGTCCCACCGGATCGCGGTGATGTGCGAAGGCCGCCTGACGGGCATCCTTCCGCGCGAAGGGGCGACGCAGGAAGAAATCATGAAACTCGCAACACAAACCGAAAATCTGGCCGACAAAACCAAGGAAACCACCCAATGACCGCGATCCCGAATGTCAATAAGCAAAGCGCGCTGGGCAAACTCTTTGCAGGTGGCGCCTTCCAGAAAATCCTTGCGTTTGCCAGTCTGATCATCCTGCTGATCGGTTTTAGTCTTGCCTCGCCGAACTTCATGCAGACGTCGAATATGATAGCGATTTTGCAGGCGACCTCTGTCAACGGCGTGCTCGCGATTGCCGCGACCTTGGTCATCATCACTGGCGGTATCGATCTGTCGGTGGGCACGTTGATGACGTTTACCGCTGTGATGACGGGTGTGGTCCTAACCAATCTAGGCATGCCTTTGCCGATTGGTGTTGTTACCGGCATTGCCACTGGCGCTTTTTGCGGTTTCATATCGGGCACCTTGGTTGCAAAGATGAAAATCCCGCCGTTCATTGCGACTTTGGGCATGATGCTGATCCTCAAGGGCCTGAGCCTTGTGATCTCGGGAACCCGCCCGATCTATTTCAACGACACGCCCGGATTTGATCTGATCTCGCGCGGCTCGTTGATTGGCGAGGTGTTTCCTGCTGTGCCGATCCCAAATGGCGTGCTGATCTTGTTTCTGGTGGCCGCCGCAGCATCCTACATCCTTAGCCGCACTGTGTTGGGGCGCTATTGCTTTGCCTTGGGCAGTAACGAGGAGGCCGTGCGCCTGTCAGGCGTCAACACCGACAACTGGAAAATCGCGATCTACACTTTGGCCGGTGCCATCGTCGGCGTCGCGGGCCTGATCATCGCCTCGCGCCTGAACTCGGCCCAGCCTGCCTTGGGCTTAGGCTACGAGCTTGAGGCAATCGCCGCCGTCGTCATCGGCGGCACGTCGCTGTCGGGCGGGCGTGGAACAATTCTGGGGACGCTGATCGGGGCTTTGATAATGGCCGTGCTGCTTAACGGGCTGCGCATCCTGTCGGTCGCGCAGGAATGGCAAACCGTTGTCACCGGAGCAATCATCATTCTGGCCGTCTACGCGGATAACGTCAGGCGTCGCAAAGGAAATTAAAAAAAGAGGACCAAAAGGCCCCGATACGAACGAAACGATCAACACAATATCTTGGAGGAGAAAACCATGTTGAATAGAAGAGAAGTGATCGGCGGCCTAGGCGCCGGATTTGTTCTGACCAGTACAACCGTCGTCATCGGTCAGACACGGCACTACATCCCGCTGATCTCGAAAGGCTTTTCGCACCAGTTCTGGCAAGCGGTGAAGCTTGGATCCGAGCAAGCTGCCGCAGAATTCGGCGTCGACGTAACGTTCGAGGGTCCCGACAACGAAGGCCAAGTGGACCGCCAGATCGATATGCTGGCCGCTGCTTTGTCGAAGAACCCAGCAGCGATCGGGTTTGCAGCTGTGGACAGCCAAGCCTCTATCCCCATGTTGCGCCAAATCGATGAAGCAGGCGTGCCAATCATCGCATTCGATAGTGGTGTTGCCAGTGATCTTCCAGTGACAACCTGTACAACCGATAACCTTGCCTCTGCGGCCCTAGCTGCCGACAAAATGGCAGAAGCAATTGGCGGTGCGGGCAAGGTCGCGATCATCTCGCATGACCAAACCAGCGTGACGGGCATTGAGCGTGTAGACGGCTTTGTTGATCAGGTTGCTGCAAAGTACCCAAACATCGAAATCGTCACGATCCAATATGGCGGCGGGGATCACCTGATCTCGACCGAGATTACCAAGTCCATCCTGACAGCCAATCCGGATATCAAAGGTATCTTTGGTGCCAACGAAGGATCTGCAATTGGTGTATTGAACGGTGTGACTGAAAGCGGTTCGGACATCGTCATAATCGGGTATGACAGTGGCGCTGCCCAAAAGGATGCGGTTCGTTCTGGTCTTATGGCTGGGGCAATTACGCAAAATCCTGTGGGCATCGGTTATGAAACGGTGAAGGCCGCAGTCATGACAATCAATGGCGAAAGCGTGCCAAAAGTCATCGATACCGGCTTCTACTATTACGATGCTGGTAATATGGACGATGCAGCAATCGCAGCCGTTCTGTACGACTGATCAGACCCGGTGCAGCCTGATCTGACGTCGGGCTGCACCCATAACTCAAATCTAGGGTGACACATGAAGCTATTGCGGTTCGGCCCCTGGGTGAGCCAGACTGGCAAGTTCGTGGGCGTCGATCTGAACCACGCCCACCATGCCGCAGAAAGCGGCCTAGATGTATCGCCGGATTAACTTAATCATCGTCAAAACCCGCTTAAAACTGGTTCATGAAATCTCGGTCGATCCGGTCTTTTAGCCGCCAGACAAGACGTCCTGCCACCGCCCAACCCATCTTTTCGCCAAAGGCCCGCTTGCCCCCAAGCGAGACCAGTTTGAGATAATCGGATTGCGGATCATAGGTTTCTAATCTTGCATCCGACAGCGCGTTGCGGAGGTTTTGCAAGAGGATGGGCGCTTGCCGGACGGCGTAAACACCGGCCTTGGGGCGCGGATTGAAGGTCATATGTGCGCAATCACCAACCGCAAAAACGCCGGACGCACTGGTTTCAAGCGCTTTGTTTACTTCGATGAACCCGTCTTTCAGGGCTAGCCCCGTGTCTTTGACCCAACCGTGCGGTGTGGCCCCCGCGGCTCCGACGACGAAATTGGCTTTGATCGACGCGCCGTCCGCCAGAGTGACGCCGGTTGAAGTGACGGCGGTAACGTTGACCCCTTCCATGACCTCAACCTTGTTGGCCGAAAGTTCCTTACGCACACGGCCTTGGGCTTTTTCGCTGTTAGCCGATAGGATTTGACTGCGGTCCAACAGCTTAACCGACACCGGGCCTTGTTGCGTGCCGAGGGCAAAGGCCATCGCCATCGCAAGTTCCGCACCCGCGATACCGCCCCCGATGATGGCCACGTGTTTTGGCCCCGAGGCGGTGCGAAAGGCATCCCATTTGGCGGAAAACTCTGCGAGGGGTTTTGCGGGAATCCCATGTTCCATGAAGCCCGGCAAGGCATCCATTCGCGAGGTGATGCCAACATCTATGCTGGCAAAATCGTAAGGCAGTGTTGTCCCGTCTTCGAGGTGGATCAGCTTTTGATCCCGGTCCATCGACACCGCTTTACCGTCGATCAGCGCGGCCCCAACCTTGTGTGACAATGCGGCAAGATCGATATCGAGTTCGCGCCGGGTATAGTGTCCGGCGACAAAGCCCGGCAGCATGCCCGAGTAGGGGGCCGTCGTGCCGGGATTGATCACGGTGACGGCCGCGCCTGTCAGCGGTGCGGCCTTTAGCGCATTCAGCACAAGAGCATGAGTATGGCCGCCGC
>JAOHEK010000059.1 GCA_028097405.1 Paracoccaceae bacterium | reverse complement strand
CTGTCACCGGCTACATGCGCGGAACGGAGAGGTGGCCGAGTGGTCGAAGGCGCACGCTTGGAAAGCGTGTAGGCGTGTAAGCGTCTCCAGGGTTCGAATCCCTGTCTCTCCGCCAAGTATCCTTTTAAGCTATTGTTATTATTGACTTAAATACGACGTGACGAAATTATCCCCCACCCCAACCCCCAGCTAATTTAGGTTTATTTTTGGGAATACGATTGCTGGTAATTGGCCTTAGGCCGATTCTTGGACGTCGATCTCCACTGCTGCTGTGCGATCCTTCAAGGCAGCCGTTCGCTGCAGCTGAACGATTTCGACAAAGCTAGAGGTCAGCTTTGCGGAGAGGCTGTGTGAAAACTATTTAAGTTACCTGAAAACGCTGAAAATGGGCGTATTTTTGGCCTCTCTGGTCGAGCTGAGCCACCAATTTAGCGATTACCGAAAACTAGCGGCACGAAATCGTCAAAAATTCCGACTTTTCACACACCCTCCGGACAGAGCGGCCCTTCGCTGCAAAGCGGTTGGATGAATATCTGCAGTGCGGACTGACCACAACCTTTAGGGAAAACAAAGTTTATTCTGACAAATTCACCTACAATGCTTACCAAGGAAGAATGACCATCGATGTCCTTTTCAATCGGCGTTGGCCAAAGTCATCATTGTCGGAAGATATCGCGGGCATTGATGTTGGCACTTTTAGTCGCGCCTATGTAGAACTCATGGGAGCCGCGCCCAATCGACCTTTAGACCGCCCATATTTCGTAGGACACTCCGGATATCCCTCCACTAGTAACGAAACAAACCGCAGGGAAGAACACGTCGCCATTGCGATGGTGAACGGACAGCAAAACTGGCGTCTTCCAAACGGGACTTGTTTTGAGCTTCTCGATTATCAAGTGCCGCTCAAAGCAACACGCAGCGATCGTGAAATTGGCAAGATTGATATCTTCGGCATCACAGCGAATGGTCAGGCCGTTGTCGTTGAACTTAAGGTCATAGGCCATTCCGGGGGAGCAAGTGATCCGCCGCCAGTCGCGCTACTCGAAGGAATGCGTTACGCGTCCATTGTTGAGGCCAACCTCAATCGTATTGCCGATGAAGTGCGCGAGACCTTTGGCCGGACGATGGTACATGAAAAGCCAATTGTCCTTGTTGTCGGTGAGGCTGATTGGTGGAAAAGTTGGCTGATAAAAAGCAAGCAGACCAAAAAGGCACTTGAGAACAAGGCAGGCGAGATCGCAAAAGCCTTAGACCTGAGTATCGTGTTTGGTTTCTTAACAAATGTAGACGTTGAATATGGAACCCGCTCGAAGGCACCCAGATTACTCGAGTTCCCGAAAATAGAGTATCCAAATGAGCTACCTAAAAGCAGTTTCGTGTTGTCAAACGCTCGGCAAATTTCTCTGACAGATCATGAAGCGAGTTTACAAAGGCACTGGTGGCAGTATGCCATTGCCCTGCCGCAAGAAAATCTCGACGGGAATCAGAAATCGGGTAGGCCACCAGTAGCGTCGCCCGAAGCTCCATCCGTAAACCTCATGCTACCGGATGACGAGGTAATCGCTGGCAAAATCGAAAGCGAAATCCAACCAAAAGACCGCCACAGACACTTCCGTTCATTCAGAAGTTCGCAAGCCTTGGCACAAAGTGTATTCGGCGAGTTCAAGGCGTCTGGGCGGATGGATCTTCTATCCACAATCCCGGCTGAGTGCGGGCGTCCAGCCTTCGGGGCTGTCACTAGTGATACGTCCCTTTCCATGGAAGTAGATGTCCACACCCTCAACGAACCAAGGTCAACGCAACTGGATGTCTATCTCGAGACAGATGACTATCGGGTTGCCGTGGAATGTAAGTTTTGTGAAACCGAGTTCGGTAAATGCTCTCGCGTTCGACCACAAAGGTCAGGGAGCCCTCTTTGCGATGGAAACTATACGCGTCAACAGGACAGACAGACGCGCTGCGCCTTGTCCGAAATCGGTATCCGTTATTGGGATTTGATACCCAAATATTTTGCTTGGGACGCGAACGAGGACCATTGCCCTTGTCCACTATTGCCTAGCTATCAAATCGTCAGAAACGTGCTTGCTTCAATTGTGAAAGACGATGGCGGTGATTGTTCATCGAATGGGCATCCAATTTTTGTCTATGATGCCCGGCATCCCGCCTACAAACCAAATGGAGCGGCGGACGCTCAGTTGCGGCAAGCGGCAGAAGCGTGCCGGGTGCCCGGTTTAATTCGCCGTGTCACGTGGCAAGAGATTGCGCGAGCCTGCGAAGGGACGGAAGAAATGGCCTGGCTTGTCGAAGCCCTTAGTCAAAAGCATGGAATTTCCGCAGCACATTGAAAGCCCACACGGTCCGTTTTGGGCTCAATGCGGTCATCTGATGGTTTCGGTCGGGTTTTTCTAGCCAAGGAAAGCCTGCAAGGTCTGCTGCGCGGGACATTGATGCCGTTCGTTGCGCCTGCGCCAATGGCCGCTTTCGGGGATGGCAACAGAAGAGCAACGTCAAAAGCTCACGAGCCGATTGGAAGATCTGTTGAACGGCGCACCATATCCGCCTGAACTGATCGAACGGCCGCGTGGCGAGCTTTCAATGATCAAAATAAAGGCCGAATGCTTTGGCATGGCTAGCGTTGAGTGAGACACCCTTGCAAAAGCCATAGCCGACAATTGCGGCGTGAAGCATTCTGATTGCCCGTCAACGATCGCAGCATGGTATCAAGAACGGGCAATAGAGCCTCCCGCTGCTCCATGGTCAGGTCTTTGACAATCTGATTTGTCGTGTTCTCGCGTGCCACCAAAACTGCCTTTGCGCGAGCGTCCACCTCGCTTGTCACACACAGCATAACGGCTCGACGATCCAGAGGACTCTGTGCGCGCTCAACCAACCCCTCGCTTTCGAACGCGTTGATAAGTCTGACGCCCCAGAGTGAGTCAAATTCAGAATACTACGCAGCACATCTGTGCTCTCATTCGAGTGGTTTGAGGTCATCACTAGAGCAGTTGTCGCGCTTCCGCTGCGAAGAGCGACCGCCTGGCAAGGACGCTTTTCTAAATCAACTCTTTCTGTTATTGTCTCGAACAAAACCACTTGGTTGTTGATTCCATTATAGGCAGAACAGATGTCCAGACAACCATCCAAGAGTTGCGTGCAGTGACCGATTTTAGGACAAGAGCAGTATGGCCAGAAGTGCCGGAAGTTGAGTTTTGGGCTCACCATTTGGAGCAAAACAAAAGCAGAAATTGGCATTCGAACTTCGGACCGTTGTCCGAGAAGTTAGAGAGCACTTTGCATCTGATGTACGGGCTAAATGGCGAGTCAGTCGTGACAGCATGCAATGCAACATCAGGTCTCAGTGCGTGTTTGATCGCCCAAGACATCCGTGGGCCGGTCCTTTGTCCGGCGTTTACCTTTCAGGCCAGCGCTTGCGCAATTCTCGGCGCGGGATGTCAACCGATTATTTTGGATGTCGATGCTCAAACAGGGATTGTTGCGCCAGACCAACTGCGGTTGGCTTTCGCAGAAAGTGAGGCGAAAGCGGCGATTATTGTTGCTCCTTATGGCATCTCGTTTGACGCCACTCAGCATGCCAGGGTTTGTAAAGAGGCTGGGGCGCGATTGATTATCGACAATGCCGCTGGTCTAGGTATTAATCGAAAGCGTTTCTTAGCAAGAGTCATGGTGGATAACGTGGACGAGGTGTTTTCACTTCACGCGACAAAGCCCTTTGGCATAGGCGAAGGTGGTGCAGTTTTTACGCCAACACAAAATGCCGCTGCCCTACGTTCGGCAATAAACTTCGGGCTGGCAACACACTCCGGGAACGGAGCCACAAAGCCACCTTATTGGGGTATCAATGGGAAGATGTCAGAGGTTGCTGCTGCTGTTGGGCTAGCAGTTGCCGAACGCATGGCCGAGCGAGTTTGCCGTCGACAAGAAATGGTGCGCGAATGGTATGAAACTTTTGCAGATCATTCTGACATTGTCTACAAAGCCGAGATCGAAAGTTCGCCCTGGCAGGTGTTCCCTATCTTCTTGCAGTCTGAAACATTACTTTTGAAGTTCATCCACAAGATGGCAGCTAAGAGAATTGAGTTGCGCAGATATTATTTCCCAAGTCTTGGAGACTGCGGTGGTATGAAAGCTATACAAGAATGCACGAATTCCAGAAAACTGTCGCAAGTTGCCGTTGTCCTACCAGTCCGCTCGTTCATGCAAAAGAAGCAAAGGTCATCTCTTATGGCAACGGCTCTTGAATCGCTCGAACAAGTCCTAACGGAGGGCTGATGGATGGCTTCTCACCGCCTAAATGCAGAATTCCTTTCACCTGAACAGTTGGAGGGCTTGGGCGTGTCAGACGCCAGCGCAAGGAATATTCTAATCCACAGCACAGCCGTTATCCCGAACTTCTCTGCAATCGAACTCGGTTGTAATATCCGGATAGATCCATTCGCCGTCCTCTCCTGTAAAAGCCTTCGCATTGGTGATTATGTTCACATAGCGAGTGGGTGCTCGCTCACGGGTCAAGGAACAATTGTATTGGAGGACTTCGCTGGCATTTCACATCAATCCATAGTTTTGACATCGACAGATGATTTCAGTGGCGAATACCTCACTAACCCCACTGTCCCAGATTGCCACACTCGAGTAAAAACCGCCGACGTGTTTATGGGCCGGCATAGTGTCGTGGGTGCGGCTACAACTATATTGCCGGGCGCGATTTTAGGCGAAGGGTCAATAGTTGGCGCACAGTCGCTAGTCAAAGGCAAGCTTGACGCCTGGACAATTCATGCCGGAGTTCCGACACGTGCAATACGACCGAGATCAAAAGACTGTCTTAGGTTAGAGCGCGAACTCCATCGGAGCGAAACGGCTCCCTCCAAATAAATCGATTGGCTCGATCAGAAATGCAACTTCTCAGAACACTCAAAAAAGCAGTATATCGAAAGTTCAGCAAGAATCCCACGCTTCAATTATTTTCAACGTTGAAAAGCCTAGGATTTCGACCGGAACATATTGTTGATATCGGCGCAAATCACGGAAAATGGAGCCGTTTTGCCGCGGATCAATTCCCGAATACACAAATCAGCGCATTTGAACCTCAAAAAGAACTCGCGTCGAGCCATATCGATCTTGATGAAAACCGAAATGTTCATTTGCACTATAAGGGATTGGGCGACTTCGATGGGTTCGCACCATTTACGTTCCACGAGAAGGACGACAGCAGTTCATTCCTTTACAGTTCAGACGAAGCTGCAAGCCAAGGCTTCGCCCAATCCAAGGTCGAAATCGCCAAGTTAGACAGTTTTTTCGCCAATTCAGACTTGCCGCAACCCGATATGATTAAGATAGATGCTGAAGGGTTTGATCTCAAAGTTCTGGATGGCGGCAAGAACACACTTAAGAATGCTTCAGTCGTTTTGATCGAGGCAAGCGTAGCGAACAAGAATTATCCGAATACTGTTGTCGAAGTTGTCACACGAATGGAAAGCATTGGCTTCCGTCTCTTTGACATTACAGACCTTAATCGAACTCCGCAACGCCGTCTACTTTGGCTGATCGAGCTTGTCTTCATAAAAGTTGGCTCGAGCTTGGATACGCAAGGTTCGATGTACGAATGATCTGCAGGCTATTTTCGTCGAAGGATACCATATGTCTGACACGTTGCGTGACACAAAATACGAAGCTGACGAACCTGTAAAAATTTCCATTTGCACGATAGCGTTTAACCATGCGGATTTTCTGGTTCAATGCATTGAAGGCTTCTTGAAGCAAAAATGTGATTTTCGTGTTGAGATCATCATACACGACGATGCATCAACTGATGGCACGACGGAAATTCTTAACAACTATGCCGCTCGTTTTCCGGAATTGATCATTCCGATCTATCAGACAAGCAACCAATACTCGAAAGGTGTTAATCCCTATTACGCCTACGTGTTTCCTCGGTCTCGCGGCGAATATATCGCTATTTGCGACGGTGATGATTTCTGGGATGACCCTGACAAACTGGCCAGACAGGTAACTTTTCTTGACGAACACCCCAAAACAGCCATCACATACGGACGCGTCAAAGCGATAACTGACGACGGCGAGATCGAGCCATATAGAAGCGGTCGCGAGAGCAACCTGTCTGCTGACGAACTGAAACTTGGACCAGCCATCAATACGCTCACAGCTTGCTTCCGAAATATCTTCCATGACCCGCCGCCACCCTTTATCCGCTCATCTCCCATCGGCGACATGACTATTTGGGCCCAGCTGGGTTACGTCGGCGGAGGCACATTCCTACCCGAGCTTCTGCCCGCAGGATATCGCCTGCACCAAGGCGGAGTCTTTTCGCTACAAACAAAAAGCAAAAAACGATTTATGAAAGCAATTTCATTGCTTTGCGTCGCTGCATTTCACAGTCAAAAAGGCGATAGAAAGGCACTTGTCATTTGCACGACGCGCGCGGCAATACGGTTAATGCAAATTGCGAACCCGCTTTCCATGGTAGCGACACTTAGCCATCGATATTTTGCCAAAGCCATAGCGACTAAACACGAGTGAGGCAGCTCACTTCGAGATGCCAATTGATTTTCCGGTCATACCCCTTCTTACGCATGGGACCACAAATACATGACCTGTACTCAACACGGAACGCTTGTACATTTTTAGGACAAATACGGCCATTGGCAAAAGATGCACTCTATTGCGCCACCACCGTAGAGATCACCGCATATCGGCGATGGATTGTGCAATCCAGGGCAGCAAACGAGAATAACCCCGCTGATGCCCTTGGATAAGGCAGGAAAGTTTGCGCGATCTATTCCGGGCATCCAATCCTTTGACATCGTTTTCTGAAATCTCAATGTTAGTTGCTTGCAAAGTGGACCTTCATGCAGTTCGCAGCATTCTGCACAATGGGCTCCAAGCGGACCTCGGATGTGTCGCAGCAAAACACTTTATTTCAGGAATCTGAAAGTCCGCGTTCAACGTAGTCCGTTAGCTGGCTCGCAATCGCGGCGATGGTCAGCTTCCCGCCGCTTGTTGCCAAAAAGATCACCGGATTTACTAAATAGGTTTTTGCCGGTCGGCCTTTGCCGAAAGGTTGTGACGACCTCAAGCGCCCGGATCACTTTAGCTTCCTCTAATAGCGCCAGCGCCGGGTTTAGCTTCGAGGCTCTCCCCAGCCCGGTCTTAGTTAGGCGGAGCACATCGCGGCTCGCGAAACAGGGCCAGTTCTGTTCCCTTAACCACTTAATTAGGTGGCGTGCCGCCCGCTTGCTTCTAATTAAGAAAGCATCGGCATACGACCGATGCGCCATAGGAAGGGCATTATAGTTAATTAGGTAAGACGCTCTTTCAAAATGCGCAGCACTTATCTCCACTGGCTCATCCATCAAGGGCAACGGTGATCCTTTACGCCGCGCTCATTGCTGCGCCTCCCGCTGGAAGTGCTCTGGAAGCCGCGCAATTTCAGGTGCGGCTGAGCCACAAAACCTGTGGTGCAGCCGCAAGAGCGCAGTGCGCGTGGTGCAGTATCCAATAGCATCCCATCGGGCTGCACCACATGCCCTATGGCCGCGTGCGCGTTGATAGAGCCATTGCAGACCGTCCCGACACACCGCCACGCGGTAACGCCCAAAGCGCATAAGTTCGCCTTGATAGTCGTCTGCGCATTCTTGACGATTTACGGCTGATGCTTTGCTGCTCATTTCCAGTCGCATTTACGCGCCCTCCACAGAACGGGCGTCGAGCCATTCCAACAGTTCAGCCTCGCGCCAGCCAACAGCGCGCTTGCCCAGTTTTACGGGTTTCGGGAAAGTGCCTTCGGCCATCATGGCGTAAAGGGTAGACCGGGACAGGCCGGTTAGAGTTTCGACGTCTGGACGTCTCAAAATTCGATTGCTCATTGCAAACCGCCTCTTGATGAACCCCGCGAAGTCTTTGACGCGGAGTGCTGAGAGCAGTATCGAGAAAGAAGGGTTAGCTCTTAATCCTGATTCCCCGTCGGTTCCGGTGTTGCCGCACCGGGGCCGACGCACGCCACCTACTGCTTTTAAATGCCGCGTAGGTCCCAGAAAGCACAGGTATTTGCATCTGCAAATGGTGTCTCTATGACACGCCATACCCATTTATTATCAGCTGGTTAGAACTCTAAATGGGGGATTTAATTAGGCAGTTCATGGTTTCTGCGAGTATTGTGGACGCCACCTTGGCAAACTCCACAAGCTGCTGTTTTTACTGCAGATTAACTTATAAAATAATTACCGTATTCATCCATCATCTTGCGTCGTCGCTCCAGTGCATCGGTTCGGCGGTAGGCTCGGTGCGTCTCGCTGCCAACATCGTGTGCCAGCGCAAGTTCCGCCTGTACATGGTCATAGCCCTGCTCCGCCGCCCAATCGCGAAAGGTGGAGCGCAGGCCGTGTGGCACAGCAGGATTGCCGGATTTCGGATCGCAATACCCCACCCCGCCCTCGCGCACGTCGGCTTGGTGCATCTTGCGCATAACTGACGACAAGGCCACGTCCGACAACTTCCCGCCTTGCGCGGCGAAGAACACGTAAGGTGAGCCCTCTAGACGTGGCAGGTTATTCAAGATTGCAATCATCGGTTCCGTCAGAGGAACCGGATGCAGTCGCCGGGCCTTCATCCGCTCTTTTGGGATCGTCCAGTGCAATGCGTCAAAATCAACTTCTTCCCATGTCATGCCGCGTACTTCGCCCGAGCGCGAGGCCGTCAGAGCCGCAAATTGCAGAGCCGAGATCGACATACCGTTGCGCTTAGACAGGTCCGCCCACCAACGCCCGGTATCGGCCTGAGCCAAGGCCGGGTGGTGCCTTACCGCTGCAGTCTTACTGGGCTTGGGCAGAACTTCAGATAAGTTGCCTCGCCACCGTGCCGGATTGTCTCCCTTGCGGAGCTCAGACACGGTTGCCCACGACAAGACCCGCTCAATACGCCCCCGCAGCCTGCTAGCGGTCTCGGTTTTCTCAGTCCAGATCGGCTTCAAAACTCGAAGAATATCGTGCACGGAAATGTTTGCGACCGGAAGATCGCCAATCACCGGAATGGCGTAATTATCTAACGTCGCACGCCACTGTTTCCGGTGCTTCTCGCTGCGGAACTCGGACAGCTTTGCTTCAAGGTATTTTTCCATAACTGCTGCAAAGCTATCGTCCATCTGGACCTTGCGCTTTTCTGCCAGAGGATCACCCCCCCATGTAGACAGAGCGTTTATTATCCAGAGCTTGTTCCCGCGCCATGGCAAGTGTGACCAGCGGATAGCCACCAAGGCCAATCTCGCGGCGCTTGCCACCGATCACGATCCGCTGCACCCATTGCTTGCGATCCATCTTGTCGATCCGCAGAAACAGACCGGTCCGGCTCGCGTCGAAGTACTTGCCGGGCTTTTTAATGTTGCGCACAAAGGTCGCCGTCAGAGCTTTTCCTGCTGCCATTGCGGGGAGGTCTCCCAGTTTTTATCCGTCATTATATCCCCCATTAGATG
>JAOHEK010000006.1 GCA_028097405.1 Paracoccaceae bacterium | reverse complement strand
CACATTAGGCGCATTCGTTTCGCTCATGGCCCTCTGGGTAATCGTTTCGACGATCACCTAAGGTAACCGGCCCGGCTGGGTGCACTGGCCGGGCCTCCAAACAGGTTGCGCCGCTTTAGTTGATCTCGGGTTCTGGTACTGGGGCACCAAAGTCAGTCCGCAAGAAATCAAAGTCACAGCCCTTATCCGCCTGCTCGATATGCTGCGCGAAAACCCAACCGTAACCGCGTTCAAAGCGCGGCTCGGGCGCTTTCCATGCAGCGCGACGTTCTTCCAAAACCTCGCCAGACAACCGCACATTCAGGCTTCGGTTCGGAATGTCCATTTCGATGATATCGCCAGTTTCAATCAAAGCGAGAGGGCCACCAATAAAGGCTTCGGGTGCCACGTGCAGAACACAAGCGCCGTAAGAGGTGCCCGACATACGCGCATCCGACAGCCGCATCATGTCGCGGTGCCCGTCCTTCAGCAAAGCTTTGGGCATCGGGATCATGCCCCATTCTGGCATGCCAGGCCCACCTTGGGGGCCAGCGTTGCGCAGGATCAAAACATGGTCTGGCGTCATCGGGTAATTCTCGTCGTTGATGATGACTTTCAGATCGGCGTAACTATCAGCCACAATCGCCGGGCCTTGATGCACCTGAAATTTCGGGTCCATGGCCGCTGGTTTGACGACCGCCCCATCGGGGGCCAAGTTGCCGCGCAGAACCGCAAGCGAGCCCTCGTGATAGACCGGGTTTGACAAGGGGCGGATCACATCGTCGTTGTAATTGACGGCAGGTTCAATCGCCTCGCCCAAGGATTTTCCGGTGACGGTGGTGACCGACAAATCCAGCTTGTCGCCCAGTTCTTTCATCAACGCAGGCAAACCGCCCGCATAAAAGAAATCCTCCATCAGATAGTCTTTTCCCGATGGCCGAATATTGGCGATAACCGGTACCTCGCGGCCAACAGCATCCAGATCGTCAAGGCCCCACTCAATGCCCGCGCGTCGCGCCATGGCAATCAAATGGATAATGGCATTGGTCGAACAGCCCGTGGCCATGGCGACCACGCTGGCGTTCCGGGTCGCTTCGGGCGTGATGATTTTGTCAGGCGTCAGATCATCCCAAACCATCTCAACCGCGCGCCGACCGCAAGCCGCCGCCATACGTTTGTGACCAGCGTCGGGTGCTGGGATCGAAGATGCACCCGGCAGCGTCAGCCCGAACCCTTCGGCAATCGACATCATGGTCGAGGCGGTGCCCATCGTCATACAGGTGCCATAGCTGCGCGCGATGCCGCCCTGAACGCCATCCCATTGTTCTTTGCCGATGGTCCCGGCACGCCGTTCATCCCAGTACTTCCAGACATCCGTTCCCGAACCCAACTTCTGGCCCGCGTAATTGCCACGCAACATTGCGCCCGCGGGCATGAAGATAAACGGAATGCCCATGGAAATAGCGCCCATGATCAAGGCGGGGGTCGACTTGTCGCAACCGCCCAACAACACCGCACCATCAACAGGATGAGACCGCAAAGTCTCCTCAACCTCCATGGCGCCCATATTGCGATACAACATGGACGTCGGCTTCAGCAGTTGCTCGGAAAAGTCGTGAACCGGAAGTTCGGCAGGCATTCCACCAGCTTGTAGAATGCCACGCTTGACCCACTCGGCCCGGTCGCGCAAATGATGATGACAAGGTGACAGATCGGACCAAGTGTTGATGATCGCGATGACTGGCTTGCCCTCCCAATCTTCGCCGGACAACCCCATCTGCATGGCGCGGGACCGATGCCCCATGGAACGCAGATCATCGGGTTCAAACCAACGCGCGGAGCGCAGATCACTATAAGATTTTTTGGTCATGAGCAGCCCCTGATCTATTTTAACGCCAGTTTATCAGTAAGATGTGGGGGACCAATAGCCCCCTTGTCCTTCTTCTGTCTAAAATACTTTGGGGAGGTCCGGAGGGGCAACGCCCCTCTGGCGGATCGACGCAGCAAAGCTGCGGCGAAATAAACGTGAATTCCAACCCATCATCCACACATGAAACCCTATCTTTCACCCAACCAAAAACGTCGTCATGCCATTGTCAGAATGATTTTTCCGCGATGTGCCGAGGCTTCCATCATCTCATGAGCTTTGGTAGCCTCTGCCATAGGAAAGGTCGTGTGGGTGACCGACTTAATTTTGCCCGATGCGATCAAAGGCCAGACGTTGCTTTCCACTCCTGCCGCAACGGCCGCTTTGAATTCGGGCGGGCGAGACCGCAAAGTTGATCCGGTCAGGGTAAGACGTTTCAACATGATCGGCATCAGGTTGACTTCAACTTTTGAACCCTTGTTGAACGCCAGTTGGATGATGCGCGCATCGTGTCGCGCGGCTTTCATGTTGCGCGCGATATAATCGCCACCGACGATATCAAGGATGATGTCGGCCCCACCGGCGTCGCGCACCACCTCAACGAAGTCGTCTTCTTTATAGTTGATCGCCCTTGCCGCCCCAAGTTCGGTTACGAAGGCCGCACTTTCGGCGCTTGAGACGGTTGCCATCATGTTCAAACCCATGGCCGCGCCAAGTTGCACGGCGGTCGAGCCGATGCCGCCCGCGCCGCCGTGGATCAGAAGGTTGGCCCCTTCTGGCACGTCGTGACCGTGAAAGATGTTGCTGTAGACGGTGAAAAATGTCTCGGGCAGGCCTGCGGCGTCAATTTCCGAGACACCTTTGGGCAGCGCGATGCAGTGATTGCCGTCGATGGCGACGTATTCCGCGTAGCCGCCGCCATTGGTCAAGGCACACAAGCTGTCGCCAACATTCCAGCGCTGGCAGTCAGCCCCAATAGCGATCACTTCGCCCGAGATTTCCAGCCCGACCAGCTCAGATGCACCGGGCGGGGGCGGGTAATGGCCGCGGCGTTGTAACAGGTCGGGGCCGTTCACACCTGCGGCGGTGACTTTGACCAGCACTTGGTGCGGTGCGATCTTTGGGATTGGTAGTTCGGCCATCTGAAGCACCTCGGGCCCGCCGGGTTCGCGGATTGTTATGGCGCGCATGGACTGGGGCAGGGCTGTCATTCGGGGTGTCTCCTTAATTCACGCCTATGGGTAGCATCTGGGCGGGCCAAAGCAAGGCGGATGGCTTGCACGGGTGCTGCTGTGCGTGCATTGAGACGACATGCTTGATCTGCGCGACCTCGATTGCCTTTTGGCTCTGACCCGGCACCGCCATTTTGCGCGGGCCGCCGAAGAATGTGGGCTGTCGCAGCCCGCCTTTTCCATGCGCATCCGCAATCTGGAAGACCGGTTGGGCACGCAGATTGTCAAACGTGGCAATCGGTTTCAGGGGCTGACGACCGAAGGCGAAACGGTTGTAGCCCATGCTCGGTCGATTTTGGACGAAGTGCGCACGCTGGAAGAAGAGGTGCGTGCAGCGCGCGGCGAAATTAGCGGCGAACTGACCATCGGCACCATTCCCACGGCGCAACCCTATGCGGGGCTTGTGGCGAACCGGCTTAGGAAAACGCATCCGGGCATTCACCTTCGGATCAAATCGACAACATCGCTTGGCGTGCAACAGGGCGTGGATGATGGTTCTTTTGATGCGGGGCTGACTTACGCCGAAGGGGCAAGCGCCGATTTGCTGGTGGTCGAAGCGCTTTATAGCGAAGAATACGTGTTGTTCGTGTCCAAAGATTTGGTGTCCTCAAAGACCGAGATCACATGGACCGAGGCCGCAGCACTTCCCTTAATCCTGCTGGACCCCGAGATGCAGAACCGGCGCATATTGGATCAGATTTTCGCGGATTTGGGCGCTTTGCCGACGGTTGTCGCGGAAACAAACGGGTTCATCGCGGCGATCTCGATGGCGCAAGAGGGCATGGGGGCAACCGTTGTACCGCGCATGATGGTGGAAACCTTGGGTGGATTGCAGCGCGCTGAATTGTTGCCTTTGGTCGAACCCGTCATCGAAAAACCTGTCGCTCTTGTCACCCCGAAGCGTGGCCAAAGCATTCCGGTTGTCGAAGCCCTTAGGCGCACCGTGGTGATCTCATGATAAGCAATAATTATCGCATCTTCTGAAGTTCTTATTTGACGATCAGAGATTCGAAAGGCAAGTTGCGCGTGAGGGAGATCGCGATGGCACCGCTTGATCAGGACAAAGGCGTCTGGAAACAGAAACGCACGGGCAAAAGCCGGCTTACGCCGAAAGGCCGTCAGGTCGATGATCAGGCTTTGGATGCGGTTCGCGCACTATTGGGGGATCGTCCGCGTCGGCGGGACCTGCTGATTGAATTTCTTCATCTGATTCAAGACGAATATGGGTCATTGTCCGCGGATCATATCGCAGCATTGGCCGACGAAATGCGCCTTGCGCAGGCCGAAGTCTATGAAGTTGCTACGTTTTATGCCCATTTCGATGTGGTGCGCGAGGGCGAAGCGCCCCCACCTGCATTAACGATCCGGGTCTGCGATTCGCTGTCTTGCGAATTGGCCGGGTCGGCCGCGCTTCAAAAGGCGCTGGAAGACGGTCTGGACGCAAGCGAAGTTCGGGTTTTGCGGGCACCTTGCATGGGGAGATGCGATACTGCTCCGGTGCTAGAGTTGGGTCACCATCATATTGACAACGCCACGGCTGAAAAGGTGACTGCCGCGATTGCTGCGGGTCATACCCACGCTGATATTCCAGACTATCAGACCTTAGCGGATTGGCAGAACGATGGCGGCTACGACACGTTGAAGCACATTCGTGAGCAGGGGCACTGGGAAGAAGTTCAAGAAGATATTCTGACCTCTGGTTTGCGCGGCTTAGGTGGCGCTGGTTTCCCGTCGGGCAAGAAATGGGGCTTTGTGCGCGGCAACGCCGGCCCGCGTTATCTGGCCGTCAACGGGGACGAGGGCGAACCCGGCACGTTCAAAGACCGTTACTATCTAGAACGCACACCGCATCTATTTTTAGAAGGCATGTTGATCGCCGCTTGGGCGGTTGAGGCCGAAACCTGCTTTATCTACATGCGCGACGAATACCCCGCCGTGCTGCATATTTTGGCGACCGAGATCAAAGCCTTGGAAGACGCAGGTATCGTCAAGCCCGGTTACATTGATCTGAGGCGTGGTGCAGGCGCTTACATCTGCGGCGAAGAAAGCGCGATGATCGAAAGCATCGAGGGCAAGCGCGGATTGCCCCGGCACCGACCGCCCTTTGTGGCGCAGGTCGGAATTTTTGATCGTCCCACTTTGGTTCATAACGTCGAAACACTTTATTGGGTGGCCAAGGTTTGTCGCGAAGGCCCCGAGTGTTTGAACGCCACGGAAAAGAACGGGCGCATCGGTTTGCGCAGCTATTCTGTGTCGGGCCGGGTTGCAAATCCGGGCGTTTATTTGCTGGCAGCGGGCTCGACGATTATGGATGTGATCGAGGCGGCAGGCGGCATGGCCAAGGGGCATACCTTCAAGGCATATCAGCCTGGCGGGCCTTCTTCGGGGCTTTTGCCGGCATCAATGAACGATATTCCGCTTGATTTCGATACTTTGCAGCCTCACGGAAGTTTTATCGGATCGGCTGCAGTCGTGGTCTTATCGGATCACGACAAGGCCCGTGATGCGGCCCTTAACATGTTGAAATTCTTTGAAGATGAGAGCTGCGGCCAGTGCACGCCATGTCGGGCGGGTTGTGAAAAAGCGGTGAAGCTTATGCAGGTAAACACTTGGGATCAGGCACTATTAGAAGATCTTTGTGAGGTGATGGGGGATGCATCCATCTGCGGTTTGGGGCAAGCTGCGCCAAATCCAATTCGGATGGTCATAAAACACTTTGGAGAGGAAATCTGATGCGACTATTTACTGCGATGGCCCTGCTACTTTTACCGATGCCTGTGATGGGCCAAGAATTTGCACATTGTTATGTGGGCGAACCGCCCGAAGATGCCAAGATCAGCGAAGAAAGCAACCCGCTTGATGGGTTTGGAAATACCTTCGGTGTCGCGGCCATTCGCCATGCCTGTGGTAAAAACACCGACGCCGATAAAGTCATGCTGCAAGCCAGATTGGAAGGCGCGATGTGTACGGACACATCCGAAGTTTCCACACGGACTGTGGAAATGATGACAGCCGAAAGTTCAACGCTGGCAGCCAACTATCAGACTCAGCTTGGAATGGATGAAGCCGGTTTCGAAACTTTCTGTGCTGCGCTTGAACCCTGCGAGCCAGTCGAAGGCACCGGGTTTACGCCCGCTTGCTTTGAAGCCATTGAAACAGCCTTAGGGAACTAGGATGAAAGACGTCGTCGAGGTTTCGGTTACTTTCTCGCTTGATGGGACGGACGTTACAGTCCCCGAAGGCACGACAATCTGGGAAGCGGCACATGGTCGGGGTCTGACAATCCCGCACCTGTGTCACAAACCAGCGACGGGATACCGACCTGACGGCAACTGCCGGGCCTGCATGGTGGAAGTAGAAGGCGAGCGCACTTTGATCGCCTCCTGCATTCGGTCTGTGGCCGATGGTATGGTTGTAAAGACCGACACGGAACGCGCTGTAAAGTCTCGCAAAATGGTTGTTGAGCTTTTGGCGGCGGATCAGCCCGAAAAAGCCCATGATGTTTCGTCGCACTTTTGGGATATGGCGGCGGCGACAGGCGTTTCCGAAAGCCGCTTTCCGGCGGTTGAGGCAACACGCGTTCCTTTGCTAGACGACAGCCATGTGGCGATGAAGGTCAACTTAGACGCTTGCATTCATTGCAACCTTTGCGTTCGGGCCTGCCGCGAAGTTCAGGTGAATGACGTGATCGGCATGGCGGGACGTGGCCGCGATGCTCAGATCGTGTTTGATCAGGACGATGACATGGGCGCGTCGTCTTGCGTGGCTTGTGGTGAATGCGTGCAAGCTTGTCCGACGGGGGCTTTGCTGCCCGCAACCATCGTGGGCGACACCAAGGATTACGACCGCGAAGTTAAATCCGTTTGCCCCTATTGCGGGGTTGGCTGCCAATTATCGTTCAAGGTGAAGGATGACGAAATCCTTTATGTGGACGGGATCGACGGCCCAGCGAATGAAAGCCGTCTTTGCGTCAAGGGCCGCTTTGGCTTTGACTATATCAATCACCCACACCGTTTGACCAAGCCGCTGATCCGGCGCGACGATGCACCTGCCAAGGGGCTGAATGTTGATCCCGGAAACATCCTGACGCACTTCCGCGAAGTGACTTGGGACGAAGCCCTGGACTTTGCCGCGAATGGCATGAAGGGCCGTGGAAACGAGATCGCGGGCTTTGGTTCAGCGAAATGCTCGAACGAAGAAGCCTATTTATTTCAAAAGCTTATCCGCCAAGGCTTTGGCCATAACAACGTCGACCACTGCACTCGGTTGTGCCATGCATCCTCGGTTGCAGCTTTGATGGAGAACGTTGGATCGGGCGCTGTAACGGCCACCTTCAACGAGATTGAAAACGCTGACGTGGCAATTGTGATTGGTGCGAACCCCACGGAAAACCATCCCGTCGCTGCGACCTACTTCAAGCAATTCACCAAGCGCGGCGGCAAGCTGATCGTTATGGATCCACGCGGCCAAGGCCTGAAACGTCACGCCAGCCACATGCTGCAGTTCAAGCCGGGCGCTGATGTGTCGATGCTGAACGCGATCATGCATGTGATTGTCGAAGAGGGGCTGTACGACCAGCAATATATCGAGGCCTACACCGAAAACTGGGACGCGATGAAAACCCATCTTATGGGTTTCCCGCCTGAAAAGATGGCGCCGATTTGCGGGATCGAAGCGGATGTTTTGCGCGATGTGGCGCGGGTCTTTGCCGGTGCCAAGGCTGGCATGATCTTCTGGGGCATGGGCATTTCGCAGCATATCCACGGCACGGACAACTCGCGCTGTTTGATCTCGCTGGCGCTGATGACAGGGCAAGTGGGCCGTCCGGGCGCGGGACTGCATCCGCTTCGGGGGCAGAACAATGTGCAAGGTGCGTCTGATGCCGGGCTAATCCCGATGTTTCTGCCAGACTATCAACCGGTGACGGATGATGGCGTGCGTTCCGCCTTTACAGACGTTTGGGGCACCGAAGATTTCTCGGGCGAAAAAGGCCTGACGGTTGTCGAGATCATGCACGCGATCCACGACGGCGACATCAAGGGCATGTATATCTTGGGCGAAAACCCAGCGATGTCTGACCCAGATGCGGACCACGCGCGAGCGGCTTTGGCCAAGTTGGATCATCTGGTCGTTCAGGATATCTTCCTGACCGAAACCGCAAATTATGCTGATGTAATCCTGCCGTCTTCGGCTTGGGCCGAGAAGACGGGCACGGTAACGAACACCAACCGACAAGTGCAAATGGGTCGGCCTGTGACGCCGCCTCCGGGTGAAGCCAAAGAAGATTGGTGGATCGAGGTTGAGCTGGCGAAGCGCCTTGGCCTGAACTGGACATACACTCATCCGCGCGAGGTTTTTGCCGAGATGAAGTTGAATATGGGATCGCTTGACAACATCACATGGGACCGGTTGGAGGGCGTAAGTGCCGTAACCTATCCGTCGCTAACACCAGACGATCCGGGCCAATCGATTGTGTTTGGCGATGGCTTTCCGCGCCCCGACGGACGCGCCCGATTTACGCCTGCGAATGTTATTCCACCCGACGAAGTGCCGGATGACGAATACCCATTTGTTATGATAACAGGTCGCCAACTGGAACATTGGCACACTGGCTCCATGACACGGCGCGCATCCATATTGGATGCTGTTGAACCGGAAGCCAATTGTTCGCTGCATCCGAAAACCCTGCGCGACCTTGGCGTGGCGCCCGGCGAATACGTTCAACTGACAACCCGGCGCGGATCGATTTCGATCATGGCGAGGGCGGACCGCGCGGTGGCCGAAGGAAATGTATTCGTGCCTTTCGCCTATGTAGAAGCTGCGGCCAATATCCTGACGAATTCAGCATTGGACCCGTACGGTAAAATTCCGGAATTCAAATTTTCAGCCGTTCGGGTTGAAAAAGCTGACGCCCTTGCGGCGGAATAATAGGCCAATGTTTACCAACGATCCATTTCCCGGGTTTAATTCCGAGAATAGATCGAAAGTGGCCAGCCATACGACGTTTTTTGCGCGCTTGAAAAAGCCGTACCGAGTACACACCGTTTAACAAAACACTTAGTGGGAAAAAGATCATGTCCGACATTGAAATTGCACGCGCAGCCACGAAAAAACCGATCATGGAAGTCGGTGATAAACTTGGCATTCCAAGCGACCACCTTCTCCCTTATGGGCACGATAAAGCTAAGGTAAGTCAGTCATTTATCAACTCTGTGCAGGGTAATACAGACGGCAAACTAATCCTTGTCACGGCCGTGAACCCGACGCCTGCCGGTGAAGGTAAAACCACAACGACGGTCGGTTTGGGCGACGGTCTGAACGCAATTGGCAAGAATGCGATGATTTGCATTCGCGAAGCCTCATTGGGCCCGAACTTTGGTATGAAAGGTGGCGCGGCTGGCGGCGGTTACGCGCAAGTGGTTCCAATGGAGGATATGAACCTCCATTTCACCGGTGATTTCCACGCTATTACTTCCGCGCATTCGCTTTTGTCTGCAATGATCGACAATCATATTTATTGGGGCAATGAACTAGAGATAGATTTGCGTCGCGTCGCTTGGCGCCGGGTTGTTGATATGAACGATCGCGCGTTGCGTCAGGTGGCTTTGTCTTTGGGCGGTGTATCGAATGGGTTTCCGCGCGAAGGTGGTTTTGACATTACGGTGGCCTCCGAAGTGATGGCGATCCTCTGTCTGGCAAAAGACCTGAAGGATTTGCAGAAGCGGTTGGGCGATATGATCGTGGCCTACCGCCGGGATCGCTCGCCGGTTTTTGCGCGCGACATCAAAGCCGATGGCGCGATGACAGTTCTGTTGAAAGACGCAATGCAGCCGAACCTTGTGCAGACGCTGGAAAACAATCCCGCCTTCGTGCACGGCGGGCCATTCGCCAATATCGCCCATGGCTGTAACTCGGTCATCGCAACAACGACGGCGTTGAAACTTGCCGATTACGTGGTGACCGAAGCAGGCTTTGGCGCCGACTTGGGTGCCGAGAAGTTCCTCAACATCAAATGCCGCAAAGCTGGTCTGACACCGGCGGCAGTTGTGATCGTGGCGACCGTTCGCGCAATGAAGATGAACGGTGGCGTGGTCAAAAACGACCTCGACAATGAAAACGTGGATGCGGTGACAAAGGGCTGTGCCAACCTTGGTCGGCATATAGAGAACATCAAGAAGTTCGGCGTGCCCGCGGTCGTCGCAATCAACCATTTCGTCAAGGACACCGAGGCTGAAGTTCAAGCGATTCTCGACTTCGTCGCGTCTCAAGGTGCCGAGGCGGTTTTGTCAAAACACTGGGCCGATGGCTCGAAAGGCTCCGCTGATCTGGCGCGGAAAGTTGTCGAGATTACAGAAACTCAGCCGTCGAAATACGCGCCGCTTTATCCGGATTCGAAATCACTGTTCGAAAAAATCGAAACAGTGGCAAAGGAAATTTACCGGGCCGTAGATGTGATCGCGGACAAGAAAATCTTGGATCAATTAAAGACCTGGGAAGATCAGGGCTATGGCGATTTGCCGGTCTGTATGGCGAAAACCCAATATTCCTTTACCACCGATCCGAACGAACGCGGCGCGCCAACAGGGCATTCCTTGCCGGTCCGCGAAGTGCGGCTGTCGGCGGGTGCGGGCTTTGTGGTGGTGGTCTGTGGTGAAATCATGACCATGCCGGGATTGCCGCGTAAACCTTCCGCCGAGAGTATTTACCTGAATGATGCAGGCGAGATCGAAGGCCTGTTTTAAAGCACCTCGACTTCGAAAAAATGGAAGGCGCGCCCATGATCCGGCGCGCTTTTCGCATCTTCTTCTGTCTGAAATACTTTGGGGGAGCGCGCAAAGCGCGTGGGGGCAAAGCCCCAACTTGGATTTTTCGAAGAAAAATCGTTCACCCCAACAAGTGCCGCCCGGCGCAACCCTTTCTGTCAGATGTCAAAGTCGGTTTTTGGGGTCGGGTTCGTGCCATGCCAGTGTCCATCCTTTGTTGCCCGACAATCCTTGGGTAGGGATTTCGAGAGCAAAGTATCGCATTGCTGTCCCGTCAGAATGGTTACGTTCCATGTGGTATAGCCCGCTGTGCGCCATCAGGTTTTATGCTGGCGGGCATGGGTTTTTATGAGTTGTTCTGAGTGCAAAGAGCATCACATTCTAACGCGAAAGCGACTACTGATCCGGAAAGTCAAAGCCATGACAGCCGCCCCTGAGACCGACGCAGGTATCGATCCGCGTGAATTGCGCGATGCATTGGGGTGTTTTGCCACGGGTGTTTGCGTGGTGACCAGTTTGGGTGATGAAGGCCGCCCCGTGGGCATGACGATCAATTCGTTTTCGTCCGTCTCTTTAGACCCACCATTGGTGTTGTGGTCGATTGGATTGAAAGCACCGTCCCGCGGCGCCTTTCACGACCATGGCGCTTTTGCTATTAACATCATGGGGGCAGGGGCCAAAGGCACGACATTGAATTTTGCCCGCCCATCGGATGACAAGTTTGCTGGCATCGAGTGGATGCCGGGCTATCAAGGTCTGCCTGTGTTGCGCGAGGCCTTGGCGGTTTTGGAATGCAAGGTCGAGGATCAGATCATCTCGGGCGACCACGAGATATTTATCGGGCGCGTGGTACAGATCGACAAGAACGATGGTGATCCGCTGCTGTTTCATCGCGGCAGCTTTGCGACGTTAGGACCCGCAGTTTGAGGTGAGAATGAAACTCCTTCCCAAAGTCATGGTCGCCCCCAATGGCGCGCGCCGAGGCCGCAAAGATCATCCCAACATTCCCATAACCGACGATCAACTGATCGAAACGGCGCAGGCCTGTTTTGAGGCAGGTGCGGATGGGCTGCACGCGCATGTTCGCGACGATGATGGGCTTCACCTTTTGGATGCGGGGCGATATCGCGCTTTGCTGGACCGGCTGTCTGAAGACGTGCCGGGCATGTTTCTGCAAGTCACATCCGAAGCGGGCGGGCGCTATGAGGCGGCGGTTCAGCAACAGGTTGTGCGGGACTTGAGGCCCGAAAATGTGTCGGTGGCGCTGCGCGAAATGGTGCGTCAGGACGGCGATTGGGGCGCGGCGTGCGCCTTTTACGACTGGGCAGCAGGTGAAGGTGTAACCATTCAACACATCCTGTATTCCTTGGGCGAGTTGGACCGGTTTATCGAGGCTTGCTCAAGCGGCGGTATTCCCGGTGACCACCATCTTATCCAACTGGTTCTGGGCACTTACGACGGCACAGAAATCAGCAGGCCCGAGATGGTTGCGGATTATGTGGCGCGGATGGGCGCTAGCGATCAGACCTACGACTGGATGATGTGCGCCTTTGGCCCCGAAGAGACGGTGTGCCTTGCGGAGGTTGCGCGGCTTGGAGGCAAGGTGCGTGTGGGGTTTGAAAATTCACTTTGGAACGCGGATGGGTCCGTGGCGCAAGACAACGCGGAGCGCGTGCGCGAAGTGCGCGGAACAATCGCGGCGGTGGCAGGCTAGGTGCAAGGCTTGCTTTTTTGGAATGTCCGGAATATGAATGAACGATCATTCATATTATGCGAGACTGGCTCTGGAAACCCGAGACACCAAGACCATTATCCGTCGCGAGGCGCTGCGGCTTTTCGCTGAAAAAGGCTATAGTGCTGTGTCGATGCGCGAACTGGCCGATGCTGTCGGCATGCGCCAAGGCGGCATCTACAATCACTTCGCAGGCAAGCAGGCGCTTTTGGTTGATTTGATGTGCAATCATATGGACGCATTGCTGAAGGTTCTTGAAACGCGTCTGAACGATGTCTTAGGACCTGCGAAGCGACTGCGTGCCTTCGCTGAACACCATGTCACCTATCATCTTGATTTTCCGAACGACGTTTTCCTAGCCTATATGGAAATCCGCAGTCTGGACGATGATAACCGACGCGTGATTGTAGAGCTACGCGATCAATATGAACGTACGCTGCGCGGTATCTTAGAAGACGGTGTATCCGCAGGTGTGTTTCATGTACCGGATGCCGCCGTCCATGCGCGGATGCTGTTGTCGATGATGACCGGCGCAACCGTTTGGTTTCGCGATGGCGGATGTCTTGGTCGCGATGATGTGGTCGCATTTTACTTGCAAGGGGTCTTGCAAAGCGTTGGACTGACGGTAGAGGTACCATGAAGATCGATAGTCAGATCAGGACCGGATCGGAAGATTTCGCAACCAACCGCTTGGGCATGGAAGCTCAGTTGGTGGCTGTTGAAGCTGTGGCAGAAGCCGCCTTGTTGGGCGGCACCGAACGCTCGCGGGACCGGCACCTGAGCCGTGGGAAGATGTTGCCGCGTGACCGTGTGCAGGGCTTGCTGGATCCGGGCGCGCCCTTTCTTGAGGTCGGATTGTTTGCCGCCCATGATATGTACGGCGGCGAAATACCGGCAGCCGGTGCCATTGCGGGCGTGGGACAAGTGGCCGGACGACATGTGATGATCTTGGCCAATGATGCCACTGTGAAGGGCGGGACTTATTTTCCGCTGACGGTGAAAAAGCATTTGCGCGCGCAGGAAATTGCCCGCGAAAATCGCTTACCTTGCGTCTATCTTGTGGACAGCGGTGGCGCGAACCTGCCCAATCAGGACGAGGTCTTTCCCGACCGCGATCACTTTGGGCGCATCTTTTATAATCAGGCGCAGATGAGCGCCGAGGGCATTCCTCAGATCGCTGTTGTCATGGGGTCGTGCACCGCAGGAGGCGCCTATGTGCCCGCGATGAGCGATGAGACGATAATCGTTCGCGACCAAGGCACCATCTTTCTGGCGGGGCCACCTTTGGTCAAAGCGGCGACGGGCGAGGATGTCAGCGCCGAAGACTTGGGGGGCGGCGAAATGCATACGCGGTTGTCGGGCGTCGCTGATCACTTGGCGGAAGACGACGCTCATGCCTTACAGATCGCGCGGCGGATTGTTGGCAACCTTGGCATGGAGGTTGGTGCATATCTTGCCCTGCAGACGCCCGAGGCTCCGGCCTATGATCCTGCCGAACTGATAGGGATCATCCCCACCGATCCGCGCATCCCGTTCGACATTCGTGAGGTGATCGCGCGGTTGGTCGACGGCAGTCGGTTCGATGAATTCAAAGCGCGCTTTGGCGAAACACTGGTCTGTGGATTTGCCCATGTCCACGGCATGCCGGTTGGGATCATTGCTAACAATGGGGTGCTGTTTTCCGAAAGTGCGCAGAAGGGTGCGCATTTTGTGGAACTTTGTTCACAGCGCCGCATCCCGCTGGTGTTTCTTCAAAACATCACGGGCTTTATGGTGGGACGGCAAGCCGAAGAAGGCGGCATCGCGCGCCATGGCGCCAAGCTTGTGACGGCGGTGTCTACGACGTCGGTGCCCAAGATCACCATGATCGTCGGCGCGTCTTATGGGGCCGGGAACTATGGCATGGCGGGCCGTGCCTTTGGCCCCCGGTTCCTGTGGACATGGCCCAATTCGCGCATCGCTGTGATGGGCGGCGAACAGGCGGCACGGACCTTGGCGATTGTGAAACGTTCGGCAATGGAAAAGCGCGGCGAAAGCTGGAGCGACGACGAAGAGGCTGCTTTCCGTGCGCCCACAGAAGAGATGTTTAATCGCCAAAGCCATCCGCTTTACGCCAGTGCGCGGCTTTGGGACGACGGTATTATTGATCCTCGCAAATCCCGCGACGTGCTTGCGTTGTCGCTGGCCACCACGCTTAACGCCCCGATCCCGGAAACCCGGTTCGGGCTGTTTAGGATGTGAGGGAATGATTGGATTTGAAATTGCCGACTTTCTGAAGGTTCGAATTCAAGGATATCAGTATCCAGATAATAACAGCTATTGGGACGGCAATTGGCTCATTTCGGACATCGAACTGAACTTGAGCGGAGTGTTCGAACCTCTGACGGCGCCGATTGTGATTGCCGTTATGCGGCCCTGCCTAAGGGCTGACGAACTCCCTGCGTTTCTGGGTGAAATCAAAGCATTGGTTGCTAAGACGGTTTGTTCAGCCGAACTCAAGACGTTGGAACCATATTTCAAACTTCAGATTGCCAAGGTCGATAGCGCTTTCGTTGTGAATGTTAAGTTCCGAGAGCAAGGTGAAAAAGGTTCTACAGAAATGAGCTATCCAGTGGAGCCTTCTGAGGTCTCGGACTTAATCACTCAGCTGTCTTTGGTCGTGAAGAGCTTTCCGGTTCGGGGCAGGGCGTAGATGATAAATAAACTTCTCATCGCGAACCGGGGCGAGATCGCCTGTCGGATCATCAAAAGCTGTCGCGAATTGGGCATTGGCAGTGTGGCGGTATACTCGGACGCTGACGCGGACGCGCGTCATGTGGCGATGGCGGACGAGGCGGTACGGCTTGGCCCGGCTCCTGTCAGCGAAAGCTATCTGCGCACAGATGCGATTTTGGACGCCGCGAAACTGACCGGTGCTGATGCGGTGCATCCGGGTTATGGGTTTTTGTCGGAGAACCCCGAGTTTGTTGAAGCTGTCGAGGCCGCGGGGCTGATCTTTGTTGGACCGTCTGCCAGTGCAATACGCGCTATGGGCCTGAAAGATCAGGCGAAAACCTTGATGGAAGAGGCGGGCGTCCCAGTCGTTCCGGGCTATCACGGGGCCGAGCAAGACCCAGAATTCCTTGCCCAGAAAGCCGCTGAAATCGGATACCCCGTGTTGATTAAGGCGCGCGCAGGCGGTGGCGGCAAGGGAATGCGGCTGGTTGAAGCGCCGGGTGATTTTGCCGACGCGCTTGTCAGTGCGGCGCGAGAGGGAAAGGCAAGTTTCGGCGATCCGCATTGCCTGATCGAGAAATACATCCAATCGCCGCGCCACATCGAAGTACAGGTTTTTGGCGATGCTCATGGAAATGTTGTGCATCTGTTTGAACGTGATTGTTCTCTGCAACGTCGCCATCAAAAGGTGATCGAGGAAGCGCCTGCGCCCGGTATGACTGACGAACTTCGCGCTGCTATGGGCGCGGCTGCGGTGGCTGCGGCGAAGGCGGTGGACTACGCGAGCGCGGGCACGGTTGAGTTCATCGTCGACGGCGCGGCCTTCCCTGATCCGAAGGCTTTTTGGTTCATGGAAATGAACACTCGGCTGCAAGTTGAACACCCGGTGACCGAGGCTGTGACAGGGCTTGATCTGGTTGCGCTTCAACTGTCCGTGGCAGGTGGCGAGCCTTTGCCATTCACCCAAGACGAGGTCACGGTTCGGGGACATGCGTTTGAAGCGCGGCTTTATGCGGAAGACCCTGCCAATGCGTTTCTGCCTGCCACCGGCCAACTAAACCGGCTGTGGTTCGGTGCGGATGCGCGGATTGATACGGGCGTGGGCGAAGGCGACGTGATCACGCAACACTACGATCCGATGATTGCGAAGGTCATCACCCATGGTGAGGATCGGGCCACGGCCTTGCGGCTTTTGGCGCGCGCTTTGGAAGACACGAAAGTGGCTGGCGTGCAGACGAACCGCGATTTTCTGATCCGTCTTGCACGCGACGAAGATTTTCAGGCGGGCGATGTTGATACCGGGCTGATCGCGCGAAAGGGTGCCGAGCTTGTGGCTGATTTGCCCGCCACGACGCTTGACTGGGCGGCGGCAGCACTTTGTGTTTTGCGGGTGCCTGCAGGCTTGGGCTTGGTTGGTCTTGCGAACTTTCGTCACTTTGGAGCGGCTCGCCAAATCGTGCGGTTTGAGGAGGCGCAGGTGACGGTTGAGACACTTGGCGGACAGGTTCGTTTGGAAACACCTGACGGTGAACTGAACGTCAGTGCTGTGGATTGGGTCGGTGATGCGCTGTCCTTTATTGTCGATGACCGCCGCGTGCGGTTTCATGTTCTGGCCGACGAACAGTCCGTTTCGGTTGAGCGGCAAGGCTCCACGCGAGGGTTCGCGCTTTTGCAATCGGGCAGCAATGCCGACGCTGGCAGCGGCGATGTGGTGCTTGCGCCTTTGACGGGGCGTGTTGTTTCGGTGATGGCCAAAGCGGGCGATGTGGTGGCCAAGGGCGACGCGCTTCTTGTGCTTGAGGCCATGAAAATGGAGCACCGGTTGGTCGCGCCACGCGACGGAACGATTGCGGAAGTGAACACGGGCGAAGGCGAGCAAGTCGATCAGGGTGCGGCTTTGGTTAAACTGGCCGAGGTCGAACCGTGAGCGACGACGTTCTTATCTTCGAAATGGCTCCGCGCGACGGATTGCAGAACGAAACGCGGGCAATTTCCACGGCTGACAAGATCGCGCTGGTCGATCTTTTGTCGGCCACGGGTTTGAAGAAGATCGAAACTGCCAGCTTTGTGTCACCGAAATGGGTGCCACAGATGGCCGATGGGGATGACGTGCTTGCGGGCATCACGCGGGCCAGTGGCGTGACCTATACCGCGCTAACACCAAACATGCATGGGTTAGAGCGGGCGTTGGAAGCAGGCGTCGATGAAATCGCGATCTTCGGCGCGGCGTCGGAAACCTTCAGTCAGAAGAACATCAACTGTTCGATTGCCGAAAGTCTTGAGCGATTTCAGCCTGTTGTTGCGCGTTCTTTAGACGAAGGCCTGCCGGTGCGGGGCTATGTCTCGTGTGTTACGGATTGCCCCTACGAAGGCTTGATTGCGCCGGATGTTGTGGCGGATGTCGCCAAAAGCTTGAAAGATATTGGCTGCTATGAGGTGTCGCTTAGCGATACAATCGGTAAGGGCACGCCGGACCGGGTGACAGCAATGTTGGAAGCGGTTTTGGCGCATTTACCTGCCGATGAGATCGGTGCGCATTTTCACGACACCAGCGGGCGCGCTTTGGATAATATCCGCGCTGCTTTGGCGCTTGGGCTTCGAACGTTCGATGCGTCGGCTGGCGGTTTGGGGGGCTGTCCTTTTGCGCCGGGCGCGGCGGGCAATGTCGCCACTGAGGCCGTCGTTGCGATGTTGGAGGTCGAGGGCTTTGAGACGGGGATTGATCCTGCGGCTTTGAATAAGGCCGCTGAGTTTGCGCAAAACCTACGGAGCACCCATTGATGGACGCATATGAAACGATTTTGGTGGATGTTGATGCGCGGGGCGTAGCGGCGCTGCGTTTGAACAATCCAAGCCGCAAGAATGCGCTGTCGGCGCAGATGATGGACGAGTTGACAGCGTTCGCATCTGTGGCTGCCGGGCAGGGGATCCGGGTGGTTGTTTTGTCTGGCGTGGACGGTGTGTTTTGTGCTGGCGGTGATCTGACGTGGATGCAGGCTCAGATTGACGCCGACCGTGCGGGGCGCAATGTGGAAGCCCGGCGTTTGGCGATGATGTTGAAGGCGCTAAACGTAATGCCGGTACCTGTTATTGGTCGCGTCGAAGGTGTGGCATTGGGGGGTGGCGTCGGTATGGCGTGCGTTTGCGATGTGGTTTTGGCCGCGCCGGATGCGAAGTTTGGGCTGACGGAAACGCGGCTTGGTTTGATTCCCGCGACGATTTCACCTTACGTTATGGCGCGGATTGGCGAAGGTGCGGCGCGGCAAGTGTTTATGAACGCGCGTATTTTTCTAGCGGCCGAGGCCCTTCGACTGGGATTGGTGACGCATGTGGTGGACCTAAGTGATCTGGACGCGGCGATTGAAGCGGAAGTTTTACCCTACCTTAGCCTACCTGCGGGCGCGATTGGGCGCGCGAAAGCACTGACGCGGATGCTTGGCCCCAAAATCGACGACGTGACGGTTGAGGCGACCATCGAAAAACTGGCCGATACGTGGGATACAGAGGAAGCCCGTGAAGGCATTGCGGCGTTCCTAGAAAAACGAAAGCCCAGATGGGCCAGTGGAGGATCATAAGATGGACGGACAAAACCTTTCAGACCCGATCATGATTTGTGGCGCGGCGCGCACTCCGCTTGGCGCTTTTCAAGGCACGTTTTCGGGAGTTTCGGCAACCGATCTTGGGGCGACAGCGATCAAGGCGGCGCTGGCAGATGCGGGGCTTTCCCCGGACAAAGTGGACGAGGTTTTGATGGGCAACGTCTTGTCAGCGGGTCTGGGCCAAGCGCCTGCGCGGCAAGCGGCCTTGAACGCAGGCATCCCAGTGTCGGCGACCTGTACGACCGTGTCCAAGGTCTGCGGTTCCGGCATGAAATCGGTGATGCAGGCCCATGACGCGATGGTTGCAGGATCGATCAACGTCGCGGTTGCTGGCGGCATGGAAAGCATGACCGGCGCGCCGTACCTGCTGCCGTCAGGGCGCGCCGGCGCGCGGATCGGGCACACGCAGATGTTGGATCACATGATGATGGACGGGCTTGAGGACGCCTTTGAGGTGGCCCCCGATGGGCGTCGTCGCTCAATGGGTACCTTTGGGGAAGATTGCGCCGAGAAATATCAATTCACCCGCGATGATCAGGATGCCTATGCCATCGAAAGCGTGGCGCGGGCTCAAAAAGCGGCGGCAAGTGGCCAATTTGATTGGGAAATCGCACCTGTCACGGTGCAGACCCGTAAGGGGGATGTGACGGTATCGCAGGACGAAGGCCCGCAGAAAATCGATCCCGGTAAAATTCCTAACCTAAGACCTGCGTTCAAGAAAGACGGGACAGTCACGGCGGCGTCGTCGTCTTCGATCAACGATGGGGCTGCGGCCCTTGTGTTGGCACGCGCGTCTCAGGTTGAGGCTTTAGGGCTGACACCCTTGGCGCGGATCGTGGGGCATGCCGCTTATGCGGGCGCGCCTGATTGGTTCACGACGGCACCGGTCTATGCCAAGCAGGCGCTTTTCAAGAAGATCGGTTGGAGCTTGGACGATGTCGATCTGTTCGAGATCAACGAAGCCTTTGCTTGCGTGCCTATGGCATCGATGCGCGAGCTTGGTATCGAGCGCGAACGGTTGAACATCCATGGCGGTGCGGTTGCATTAGGACACCCGATCGGAGCCTCTGGCGCGCGTATTCTGGTCACGCTTTTGGGGGCGATGAAGGCGCGAAATGCCAAGCGCGGTGTGGCGTCGATCTGCATTGGTGGGGGCGAGGCCACAGCCATCGCGCTTGAAGCCGAGTTCTAGGGGCGTAGCTGAGGACGGGGCAGGGTCTTGTGGAGACAGATTCGGATACCGCGGCGCAAATTTGCAAAAAAAATAGGCAAGAAACCGCGACCGTATAGGTAGAATTACATAGGTGGAATTACGTTAGATAGGAAAATACCTTCACAACTATCTCAACTCTTTCGCATCCCGTGGCTTTCTTGATTTTGCGACGCGTTACTGCTTATACGGGGCGGTTTAGTTGCCTAATGACATTGTAAGAAGCCCCGAGACCGCGTCTGGATCACCCTTCCATCTTCGAAAATGTTACAGTTTCGCGACCTATTCAGATGTACAACTTGGACGAGAGTCGCTTATGTACTACGTAATGCACGTCACATTACATAAATATTATTTTTATATCTATACATTGTTAGCGCAAATTTGACGGGGGCCATTTGGAAGAGGGCAACAAGAAACCGGTTCACCCTGTTCCTGTGCAGTGGGCGCACGAAGCCGCTGACTTTCATGGTTTGATCAAAGAACTTGATCATTTGGCCATGGTCGCAGCGGACGATCTGGAAGCCGACGAATTTTTTATCGGCGTAATTCAAGACGGGGTGCTCTATGCGATTGGCGCTTATCCCTTACCGGGTCCGTCGTTTCGCGAGCGCGAGTATGTCCCCGGCGAAACTATCTGTGCACGTACAATAGAGACATCGACGATGATTGACGTGGTCGATGCACGCCAAGATCCCGTTTTATGCAATCTAAAACGCGTTAGGGCGCATAAGGTTGTAGGCTATCTGGGCGTGCCTGTCGTTAACCACGACAATGAAACTATTGGCGCGATCTCTACGATCAGCCACACCCCCCGGCACTGGTTGCCTTTCGAGCAGAAGTATCTGCAACAGATCGCCCGAAATGTGGATTCTATCCTGTTTCACGGACGCAATGATCTAGAAATCGCCACGCTGACCAACGAACTGGGCGAAATGGATCGGATTATCTCGGCTTTGTCGTCCAAAGGGCCGATTCCAATCAGTATCTACAAGCCCGATGGCGAGCTGGTGTTTGTGAATGCGAAATTGCTTGAACATGCATCGATTGATTTTGTTTCGGCGTTCTGGAGGCGGCGTTCGGTTCAAGTCAACTCTGCTCCTCTTCCAAATGATACTTATGATGTCGATGTGATCCCCAGCGAACCCCAGTCGATCAGGGTTTTGGTGCCGACAACGAAAATAGCGTTCAACGTATCTAGTTCGGTTTCGAAGTCCGGTCTGATCGTTTGTACATGGTTCAATGGCCCTAAACCCTTGTCCCAGGTCGTTGAAGAGCCCCAGAATTCGGATGCTTAAGGCGTGTCATCTCCGTCGGATTTTCTCTCAGGCCCAAAAGCCGTGCAGATGCATTGAAAACTGGCATTAACCGTGGCTTTCGACTGGCCATAAGCAATCCGTCAGGTATCAAATATGTTGACGCGCCGTGCGAAAGGCTTTCTGTTCGCTGTTGGACGGTGCTGTTCGAAGCTCAGAACGGGCCGTGCGGTATCTATGATGCTGCTAAGAAACAAGAACGCAGATTGCCGGAAATCCGCGTTTGTTAAGTAATTCCGGCACTCTAACAGGAGGAATCCATGTTTAAAAAGATGATGACAACCGTAGCTGCGGGCGCCGTAATGTCGCTTTCAGCCGTGTCTGCTAACGCAGACGGCCATGCAATCACAGTCGCTTACTTCCTTGAGTGGCCGATGCCATTCCAGTTTGCCAAAGCTGAAGGCATGTACGAAGAAGCTATGGGCGTGCCAATCAACTGGGTCAGCTTTGACACCGGAACAGCTATGTCAGCTGCGATGGCGTCGGGCGACGTGCAAATCTCGGTTAGTCAAGGCTTGCCACCCTTTGTTGTTGCGGCATCTGCGGGTCAGGACATTCAGGTTCTGGACGTAGCGGTGAGCTATTCCGAGAATGACAACTGCGTTGTTGCTTCGGCTCTTGAGATCGACAAGAACTCGGCTGGTGAACTGGCTGGCAAGAAAGTTGCTGTTCCGCTTGGAACTGCTGCGCACTTTGGTTTCCTGAAGCAGATGGATCACTTCGGTGTTGATGTTGCGTCGATGGAAGTTGTCGACATGGCACCTGCAGAAAGTGCCGCTGCTTTGGCACAAGGTTCGCTTGACATGGCTTGCGGTTGGGGTGGTGCACTGCGCCGCATGACCGAGCATGGCAACACGTTGCTGACCGGTGCCGAGAAAGAAGAGCTGGGCATTCTTGTCTTTGACGCAACGACCGCACCTGCGTCTTACGTTGCAGAAGAGGGCGATCTGGTTGCCAAGTTTCTGGCTGTGACGGCTGCGGCCAACGCAATGTGGGCTGATGAGGCGAACCAAGCCAAGATGCTGCCTATCATCGCAAAAGATGCTGGTATGGACGAAGAAGCAACGGCCGCCACTATGGCGACGTTTGTTTTCCCAACAGTTGAAGACCAGCTAAGCGAAAAATGGCTTGGTGGCGGCGTTGCGGACTTTATGTCCGGTGCGGCAGCCGTCTTTGTTGAAGCGGGCGCGATCCCTTCGGCACTGCCTAGCTATCAAGGCGCTGTGAATGCAGGCCCACTTTCGGCTGCAAACTAATCGACTAATCGTCCGCGCGGGTTTTTCTCGCGCGGACGTCTCTGGCAGGTAACTCTGCCTATATTTCGGCAAGTCCACAAAAAGCGGGGTGTGTGATGCCGGGTCTTCAGATCCAGAATATTTCCATGCGTTTTGATCTGCCTAACGGCGGTCATGTGCAGGCGTTGCAGGACGTGTCGCTAGACCTGAAACAGGGCGAGTTGATGAGCGTTCTTGGCCCTTCGGGCTGTGGCAAGACCACGCTTTTGAACATCGTTGCAGGCTTTTTGGCACCGACCGAGGGCGCGATCGTTCTGAACGATCACCCGGCGATTGGCCCGGATGCGGAACGCGGCATGGTCTTTCAGCAAGGTGCCTTGTTCGAATGGATGTCGGTGCGCGAAAATGTCAGCTTTGGCCCCCGCATGGCGGGCAAAAGTGTGAAGGACTGGGGCGACAACGTGAACCACCTGTTGGACGTTGTGGGCCTGCAGGACTTTAAAGACAAAATGGTCTACGAACTGTCGGGCGGTATGCAGCAACGTGTGGCTTTGGCCCGTTGTCTGGCCAATGATCCCGATGTGATTTTGATGGATGAACCTTTGGGCGCGCTTGACGCGCTGACCCGCGAAAAGATGCAAGGGCTGGTTCTAAAGCTTTGGAAAGAAACCGGCAAAACGATTATTCTGATCACCCACTCGGTCGAGGAAGCATTGCTTTTGGGCGAGAGGTTGGTGGTCATGGCTCCGCGTCCGGGACGCATCCACAAGGAATACCGGCTGCCATTCGCGGACATGGGCGTGGGCAAAGACCTGCGCGAAGTGAAAAAAGAGCCCGAGTTCGGTGAGCGTCGCGAGGAAATTCTGAGTATGATCTGGGACATGGAAGAAGAGATCATGGGCCGCACCGAGGAGAGCGCTTAGCATGGGACAAATCCTCTCAGACCTCACCGGCGAGTTGGCACAGCTTTTCTTGTCGATCTTTTCTGCGTTGCCCGCCATTCTTGGATATCTGGCGCTGATTTTTCTGTTCTTGTTCATCTGGCGTCAGATCAAAAAACGCCTGACACCAGCCAATGACTATACATCGTTGAAGACCGTTACCTTTGGCGACGAAAGTACGGTTGTTTCGGACAAGGCGGGGTCGATCATCTCGGTCGTGCTGATCTTTGTGATCTGGGGTGCGTTCACGGGGTCGAATTGGTTACCCGGATTCTTGCATGCACCGGGGCCGTTCATCGGGCAGGATACGTTCACGTACACGGTCGAGGCCGAAGACGGCACGCGTGCGGACGCAACCGTGACGCTGGAGGCTTTTCCTGCAGGAGAAACCCCCGAGACGCCCGTGGTGGCACCCGGCGATGGCAGTGCCAAGAACGACGTGATCGCGGTGCAGGCCTATCGCTCGAAGCTTTTAAGCTGGGACGCCAATGACGACCTTAAGCGCGCTGATGGCGCTAGAATCGTTGAAATCGACGGCCAGCCAATTACCCGAGACATAGACGTGCAAACTGGTTTTGCCCGCGTGGCACTGACTGACAAGGGAACCTTGAACATCGAACCCGATAAGGGATGGCAAATGGAAAGCATCTGGCTGCCGGCGCCTGAAAGCGTGTTTAGCCGCCTGATATCGGTCAGCCGCGACGGATACCAGAATGTGACGCTGTCCGAACACCTGAGCTATTCCTTGTTCCGCGTCATCGTCGGCTTTGTTCTGGGCGCATTGATCGGTATCCCGATGGGCTATGCCATGGGGTTGTCGAACTGGTTTCGGGGATGGTTTGATCCGATCGTAGAATTCATGCGCCCGGTGCCACCCTTGGCTTTGATCCCCTTGGTGATCATCTGGGCCGGCATCGGCGAGCAGGGCAAGATCATCCTAATCTTCCTTGCCTCGCTTTGGATTATGGCCATCGCGGCGCGATCGGGCGTGTCGGGCGTGGCGATCACCAAAGTGCATGCCGCCTATTCACTGGGTGCCTCAAAGATGCAAATCATGCGTCATGTAATCGTGCCGAATTCACTGCCCGAGATTTTCACCGGGGCGCGGGTTGCTATGGGCGTTTGCTGGGGCACAGTTGTGGCGGCCGAGCTTGTCGCGGCGGAAAAAGGCATCGGCAAGATGATCGTTGCAGCCTCTAAATTTCAGGACACCGACATCGTTTTGATGGGCATCATCCTGATCGGCGTCATTGGGTTTGGCATCGACGTGTTGATGCGCATCGCCGAGAAATGGCTGGTTCCGTGGAAGGGCCGTGTCTGATTTGGATGAGCGAATTGGCACATAAGAAACTTCTAGGCGTCGGGTTGGTCGGGACGATCTTCACGGCGCTTTGTTGCTTCACGCCTTTATTGCCCGCCTTGTTGTCGTCCCTTGGGCTAACTGGGGTTTTGGGTTTCCTTTATAACGACCTGATCCTGTTACCGGCACTGGCTTTGTTCTTAATCCTGACGGGGTATGCTCTATGGCGTCGCCGACAAGCCGGGTAGCGGAACACGACGATGCTTGATCAAAAGCAGTTTGTAAGGCTATCCTGACGTCAATTTTTAGTCTGGCGGTAGGTACATGTTTCGTATTCTTCTTTTGATCGCGCTGATGGCGGGGGCCATGGCGCATGCAAACTCTGACAACATCATTCCGTATCGTAAAGAGGTCGCGCTGAAGGTGGGCCAAGCGGTGATCGTGAATGGTTTTCGCGGGGACTGCGGTGAACGCCCTAAGAACGTCGATCCCAAACGCACACGCGCGACGAAATTGGGCGTTCTTACCATTGGGAAATGGGGCATGACGAAAAGCCGAAATTGTGGCGGTCTGACACCGGCCGTTGAAGTGATCTATCACGCCAAGACGAAGGGCAGTGAGACGATCGAGGTGAACGGCAGCAAAATTCGGGTGACTGTCAAATAGCTGTGTGCGGGGCTAGCCCAAGCCAAATCTAAGCGCAGGCTACTGCTCACGGATGCTCACTGAAAGTTGCGAGCGGTTTCAGGCCATTTGATCTAACCTTTGAACGTAACTTGGCCCTGCGCCATTTGTTCAAAGGGACCATAGCCCATGAAACAGTTTTCTATTGAAGACCTTGGAACCTTCGAGATCCACGGCGATCCGTCGAAAGTATATCTGCCCAGTCATTTTGCGCGGAATTTTCTGACGTGTTTGGAAGGTCAGGATCTGACCGGCAAGCATGTGTTGGATGTGGGGTGCGGAACCGGCATCCTTGGTATTGCAGCGGCCAAGAAGGGCGCGCGGGTTGCGTGTTCGGACATCAACAGGGACGCGGTTGATATCACGTTGGCCAATGCGACGTTGAACGGTGTCAAGCTTGAGGCTGTTGTGTCAAACGGCTTTGATGGGGTCCGCGAATTCGCGCCTTTCGATCTGATCATTTGTAACGCGCCGTCCAATCCGAATTTCGTTGATAAGATTGTGACGCCTGTCGATAACGGTGCGGATGGGCGCGCCTTTTTGGACCATGTTCTGTCCCATGCGCCGGCACTTCTGGGCCCGGATGGCCGGCTTTTGTCTTGTACGGGCAGCGAGCAGGATTGGGATAAGACCGAGGCGCTGTTGAGCAACCTTTGGTCGCGCCATGAGATTATTTTGGCGAGCGAGGAGGATTTCTCGGCCCTTGGTCAATTCTCACGCGAGGTGCTGGATGAATGGGTGTCTCAGGATCGGTGCTGGACGGAAAAAGATCGGGTTCATCATCTTGTCCGATACTTCTTCGCGCAGAAATAGGACTAGGTCTTCGGGCCAACGCTTGATCGACGCCCCGTCAACTTTTCGTCGAGGTAAGCCAAGGGGCGGAAGGCAGCATATACGAAAAGCGTGCTCGACGGATAGATCACATAAGTATTGCCGTCCTTGGCCCAAACCTCGGATTGCGTTGTGCGGATGACGGCGTAGGCCAAAACATAGGCTAGGACCAAGAACAGGAAGATGCGTTTGAAGGTCATGTCACGTCCTTTGACAATCCAAGCTTTTCCGTCAGTTCATCGCGCAGGACAAACTTTTGAACCTTGCCGGTTACTGTCATCGGAAAATCCTCCATGATCATTACATAGCGCGGAATTTTGAAGTGCGCGATCTGGTCTTTGCAGAAGTCGCGCAACTCATCTTCGCTGACATGTTCCTTGGCGATGACGCAAGCGCATAATTCTTCGCCGTAGGTTGCGCTTGGCAGCCCGATGACTTGGACGTCCAGAATTTTCGGGTGCTGGTACAGGAATTCTTCTACCTCGCGCGGATAGATATTCTCGCCGCCCCGGATCACCATGTCTTTCAGACGGCCCGAGATGGTTGCATAGCCGTCGTCGTCCATCACGGCGAGGTCGCCGGTGTGCAGGAAACCTTCGGCGTCAATCGCGGCCCTCGTCGTGTCTTCGTCGCCCCAATAGCCTTGCATCACCAGATAGCCCCGGGTGCATAATTCGCCGGGGGTGCCGCGGGGCACTGTCTTGCCGGTCTCGTCGACTAGTTTGACTTCGGCGTGGGGTTGGATGCGTCCGACGGTCGAGACGCGCCGTTCAATTGGGTCGTCCAGCGCTGACTGGAAGGACACCGGCGCGGTTTCGGTCATGCCGTAGGCGATGGTGACGCCCTTGCAGCCCAACTCGCCGATGACGCGCCGCATGATCTCGACCGGGCAGGGGCTGCCTGCCATGATGCCGGTGCGCAGGTTTGAAAGGTCGCGCCCCTTTAGGCTTTCGTGTTCTAACATTGCGATGAACATTGTCGGAACGGCGTAGATGCCGACGCATGCCTCGGCGTCCAGTGCGTCAAGCACGGCGGCGGGATCGAATGCTTCGCCCGGATAGACGATCGTCGCGCCATGGGTCAGGCAGCCGAGATTGCCCATGACCATGCCAAAGCAATGATAGAGCGGAACCGGAACGCACAGTGTTTCACCCGTTTTCAAACCGATGGCCTCGACGACGAAGTGGCCGTTGTTCAGAATGTTGCGGTGCGTCAGGGTCGCGCCTTTTGGCGTGCCCGTGGTGCCCGAGGTGAACTGGATGTTGATCGCATCATTGGCGTTCAACGTGGCACCGATGGTTTGCAGGGTTTCCAACTCGTCGGGCTTCGGGGCGTTCAGAAGGTCGTCAAAGTTGAGGAAACCGGGCGAGGTTTGTTGACCAAGCCGGATCGCGAATTCAAGCGTGGGCGCGCGGTCGGGCATCAAGGTTTCTAACATCTCGATGTAGCTGCTTGATTTGAACTTAGGCGCAGTCACCAGAGCGCGACAGCCGACTTTGTTCAGGGCGTATTCGATCTCGCTTAGCCGATAGGCCGGGTTCACGTTGACAAGGATCAGCCCCAGCTTGGCCGTGGCATATTGGGTCAGCGTCCATTCCATACAGTTGGGTGCCCAAATCCCGACGCGGTCGCCCTTGCGCAATCCCAACCGGTGAAAACCGCAGGCCAGTGCGTCGACCTTGTTGCGCAACTCTGCATAGGTCAGCCGAACGTTCTGGTGGCGTGATATCAGCGCCATGGTGCCCGGTTGGCGTTCTGTGACGGCATCGAATATCGCGCCGATGGTCTGTTCGATAAGCGGTTGATCTGTGTCGCCGGTGGCATGGGAAAGTTCGGGCATCGCTTAGGGCCTTTAACGCGGGCAGACAGACTGCCATGGGTTTTGATCGCTGACAACTTGGGGGGCGTGATCGCGCCGATCAGGATCAGTGGGAAACGGCGGACAGGAACTGCTGCAACCGGGTGCTTTTCGGAGCGCCAAATACGGCGTCTGGCAGGCCTTCTTCCTCGACCAGCCCTTGGTGCAGAAAAATCGTGTGATCCGAAACATCGCGCGCAAGGCCCATATCGTGGGTCACGATGATCATGGTCCGGCCTTCCTCGGCCAGCGCTTTGATCACTTGGATCACTTCTTGTTCTAACTCGGGGTCAAGCGCGCTGGTTGGTTCGTCGAACAGCAATGCGCGCGGTTCCATGCAAAGCGCACGGGCGATGGCGGCGCGTTGCTGCTGCCCGCCCGACAATTCCGCAGGCCATGCGTCGCATTTGTCGCCGATCCCAACCTTGTCGAGATAGGCGCGGCCCTTTTCCTCAACTTCAACGGGGTCGCGTTTCAGGACGGTTACGGGCGCTTCCATGACGTTTTGCAGAATGGTTAGATGGGACCAAAGGTTGAACTGCTGAAACACCATCGACAGGTTCGTGCGAATGCGGATCAGTTGCTTTTTGTCCGAGGGATGTCGGTCGTGGCCATTGCCTTTCCAAAGCACCGCTTCGCCTTCGAACAGGACATCGCCGCTTTGGCTGTTTTCCAACAGGTTGGCGCAGCGCAACAAGGTCGACTTTCCCGACCCCGATGATCCGATCAGCGAAGTCACATGGCCCCGAGGCGCAACCAAGTCCACACCCTTTAGCACGTCCAGCGCGCCGTAGCTTTTGTGCAGATCGCGGATTTCGATAACGGGGGTGTCGATCACGGGTGCTCTGTTTTTGGCTTATGGCCGTTGGTTTCGCCACGTTGATGACCCTAGCGCATTTGCGCCAGATTGCTAGGGGTTAGGCGGGTGTATCTGGCGTTGGTAGGGCTAGATAGTCGTCGGATGAAAGGGCTGTGAGCCCGGTTAGACACAAGGTGGTGCGGTCGGCTGGAGAAAGTCTGTCGATGGCGTTGGCAAGTGCGTCACGTGTCTGATCAACGTCGCGCTCAAGTGCTGCGATATAGAGCAAGGCAGGCGTGGGCGGTGTTGTCGCGATCTCTTTCAAATCTGCCACCCACGGATCATAGCGCTTGATCATGTCCCATGTCACCGCATCCAATGCGGCAAGATCGGCGGTCTTGTCGACAACGGCTTTGGCCGAGGCCTGATGCGCACCACTTTGAACCGTCTGACCGAACGCAATGCCAGCGCTTTCCGCGAGTGCGTATGGCGCGGCCCAGCCCGATTGCGAGTTGGCGTCATTATAGGCCAGGATCGCACCATCGAAATCCGTGAAGCCTGTTCGAGGATCATTAGTTCTGACGACAAGGACGCTGTAATAATGCCCGGGCGGGCATGGCAGGCTGTGAACCGGGGTCGCAACAAGCGAGACCTTCCCATGTAGCTTGGTCCGATACGGTAAGCTGCATGTTTGAGACAGACATAGGTCGGGATGAAGCCATTGATCCCCAAGTTGATCATTTCGCGTCAACACTTCGGGGGCGAGAGCGTCGCTTGCGCGCAGATTGTCCCGAACCAGTGCCCACAACCGATTATGCGCGGCCCGCGTTTCGGGCCGGTCATACATCGGAAGGCTTGCGATCATTTCTTCTGTTCAACCCTTTGGCGGGCAAATGCTGAATCCCGATCGTTGACCCCCAGCATGGGCGCAATCATCCGCATCAGGGCGTCTTCTTCGGCTTCGCGCGCGCCATCGGCCAGCACGATTTCCCACATGGCCTCAATCACCTGTGTGCGATCCTCGTAAGGAACTGCACCCTTGATCGCACGGGTAAAGCGAACCGTATCGGGCGCTTGGGCTTCCAAGGTTTCGGCGTCCTTTCGCAAGGATGACACCTCAGGCGGATTCAATTCAAACCGCGCTGCCAAGACCTTGTCGATACGCGATATTTCATCGTCGTCATAGGCACCATCGGCGCGTGCCAATCGGACCAAAAGGGCTGCCAAAGCAAGCCGGGAATCGTCGCCCGTCAAGGGCTCGGGTTGAGGCGCCGTCATACGGCGGAGAAGATCACCAAACATGGAATTATATATAAAGCTTCCGGCGCGAGTTTACAGAGGCATTTCAACGCAGCGATGCTGTGCCGCCAAGATAAACCGCCAATGGCACAGGAAGTACGGCAATGGCGATGATCAAAATTGTAAGAGACGGCCGAAACAGCTTGCTGAAACCCGCAACAAAGGCGATGCCGCCACCGCCACCGATCAAGGCATTACCGGGTATGTTCAACAAGACGCCTAAGGTCACATAGCGGCCCATTTGCACAACCGGAGCCAACCATTTCGGCAGGTTTCTAGTCATTAGTGCCATCCGATCATCGCCGCTTAAGGGGGCATAGCGGTCGATCATGGACGAGACACGCGTCAGCCTAAGATCGTCAAGAAAGCCGCGCACCCATTCAGGCGGGATCAAACGTCCGACCGCATAGGCGATCAGCAGTCCCAGCATGGTGGCAGCATAAACCAACGGCGCAATCGACGCACCTTTCAGCATCAACAAAGTAATACCGACTTCGATACCGGGCATGAAAGGGATGGCGATCAAAAGCGCATAGACGATAAGCAAAATCGCAAAGATGCCAAACATCGTCTCTGGCGAATTGGCCATTTCCGCGCGATCAGCCGCCCATTCCAACAGCTCCGTCATGGCGTAAACCACCATAACGACAATCCCAATTTTCAAGGCTATGCGTGCCAAACGAACTGGCAACGAAGAGCGACCCAAGCGTGTCTCCATCTAGAAAGAATATCAACGACTTAGGTCGCGTACCAGAAAAGAATCACATGCGTTAGCGAATTTGATGCGTCGTGCCGATTTTAAGAAGGTAGCCTAACGCCAACCACCGATCTGTACTTGTGTATGATCGCCAACCAGCTTGGCGAATTCCCGTGGATCTTGCGTGGCATCGCCGCCTTTTTCGCGCAAGTGATATGGCGCAACCATGCGTGGCTTAAACTGATTAACCGCCGACGCAGCCGAGAAAATATCCATCGTATAGGGCAGGTTCATACTGACGAAGGCAATGTCGATGGCGCGCAGTCCGCGCATTTCACGGATGTCTTCGGTATCGCCCGAGATATAGACCCGGAACGGGCCCGGCAGGGTCAAAAGATAGCCATTGTCGCGCCCGCGCGGGTGATACTGTCGGCGGTCCGGGGTCAGGTTATAGGCTGGAAGCGCTTCGATCGTGACACCGCCAAAGCTGTGACCGCCGCCGTTGCTTAGGGTTACGGTACGGTCTTGCAAGCTTCCGGTCATTTTTGCGAAGGCCCCAAGGTTGCTGATAATGCCCGATTTTTCGGACAGGCTTGTCAGTGTGTCGACACTAAAGTTATCGGGGTGTTCGTGGGTGACAAGGATCAGATCGGGCGGCGGCAGATCGGCGTAAAGCGCAAGGTCGCCCACCGGATCTAAATAAAGCACGCCCGCTTGGGTCTGCATCACGAACGAGGCATGGCCGGTCGGGTGTATCTGCAACCGTCCGGCTTCATCCTGCATCATCGGACCATTGGCTTGCGCTTTTACGCCCGCTGGCACCAGTGAGGCGGCAGCGGCGGTGGTCAGAAGACGGCGTCTGGATAGAGGCATGTTGGTCTCGCTTATGGTTTGTTGCGAGGAGGTTAGCGAGGAGAGGAGGAGTTGGGAAGGGGGTGAGGTTTCACGTTTCGCTTGTGGGAGCATGTTTTTCCGAGTGCGGGGGGGCGGGGCGGCTGAGACATTTGAGTTTCGATCCGGAGGGCAGCGCCTGCCCCTGGAGCGGGTCGGGCTTTGCCCGGCGTTGCCGGGCGGGTGGGTGGTTGATTACAGCGGGCCCTATGATGGTTGCTTGATGTCAAGCAACCATCATGAGCGCGTTGGAGCGAGAATCCACTCTTCGCTTTCTTAGTCGGGATTCACAATATGAGGTGTACGAGGCGAGGAAGAAAACCTTTGGAAGCCGCTTGCTGCGGCGGCGGTCTTTTACGTCTCATAATCCAAATAACATTTTATACTATAGCGACTACTGTTCGTTAGAAATAAACGGCAGCAACAGTTGCATAGATTGCCAATGAGAGGTTCTTTTCAAATTGCTGGCTGAATTGAGGAATAAATATATCATTCGACAATGAAGCGAAATGGGAAAAGGATAATTCCTGCGATTATCGCTGACAAGATTAATATAGCCATCAACATGCGCGGCCAGATCGCGATGAAGTTGAAATCTTTCAAACCAACCTACTAACCTCAACCGCCGCCTTCACAAACCCTTCAAACAACGGATGCGGCGCGAAGGGCTTTGACTTCAGCTCGGGATGAAACTGCACTCCGATAAACCACGGATGGCCCTTCCATTCGACGATCTCGGGCAGTTTGCCGTCCGGTGACATGCCCGAGAACGTCAGCCCCTTGGCTTCCAGCGCCTCGCGGTATTTGACGTCGACCTCATAGCGGTGGCGGTGGCGTTCTTCGATGGTTGTTTTGCCGTAGACCGCCGCCACAACCGAGCCTTCAGCCAAGTTCGCCGTATAGGCTCCAAGCCGCATGGTGCCGCCCTTGTCATCGCCCAGATGGCGCTTAGTGACGTGGTTGCCCTGCACCCATTCTTTCAGGTGATAAACGACGGGTTCAAAACGCTTTTTCCCGGCCTCAACGTCAAACTCTTCGCTGCCCGCTTCTGCAATCCCGGCCACATTTCGTGCCCCTTCGATCACCGCCATTTGCATGCCAAGACAGATACCAAGGTAAGGGATTTTCTTTTCGCGGGCGAATTGAGCCGCCTTGATTTTTCCTTCCGTCCCGCGCTCTCCGAAACCGCCGGGAACAAGGATGGCGTGGAAGCCTTCCAGATAGGGGGCGACGTCCTTTTTGTCGAAAACCTCGGCGTCAATCCATTCGGCTTTCACACGCGTTCGGTTGGCCATACCGCCGTGGGTCAGGGCTTCGGCGATGCTTTTGTAGGCGTCGCCAAGCTGGGTGTATTTGCCGACGATAGCGATCTTCACCTCGCCTTCGGCATTGTCCAACCTGTCCTTTACATCATGCCAGCGTGCAAGATTTGGCTTTGGCGCAGGTGAAATCTGGAAGGCGTCCAACACGGCCTGATCCAACCCGACATTGTGATAGGCGAGGGGGGCTTCATAAATCGATTTCAGATCATAAGCAGGAATTACAGCTTCCGGTCGCACGTTACAAAACAGCGCAATCTTTTCACGTTCTTTTTCCGGGATTTCGTGTTCCGATCGGCAAACCAATACATCCGGCTGCAAGCCGATTGAGCGTAATTCCTTGACGCTGTGCTGGGTTGGTTTGGTTTTTAATTCGCCCGAGGCTTTAAGGTATGGCAGCAGCGTCAGGTGCATAAAGATGCATTGCCCACGCGCCTTGTCCTGGCCGAATTGACGGATCGCTTCAAAGAATGGCAAGCCTTCGATATCGCCGACTGTGCCGCCAATTTCGCAAAGCATGAAATCAACGTCATCCTCGTCGATCGAGATAAAGTCTTTGATCTCATTCGTCACATGAGGGATGACTTGGATGGTTTTTCCCAAGTAGTCGCCGCGCCGTTCTTTTTCCAACACATTGGAATAGATGCGCCCCGACGACACGGAATCCGTGCCTTTCGCATGGACGCCGGTGAAGCGTTCATAGTGCCCAAGATCAAGGTCAGTTTCGGCCCCATCGTCGGTCACAAACACTTCACCGTGTTCAAAGGGGCTCATCGTACCGGGATCAACGTTAAGATAGGGATCAAGCTTTCTTAAGCGCACCGAGTATCCGCGTGCCTGTAACAAGGCCCCCAAAGCGGCCGAGGCTAACCCCTTACCAAGCGACGAAACCACGCCACCGGTGATGAACACAAACCTTGCCATTTTGTCGGATGCCCCCGTGAAATCCTAATAAAAGCCGCGAATTTCAAAGTCGAAATTCGGGGCATCACGGGATTTGACCAGTAAAGGATTCGTGAAGGTTTCGCAACCGGCCAAACGCAATATATTGAGTTCTTATCGTTCGGACCGCAAGAAATAGTAGCGGCCTTGGGTAAGTCGGCCAGCCGATTGTCTTTTGCGCTGCCTTGCATGAAGCTGACCAAATGCGTTCAGAGGCTGAAAACATCATAGGTATCTACCGTCGTCACGCACAAGCTTGGGCAGAGCGCCGTGGTCCTCAAGTGGATGTGCAGGCAGGCTGGCTTGATAGGTTTCTTGATGTCCTGCCAGAGGCTGCGACAGTGCTTGATATCGGATGCGGATCGGGCACGCCGATTGGTCGTTATTTGTTGGATCATGGATGCTGTCTGACAGGCATCGACGCTTCCCAAGAGATGATCCAAATCGCAAGCGAAGCCATCGCAGATGCAACTTGGATCGTGTCGGACATGCGGAGCCTTTGTTTGGATACGACCTTCGAAGGCCTAATCGCGTGGGACAGTTTTTTCCACCTGACACCACAGGATCAGCGCCGCATGTTTCCGGTCTTTCGCCAGCATGCAGCGGAAGGTGCTGTTTTGATGTTCACCAGCGGTCCAAACTATGGCGAGACCATGGGGACCTTGAAGGGCGAAGCGCTTTACCACGCAAGTCTAGATGGCGAAGAATACCGCGCCCTGCTGGCCGAGAACGGTTTTGCCGTCCTAGATCACGTTGTTGAAGACCCCGATTGTGGTCGGCATACGGTCTGGCTGGCTCAGAAAACGCCTGATTGACTGCTGCTTACTCGTCCGCGCGTGGAAGCAATCCGTCACCCGTTTCGCCCGAGGTCGAAGGTGGCAACAACAGATCGCCCGACGGAATATCTCCTTCTTGGGTGTTCGGGGCTTCGATGCCCAAACGGTCCAGAACCGAATTGCCGCCGGCTTTTTGCGCCGCGATGATCGTTAGTGTCAGCGAGGTGATGATGAAGCCAATCGCCAACGCCCAAGTCACCTTGCCCAAAGCCGTCGCCGCTGCGCGCGAGCTAACAAGCCCGCCACCGCCGCCACCGCCGCCACCCATACCCAAGCCGCCGCCCTCCGAGCGCTGCAAAAGCACCACTCCGATAAGAGAGAATGCCAAGATCAGATGGACGATAAGAACGACGTTTTCCATGAGCAGTTTTCGCCTTTGGGAACAAGTGAGCGGTACCTAAGCGGTTGCAGGCCAATTCGCAACCCCGTCTGAACGTTACGTGGGCCGCAATGTGGCCGCCCACGCATGGGTGTTAGTCTTTGCGTTGATTTCGTTTACGCGACACGGCGGAATTGACGCCTTTTTGAAAGGCTTTCGCCCGTGCGCGTCCTTTGGCGATACTTTCCGAATTGCGCAGGTCTTCGGCTTTAAGCTTTTTCCAGCGCGCGATCCGGTCGGACTCCAGTCGTCCGTCGGCCAAAGCGTCCTGAACCTTGCAGCCGGGTTCGGTTTCGTGGGCGCAATCGTTAAAGCGGCAGGCCTGCGCCAATTCTTCGATGTCGGCGAAAACCGCTTGAAGGCCGTCGCCCACATCGAACAACCTTAGCGCCCGCATCCCCGGTGTATCGATCAGCCAGCCGCCCGCTTTGGTGCGCACAAGAGCGCGCGATGTCGTGGTGTGGCGTCCGCGCGCGTCATCTTCGCGGATGTCTTGGGTTGCGGCGTCATCGCCCGTTAGTGCGTTGCGGATGGTGGTTTTTCCAACGCCGGATGATCCGACCAAGGCCAATGTATCGGCTTCCCGACACCAAGGGTGCAGCAGGGCAATGTCCGCCGCGTCCCGGGCGTTTAAGGCCAGCACTGTCACCAGCGGTGAAAGTGCGGTGGTTTTGCGGACGTAGTCGTCGATGTCGTCCGTCTGATCGGCTTTGGTCAGGATCACCAGCGGCAAGCAACCGGCATCGGCGGCAAGGATCAGATAGCGTTCCAACCGCCTGATGTTGAAATCGGCGTTGCAGGAACTGACGATCCCAAGGGTCGTCACATTGGCAGCGATCAATTGGGTGCGCACATCTTCACCGGGCGCGCGGCGTTCCAAGGTGCTTTGACGCTCAAATCGGTGGATGACTGCGTCATCCTCGGCCGTCACCCAATCGCCGACCGCTAAGGGGCCGATGGATTGAGGAACATTCAGAAGCTGAGGGCCTTCGGGGGCAAGGGCGGAGACGGCGTTGCGGTGAACTTCGGCAACGCGCAGGGGATGGGTTTCATCGGCATCGGCAAGGGTTGCAAAAAAACGGCTCCAGCCAAGCTGGGCATAGGTCAGGTTTGTCATTGTAAGATTATTCCGGACAAAAGAATGGGGCCCGCACAGCCAGTGCCTTGCGGTTTAGGTGTCACAGGCAAGCGCCATCTGTCAAAGCTGCGCGGCCCGGAGGAATGCCAGAATGGTCATAAAATCTCCGTCCAATATGGGGGCAAGGTAACAGCGGTGCCGCGAGGCCACAACGTTGAAAAGGGGGAGAAATAATTGCTTACTTCAAAGCCCGCCAGCCAATGTCTCGGCGGCACATGCCTTCGGGCCAATCCACGCGGTCGATCAAAGCGTAAGCCGCGTCGCGCGCTTCTTGTAGCGTCGCACCACGTGCGGTTGCGTTCAACACGCGGCCCCCAACGGCGATGATGACAGTGTCGTTTTCGGCAGTGCCAGCGTGAAACATCATCTGGGCAGAGCTTGCCGAAAGGTTGCCCAATCCATTGATCTGGCTGCCTTTCTGGTAGGCACCGGGATACCCGCTGGCGGCCATCACAACCGTCATCGCGTGATCGTCGGCCCAGTTGACGCGAGCTTCTGACAACCGCCCTTCAGCGGTGGCTTGCAGCAGATCCAAGGCCTGAGCGCCAAGTCGCATCATCAAAACCTGACATTCGGGATCGCCGAACCGAACATTGTATTCCACCAGCCGAGGCGCGCCGTCCTTTATCATCAGCCCGACGTAAAGCACCCCTTGATAGAGCGTGCCGCGCTTCACCATCTCGGCCAGCGTGGGGCGCACGATTTCGTCCATGGCGCGCGCCGCGATGGCCTCGGTCAAAACGGGGGCCGGCGAATAAGCCCCCATGCCGCCGGTGTTTGGCCCGGTGTCGCCTTCGCCGATCCGCTTGTGATCTTGCGCCGTGCCTATGGGCAAAGCGTCAAGCCCGTCGCATAGCACGAAATAAGAGGCCTCTTCGCCGTCCATGAATTCTTCGATCACAACCTCTGCGCCCGCGTCACCAAAAGCCCCGCCCAGCATGTCATCCACAGCGGTCTCGGCTTCGGCCAAGTCCATCGCGACGACCACGCCTTTGCCAGCCGCCAAGCCATCCGCTTTGACGACAATGGGGGCGCCGACTTTGCGCAGGTACTCTTTCGCTGGGGTCACTTCGGTAAATCGCGCCCAAGCCGCCGTGGGTGCGCCTGCCGCATCGCAGACCTCTTTGGTGAAGCGTTTCGAAGCTTCTAATTCTGCCGCCGCTTTTGATGGCCCAAAGGTGGTAAACCCGGCGGCACGCAAATCATCCGCCACACCAGCGGCCAGAGGCGCTTCGGGGCCGACAATCACGAAGTCAATCGCCTCGGCTTCGGCAAATTCAACCACCGCCGCCCCATCGTTGATGTTTAGCGACGCGCAGTCCGCAATTGCCGCGATACCCGCATTGCCCGGAGCCACGATCAGCCGGTCGCATTTGGGGTTCTGCAATACGGCCCAAGCCAAGCTATGTTCGCGTCCGCCGCTGCCAAGGATCAAAATGTTCATGCGTGCCCCACTTCACTCTCGGTTTCTGGCGTTCTAGGTTGGGGGCAAGCGAAGTACAAGGTGGGCCACATGGACCTGTTCGACGACACCCCTGGTGACAACACGCCCGAGTTTTCCGTCTCGGAAATCGCGGGCACTGTCAAAAAACTGATCGAGTCTGAACTGGGCTGGGTCCGCGTCAAAGGCGAGGTGGGGCGCGTGGTTTTGGCGCGCTCGGGCCATATGTATTTCGATTTGAAAGACGACAAATCCGTTCTGGCCTGCATGACATGGAAGGGCCAAGTCGCGGGTTTGGCCATGACGCCCGAAGAAGGTATGGAAGTCATCGTCGAAGGCAAGATGACGGCCAGCGGCTTTCAATCCAAGTTCGGTCTGAACGCGCAAAGGATCGCCATCGCGGGCGAGGGCGCTTTGATGGCGATGCTGGAAAAGCGCAAGAAAAAGCTGGCCGCTGAAGGGTTGTTTGACGACAGCGAGAAACAGCCACTGCCCTATCTGCCCGAAATTATTGGTGTTGTGACCTCGCTTCAAGGCGCCGTTATCCGCGATATTTTGCACCGTCTGCGCGACAGGTTTCCGCGCAAGGTTTTGATTTGGCCCGTCGCGGTGCAGGGCGAGGCTTGCGCGCCCGAAGTGACCCGCGCGATTGATGGCTTCAATGCTTTGACGCCGGGGGGGGCTTTGCCACGTCCCGATCTGATAATTGTCGCGCGTGGGGGCGGGTCTATCGAAGACCTTTGGGGCTTTAACGAAGAATCCGTGGCCCGTGCGGCGGCGGCCTCAGACATTCCTTTGATTTCAGCCGTGGGGCACGAAACCGATACAACCTTGATCGATTTTGTGTCGGATAAACGGGCACCGACACCCACGGCAGCAGCCGAGATGGCTGTGCCTGTACGGATGGAGCTGATCGCAGGCCTGGGCAATCTGGAAGCCCGCCTTGCCCGAGCCGTAACGCGCGGCATCGAAGATCGCCGTCAGAAATACGCGGGCTTGGTGCGGGTTTTGCCGCGCCCTGAAAGTTTGCTGGCTGATCCAAGCCAACGGTTGGACCGTGCTGCCGAACGGATTCCGCGCGCGTTAGGGTTAATGGCTGCGCAAAAACGCTCGGACCTTTTGAAAACCGCTGCTGGGCTGCGTCCGGGCGTGTTGCGCACGCGGATTGAACGCGAGAATGAGCGGATCATTGATCGCGCCGGACGCATGAGCACGGGGCTGACGCGGGCGGTCGAACGAAAGCGCGAGCGGTTGCGCACGACTGCGGCCCGACTGCGACCCGCGCGCTTGGTTGACGAAACGCGGCGGCAGGCAGAGGCACTTCAACGGGTGTCGCCACGCCTGAAAGCGGTGTTCTCGGCGCGACTGAAATCAATGGCTGACCGCTTGGCCGCATTGGAGCGCACGCGCATGACGCTGGGCTATCAGGCGACACTTGCACGGGGATATGCTGTGGTGCGCGGCAATGACGCGCTGATCACCAATGTTGGTGCTGCACGCAAAGCGGACACGCTGGAAATCGAATTTGCCGATGGTCGTTTGAAAGTGGACGGTCAGAAAAAGCCTTAAGCCCCGACTTCGGGACCGACACAGTATAACGGCCCACTTCGGCGGCGCGTTTCGATCAATTCGGTCTGTGTGGGGTCGTTTTCGAACCGGGCCAACAGCTTTCCGTTCCGCTCGTAAAACTGCCAGCACTGTTCGCCTTCGATGTCTTCGTATTCGAAGCAAATCTGCGGCCCTTTTTCGTACCAAACGCCTTCGGTGCATTCGCCATCTAGAAACGACCAGCGCACACGGCGATTATCAAGATATTCCTCGGCCCCGTATTCGCCTCCACTGCTTTGGTAGGACAGGGTTTGGCCGGTGACCATCTGCTCGAATTCCGCCGCAGTGATCGGGCGATCCTGAGCGTGGGCGGGCAGGGCTAGGGCGAGAAGGACAAGTAAAATGCGCATGGACGTCTTGTGTCACGAAAACACGATGCTGACCAGTGCTTCGCATTGTGGTCTTCCATCTTTCGCCGCGCACGATTAGGTGATTGGCATGGCGTTTTTCTCGAAACTGAAAGAGCGGCTCTTCAAGTCATCGTCCAAGATTGACGAGGGTCTGGATGCGATCGTTGAAGATGGCGGCGAAGTCGAAGAGGCTGCGGTCGAAGCAGCACTGGAACCGATTGTTGAGGCACCGGTTGCGCCCACGCCTGAACCTGCTCAGACACCTGAGCCTGAGCCTGAGCCTGAGCCTGAGCCTGCTCCAGCGCCCGAACCGATACCAGCACCCGAACCAGAACCCGTTCCGGTACCTAAACCCACATCGGAACCGGTCAAACCCGCACCATCCGAACCCGCACCGGTCGTGGCAAAACCGGGCTTGATCGGGCGTATGATGGGTCGCAAGGCCGAAGCACCTGTCGTGCGCCGCGTCATGGACGACGGCATGCTGGAACAGATCGAGGAGTTGCTGATCACCTCGGACATGGGCGTCGATACGGCGCTTAGGGTGTCGGCCCACATGGCAGAGGGGCGTTTTGGCCGGAAATTTTCAACGCCCGAGTTGAAAGAACTCATGGCGGACGAAATCGCCCGCATCATGGACCCCGTCGCCAAGCCGATGCCAATTTTTCCTAAGCGTCCACAGGTCGTGTTGGTGGTAGGGGTCAACGGCTCGGGCAAAACGACGACAATCGGCAAGCTGGCAGCGCAGTTCAAAGCGGCCGGAAAGACCGTGGTGATTGCGGCCGGTGACACGTTCCGTGCAGCAGCCGTCGAGCAATTGCAAGTTTGGGGCGATCGCGCTGGTGTGCCGGTGATGACCGCGCCCGAGGGCTCGGACCCGGCCTCGCTGGCATTTGACGCCATGACGCGCGCCGAAGCCGAAGGTGCAGATTTGTTGATGATCGACACTGCAGGGCGTTTGCAGAACCGCACGGACCTGATGGAGGAATTGTCAAAAATCGTGCGCGTCATTCGCAAGAAAGACCCAAGTGCGCCGCATAATACTCTTTTGGTATTGGACGCAACAACGGGTCAGAACGCCTTGAATCAAGTCAAGGTTTTTCAAGACGTGTCGGATGTATCGGGGCTGGTGATGACCAAGCTGGATGGCACCGCAAAGGGTGGTGTGTTGGTTGCCTTGGCCGATAAGTTTGGCCTGCCCATCCATGCGATTGGGGTTGGCGAACAGATCGACGATCTGGCCCCCTTCGATCCGCGTGAATTCGCAGCCGCCCTGACGGGGTTGGACGCGTGATCCGGGCCGCCGCCTTTGCTTTGGCGTTGGTCTTCGCCTTTTCGGCACAGGCCCAAGACGCCAATTGCAATGCCCAATGGGCCCGTCTAAGTGACCTTTTGATCAAAGCGGGCGCTATCGATGCAGCCCTGCCAGGGCTGATCCGCGAAACCGCCAATGGAGGTTGCCGGATCAACGGCGTCGCACTTCCGAGCTGGGACAATCTTGATGTGAAAGCCCAATCCCTAAGCTGGCGCGGGCGTGATTTGGACCGGTTTGCGCGCGAGGGCCTGCCGCCGACGGCGTTGTCACTTTCGATCAAGGGGATCACGCTTGTTCCCAACATCGGCGATCCGGTGTTCAGCTATATTCAAAGCATTCAGGCGCGGGGAAAATCCATCGACGTCGCGCTAAGCTATCGTTGGGACGAGGCTGCAAAGGTGTTGGAGCTTCAGTCGCTTCGGTTTGATTTTCCCCAAGATGACTACTTGGAGCTTCAGGCGCGGGTGGACCGCGTCGATCTCACCAATCTAGGCACCATGCAGGTTAGTGTTGGCGGGTTTGCAGTGACCGACACATCGCTGGTCATCCGCTCGGAACGGATGTTTCAGGATTATGTTTTGACAGCGCTTGGCTCTGTTGTTTTGCGGGGCTCATCCGACTCAGCGGGGCGGGTTGCAGCGTTAAAGGTGATCGGATCAGAGGCGGTCATGCGCGCGCCGAACGATGTGCTGAACTCTGCCTCAAAGACCGCGCTGAACGGCTTGATCGACCAGATGCCAGACCCAAAGGGCCAGCTTGTGATCGAGACATCCTCAAGGACCGGCATCGGCCCCGCGCGCTTCCTTCCACTGGTGCTGCCTTACGTCTTTGGTAGCGTTTGGTTCGACGGGTTGGACGATGTTTGGCAGCTTCTGGACGGTGTCGACACAACGATCACATACGACAAGTTCTGACCGGCTTTGGGCGAGTGGCTAGTCTCATTAGAAGGAACCGAGGCGGGCAAAACGCTGGCCTTAATACTTGCGTTGCAAGCGGCCTTTCTGCACGCCTTTTTCGGTGCGCTTCAAAAGGGCAAAACTGACCCTTGGACCGCGCGGGCCTTCATTGATGCGTTTTACACGTTGATGGCGTTGCCGTTTATCTTCTTCGTACCATGGCCGGACCCCGATTTCTGGCCGCTGATGGCCATCGTTTGGGTGATCCATGTGGGGTACAAACTGGCGCAAGGCAGCGCTTATACTTTTGGGGTCTATACGGTGGTGTACCCGGTTGTGCGCGGGTCTAGCCCCGCGTTCACGGTGATCGGTGCCGGGATTTTATTTGGCGAAGTTTTTAATAGAACTCAATGGCTTGGTGTGGCGACATTAATGTTGGGTATCCTTGGTCTTGCCGCCTATAATCTGCGCTACATCACGATTGATCGCGCGCGTTTGCCATTGGCCTTGGGTCTTGCCTTGTTAACCGGCGGGATCGTCGCGATGTATACCACGTGGGACGCATATGTGATCCGTGCGACCGAGAACCCATTTACCTTTTTGGCGTGGTTCTTCGTGATAGATGGTTTGGCGTTTCCTATCGGCTATTTGATCTGGAACCGGGGGCGCTTGCCAAACCCCTTGGCCCCGGTGCTGCGTCTTGGGGCTGTAGGCGCGGTTGTGGCCTTCTTTTCGTTCGGAGGCATCCTGTTGGCGACACGGCTGGACAAAGTAGGCGAGGCGGCGGTTTTGCGGGAAACCAGCGTGGTCTTTGCGGTTTTCATTGGCTGGGTCATGCTGGGCGAAAAAGTGGGACCAAGGCGCATGATATTGATCGCATTGATTGCACTTGGCGCTGTAATCGTGGAATGGGGCGGGTAAGTGCCAAATCGGTTAGGGCAATATGAGGTCGGACATGAGCGAGCGTAACATCAACCCAATCGTAAAGCAGGTTCTGGAGTTGGGGCCACCTTTGCTGTTCTTTGTCGCTTATCTGCGCATGAGGGATGAGACCTATACATTTGGCGGAACTGAATACTCTGGCTTTATCGCAGCGGCTGGTTTGTTCGTGCCGATCCTTTTGGCGTCCATGGCTGTGCTTTGGTTTCTGACGGGCAAACTTAGTCGGATGCAGGTGTTCACCGTCGTTATGGTTGTCGTCTTTGGGGGGTTGACCGTTTGGCTGAACGACGAACGGTTCTTCAAGATCAAGACCACACTGGTTTACGGGTTGTTTGCCGGGATCCTTGGGGTTGGGCTGTTGCAGGGGCGATCCTATCTGGCGTGGGTCATGGCCGAGTTTTTGCCCATGGACGATGCGGGTTGGATGAAGTTAACCAAGCGGTTGGCGTTGTTTTTCGCAGGTCTTGCCATAGCGAACGAGGTGGTGTGGCGGACGATGTCGGACGATGCATGGGTCAAGATTGAAACATTTGGGTTTCCAATCATTATGTTCGTGTTTTTGTGGGTTCAGATCATGGCGTTGCAAAGCCATCTGATCGAAGAACCGGATGATAAAACCGAGTCTGATGCAGATTAACGATTAGATACAAACGCTTAGGTCGCCACCTTAACGAAACTCTGCCAAGTCGTCATGGGCGGTTTCAAGGGTCACCAATGTCTCGCAATCCAGCCGTCGCAACAGGTGCAGTCCAGCGAAGCGGGCTTTGCTCCAATGGACGATGGCGGGAATGCGTTCGCCGACCACTTCGACGGTCACCGCGGTGCCGGGTTCAAGATTGGCCGGCACCGATAATTTCATGCCGTCATAGCTGACGTCCATAATTGTGGTCCGCACGACCTCGTCATCTACACGCAGCAAAGCTTCCACGCGGGTGCGGCGGCGGTTGGGGGAGAAGCGGCGATTGAAGTTTTGGTGCATCATCATGGACGGGGTTTCCCTTAGGTTCGTGATGGTGGCCGCAAAACGTTAACAAATGCTGATCTCAGCCTTTTTGATCGAACAGCATCTTATCGGCTTTTGCCTTTTCTTCCGGCGATTGCTGGCGATTGCGCTTGTCGCTGGCGACGTCCACGCCTTTGGCCACGGCAGGGCGCACACGCATGGTTTCCAGCCATCGGGCAACATGGGGCTTGTCGTCCATGGTTTGCTCTTGGCCTTCCCAAATCTGAACCCAAGGCCAAATCGCCATGTCGGCAATCGAATAGTCACCAGCGATGAATTCATGGGTCGCCAACTGCTTGTCCAAAACGCTATAAAGCCGCGAGACTTCGTTGCGATAGCGGTCTTGCGCATAAGGTAAAACATGGGGCGGCATACGCGAGGGCGCGTATTTCAGGAAATGATGCGCCTGACCTGCCATCGGGCCGACACCGCCCATTTGCCACATAAGCCATTGCTCGATCGCGATTTTCTCACGCTCGCCCTTGCCATAGAACTGACCGGTCTTGCGGCCCAGATATTGCAGGATGGCACCGGATTCAAAGATCGACACAGGCGCACCACCCGGCCCACCCGGATCAACGATCGCAGGCATCCGATTGTTGGGGGCGATCTTTAGGAAGTCTTCGCCAAACTGATCGCCCGCACCGATATCAATCAGGTGAAGATTATAGGGCAGCCCCATTTCTTCCAGCGCAATGGTGATTTTCCAACCGTTCGGCGTGGGCCAGTAATACAGATCAATGGGGGCGGTCATGAGAGCTCCTTTTCGCGTCTTGCCGATGGTGGCGCATCCGCGGCCAAGTGCAAGTGCCGAAGTTTAACGTTTCATAAGCACAAGGTTCGATGGAGCCTCGGGCGTTAACGCTTGGGGGGCGGAAGTGGGGCTGATTGACTTGGAAAACAGGCAAATTCGAGGATCGGTATCACGTCGGTATTGCGTCGGTATCACGTCGGTGCCGATGTCGGTGGAGGCGGCGGTTGGTCTAGATGTAGTGGTAGGCGTGATTGAGGTGGGAAAGCGGGCGTTCGTTACGCGATGCACCGATGTCCGCTATGCCGGACTTTGCTGCCGTTGAGTTTTCCCATCGATGCACTAACGTGACGAGATGAGTTCTCGGTCAAGCAACGAAAATGAAAGCCACAAACCAAACGCCGATCGGGCGGCGATGGAAGCAGTCCTTAAGGAACATTGCGTACCCGTTTTGAGAGGCCAAGGATTCAAAGGGTCTTTTCCAAATTTTTATCGGGACACTGACGGCTTCGTCTCTTTGATTAATTTTCAGTTCTGGTCGTCTGGAGGCAGCTTTTGTGTGAATCTCAGCTTTGCTGATCCGCAACGGAAAAACGTAGCTTTTCAACACAATGCAGACGTAAAAAAGCTTAGGGTTAGCCAAACTCGCGCGCAATGTCGGCTAGGTGCCGTAAATGGCGGTGACCATTGGTTCTCCTTTGGCAAAACGAGCTATGCCGAGTTTCGCGGCGAACCAACTTCTATGAAGGAAAACGCTTTGGCTTGCAATCGATTGCTACTGACGGAAGCTGAGACTTGGTGGCAGGCCGAGCGAGAGACGTAATCGGTCGGTCTACATAATCGAAACCGTCCGATGCAGATAATCAGCGAATGCTAAGCATTTACGGTGCCCGCTTCGGGCTCGAAGCAGACCTTGGCTTCGTATCGCAACGGTGACCGCTCTGCAGCGGCGCTAAGTTCGCGGTCTCGGGGGAAGCGAGTGCTGGTATAGGGGCGATATTTTCTGGTCCTCCAGAAACCTCCCAAGCATCAGAACTGTCAGTAAACAATTTATGATCTATGGTTGGGTCGTCGATATTCTTTTTGGAAAACAAGGCTGCGTCCCTTGATCGACGCTTATTCGCTCGCATCGAGAATGGTTTTAAATGTAATCTTAACAATATTTTAGCTTCCGACGTCGAGCCGTACGGGGGGCGATTTAGGAAGCGACGGTCTGGAGTTTCGACGGTGTTTGTCGATGCGTCGTTGTTGTGCGCGCCCAAAAGAAGGTCTTGCGAATGCTCATCTTTCGAATAACGTCGGATGGAGGTTGGGAATTTTGCTTGTCTGCCATCAAGTTGAGGAGGCTTGGCGGCAAACGAATATGACAGCAAATCCTGCCGTCTAGAATTGCATGCGGACAGAAGACCATCCGCAGCAAAATCCTTGGGAGGAAATATGACTAATTCTTTAAATCGTAGGAAATTCCTGCGCGGTACGGCTGTTGCCGGTGCCGCAACACTTGCCGCGCCAGCCCTTGCGGATGGCCACGGCACAACGCTTAAAATGCAAGCGGCATGGGGCGGCGGCATCTTCTTGGAGAACGCCCAGTCCTTCGCGGCACGGGTCAATGAAATGTCCGGCGGTTCGCTGACCATCGAGGTGCTGTCTGTCGATTCCGTCGTAAAAACAAGCCAGATGCAAGATGCTGTTCACCGCGGTGTTCTGGATGCTGCACACTATGTGCCTGCCTATTGGTACGGTAAATCCAAAGCCACATCCTTGTTCGGCACGGGGCCTTGCTTTGGCTGGTCTTCACAGGAAGTGCTGGGCTGGGTTTATGCAGGTGGTGGCCAAGAACTGTTTGACGAACTGATGGACAGTCTGCGCCTGAACGTTGTGTCCTTTTTCAACTCACCCATGCCTGCGCAGCCTTTGGGCTGGTTCAAAAATCAGATCACGGATGCCTCGCAGATGGAGGGCCTTAAGTACCGGACTGTTGGTCTTGCAGCAGACGTGATGCTGGAAATGGGCATGTCCGTTGTGCAGTTGCCCGGCGGCGAAATTCAGCCCGCGATGAAGTCCGGTCTGATCGACGCGGCCGAGTTCAACAACCCGACGTCGGACCGTGACTTTGGTATGCAGGACGTGGCCAAAAACTATATGCTGGCCTCTTATCACCAAAGCCAAGAGTTCTTCGAGGTCACTATCAACAAAGACAAGTTCAACGCCCTGTCTGACGAACACAAGGCGATTATCAAGAACGCGTCTATGGCCGAAAACTCTGGTTTCTATTGGGGCAACACCAAGCGCTATTCCGATGATCTGATTAAGCTACAGGAAGCCGATGGCGTGGCCGTTCACCGCACGCCGACCTCTGTCATGGAAGCCCAACTGGTGGCTTGGGATGCCGTTGCTAATCGCATTGCAGAAGACGATCCGTTCTTTGCCAAAGTGATGGAATCTCAGAAGACCTACGCCAAGGAAGTGATGGGGTATCTCAATCTGAACCAGCCTGACTACAAGCTGGCTTATGACCACTACTTCAGCTGATTGCAGAGAACTGACGAACATGTCCGGGTGCCCATGGGTGCCCGGACATTTTACGCCAAAGGTGCGTGCTTAAAACGCCCGGCGATCTGATAGGGAGCATCAGATAGATGAGATTCGTTTATGCAATCGAAGGCCTAAGCCTGTGGACAGGTCGAGCCTTTGGATGGTGCATCCTTATTCTGACGTTGTCCGTGTCTTACGAAGTGTTCGTGCGCTACGTGCTGAATGCGCCAACTGTCTGGGCGTTCGATATGATGATCCAGATGTACGGCGCGCTATTTTTGATGTGCGGTGCTTACGCGCTGGCGCAAGACACCCATGTGCGGGCCGACGTGGTTTATCGTCTGTTCCCGGTGCGGGTGCAGGCTTCGTTGGATTTCGTACTCTATTTCTTGTTCTTTTTCCCCGGCATCATCGCGCTGGTTTGGTACGGTTATGAGATCGCGTCAGACAGCTGGCGTTACAAGGAGGTGAGCTTTAACAGCCCGGCCTCTATTCAGATTTACTTTTTCAAATCTCTGATCCCGCTCTCTGGTGGTTTGCTTGTCATCCAAGGTATCGCTGAACTGGTGCGCTGTGTGATGGCCATGCGCACCGGCGTCTGGCCCGAACGGCTGACCGATGTGCAAGAGACCGAAGATCTGCTTGCCGAGGCAGAACTCGAGACAATCCGCGCCATGTCGCCCGGTCAGAGATAAGCCCTTCAGTGCTTCTAGAAAGATAATAAGATGACCAATCCCGAAGTTGCCCTGATGATGCTAGGGCTGTTTATTGTCCTTGTTCTGCTTGGTTTCCCGATTGCCTTTACTCTGCTCGCGATGGGCGTGGGCTTTGGCTATTACGCTTACCACCAAGGCGGGGCGATCGAGAGTTTCTCGGATATTTTCAACAACAATATCTTCTATTTGGTGAACCAGAATACCTATTCCGTGATGGAGAACCCGACGCTGGTCGCGATCCCACTGTTTCTCTTTATGGGGTACGTAGTTGAACGTGCCAACATCGTCGACAAGCTGTTCTACTCACTGTACATGGCGGCGCGCAACTTGCCGGGCAGCCTAGCCATTGCAGCACTTTTGACGTGTGCGGTCTTCTCGACCGCCTCGGGCATTGTGGGCGCGGTTGTGACGCTGATGGGCCTATTGGCTTACCCTGCGATGGCCAATGCCAATTACAATAAAAGTTTTGCGGCAGGTGTGATTTGCGCGGGCGGAACACTGGGCATTCTTATTCCACCGTCGATCATGCTGATCGTTTATGCGGCGATCGCAGATCTGTCGCCGCTCCGCCTTTATGCGGCGGCCCTGTTTCCGGGCATGTTGCTGGCCGGTTTTTATATTGTTTATGTAATTTTTCGGGTTTGGTGGACACCATCTCTGGCACCAAAGCCCACGATGGAAAACCCTCCACCGCCACGCGAAATCTATTGGGATCTGCTGGTTAGCTTTGTGCCTTTGACGGTGCTGATCGCGCTGGTGCTTGGTTCGATACTTGGCGGTCTTGCGACACCTGCGGAAGCTGCGGCGATGGGTGCGCTAGGCGGCATGGTGCTGGCTGTGCTTTACCGTTCGATGACATGGACCAAGCTTAAAGAAAGCGTGTTCCTCACCGCTAAGGCCACCGCAATGGTGTGTTGGCTGTTTGTGGGGTCATGGACTTTTGCCTCGGTCTTTTCCTACCTTGGCGGGCACGACATCATTGCCGACTGGGTTGGCGGCCTAGACATGGAGCCTTGGCAGTTCTTGGTGTTGGCACAGCTTATCATCTTCTTGCTTGGCTGGCCTTTGGAATGGTCCGAAATCCTGATCATCTTTGTGCCGATCTTTCTGCCGCTGCTAGAGGTGTTCGGCGTGAATCCGTACTTCTTTGCAATGCTTGTGGCGTTGAACCTGCAAACTTCGTTCCTGACGCCGCCCATGGCCATGTCGGCCTATTATTTAAAAGGGGTGTTAAAAAAGCAGATCGAACTGATGGAAATCTTCCGTGGGATCATGCCCTATCTTGGCATTGTGATCTTTACGATGGTGCTGATGTACCAGTTCCCTGGAATTGCTCTGTGGCTCCCTGACTATCTGTTTGGGCCATACATCCCGTGATCAAGGATGCTTATACTCTCAGCGCTGCGGAGGCAGAACGGGCTTTCGCGGCGGGCCGTTTAACCTCGGTCCAATTGGTGCAATCTTGTCTGGATCGGATCAAGGAAACTGATGGCACGATCAAGGCTTGGGCCTTTCTAGATCCGGGCGCAGCCCTTGCCCAAGCCGCTGAATGTGACCGGATCCGCAAGGCGGGGTTGGCCGTCGGGCCATTGCACGGCATTCCTGTGGGTCTGAAAGACGTCATCGACACCGCAAAAATGCCTACGGAACGTGGCACGCCGGTCTTCAAAGGCCGCCAAACCGACGCTGTGGCCCGTTTGGTCGAGCATCTGCGCGAGGCGGGTGCAATCATCATGGGCAAGACCGTCACAACCGAACTTGCCTTCGTGCACGCCAATGAAACCCGTAATCCCCACAACCCGGACTACAGCCCCGGTGGGTCTTCCAGCGGTTCTGCCGCTGCTGTGGCGGCTTGCCACGTTCCGCTGGCGATTGGCACGCAGACCAATGGCTCTGTCATCCGGCCCGCATCTTTTTGCGGTACCTTCGGGTTCAAACCCACGCGCGGCGTGATTTCGCGGGACGGTGTCTTGCAAACCTCGGTCTCGCTGGATCAAGTCGGCTGCTTTGGCCGCACACTTGCAGATGTGGCGCGGCTTACGGATGTTATTGGCGGTTACGACCAGCGCGACCCGGTCAGCTTTGCCCGTCCGCGCCCAGATATGGCCGCAGGTGCCGCGGCAGAGGCCCCCGTGACACCCGACCTGGTGTGGTTCGATCTGCCGTTCAACGACAGGCTGACGGACGACGCGCGGGACGGCTTCGATGCGGTTCTCGACATCTTGGGTCCGCAGGTGACACGGATGGAACCCGCCGATACCCTCTCTAATCTTGTCGCCGTTCAGGCCCGCATCCACGAATACGAGATTGCCCAGCATCAGGCCGAGGTCTTCGACACCCACTGGGATCAGATCAGCGACACGCTGAAACCTATCATCACGCGTGCGCGGAAGATCAGCAAAACGGAATATGAAGACGCGCTGGTTGTCAAAGCCTCGGCTGAACAGTTCTTTGCTGACTTCTTTGTTGAATTCGACGCCATCATCGCACCCTCGGCGTCAGGCGAAGCCCCTAAGTTCGGCAATGGCACGGGTGATCCGATCTTTTGCACACTTTGGACGCTGGCGGGTTTGCCCTGTATTAGCCTGCCCTTGTTAGTCGGGGGAAATGGCCTACCAATTGGCGTGCAGCTTATCGGCCCCGCTGAAAAAGACGACCGCCTGCTGCGCACTGCGCGATGGCTTCAAACCCATATCGCGCAAGCAGCGGAATAGAAGGAAGGACAGACTATGTCATACGGAGTAAAACTCATTGTCGGACTTATTGGCACGGCGTTTCTATGCATCTTTATTGGCGGGTTGTCGCAAAGTATCTCGACCGGATTTGCAGGCTTCAAAGGGGGTGCTCCGTTCATGATCATCGGCATCGTTGTCTGTGGTATGGCGGTCTATGATTTCTGGGACGAATGTCTGCGCAAGAAATGAGTAAGAAGAGACTTTGGATCACCCGTCGCCTGTCTGACGCAACACTGGATCGCGCAGCTAAAGATTATGACGTGGTGATCAATCACGAGGATACACCGGGCACCGCCGACCAGTTGATCGCCGCCAGCGCGGAATTTGATGCAATCATTCCCTGCCATTCCGAACATTTCAGCGCAGACGTGGTCGCGCAGTTTTCTGACCGGGTGAAGATCGTTGCCAATCACTCGGTTGGCGTCGATCACTGTGATCTTACGGCACTTAAAGCCCGTGGCATCGCGGTGACCAACACGCCGGACGTTCTGTCAGATGCCACAGCCGAGCTTGCCATGTTGTTGATGCTAGGGGCCGCCCGTCATGCCGTTGCAGGTGATCGCATTGTGCGCACTGGGGCTTGGGACAGTTGGTCCCCTGCTTTCATGGTTGGCAAGCAGGTCACGGGCGCCCGGTTGGGTATTGTTGGAATGGGCCGCGTGGGTCGGGCCTTTGCCGCCAAGGCGCGCGGGTTTGACATGGAAATCCATTACTACAACCGATCAGAACTGCCTGTAGATCAGGCCAAAGGGGCGACCTACCACCAGACCGTCGAAAGCCTGCTTGGGGTTGCCGATTTCTTGTCCTTGCATTGCCCCGCGACACCCGAGACAACGAACCTTATGAACTTGAAGCGTTTTGCATTGTTGCCCAAAGGGGCCGTCGTGGTGAACACTGCACGCGGCGCACTTGTGGATGAAGCAGCCTTGCTGGACGCGCTGGCGGCACAGCAAATTTCCGCTGCCGGCCTTGATTGTTTTCAAGTCGAACCCGGTGGAAACCCTGCCTTCGCGGCCCATGACAACATCTTCATGTTACCTCATATTGGCAGTGCGACGCGCCAAACCCGCGATGCGATGGGCTTTCGCGCTTTGGATAATCTGGACGCATTTTTTGCCGGGCAAACGCCGGGCGATCTGCTTTAACTTTTTAAAAGGACACTCACGATGACAAAAATTGCATTCCTTGGTTTGGGCGTCATGGGATATCCGATGGCAGGCCATTTGCAGGCCGCCGGACACGACGTGACAGTTTATAATCGCACAGCAGCCAAGGCGGACAAGTGGGCGAAAGAGCATGGGGGGCAAAGTGCAAGCACACCCGCTGAGGCTGCCAAAGGCGCTGACTTGATCATGGCTTGTGTCGGAAATGATGATGATCTGCGCTCGGTATGTCTGGGCGAGGACGGCGCGTTTAGTGGCATGACGCAAGGCGCACTTTTCGTCGATCACACTACCGTATCGTCCAAAGTGACACAGGAGTTGTATGCTGTGGCGAAATCACAAGGCCTGAGCTTTGTGGACGCGCCGGTTTCAGGTGGACAAGCGGGCGCGGAAAACGGCCAGCTGTCGATCATGTGCGGCGGCGACCAAGCGGATTATGATCGCGCCGAACCCATCATGACAATCTATGCCAAGCTTTGCCGTCGCATTGGTGACAGCGGTGCTGGACAACTGACCAAAATGGCCAATCAAATTGCCATTGCAGGATTGGTCCAAGGCTTGTCGGAAGCTTTGCACTTTGCGACCAAAGCCGGTCTTGACGGCCGAGATGTCGTTGAGGTCATAAGCCAAGGTGCAGCAGGAAGTTGGCAGATGGCCAACCGATACGAGACGATGCTTGACGACCATTTCGAACACGGATTTGCGGTAGACTGGATGAGAAAAGATCTGGGTATTTGCCTTGATACTGCGAATGAAAATGGTGCCAGCCTGCCGATCACGGCGCTTGTTGATCAGTTCTATAAGGACGTTCAAAAGATGGGCGGCGGACGATGGGATACCTCGTCTCTCTATAAGCGGTTACAGTCGACTTAATCCACCAACACCAATGCGAAATTCGACGCGGGGTGCCAGACGTTGCGTTGGTTCAAACTGCGCCGACGCCAATATTTCTGTTGGCGCGAACGTCGGCTTTGAGCCGTGCGCGCCAGCATTCGTGATTTCCTGTGGGTTCAGTTCTATCCTATCATAATCAGCGAACCTTAGTCCAATTAGTCAGACACGAACTTGGAGGGGAATAAATTGCTGAATGTCATCAAGTGCAGGGTTTTGAGTGCCGGTCTGAGAGGACGTTGTGACGCTGCGGCCCTGATAACCCTGATCGTTTTGTCCACATCCGGGCCAATATTGGCGGCCGATTTCGGGGTTGGGCTTAAAGCGTTCAAGGCCGGAAATATCGAGCAAGCCTTAGAAGAATGGCAACCACTTGCCCAAGCCGGAGACCCAAACGCGCAGCATGCCCTTGGTATGATGTACGAATATGGTCATGGCTTTGAACGCGACGATATAAAGGCTGCGACGTGGTATAAGAAGGCGGCCGAGCAAAATATGTCAGAAGCTCAATATCGTTTGGGCGTCTTCCATGACAATGGATGGGGTGTCGCGCGTGATGCCCGTTTGGCTGTGAAATGGTACGAACGCGCAGCACAACGAGGTCACGCTTTCGCGCAGCATGATCTGGCCTATATGCATCTGAATGGCACAGGCGTGCCGAAGGACAAGATTCAGGCTTACAAGTGGTTAAAGATAGCCTCTGAGAAACGCGCTGACCTAATGGGAAAACATCTATCGAATGTGTCAAAGACCATGACTTCAGGCGAAATACTTAAGGCTGAGAGGCTGGCGATAGCGTGGTTGAATGCGCAAGACATTTAATTGGTAAACAAGGCCCTTAAAATGTGTCCCTTATTCGCATGTCACTTGCGGCCACTGCTTAAAGGCATGTGCCCGAGGCTGTTTTGTTGCCTTTGAAAGCCGCAAGACCGGTTTGGCCGCTATACATGTTGCGCCATGGCAATAGGCAAGCCCACTTAAGCGGGTCTGCGACGTCAAAAATCCGCAGCGATCCGTATTTCACGCAGGGGTCGTACAACGTCAATTGCTTGTTGGTAAATTGGATGTGCTTTGTATGCCTTCAGTGCGGCATCATTCACAAACTCCGCATATACGATCACATCGATTTCTTTTGACAGTTCATCAACACGACTATTTTTTACCACCTCAAACATGGAAGCATGAGGAATGCCTTCCAGCAAAGACAGGCCATTAACAATGCGTTCGACGTCGTTTTCATCGGCTGCGCTAAAGAAGACCACATGTCGAATGAACGTCCTGTCAGACATTGCCAAACCTGCTTTCAATATACCGTAGAATTTCACAAGGCTTCTGCAGTAGTGGGGCTTAAGTTGCAAGAACTTCAGTCTTGACGCATCGGTCTTGGGCCGTTCGCTGTGTTCGAAGCACAAAGGCAACCAAGTGGGCTCTTGATGCGATTACTGCGCTGCCATATCAATTCGCCTATGACGTTTGATATTATGCAGTTTTTGCTAGGTTGGCGGGCCTTGGGGTCGCCCTATGGCAAGACGCAGGAATGGTGGCCGCCGCCACCGATTTAGTCTTCGACGACTAAGTTCCGATATATCCAAACGAATAGGGAACCCTATGACTGTAACGACATTTGCGGTTCGTGCCGACACGCTTTTGGTGACGTGGGCGGACGGCGCCACTTCACCATTCCCAACGATCTGGTTGCGTGACAACTGTCCGTCGGGACTGCACCCAGACACCCATGAACGCTTGCTTGACCTACTGGCTATTGACGAAGCCCCCGTGCTGACGACTGCCGTGGCCGAAGGTGAGATCGCGATCTTAAGCTATGCCGATGGCCACATCAGCCATATGCCGATGGCGTTGTTGGACGCGCATCGACCGGGACGCATTAGCTTTGATGCTGGTGATATTCCGGTACAGTTATGGAGGGCAGATCACGGTGCGCAGAATATCTCCCGGCATGCGTCCGCACCGATCCTTGACGACAATACGGCACTAAGTGACTGGATGCAGAAGACGGCAACTTTAGGTCTGACAATCGTTGATCAGCTTCCTGACAGCACTGAAGCAGGCATGAAGATTGCCGAGCGGGTTGGATTTTTGCGTCAGACGAACTTTGGCACCACGTTTGAAGTCATCAACAAGCCCGATCCAAATAACCTTGCTTACACGTCGGTTGCATTGCCATTGCACACCGATCTGCCGAACCAAGAGATGCCGCCGGGTTACCAGTTTCTGCATTGTTTGGCCAATGAGGCCGATGGCGGCGGGTCGTTGTTTGCGGATGGTTTTGCGATGGCCGAGGATCTTCGTACAGAAGACCCAGAAGGGTTTCGTCTGCTTTGCGATGTCACAATTCCCTTTCGCTTCCATGACAAGACAGCCGATATCCGTGTCTATCGGCCCGTGATTACATTGGGCACAAAAGGTGAGGTGATCGAGATCCGCTTTAATGCGCATATTGCGGGTATCTTCGACATGGCTGCCGATATCATGCCTGCCTATTACCGTGCTTACCGCGCCTATATGGCCAAAACGCGGGACCCAAATTACCGCCTGACGCTTAAGCTGAAAGCAGGCGAAATGGTCGTATTCGACAATCGCCGCATTCTGCACGGGCGAGACTCGTTTGACCCGTCCACAGGCTTTCGGCATCTGCATGGTTGCTATGTCGACCGAGGGGAATTTTCCTCGCGCCTACGAATGCTTGCCAAGCCTGCGACGATTTAGTGGCCACATACACGAATTAATCAGGCTGTCTGGAATTGGGGGGCCTGATTATTTTTGCCAGAACCATTTTGATTTTGGCTTTTGTGCTTTGATGTGCTTTTTCAGATCAGTGAAACCACCAATTTTCACCTTATCGATGAAAACAAGGGGTGTCGTCGTGATATGGTGTTTGTCTTTGAACGCGTCTGTTTCACGTCGCGTGGTTAGGATGTGTTCTTCAATTTCAAATCCTTCGCGACGCAGCAAGTCTCTGGCCGCTGTGCCATAGCGGCATGAGTAGTTCGGAAGTTCCATTCGGTAGAGAACAGCTTTGGACATGGGGAGGGCACCTTTCGTTCGAAAAATATCAGGTGGATGGTGAGAGACACAAGTCTCAGGGCTATCACATTGACGTTGGTTCGCCCCGGTTCCTGAAAGCCCGATATTGGCGACTGACGCGGAAATTGAAACGATGTGAATGGACGGGCGCGAAAGGGTGGCGGCGAAAGGACGGGCTTGACGCTTGTTTGGTCTCTGGTTACGGATTGGGCGTGGCGATTTGTTCTCCGGATTGCGGGCCACGTTAAACACTTCCGCTAAAGAGGTCAGGGACGCCCCAGCCCCCGACGCTCATCGTAGTTCGGGGGTTTTGTTTTGGAATAAGGAGCCGTCCCATGGCCCAAGATTGGAAAAAACGTACGAAACTGGTTCATGGCGGAACACGCCGGAGCCAATATGGTGAGGTGTCCGAGGCGATCTTTTTGACGCAAGGGTTCGTCTATGACAGTGCCGAGCAGGCGGCGGGCCGGTTCGAGGATTGTGGGGATGACGAGTTTATCTATGCGCGATATGGCAACCCGACGGTTCGGATGTTCGAAGAGCGCATCGCCTTATTAGAGGGAGCCGAGGATGCTTTTGCCACGGCCAGTGGTATGGCGGCGGTGAACGGGGCTTTGGCCAGTTTGTTAAAGGCGGGCGACCATGTGGTTTCGGCGCGGGCTTTGTTTGGGTCGTGTTTGTACATTCTGGAAGATGTGTTGGCGCGGTTCGGGGTCGAAATCACCTTTGTCGATGGCACCGATCTAGACGCGTGGCGCTCGGCGGTGCGCCCCGACACCAAGGTGGTGTTTCTAGAAAGCATGTCGAACCCGACACTTGAGGTGATCGATTTGCCGTCGGTTGCGAAGATTGCGCATGAGATGGGGGCGACGGTGGTGGTGGACAACGTGTTTACCACGCCGGTGTTTAGCCGCGCTTTGGAACTGGGCGCGGATGTGGTGGTTTATTCCGCCACCAAGCACATCGACGGGCAGGGGCGCACCTTGGGCGGCGTCGTTCTTGGCACGCGCGAATACATCCGCAAGACGTTGGAACCCTACTTGAAGCACACCGGTGGTGCGATGAGCCCGTTCACGGCTTGGGTTATGCTGAAGGGTTTGGAAACGATCGAGCTGCGGGTGCATGCCCAAGCCGATAGTGCGCTGGCGGTGGCGCAGGCTTTGGAAGGCCATCCGCAACTGGAGCGGGTGATTTTTCCCGGCCTTGCCAATCATCCACAACACACGCTGGCGATGTCGCAGCTTGAAAAGGGCGGGACGGTGATCTCGCTTGATCTGAAAGGCGGGCAGGAGGCGGCCTTCCGGTTTTTGAATGCGCTAGAGATCGTGATTATATCGAACAATCTGGGCGATGCTAAATCCATCGTGACCCATCCCACCACCACCACCCATCAACGGCTGACCGACGAACAGCGCGCCACCTTAGGGATTACGCCGGGGTTGGTGCGGATTTCCGTTGGGCTTGAGGACACGGGTGATCTTATTGCGGACATCCAAGGGGCGCTTGCCGCGATCTGATGCTGCACATTCGGGATTACGACGCGCGGGACGCCGAGGCCTTGGGGCAGGTGTTCTATGACGCTGTGCATGAAGGCGCGGGGGCTGTCTATACGGTTGAGCAGTGTCAGGCGTGGTGCCAACATGCGCCCTCGGGGCCAGAGTGGCGCGGGCGGTTGGCCGCGTCGAGCGTGGTGGTTGCCGAGTGGGATAATGCCGTGGCCGGATTCATGACGTTGGTTGAGGCGAGCGGCTTGATCGATCTGGCCTATGTCGGGCCAAGGTTTCATCGCAAGGGCATCGCTTCTGCATTGTTGGCGGTTCTGGAGGGCCGAGCGAAAGTGGCAGGTGTGCAGACGCTTCACACCGAGGCCAGTCTGTTGGCCGAACCGATGTTTGCGGCGAACGGTTGGAGCGCGGTTAAGCGCCAAGTGGTCGAGCGGTTTGGTGTGAGGTTACAGAACTGCCGGATGGAGAAGGTTTTTGGGTAGTGGTTTACGGTTCAGTCAGGGGGGCTGGCGCGCTTGTTTTAGAATCTTGGATGGTTTTGGCAGCAATGTGAAGGGGCGCGATCTCTTGGCATAACTGCGATGCACCCTAGTTGCAGTTACTACGCCGTCGTTGACAGTTTAATTTTGCTGCCTTACGCTTCAATCTTATTGTTCAATTTTTAGAAAAACGCGTATTTTTTACGATGCAGATCCCAGTTTTATTCGGGGATCAAACTCTATTTTTATCATTCTGTTTTCAAAGGATATTCAATATGAGCACTTTGGCAGTTCAATTTGGCCTTACTTTATTTGATCGGGCTCGTCGGGGTGGCAGCAAATCGGATGCAAGACTTGCATGGGAGATCATGCATTGGGATGCCCTTGGGCTTGGTGATTTCATACCAGATCCTGACGATGATAATCCTTGGCCCGATCCACTTGGACCTTTGATCGAAGATAACCTTTCCAGCCAAATGGCCGCCGTAAATTCGCGTGTCCTGGCGCAGCTGATAACCGCTAGATTCGAGCCGGAACCCCAAACGAACATTCCATCGCCGATCAACGATCTGCAATTACGGCTCGACGGCGCATTGGCGCTGCAAGAACGACTTAGCGTCGCGATGAAATCACTCGACACGACAATCGCGGGCATCAAGAAACAGATAAAGTAAGGCATTCGGCGCATCCTTGCGTATGCCTATGGCCCTAAATCACAGACCGCTGTAAGCTTCCCTCTATGTCAAACGAAACAACATGGACGTGCGACTGCGGTGCGGTCGAGGCGCGATTGGCTCCGGTGACGGGGACGCGGTGCATTTGTTACTGTGCGTCCTGTCAGGCTTTTTTGCGGCATTTGGATCGCTATGAGCTAGCTGACGATGCTGGTGGAACCGACTTGTTTCAGACGACGCCGGACAAGGTGACGTTTGTGAAAGGAGACGGGAACCTGAAGGCGCTTCGGCTGTCCGACAAGGGGCCGATCCGCTGGTCGACCACCTGCTGTAATACGCCCATGGGCAACACAGCGCCCAAACGAGTGGTACCTTTTGTGGGCTTTCTGGTGCGCTCGATTAAGGACCCGGAACTAATAGGGCCGATCTTGGCGCGGGTTCATCGCAAGGATGCGACGGCCCATGTGGAAGGTGATGCGGGGAGTATGAGGCGTTTGATCCTGTCGTTCATCGGGCGGGCCTTGCCGGTCTTAGCCACAGGGAAATACAAGAAGACGCCGTTTTTCGATGCATCGGGCAGGGCTGTTGCGAAGCCAGAACGTCAGAATGACGCGGAACGCGCTCTGGCCTATGGCGGTTGACACCCCCCTTTAGGCGCGACAAGTCTCGCCCCATGTTTGATTTCCGACCGGTTGGATATCTGATTGGGCTCTTGGTGGCCTTGCTTGGGATGACGATGGTGATCCCGATGCTGGCGGACTTGTACGCGGGCAATGATCACGCTGGCGCATTTCTGGAAGCGATGATCATCACGGTCTTGATCGGTGGTATGATTGCGCTGGCCTGCGCGAACGCAGTGTCGGGGGGCATGAGGACGCAGCAGTTGTTTGTGCTGACCACCGGGGTTTGGGTCGTCTTGCCGATCTTCGGTGCCTTGCCTTTCATGTTTGGTGCAACGGGCGCGAACATTACGGATTCCTATTTCGAGTCAATGTCCGGTCTGACCACCACTGGATCAACGGTGTTTTCGGGTCTTGATGACCTTCCGGTTGGGTTGTTGCTGTGGCGGTCGATGCTGCAATGGTTTGGTGGCATTGGTATTATCGTCGTTGCCATGGCGTTTTTGCCCGAACTGCGTGTGGGCGGTATGCAGATTTTCCGATCCGAGAGTTTTGACACCGACGGCAAGGTTTTGCCGCGCGCGGGCGAAATCGCGACCCGAATTTCGGTTGTGTATCTGGTGCTGACCGTCTCGTGCGGGCTGGCCTATTTGGCCAGTGGCATGACGCTGTTCGATGCGATCAACCTTGCGATGACCACAATCGCGACAGGTGGGTTTTCGACCCATGATATGTCGTTCGAAATCTATCAAGGCCAGATCGAGCTGGTGGCGATGGTGTTCATGATCCTCGCCAGTCTGCCCTTTGTGCGCTACGTGCAGCTGCTGGCAGGAGCGACGCAACCCATCCTAAGCGATAGTCAGGTGCGGACCTTTGTAGGAACGCTTTTCGTGCTTATTCTGATTGTCGCGGGCTTTCGGGTGGTCTTGGTGGATCACGATTTTTATGTGGCGTTTCGCGAAGCTGCGTTCAATTTGACGTCGATTATGACCGGCACCGGTTTTTCCAGTACGGATTATCAGGGATGGGGCGGCTTTCCTGTGGCCATCTTCTTTTTTGCCGGTCTGATCGGGGGCTGCGCGGGATCGACCTGTTGTTCGGTCAAGATCTTTCGCTACCAATTGCTGTTCAGCTCAATCGCCAACCAGATCCGCCGGATCCATAGCCCCCATGGGGTTTATCAGTTGAAATACGCAGGCCGCTCGGTCAGCGAAGACGTGATTTCGTCGGTTATGGTGTTTTTGACACTGTTCATGGTGACGTTGGGTGTGGTGGCGGTGTTGTTGTCGGCGACGGGCCTTGATTTCATCACCTCGGTCAGCGGTGCTGCAACGGCCATCGCGAACGTCGGCCCGGGGCTGGGGGATACGATTGGACCCGTCGGGAATTTCGCAACGCTGAACGATACTGCCAAGTGGATTTTGCTGTCGGCTATGTTGGTTGGACGTCTGGAACTGCTGGTGGTCTTCGTGTTGTTCACGTCTCGGTTTTGGCGGGCGTAAAAGAGGGCGCGCAATCAGCGAGCCTCTGCGGACAAATTGAAACTGTGCGCCGATAGGCGCTTGATCAGATCAAGCAGGTCACTTTAGTTCCAGCAGCTGACCAGAACGGTCATATCGGCGGCCAGAAGTGTTAGGTCTTCTGGTGCGATGTCTGCTCCAAGGTCGATGGCGGAAATGGATACTCCGTTTTCTGACAGAAAGGCGGCCAATACGGATGCATCGGCGGCAAAGGCCACGTCATCGGGCAGTCGTCGCCCGTCGTTTTCGCGGTTCAGCAACATGCCCGTCACAGCACCCGATCCGGCAAACACCGGGCCACCTGCGTCGCTGGGTTCGCTTGTGACGCTTAAGCGTTGAACGCGGGTGTCGCCATTCAGGCCTTTCAGATCGGCCAAGGTGCCATAGGTCAGCGTGGGGGCCGATAAAACGCCACCAAAGCTATAGCCCGCAATGGCGATATCCGCCTGAAGTCGGGGCTGAGCCGTCGCCAATTTCGCAACCGACAAAGGCGACAGGGCCGTCGTAGGCGTTAATAGCGCCAAGCCCAGGCCGGTATCCTGAGCGGTGATTACTGCGTCGGTTTCATCGTCCAGTGTGATGCGCCCGCATTGGCCTACGGCTTCTAGCGTGGTCAGAACCGCGCCGTCGCCATCGATGTAAAAGCCCGAGCGCGCCCGATCCGCCCGCCGGATTTCAAGCCCGGACAGAAGATCGATGTTTTGCTCGGTCTGACCTGCGCTATCGGGCAAAACGGCGTCGCTTGTTCGGAAGGTGGCCTGCATTGCATCAAGCGCCAGTCGGAACCGTTTCTCGTCTCCTGCGGGCCAGATCAGCGCAAACCCTTTGATGGCGTTGCCTGCGATCCGCACGAAGGTATGCGAAATGATTTCGTCGTTCGCGCCTTCCAGCGTGAAAGAATTGTTCCGTAGGGCGCGTGATCCGTCCAAAGGCACGATTTCCAGCGTCTGCATGATGTCATAGAGGGCTGCAAGCGTGTTTCCGTCACCGGTCTGGCTGATTAGAATGACCCTGACGTCGTCCTCGGTTGTGGCGCTGTAATTGACGAAGGGAGCGTTATAGCGGTCAAACGCGACCAAGCCCGTGGGGAGGTTGATTTCGATCCCGGCGTTCGCGTCGATAATCGGTGCCAAGGCAAGACTGTCGAGCACGCTTAGATAGCCTTCTACCAGGGCTGTGCGTTGCAGTGTCGTTAGAATGCCGGTGGCTTCAAACCCGTTCGCCGATTGCCACGCCGCCATGGCGCGGCGCGTGCCGGGGCCGAACGAGGCATCGATGGTCGAATTGTAAAACCCTTCCCAACGAAGCGCGACCTGAAGCTGCGCGCGGTCGTCGCGGGTAAGGGACCGCTCGCCTTGGCGGGCTTCGGCGGGTGTTTCTTCACCCGGCTCTAGAATGATGGGCGGTGCGTCCGGATTGGGGTTGCGCGCTGTTGCAGCGACCCCGCCAAACACTTGAGACCTAAACGTCCGCCCGTCTGAAATGAACGCATCCCTAGGTATCTGGCGCGCGGCACGTAATTGCCGCAAGATTTGTTGGGCTTCGGGTTCGTCAAAGGGGCCAAGGACGACGACATGCCAGTTCGATCCAGTGCGGAAGGCCTGCACGTTATCCAGACGGGTTGCATAGTCGCCCGCACGTTCCAGCACGCGGGCTTCCGACGGTTGTGCCTCGATCTGGACCCAACTTTGCGCCGTTGCGGCAGCCGTCCAAAAACTCAAGAAAAGAAAAGCAGCCAAACGCAGCAGGTGTTGCATCGTCCCCGGTCCCATATCACTTTCGTGTCGTTGACCCCCCAAGGGCCCTGATGTTCCGTTCTAGAGCATGTTGCGTTTGAACGGAAACAAAAGAACGCGGCCTCTTGCTACGCTCAAACGCGTTTTTTGTGCTCGTTAGAATCTGATTAAGCGCAACACGCTATACCAGAGCCGCGCGCGGTTGCACGCGGATTCTAGCACGCGATTGACCGTGCCCTCTGCCTTGCCTATTCAGAGCACAAATTTCCCCGCGAGGTGCCCCCATGGCCGCAGTCGAGCGTCCGACCAGTTTTCAGGAAATCATCCTGCGTCTTCAGGCCTATTGGGCCGCGAAGGGCTGCGCTATTTTGCAGCCCTATGACATGGAAGTGGGGGCAGGTACTTTTCACCCGGCGACTACACTGCGCGCACTTGGATCGAAATCATGGGCTGCGGCTTATGTGCAGCCCTCGCGGCGTCCGACCGACGGGCGGTACGGCGAGAACCCGAACCGCTTGCAGCATTACTGTCAGTATCAGGTGTTGATCAAACCCTCGCCGCCCGATTTGCAAGCGCTTTACCTTGGCTCGCTTGAGGCGATCGGCATCGATATGGCCCTGCACGACATCCGGTTTGTCGAAGACGATTGGGAAAGTCCGACCCTTGGGGCATGGGGCCTTGGCTGGGAAGTCTGGTGCGACGGGATGGAAGTCAGCCAGTTCACCTATTTTCAACAGGTTGGCGGGCATGATTGTAAGCCTGTGTCGGGTGAGTTGACCTATGGGCTTGAGCGATTGGCGATGTATGTTTTGGGTGTGGATCACGTGATGGATATGCCGTTCAACGATCCTTCGGCTTCGATCGCGCTGACCTATGGCGACATCTTCAAACAGACCGAACAGGAATATTCGCGCTGGAATTTCGATGTGGCAGACACGGATGTGCTTTTGCAGCACTTCAAGGACGCCGAAGCCGAATGCGCCCGTATTCTGGCCGCCGAAGATATCGACCCCAAGACGGCCAAGCGCATCGTCATGGCACACCCGGCCTATGATCAATGCATCAAAGCCAGCCACGTGTTCAACTTGCTGGATGCGCGCGGTGTGATCTCGGTCACGGAACGCCAAGCCTATATCGGACGCGTGCGCGCGCTTGCGAAGGCTTGTGCAGACGCCTTTGTCACCACTGAAGCGGCGGGGGCCCTGGTGTGATGAACGGAAAAATTCTGGTGATCTTTCTGGCACTTGTCGCCGTCGTCGGTGGCGCTGGCATGTATTACCTACAGGTCTACGGGTTTTATTCCGAAGTTCAGGCGGCGGGCATTGAAGACGTGCAGCTGACCTCGGTTGTGACAGACATGCCGGAAGCCATCCCCCATGAGGGGTTCGAGGCCATTGATGCGATCAGCTCGCCTTTGCGGTATCGCGCTTGTTTCACGACGCCCTTAAGCCAAGCCCTGTTGACCGAAACCTACAAGCTTTACGATGGTGCCGTCCCGACCGTTGCGCCGGGCTGGTTCGAATGTTTCGATGCCAATGTCGTCGGAGACGCCTTGGAAGAGGAAACCGCGATTGCCTTTCTTGGCACGGCCAATGTGATTTACGGCTTTGACCGGGTCGTGGCTGTGACCGAAGACGGGCGCGGCTATGTCTGGCACCAGATGAACATATGCGGCGAAAAGGCGTTTGATGGCGATCCCCTGCCGCCCGAATGCCCACCGCAGCCGGATACGACCGAATGAGCATTTCCAGACAGAGACTGCTGCGGGACGCGAACGCCCAAAGTGCCAACGAACAGGACCACGCCCATGCCTGATCTTTTGATCGAGCTATTTTCCGAAGAAATCCCGGCCCGAATGCAAAAACGCGCGGCTGAAGATTTGAAGCGTCTGGTGACCGATGGTTTGGTCGAGGCGGGTTTGACCTATGGCGGGGCGGCGGGTTTTTCGACGCCGCGACGGTTAACCCTAGCCATCGAAGGGTTGTTGGCAGAAAGCCCGGCCACGCGGGAAGAGCGCAAAGGCCCGCGCACAGACGCGCCGGAAAAGGCGTTGGAGGGATTCTTGCGTTCGACGGGTCTGAGCAAAGATCAGTTGGAAGCGCGTGACGACAAAAAGGGGCAGGTTTGGTTTGCCGTGATCGCGCGTGAGGGGCGTCCTGCGTCTGAAATCATCGCCGAGGTTCTGGAAGCCGCGATCCGCAACTTCCCATGGCCCAAGTCCATGCGCTGGGGCGCTGGCACGTTGAAGTGGGTGCGCCCGCTTCATTCTGTTCTGTGCATCCTAAGCGACGAAGCGGGCGCTTCGATTGTTGATTTTGAGATCGAGGGTATCCGCGCGGGCGACACGACCCATGGGCACCGCTTTATGGCGCCGGATCCCATCCGGGTGACGGGTTTTGACGATTACGACGCCAAGCTGAAATCGGCTTTCGTGGTTCTGTCTGCCGAAGATCGTGCCGAGACGATCTGGCACGATGCGACGCAGATGGCCTTTGCCCAAGGGCTGGACGTTGTGGAAGACAAGGGGCTTTTGGCCGAAGTGGCCGGGCTTGTGGAATGGCCCGTGGCCTTGATGGGCGCGATTGGCGCGGATTTTCTGGAATTGCCGGCTGAGGTGCTGCAAACCTCGATGAAGGAGCATCAAAAGTTCTTTTCAGTGAAGGACAAGCAAGGACGCATCACGCATTTTGTCACCGTGGCCAACCGCGAAACGGCAGACAGCGGCGCGACTATTCTGGCGGGCAACCAAAAGGTGCTGTCGGCGCGCTTGGCGGATGCCAAGTTTTTCTGGGAAAACGACCTGCGCGTCGCTTCCGTCGATATCACCAGTTGGACCGACCAGCTGGCCAATGTGACGTTTCACAACAAACTGGGCAGTGTGCAAGAGCGGATCAAGCGCATCTCAAAACTGGCCCGCGAAATCGCGCCTTTGGTTGGGGCTGACGCGGATGAGGCGCAGACGGCAGCGCTGATTGCCAAGGCCGATCTGTCATCCGAGATGGTTTATGAGTTTCCTGAACTGCAAGGGATCATGGGCGAATATTACGCGCAAAAGGCCGAGTTGTCCGACGAGATTGCCGCCGTCGCGCGCGAGCATTACCAACCCTTGGGGCCATCGGACGACGTGCCAAGCGCGCCCTTGTCGGTCGCCGTGGCTTTGGCCGACAAGATCGACACGTTGACCGGATTCTGGGCCATTGACGAGAAACCGACGGGTTCGAAGGATCCTTTTGCACTTAGGCGCGCGGCTTTGGGTGTTATTCGGTTGGTTTTGGATGGGAAACATCGTCTGGGACTTGCCAAGCTGATTGAGGCCGCGAATGAGATCGCAGGTCCGCGTGATGGACGTTTGGCAGACGTCAGCGATCTGAATGGGTTCATCAATGACCGCCTGAAGGTCTACCTGCGCGACAAGGGCATCCGCTTTGACGTCATCGATGCCGCTTTGGCGATGCCAAATGCGGATGATCTGACGCTGCTCGTCAAACGCGCCGAGGCTTTGCAAACTTTCCTTGGCACCGAGGATGGGGAGAACCTGACCCAAGGGTTCAAGCGCGCTCATAACATCCTGAAGCAGGCCGAGGAAAAAGACGGGGTGGAATACTCGTACGGGCCCGATCCGAAGCTGGCCGAAGGTCCGGTGGAAGTTGCGTTGTTTAAGGCGCTTGATGCGGTCGAGGCTTTGATCGCAAGGGCCATGAAGGGCGATGATTTCGGGGCTGCGATGGCGGCAATGGCAACTTTGCGTGGGCCGGTTGATGCGTTTTTCGAGGATGTTCAGGTGAACGCCGAAAATGCAATTCTAAGACGAAACCGATTGAACCTGTTGCACCGGATTTCGGCGACTTGTCTTGGCGTGGCCGACCTGACGAGAATTGATGGGTAGCGGCTTCTGGCCGAAAAATGGCCAATTCTGCGCTGCAGCGTTGCAACGTATCTGAGGCATATTGTCATCACACTATTACCTTACTTGAACGTCAATACTATTTTTGTATTCTGCCGTTCATAAGGAATCGCTGCAGTGCAGAAACGTGTGCAAATTGAAGAGTTTGTCGTCATTGACGAAACCACGCCAATGGCGGGTGATTCGCATGGTGGTCGTGCAAAGTGTCTTCAGCGTCTCATTCGGTTAAACTTACCTGTTCCTTTAACCGTCGCTCTTCCGTTTTCAACCGTGCGTAGTATTTCCACTGGCAATAGCATCGATACGGCAGGTATCCTGTCGCATTTCGGCAAAGCGCCATTGGTATCTGTTCGACCATCGTCCCAAGACCCTGATTGGGGGGGGGCCGGGTGCGGTGTTGAACATCGGCATGAACGATGCGCGCCACGGCGAATATTCCAATCTTCTGGGCCACGAGGCGGCGGATGAGCTTTATGCGCGGTTCGTGCAGACCTATGCGGTCAACGTCGCCCATCTTGATCCCGATGCTTTTGAGCGTCACAGCGACACAGACGAAGATGCGTTGCGGGCGATGCTGGACGCCTACGAACACGAGATGGACGAACCCTTTCCGCAGGATCCAGCGCGGCAATTGATGGATGTTCTGAAATCGATGGCGCGGGCTTGGGATGGCACTTCGGCTCGGTTTTTGCGGCAGGCGCGGGGCGCTCCTAAGGAGGCTGGCCTTGGTCTGGTTGTGCAGGCGATGGCTCCGGGGCTTGGGCCGCCGGAATCGGGATCCGGCGTCATTCAGTTTGTCACGTCAGACCGGGGCGAGGCGCAGATTACGGGGCGTTATTTAAGCCAAAGTCAGGGCCGCGATGCCTTGGCTGATGAGGGTGCGGTTTTTCTGACGCGTGATCAGCGTGGTGCTTCGCTGGAAGAGCTTTGCCCCGAAGCGTTCGATAAGTTGGTCGAATATGGATCAATGTGCCGTCGGCGTTTACGTGAAGAAATGCAGATCGAGTTCACGCTGGACGGTGGTGAGTTGAGCGTTCTGGATGCGGTGCGCATTCAGCGTCGTCCTTTGGCGTCGGTGCGGATTGCGGTGGCCTTGGCGGAAGACGGTGTGATCACCAAAGACGACGCCTTGATGCGGATTTCGCCGGGTTTGCTGACCGAGTTGATGCATCGTCAGGTCGATCCATTCGCAAGCCGCGATATTCTGGCAAACGGCGTGGCAGCAAGCCCCGGTGCGGCGACAGGTAAGCTTGTGTTTAGCTCGTCCGAAGCCCAAGCGGCGGCAGCACAAGGCGTTGCGGTTATTTTGGTGCTGCGCGAAACCTCGTCCGAGGATATTCGCGGTATGCACGCATCCGTAGGCGTTCTGACTGGGCGCGGTGGTATGACCAGCCACGCGGCAATGGTTGCGCGCGGACTTGGGCTTCCGGGCGTTGTGGGCGCGTCAAAGATTTCACTGAACTTGCGTGACAAAACATTGACGGCCGAGGATGGTCGCGTGTTCAACGACGGCGATCTGGTCACCATCGATGGCACCACGGGCACGCTTTTGGAAGGCAAAGTGCCTTTGAGCGAGCCGGAACTGGACGATGCGTTCCGGACATTGCTTGGGTGGGCTGACGAGGTGCGCGATATCGGTGTGCGCGCCAATGCCGACACCTATGAAGAAGCCAGAGTTGCTCGCACCTTTGAGGCCGAGGGCATTGGGCTTTGCCGCACCGAGCACATGTTTTTTGACGAAGATCGCCTGACGCTGATGCGCGAGATGATCTTTGCGGAAGATTCCGAAGGGCGCGCGGCCTTGCTGGAACGCTTGGTGCCGATGCAGGTGAAAGACTTTACTGACCTGTTCCGTCTGATGGACGGGATGCCGGTTAACATTCGTTTGTTTGATCCGCCGCTTCACGAGTTTTTGCCCCACAACCGCGACGGGCTGCGCGATTTGGCCGATGCGATGAACCTGCCTTTGTCGCGGGTAACCCGCCGGGTCGAAGCATTGGAAGAATTCAATCCGATGCTAGGTCTGCGCGGCGTCCGTCTTGGCGTGACCGTTCCCGAGATCTACGAAGCGCAAGCAACTGCGATTTTCATGGCAGCGATTGCGGCCAGCGACGCCGGCCATGTTGTTGTGCCCGAGATCATGATCCCGCTGGTGTCGGCAACGCGGGAAGTTGAACTGGTGCGGGGTCGGATCGATGCGGTAGCCGCAGCGGTGCGAACCCAAACGGACGTTAAGCTGGATTATAAACTGGGCGTCATGGTGGAAACGCCGCGTGCGGCATTGATCGCCCATGACATTGCTGAACAGGTTTCGTTCCTTAGCTTTGGCACCAACGACCTGACCCAGATGACCTATGGTTTGTCGCGTGACGATGCCGGGCGGTTCATGGCGGACTATGTGCGTCAGGGTGTGTTTCCCGAAGATCCGTTTCACAAGCTGGATGTGGATGGCGTGGGCGAGTTGTTGTCTTTGGGGGCAGAGCGCGCGCGCGCTGCCAAGCAAGATATTTCACTGTCAATCTGTGGCGAGCATGGTGGCGATCCGGAATCCATTGCCTTTTGCCGTGCGGCGGGAATCGATTATGTTAGCTGTTCGCCGTTTCGCGTTCCGGTCGCACGCCTTGCTGCTGCGCAACTGGTCGTTGCCGAGCGCAACCATTCTAAATAGCTTTTTACCGACCGGTGGTAGAACGTCAAAAGAATCGGCGAAAACTTGCCGAAATTACCCCCGTATAGGCCTGTTTTGTCCAAGTCCCGCTTCTGGATATTCCTCGATTTAGCGGGTATTCGAACGGGAATGACAAGATAGCGTGTATTGAGCTTGCGGATACGCGCCTACCTGGGGACGGAAAACGAATGAAGAAGGCCTCGATTTTCACGCTTTGCGCGTTGATTGGAACTTTGTCTGGTGCTGCCGCACATGCTGATGTGACACTTGGAACCTCGGGTGCCCCTCGGGTTGATCTAAGCGCCCGAATGAATACTTTGTTCGACGCGGAAGACAAATCGGTCAGACGTCTGCACAAGCGGGGACTTTCAAAACTGGTGATCACGCCTGATTTGCACAAGGATGGTTACTATAGCCGCTCGGCCTTGAAATCGATGTCCGCAGCAACTGGCGGCAAGGAATGGTCGTGCTTGTCCGAAGCGCTTTACTTTGAAGCACGCGGCGAGACTATTCCCGGCATGTTCGGTGTGGCCGAGGTGATCCTGAACCGGGTGGATAGCTCGCGGTATCCAGACACGGTCTGCGCTGTGGTCAATCAAGGAACCGGCGCGATACATCGCTGCCAGTTCAGCTATACCTGCGATGGCCGCCCCGAGCATATGCACGATGATCGCGCAGAAGAATTGGTTGGCAAAGTGGCAAAGATCATGCTGGACGGTGCACCACGCACGCTGACCCGCGGTGCCACCCATTACCATACGAAGGCTGTGCGCCCGAAGTGGTCGAAGGTTTTCCCACGTACGACGACCATCGGCTTTCACCACTTTTACAAGCAACCAAACCGTTTGGCCTCTCGCTAGGGTTTGCGCGACAAAACCAGTATCCGCTGTGGTCGCAGGCGTGTTACACTCCTGAAAGCAACAACAGCAAGTCGAGCAGTATGACACGCAAATTTTTTGGTACAGACGGCGTCCGTGGGCGCGCGAATGTGCATCCGATGACGGCGGAAACCGTTTTGAAGCTTGGTGCCGCTGCCGGGAGATACTTTCGCCGTGACGGGTCTGCTGCGCACCGGGTGGTGATTGGCAAGGACACGCGGCTTTCGGGCTATATGTTCGAAAATGCTCTGACTGCCGGTTTTACGTCAACAGGCATGAATGTGCTTTTGCTTGGCCCCGTGCCCACGCCAGCCGTCGGGCTTTTGGTTCGCTCGATGCGCGCAGATGTGGGTGTGATGATCTCGGCCAGCCATAATCCGCATGAAGACAACGGCATAAAGTTCTTTGGCCCCGATGGCTTTAAGCTGTCGGACGACGCGGAAGCGGAAATCGAAGCAATCATGGCTGGCGACATTGCTGTTAGCGATGCGGCCAATATCGGACGGGCCAAGCGGATTGATGATGGTCTTTTCCGCTATGTCGAGCGCGTGAAGTCTACGTTTCCGCCCAAGCTGACGCTTGAGGGGTTAAAGGTGGTTGTCGATTGCGCGAATGGCGCGGCCTATCGTGCGGCACCGCAAGTATTGTGGGAGTTGGGCGCCGAGATCATCAGCGTCGGAATTTCACCCGATGGCACCAACATCAACGCAGGATGCGGCTCGACGAATACTCGACTTGCCTCGGAAACGGTTGCGGCCCACGGCGCGGACGTCGGTATTTGCCTTGATGGTGACGCGGATCGCGTGATGATCATCGACGAAACAGGAGCGGTCGCTGATGGCGATCAAATCATGGGGCTTTTCGCAGCACGATGGGCCAGCGACGGACGTTTGGCGGGCAACACATTGGTGTCCACCGTCATGTCGAACCTTGGGTTGGAACGTTATCTGGCCTCGAAAGATATCGCTCTGAAACGCACCTCGGTCGGGGATCGCTATGTGGTTGAAGCGATGCGTCAGGGCGGCTTTAATCTGGGCGGTGAACAATCGGGTCATATCGTGATGACCGATTACGCGACAACGGGCGACGGGCTTTTGGCCGGGCTTCAGTTCTTGGCCGAAATGAAACGGACGTCGAAACCGGCCAGCGCACTGCGCCAAGCCTTTGAACCGGTTCCGCAGCTTTTGAAAAACGTGCGCTATGATGCAGGCTCGCAGCCGTTGGACAACGCGCAGGTTAAAGCGGCGATTGCAGATGCCGAGGTTCAGCTGGAAGGGACGGGGCGTTTGTTGATCCGCAAGTCTGGAACCGAGCCATTGATCCGCGTCATGGCTGAGTGCGAGGACGAGACGCTTTTGAACGCCGTCGTTGATGGTATCGTCGCTGAGGTGGAAGGCGTCGCTTAAGCGCCTTTTCGACCCGCAAAGATCTGTCTAAGCGCGCCCCATTGTGACAGCGCGACGCCGATCAGGATCAACACCATCGCGGCCAGAAGCGACATGCGGAATGGCTCGCCCAAGAACAACACCCCAAGAGCGACCGACCAGAGCGGGACCTGATAGTTGGTCAGCGACATGAACGTCGGCCCGGCCGAACGGATCACAAGGACGCGCAGTAGGTTCGCCGCCGCTGTGGGGATCAGGCCTAAAAGCGCGATTAAGAACCACCCCCTTGGGGTCGGTGAAACCGGCAGGCCTTCGACTAGGAGAGCGGCTGTCACGACGATGACGGCTCCGATCAACAGGGTGATTGCGGAAAGCCCCACTGGGTCCATGGCGGGCAGGCGCCGCATGGTGACGGACGACACCGCGTAACAGGCGGCTGCCGTGAGGCAGGCCAAACGGCCCTGCAATTCACCCGCTGCTCCGCTTGACGAGAAGGCTTGCGGTCCGATCAGGACGGCGACGCCCAGGAAACCGATGATAAAGCCAATGGTCTTGCGGCGCGTCATGGTTTCGCCGGGGATCAGCAGATGCGCGAGCGGCAGGACGATCAGCGCAACCGAGGCCATCGACACACCTGCAAAGCCCGCCGTGACGTAATTCTGGCCCCATGAGAGCAGCATAAAGGGCAGGGCGGTGCTCATCGCGCCGATGGCGACAAGGTTGAGTTTTACGCTGGTGCTGGGGGCCGTGTCGAACAGCTTGCCTCCCATGGCTTGCCAGATTGCAAGTGTCAGCACGGCAGCAAAACCTATGCGCCCTGCGGCGAGCCAGAAGGGCGTGAACTCGGTCAGCGCAAGTTCGATCACCGGAAAGGTTCCACCCCAGACAAGACCAAGAACGACGACCATGACCCAACTGCGGGTGGTGATGTCTGGGGCTTGTGAGGGTGTCAAAGCGGCGTCCTGTCAATAGAGGCAAGCGCCGGGTTTACCTTAAGCACTGTGTGATCACCAGAGAATGTTGGACACGGCCTTGGGCTTCAGATATTGACTCAATGTAAGTCATTGCTTACGGTAAGTCATGACTTACTCAAAAGCCTTCGATCCCGTCTTTTCAGCCCTAGCCGACCCGACGCGTCGCGCGGTTTTCGAACGCCTCGCTTTAGCCCCGACATCGGTTGGCGCTTTGGCTGAAACCTTGCCGGTGTCGCGACCCGCGGTGTCTCAGCACCTAAAAGTGCTTTCGGATGCCGGACTGGTGAGCGTGCGACAAGACGGGACCCGGCGCATTTACGCGATTGAAGCTGAGCGTTTGCATGACTTGCGTACATGGCTCGACCGGATGTGGGGCGATGCACTGACTGCGTTTTCCGAAGCTGCCGAAAAGGATCAGGCCAAATGACCACCCATCCGATCGTAAAAACCATTCACGTCAATCTGGATCCAAAAGCAGCTTTCGATCTGTTTACACGACGGATCTCGGAGTGGTGGCCCGTCGAAAGCCATTCGGTTTCCGCGGGCAAAAAAGAGGTTCCGAACGCTTTGATGCTGGAAGCTAAAAAGGGCGGAGCGTTGGTTGAGACTGGCGTTGACGGGGCAAAACACGTCTGGGGGCATATTCTGGAATGGTCGCCGGGCGAGGCGTTCGCGATGACGTGGCATCCCGGTAAGTCACCCGATGAGAAGACAAAAGTACATGTGCAGTTCCAATCTGAAGCTGCCGGAACCCAAGTCACTTTAACGCACTCGGGCTGGGAAGCACTTGAAAACAGTGCCGGGTTACGGGCTGGGTACAACGGTGGTTGGGATGGTGTCTTGGGGCGCTATAGCGCTGTATCCTGATCCGGTCTTGCGCCTTTGGGGCTGCCGGGGCAGGACAGGGACATAACGGAAAGGGCGCTGCTTTGGGCAAAAGATTATTGACAGAGTTCGGCATGGGCACGTCGCTTAGACGGCAAGATTACACGCAAGCCGCCGTGCGCGCACTGAAAGATGCGATATGGCACAATTCGATCAATTTAGCCGAGCTTTTCGGCGTTGATAAAGGCGCGATGGTGCTGGACGTCGAGATCGGCGTGGCTGAGCCCGACAAGGTTGACCGCGCGGTTCTGGCCGCGGTGTTTCCTTACGGTCAGCCGCGGATCTCGGTTGTGATGGGTGGTTTGGATGTGCCGCGCAGTGACGGTGGCAAGCCCACGGTGATCGCGAATGCCGCGATATCGGTCTCAATCGAAGGGGTGGGATGATGCAGCGGTTTATCATTGAGATGGGCACCGGCAACGACCTGCACGGGGCCGATTACACCAAGGCCGCAGCGCGCGCGATTGAAGATGCGATCCGCCATTCCAGTATTCCGATGCTGCCCACTTTGGGGATTGACCACACAGACATGGACGTGCGTGTGACGGTGGGCGTGCAAGACCCTGACGCGGTGGACTGCGCCGCGCTTAAGGCCGGGTTGCCGCGCGGGTCGGTGACTGTTGTGGCGGTGATGGGGGGATTGAACGTGACAAACCCTGACACCGGCGAGGTTTCGGTGGTGGCGACAGCCGCGGTCGAGGCGTTTTTGTCTGCGGATGTTGCACGGGCGAAGGTGCAGGCGATCTAAGATGAGACCGCCTGCGAGAAGATTGTTTTATATGGCGCCGGTGTCGACGATCAATTCTGGAATGGTCATAAGGTTGAACATCGTCAGATCGTTCACGTCCACGCCTTCCAACAGAACCGAACCGTCGGTTGCGTAGTTTAACAAAGCGCCTTCTGCGGTTTGGGTCAGGTCGGCGAAAGGATCGTAGGTTTCGTTGAGCGAGTCATATTGCACGATCAACATATCCAGCGTCGGATCAAAGTCCGTGACCACGTCGTGTCCATCGCCGGTTGCCGGGCCACTGAAAGTATCGCGATCAACAAAGAGGATATCAAAGCCATCGCCTGTTTCGATCAGGTCGTCGCCAAAGATCCCGGCTAGAATATCGTTGCCATCTCCGCCTAGAATAGTGTCGTCGCCGAATGAGCCAAGCACGACATCGTCGCCTGCACCGGCGTCAACGTAGGTGACGTCACCGTTGACGATCTGGAATTGATCATCGTGATCGGTACCAATCATCCGCTCGACACCGTCGCTTCGCCCGGTGGTCGACGAAATATCATTATCATCGACTGAGGCAACGAACAGGTCTCCCTCGGACGAAGGGGTCCCTATGCTAAAGTCGACTACGGCAACACCGGTTGTGTTGTCCGAGAAATCGAATGTGTCGGTGCCCTCGCCACCAAAGAAGACGTCGTACAGGTTGTCGCCCGTCAGCGTGTCGTTGCCCGCACCACCGTCGAAGGTTTCGGCAGTCGACGTGCCGACGAACAAGTCATCGGGATTACTATAGGGCTGGTGAACCTCGTCAAATGTCTGAGTGACGTCAGCGAATTGGAAGCCTTCGATCTCAACCACCCGTGCGGCATTGCCGTCAGCGTCGGTCACGATCACGGTCGTGGCGTTGATTTGGGTGACGGTGTAATCGGCGCGGTTGCCCGTGAAAACGGCAACATCTGTGCCATCGCCGCCGTTTAGGGTGTCGTTGCCCGTGCTGGCCACCAGAACGTCCGAGCCGTTGCCGCCATAAAGCTTGTCGTTTCCGGCACCGCCATCAAGGGTGTCATCGTCGTTGCCGCCGTAAAGCGAATCCGAACCTTCTCCTCCGAACAACGTGTCATTGCCGCGGCCGCCATAGACTTTGTCGGTTCCTGCCCCGCCGTCCACGACATCATTGCCGTTTCCGCCAATGACCCTGTCATTGCCAAGACCGCCCAAAACCGTGTCATCGCCGCTGCCGCCGTTGACTGTGTCGTTTCCTTCACCGCCTTCGATTACGTCATTGCCACTGCCGCCAAGGAGGCTGTCATTGCCAAGGCCACCTAAGACGGTGTCGTCGCCCGAGTTGCCGTTGATTGTGTCGTTTCCGTTGCCGCCGTCGACAAGGTCGTTTCCGGCGAAGCTTCTAATGTCGTCGGCTTCAATTGTGCCGAACAGGGTGTCTTGGGAACTTGTGCCGCGAATAGTGGCCATTTTGAAATACTCCGTATCGTAAAATAAGATACGCTAATGGACAGCTGAAAGGTGTCGAAAATAGGGCCACTCAGAAACTGGGCGTTATTTGATGGACGCGTGTAATGAGCAAAGCAACAGCCGGAGTTAGGGCACTACATTGTCCATGAAGCTGTGCGGCATCGGTCGAAAATTGGGTTAGTCACAAAAGAAAAGCGGTGGAAAATCCACCGCTTGTCCTTGGTTTTAAATGTGTGTCGAAGATCAGTTCTTGGCTCTGTCGACCATCTTGCCGGCACTGATCCATGGCATCATGGCGCGAAGCTTTTCGCCCACTTCTTCGATCTGGTGCGCGTCGTTGTTGCGACGTGTCGATTTGAACATCGGCTGACCCACGACATTTTCCGTCATGAAATCGCGCACGAATTTGCCCGACTGAATGTCTGTCAGAACCTCTTTCATCCGCGCCTTTGTTTCGTCGTAAGGCAGGATGCGTGGCCCCGAAACATATTCGCCGTATTCAGCCGTGTTCGAGATCGAATAGTTCATGTTGGCGATGCCGCCTTCGTAGATCAGATCCACGATCAGCTTCACTTCGTGCAGACATTCGAAATAGGCCATTTCGGGCGCGTAACCCGCTTCGACCAGCGTTTCAAAGCCCATGCGGATCAGTTCAACCAAGCCGCCGCAAAGCACGGCCTGTTCGCCGAACAGATCGGTTTCGCATTCCTCTTTAAAGTCGGTTTCGATAATGCCGGAACGTCCGCCACCGATGGCCGAGCAATAGGACAGGCCGATCTCAAGCGCTTTGCCGGATGCATCGTTGTCAACTGCAACCAAGCAGGGCACGCCGCCACCTTTGGCGTATTCGCCGCGCACAGTGTGGCCCGGGCCTTTTGGGGCCATCATGATCACGTCAAGTTCGTCCGAAGCTTCGATCAGGCCGAAGTGCACGTTCAGACCGTGGGCAAAGGCGATGGCTGAGCCTGGGCGAATGTGGTCACGGACGTATTTCTTGAACGTCTCGGCCTGCAATTCGTCGGGCATGGTGAACATCATCAGGTCGCACCATTCGGCGGCCTCCGAGATGCCCATGACTTTCAGGCCTTCACCTTCGGCTTTCGCCGCGGAGGGCGAGCCGTCGCGTAAAGCAACACACAGGTTTTTCGCGCCGCTGTCGCGCAAGTTCAGCGCATGGGCGTGGCCCTGGCTGCCGTAGCCCAGAATGGCTACTTTCTTATCTTTGATTAGATTGATATCGCAGTCGCGATCATAGTAAACGCGCATTGGCCTCGTCCCTCTCGGTTCGCTTTTTTCTCAAACTTACGCGCTTCTACCGAAACCTGCGCTAGATGCAATCGCAGATGGCAAGACTTATCACTTCCCTTGGTGCGCCCACTTTGGCAGTTTGCGCTCAGATCTCTACCGTCGTCAAAAGGAATGCCCATGGTTTCGGTCACTGAGCAATATGATGCCTTTCCATACCCTGAGCGCGATCCAGTTGATGAACGCAACCGTTTGATCCTTGGATCGCCTTCGCATCCTGTTGAAATGGATCACTTCCTTTGGGGCGGACGGCGCGATTGGACGAAGACCTTGC
>JAOHEK010000060.1 GCA_028097405.1 Paracoccaceae bacterium | reverse complement strand
CTTTAACGGTGCGCTTGTTCCCGCTGTGAAAAGCCCGTAAATCCGCCCGGAACTCTGAACTTCCGGGGGAATCCCATGTCCGCGCCGAAAAAAGTCGTCCTCGCCTATTCCGGCGGTCTTGATACGTCCATCATCCTGAAATGGCTGCAAACAGAATTTGATTGCGAAGTTGTCACCTTCACCGCCGACCTTGGTCAGGGCGAAGAGCTGGAACCGGCCCGTAAAAAGGCCGAGCTGATGGGCGCGTCCGAGATTTACGTTGAAGACCTGCGCGAAGAATTCACCCGCGATTTCGTGTTTCCAATGTTCCGCGCCAATGCGTTGTACGAAGGGCTGTATTTGCTGGGCACCTCAATCGCGCGGCCTCTGATTTCGAAGCGGCTGGTTGAAATTGCCGCCGAAACCGGCGCCGACGCCGTCAGTCACGGTGCGACCGGCAAAGGCAACGATCAGGTCCGGTTCGAATTGGCCGCCTATGCCCTAAACCCTGACATCAAAGTCATCGCCCCATGGCGGATGTGGGATCTGACGTCGCGGACAAAACTGATCGAATTTGCGGAAAAGCACCAAATCCAAATCGCAAAAGATAAACGCGGTGATGCGCCCTTCTCGGTCGACGCGAACCTGCTGCACACCTCATCCGAGGGGAAAATCCTTGAAGACCCAAGTGTCGAAGCGCCGGACTATGTCGCCCAACGCGTTGTGGCCGTAGAAGACGCGCCCGACACGCCCGAGTTTATCGAACTGAGTTTTGAAAAGGGCGACGCCACAGAAATCGACGGTCAAGCCATGTCGCCCGCGACGATCCTGACCAAACTAAACGAACTTGGTGCAAAGCACGGGATTGGCCTGCTTGATCTTGTCGAAAACCGTTTCGTCGGCATGAAATCCCGTGGTGTTTACGAAACGCCGGGTGGCACCATCTTGCTGGAAGCGCACCGTGGCATCGAACAAATCACTCTGGATTCCGGTGCAGGCCATCTGAAAGATTCGATCATGCCCCGTTATGCCGAACTGATCTACAACGGCTTTTGGTTCTCGCCCGAACGCGAAATGTTGCAGGCTTTGATCGACAAAAGCCAAGAACACGTGACGGGAACCGTTCGCTTGAAGCTGTACAAAGGCGTAGCCCGTACCGTCGCGCGGTGGTCAGATCACTCGCTCTATTCCGAAGCGCATGTCACTTTTGAAGACGACGCAGGCGCCTACGATCAGAAAGACGCTCAAGGCTTTATTCAACTGAACGCTCTGCGGCTAAAACTTCTTGCGGCGCGCGACCGTCGATTGAAGTCTAGGTAAAATATACTGAGGTTTGAGGCTAAGCCTCGGGCTTCAAATCGCCAAGGCAGACAATCGGTCATAAAATGGCAGCGCAGCGTTAACTAATGCCTGCGCATCCCCATCCAACTTCGGCAACGGGCCTTCTTCCCCTGCAAATCCCGTCGAACGATGCACCGATCCATACCAATGCGCGGCCCAAACCCCGTCAAATTGGCGCGGGCCCGCATCCCAAGCCAACATTGCGGGATCAAAGGGCAGATCAATAGCAACGCACAACGATCGAAGGCTGGTTTCCGGGTCACGCCGCACATCTGCACTATCGACCACAGGGCCGGGAAACAGATCGAAAATTTCAGCCTGCTGCTGAAATCCGATATCCCGCAACGTCGGATTTTCTCGCTTGGCCAGATAGCTTGCCACGACTCGGGCGGGATGCCGGATCAGATGTACATTCACACAGTCTTCCGCCCAGTCCAGCGGAAACCCTTCCACCATGTGAAACGCCATGTGCTTCATATAGATGTTCGTGCCACAGTCCCGAATACGCTGCGCAACTTCATCTGCATCGCCATCATGGCCGGACAGAATTTCCTTTCGCATAGGATGGTCGATACCCGTCGCAGCCAAATAGGCTGCATAAAACGGCTCGTCCCAAGCATCGAAATCCACCCGATTCCCAAAGGAATACATCATGGCCGTCGAAAGGTTGCGCGGCCCGCTCCACATTGCGATCTTCATAAAGAGGCAAGCTATAGCCTTCACGAAACTGAAACAACGCACACAGTCACGCGATCTCACGATCCGTTGAATAGACGACGATCATTTCAGCCGTCATTATCGCCCCAAATTTAAGGAGACGAGGATATGACTGTCACCCCACGAACAGCGCTGGCGCTTGGCGTTTTAATTGCTGCTGGATTTTCGCTGAAAGCTGACGACGCGACGGCAGCCCAAAAGAAAGCCTATTTCGCAGGCGGTTGCTTCTGGTGTGTCGAGTCAGACTTTGAATCGTTAAACGGAGTGGGAGATGTCGTGACAGGCTTTACTGGCGGCAAGGCCGCGAACCCCACCTATAAACAAGTCACAAGTGGCGGCACCGGGCACTACGAAGCAGCCATAATCAACTATGACAACAGTAAGATCAGCTATGATCAGCTTCTTTACGACTTCTTCCGCTCGGTCGATCCCACGGATGCAGGTGGTCAATTCTGCGACCGCGGCGACAGCTACCGCACTGCTATTTTCGTGACCAACAACAGCGAGCTTGCTGCCGCTGAACGAGCCAAAGCCGAAGCCGAAAAAGATCTGGGCCGTAAAGTTGTGACCCCTATTCTCAAAGCCAGCACGTTCTATCCTGCCAGCTCCTATCATCAGAACTATTACAAAAGCAGCGATATTGTTCTGACCCGACGTGGGCCGAAATCCAAAGCCAACGCATACAAATTCTACCGAGACTCTTGTGGCCGCGATAAATCGGTTAAAGCCTTGTGGGGCAGCGCCGCTCCATTCGCCGCAGGTCACTAACCACCCTTTTCACCTTTCCCCCCAAGGCCCGCTTCGCTAGATTTCGCAAAAGCACTTGGGGGTGTGATAGCAGTGACCGTCGCAGCAGCCGGCGTAACGCCGATGATGGCGCAATATCTGGAAATCAAAGAAGCGCACCCCGACGCGCTTCTTTTTTACCGGATGGGCGACTTTTACGAACTCTTCTTTGACGACGCCGTTCAGGCGGCGGCAGCCTTAGACATTGCGCTAACAAAGCGCGGCAAACACTTGGGCAAAGATATCGCGATGTGTGGCGTCCCATTTCACGCCGCCGAAGGATACTTGCTGACGCTGATCCGAAAAGGCTTTCGCGTCGCGGTTTGCGAACAGCTTGAAAGCCCCGTCGAAGCGAAAAAGCGAGGGTCAAAATCTGTCGTCAAACGCGGTGTTGTCAGGTTGGTAACACCCGGCACTCTGACCGAAGACACATTGCTGGAAGCGCGTCGTCACAACTATCTCGCCGCCCTTGCCCAGGTTCGTGACGCTGCCGCCATCGCTTGGACAGATATTTCAACAGGCGAACTGCATGTCATGTCTGTTCCACAAGTCCGTTTTGGTCCCGAACTGGCACGATTAGCCCCCAGCGAAGTGATCGTCTCCGAAGCCAAATTCAACGATTTCTTGGATTTAGTGACTGATTTGGGTGCCTCTTTAACGCCTCTGTCCCCTGCCAGTTTTGACAGTCAGTCTGCAACCAAACGGCTTACTGATCTGTGGCAAGTCAAAAGCCTTGACGCCTTTGGCACCTTTGAACGGGTCGAGATATCTGCCATCGGCGCATTGGTCGACTATCTAGAATTAACGCAAAAAGGTAAGCTGCCCTTGTTGCGCCCACCGGTTCGCGAGGTTGAATCCGGCGCTGTTCAAATCGATGCCGCGACGCGCCGAAACCTTGAGCTGACGCGCGCCTTGAACGGATCGCGCGACGGCAGTCTGCTACACGCGATTGATCGAACAGCAACCGCAGCTGGCGGGCGCTTGATTGAACGACGCATTTCGTCGCCGTCCCGCGATTTAACCCTTATTCAAAACCGTATTCAAACTGTTCAATGGTTTGTCGAGCAAAGCAACAAGACCGAAGACACCCGCGGTGCTTTGAAGCGTTGCCCTGATATTCAACGCGCGCTGTCCCGTCTTGCCATGGATCGCGGTGGTCCGCGTGACCTGACAGCAATCCGAAACGCGCTGGAACAATTACCCAGACTGATTGGCGACCTACGCGGCTTGGGCAACGCCATGATTGATAATTGGCTCGATGATTTGGAGGGCTTCAACGATCTCGCCAACAGCCTTGATGCCGCGCTGATTGCCGAGCCCCCACTTCTTGCACGGGATGGTGGGTTTATCGCCGGCGGGTATCACGAGGAATTGGATGAGGCGCGCAAATTGCGAGACGAAGGGCGCAGTGTCATTGCCAGCTTGCAGCGCGAATATGCCGATGCGACGGGCATCAACACGATCAAAATCAAGCATAACAACGTTCTTGGCTATTTCATCGAAACAACCGCAACGCACGCCGAGAAAATGCTGGCGGCCCCCTTATCCGAACGTTTCATTCACCGCCAAACAACGGCCAGTGCTGTGCGGTTCACCACTGTTGAATTGTCAGAGCTTGAAACAAAGATCCTGAACGCAGGATCGCGCGCAACAGAGATCGAAATCAGTCTCTATTCTACGTTAAAAGACCAGATATTGGATTCATCCGCACGATTGGCCCTAGCTGCGAAATCACTTGCCGAACTGGATGTCGCTGCCGCCTTCGCCACACTCGCCCGCACCGAAAGCTGGGTTGCTCCGCAGATCGACGACAGCCGCGCTTTTGCGATCACGGGCGGGCGTCACCCGGTGGTGGAAAATGCGCTGAAATCCGGTGGCGCGCCCTTTATTGCGAATGATTGTGATTTGTCTGGCGTCGAAAAAGGGGCCATCTGGCTTCTGACAGGCCCGAACATGGCCGGTAAATCAACGTTTCTTCGACAGAACGCGATAATCGCCCTTCTTGCCCATGCAGGAAGCTTCGTTCCGGCGACCAGCGCCCAAATCGGCTTGGTTAGCCAAATCTTTAGCCGGGTTGGCGCATCAGATGATCTGGCCCGTGGCCGATCCACCTTCATGGTGGAAATGGTGGAAACCGCTGCCATCCTAAATCAAGCCGACAATCGCGCGCTTGTTATTCTGGATGAGATCGGACGCGGCACCGCGACCTACGACGGATTATCCATTGCATGGGCGACGCTTGAACATCTAAGCGAATCCAACGGATGCCGGGCGCTTTTTGCAACGCACTACCACGAAATGACTGAGCTGGCAGACCGCTTGGACAATGCCGAAAACGCAACCGTGGCCGTCAAGGAATGGGACGGCGATGTAATCTTCCTGCACGAAGTCAGGAAGGGCGCCGCAGACCGAAGTTATGGTGTGCAAGTTGCGCGATTGGCTGGGCTGCCCCAAGTCGTTGTTGATCGCGCGCGCGTGGTCTTGGAAGCCTTAGAAAAAGGCGAGCGCGAAGGCGGAGCAAGACAAAAAGCACTGATCGACGACCTGCCGCTTTTCTCAATTTCAGCACCGACAGCAGCGCCGAAATCGGCGAACACAACCGAATTGGAAACGAAATTAGCAGCGCTTTTACCGGACGACATGTCACCCCGTGAAGCGCTACAAGCGCTCTACGATCTTAAAGCGCTGACCGGCAAAGCCCGTTAAGCCTTCGGAGAAGAACTGACCCCAACACGCGCAGGCCGCAACAGGCGGTCGTGTAACATGAAACCGTCTGCCTCGACCTGAATGATCTCGCCTGCGACCGTTCCAGGAACAGGCGCTTCGAACATCGCTTCGTGATGCTGCGGATCAAATTTGTCACCGACATCAGGCGAAATTAAACGAATCCCGTGCTTGTTATAGACGCTCAACAATTCACGCATCGTCAGCTCAACGCCTTCGATCAGCGCCGCATTGCCTGCGCGGGCATCATCGGGCACCGCCAACACCGCGCGCTTCATGTTGTCGAACACCGGCAGCATATCCCGTGCCAACTTCGAGCCGCCATACTGCTCGGCCTCGCGACGATCGCGTTCGGATCGCTTACGGGAATTTTCAGCATCAGCCAGCGCGCGCATGAACTTGTCTTTCAGTTCATCGCGTTCGACTTCAAGCGCCAAAATCCGCTCGTCGAATTCTGGTTGCTCCAAAGCTTCTGGCGACCCAATGTCGATCAGATCTTCGTCAGCCATTGGTTTTTCTGCCTCTGCGTCGTTCATCACTGCCCTCTATCCGTAATCAGGCGACCCACCAGTTGAGCCGTGTAATCTACAATTGGAACAATCCGTCCGTAGTTAAGCCGGGTTGGTCCGATTACGCCAATCGCACCAACGATCTTTCGATCAGCGTTCATATACGGAGAGACCACCAAAGAGGAACCCGAAAGAGAAAATAATTTGTTCTCGGAGCCAATAAAAATGCGCACACCCTCGCCGGTCTCTGTCAGTTCCAGAAACTCAGCGATATCGCGCTTGCGTTCAAGATCATCGAACAGGCTTCGAACCCTCTCCAGCTCTTCCTCTTCTTCCGAGCCCGGCAAAAGATGCGACCGTCCGCGAACGATCAGGCGTTCATAGGACGTGCCCTCATTTTCCCAAAATGCCGCACCGCCTTCGACCAACTCGCGGGCGCGGGCGTTCAACTCTTGTCGATGCCGCGCAATCTCGGTTCGAATCACATCGCCCATTTCCGACAAAGTACGGCCCGCAATGATCGAGTTTAAGAAATTTGCCGCCTCACGGAACGAGCTAGATGTTTGGCCCGGCGGTGGAGCAAAAACTCGATTCTCAACATGACCGTCGCCAAAAACCAGCACCACCAAGGCCCGGTCAGCAGCAAGGCTTACAAATTCAATATGCCGAATTGGGGCTTCGTGTTTCGGGGCAAGAACAAGACTTGCACCTTGAGTAACCCCAGAAAGCGCCGATCCGATGCGATCCAACAGAGTTGCAACACTGTCGTCGTTTGAAGAGGCCCCGCTATCAATTGCACCTCGATCCTCGGCCGAAGGATCGCCAACCTCCATCAATCCATCGACAAATAACCTTAGTCCGGTCTCTGTCGGCAAGCGCCCTGCGGAAATGTGCGGAGACCCCAGCAAGCCTAGGTATTCAAGGTCCTGCATCACATTTCGTATTGTCGCCGCACTGACCTTTTCGCTCATCTCACGGGTCAGGGTCCGCGATCCAACAGGCGCGCCGGTTTCAAAATAGCCTTCGACCACGCGTCGAAACACCTCGCGCGAACGCTCGTTCATTTCGTTAAGAAGGTGGCCAGTATCAGTCATGGTTCAATCATATATGAGGGCGGAACAATTAAATGGAAGCCCGCACCAAGGTCAATCGGGGTTGAAGCGCTTCGGGTGCATCTTTATCAGTCATTCATCTTACAAAGGGAATTTCCATGAGACCTTCAGGACGCCAGACAGACGAAATGAGATCGGTTTCGATTGAAACCGGTGTAACCCGTCACGCCGAAGGCTCCTGCCTGATCAAATGCGGTGACACACATGTTCTTTGCACGGCGTCGATCGACGAGCGCGTTCCACCTTGGATGAAGAACTCTGGTCTTGGTTGGGTGACAGCTGAATATGGCATGCTACCCCGCGCCACGCATACTCGCAGCCGGCGCGAAGCCAAGAACGGTCAGTCCGGTCGTACGCAGGAAATTCAGCGTCTGATTGGACGATCCTTGCGCGCTTGTGTAGATCGGTCAGCTTTGGGCGAACGCCAGATTGTCGTCGATTGTGACGTGATCCAAGCCGATGGCGGAACGCGTTGTGCCTCGATCACCGGTGGATGGCTTGCGCTTCGTCTTGCCGTCAACACATTGCAAAAGGCTGGGCTTGTCACGTCAGATCCAATCACGGATCACGTCGCCGCCGTATCTTGTGGCATTTACGCAGGCCAAACCGTTCTTGATCTGGATTACCCCGAAGACAGCGAAGCCGGTGTTGATGGCAACTTTGTCATGACCGGCTCTGGGCGCTTGATCGAGGTTCAGATGTCTGCTGAGGGTTCGACCTTTACACGCGACGAAATGTCGACGTTGTTGGACTTGGCCGAAAAAGGCTCCGAAACTTTGGTTGCCGCGCAAAAAGACGCCAGCAGCTAAATGCGGACCTTTACCGAAGATACGTTGCTGATCGCCACGCATAATGCGGGCAAGCTGGAAGAAATCAGCGATTTGCTTGCTGACTATCCGATAAATGTCATTGGGGCGGCGGATAAAGATCTGCCCGAACCCGTTGAAGACGGCTCGACCTTTATCGAAAATGCACGGATCAAAGCACAAGCTGCGGTCACTGCCACCGGCTTGCCTGCGCTAGCTGACGATAGTGGTATTCAAATTGACGCGCTAAACGGCGCCCCCGGTGTCTACACCGCCGATTGGGCCGAAACACCCCAAGGTCGCGATTTCGTCATGGCGATGACCCGCACCCACGAAGCGCTTTTGGAATCCGGCGTAGCATCGCCATGGACGGCGCGGTTCTGCTGCACCTTCGTTCTGGCTTGGCCCGACGGTAGTGAAGAAATCTTCGAGGGCCGCATGGAGGGCCAGATCGTTTGGCCGATGCGCGGTGATCAGGGCCATGGCTACGATCCCATATTTCAGCCACGCGGCAAGAATGTAACCTTCGGCGAAATGCCATTTGCCGACAAAAACCGGATCAGCCACCGCGCCGACGCCTTCCGCAAGCTGAAAGCCGTGTTTCCCAGTGCCTGACACAGCCGGCTTTGGACTATACGTTCATTGGCCATTCTGTCAGGCAAAATGCCCCTACTGTGACTTCAACAGTCACGTAGCGTCGTCAATTGACCAAACCCGCTGGAAATCTGCCTATCTGTCCGAGCTATCGCGTGTGCGAAAAGAAACCGGCCCCAAGGTTCTTAACTCGATTTTCTTTGGCGGCGGCACACCAAGCCTTATGTCACCAGACACTGTAGCCGATATCATCGCATCTGCACGGTCGCTTTGGACCCCTGCGAATGACATGGAGATCACGCTAGAGGCCAATCCAACTTCGGTCGAAGCAGCTCGATTTCAAGCCTACGCCGAGGGTGGAGTAAACCGTGTGTCGATTGGCATTCAATCACTACGAGATGACGATCTAAAGGCGCTGGGTCGTTTGCATTCTGCACAGGAAGCACGCGCCGCTTTCGATATAGCGCGCGAGACATTTCCCCGTGTGTCGTTTGATCTGATCTATGCGCGGCAGAATCAAACACTTGACGACTGGCGGGTCGAACTTGGTGAAGCGTTGGATATGGCAGCGGACCACCTATCGCTTTATCAACTGACAATTGAACCTGGCACTGCCTTCGGTGACCGTCACGCCAAAAAGGGTCTACAAGGCCTGCCCGAAGAAGATCTATCGGCGGATATGTATTTTCTTACTCAAGACATGACCCAAGCTGCGGGCTTGCCCGCCTACGAAATTTCAAACCACGCGACACCCGGCGCTGAATCCCGGCACAATCTTATCTACTGGCGGTCGGGCGATTGGGCAGGCGTTGGTCCTGGTGCACATGGTCGTCTGACACTCAATCAACAACGTGTCGAAACGATCAGCCACTCCACTCCGGGTAAATGGCTAGATACTGTCGAAAACGAAGGGTCC
>JAOHEK010000058.1 GCA_028097405.1 Paracoccaceae bacterium | reverse complement strand
CTCTACGGGGCGCTTTTTTGACATGCTCTATTCGACCTTCGCATCTATCGAAGAAGGTGAAAGTCGCGCCCGTCTGAAAGAGGGTTTGCCCGAGATTCGGTTCGAATGGGACGCGGTCCGCGCGATCATCACGCGATTTGATGCGCAACAACAAACCGACCTGGCGAATGTCATTCAGGCGTATTTCGGCGACTTCATGACAACCTATCGTCAGGAAATTACGGCCATGGTGGGACAGGCGGGTGAACAGGTGAACGGCATCTATGAGGCTGACTACCGAGAGTTTAACCGTGAAACCTATGTCCGCGGTCGCGAGACCTTCGATCTGACGTGGAGCGAAGTGAAAGAGATCATTGTGGGCTGTTGGTGGCGCGATGCCTCCGAGCTAGAAGAGGGCAGGGCAGATGGCCAAACGACGCAAACTTGAAACGCCAAGTGCGAAAGATCTAAGCCGCATCGAAGAGGAGTTTCGCAGCGAAACCTCCCCCCGATCAGGCGTTGCACCGATCGCACAAGTGGCCGGAGATGCGGCTTCGAAAGCCGATGTTCTGGGCGTTGAAACACGTGCAAAACTGGCCGAAGCGGACGCATTTCGCGACGCGCAGGGCAGGGGGCTTGTCCTGGTGGAAATTCCCATCGACAGGATCAGGGCGGACGAGTTGGTGCGCGACCGGGCTGTGATTGACCGTGATGAGTTGACAGAACTGCGCGCCTCGATCGTTAAGAACGGTCTGCGTCTGCCCATTGAAGTATATGAATTAGCAGAGAAAACCAGCGAACATGACTATGGCCTGATCTCAGGCTATCGACGGCTTATGGCGTATCAAGAAGCACGCAAAGGAACTGGGGTCGACAAGTTCGAGAAGATCAAAGCGATCGTCCGAAAGCCGGAAAGCAGTGCCGAGAGTGTTGCGGCCATGGTCGAAGAGAACGAAATACGGGCCAACCTTACCCATTTTGAACGCGGCCGGATTGCAGCGCTGTCAGCGCAAAGCGGAACCTTTGTGAACGTCGAAGAGGCTGTCACGAAACTTTTCGCCTTTGCGTCGAAAGCGAAACGATCCAAGATTCGGTCATTCGCGTTAATTTTTGAAGAACTGGGCGATCTTCTCTATTTCCCGGAAGCTTTGTCAGAGCGTCAAGGGCTGGCCATTGCGGCGGCGATCAGGGCAGGGGCTGAAAATAGCCTTCGCGAGACATTGGCTTTGGCAACGGCAGAGACGGCAGCAGAGGAATGGGCAGTGTTAGAGCCTATTCTTGCAAGGTTTGAGGGTAAGAAGAAAGACCCTGCGCGCGGTGGCCGCCCGACGGCCAAAGCGGCTAAATCGAAAGCTGAGAGGATTGAGACGTCGCGCGGGGTTACTATAGCGTGGGAGCCCATAAAGAAGGGTGGCTATAACCTCCGTCTGACCGGGAAGATCGCATCTGACGATATGGACGACATCCTTGCGCTGATCCGGGACCGGCTAAGCTAAGGTCACTTGTCAGTAGACGTCACATTGGCGGAACTGAGCGACTGGTTCGTTTATATAGCCTTGCAATTCTGCCATCGCATGGAATAAATGCTAGGTATGATCGCCCGCAACCACCTCACACGGATTGAACAAGCCTTGGACAGCCAAGCTGGTGTTGTGCTTTTGGGTCCGCGTCAGGTCGGCAAGACCACCTTGGCGCAGGACATCGCAGAGACGCGCGATGCCGTCTATCTCGATTTGGAACGCGCAGAAGACCGTCAGATTCTTGCAGAGCCGGATTTGTATCTTGATGAGCAGGTGGGCAAGCTTGTGGTCATCGACGAGGTCCAGTTGATGCCGGGCTTGTTTGGAGCGCTGCGTGGTCAGATCGATCGCCGCCGCAGGGCGGGGCATCGGACGGGTCAGTTTCTGCTCTTGGGGTCGGCCTCGAACACGCTGTTGCAGCAAAGTGCGGAATCTCTGGCAGGCCGTGTCAGCTATCACGAGTTGACGCCGTTTACGCTGGATGAGGTGGGGCAGGGGGCCTTGGCGAAGCTATGGCTGCGCGGCGGCTTTCCGGACAGCTTTCTCGCGGGCTCGAACCCCGCGAGCCTCATCTGGCGGACGGATTTCATCCGCACTTATCTTGAGCGGGATATCCCTTCCTTTGGTCTGCGCATTCCAGCGGAAACGTTACGCCGCTTCTGGACCATGTTGGCTCATGAGCAGGGCGGTCTGCTGAATGCGGCTAAGATTGCGGCGGGCTTAGGGGTGTCAGGGCAAAGCGTGGCGCGGTATCTCGACTTGCTGGTGGATCTGATGCTCGTGCGGCGCTTGCCACCCTGGCACGCAAATGCAGGCAAGCGGCTTGTTAAGTCCCCCAGGGTCTATATCCGCGATGCCGGCCTAACCCATGCGCTTTTGGGTCTGGAAACGACCGAAGCCCTGCTTGGCCATCCTGTCGTCGGCGGGTCCTGGGAAGGGTTCTGTGTTGAGAACCTGATCGCCGCCGCCCCGAGGGGCACTGAGGCCAGTTTCTACCGGTCCTCTGCCGGGGCCGAGATCGACCTGATCCTCAAACTGCCAGACCAGCAGCTTTGGGCCATCGAGATCAAGCGCACCACGAGCCCCAAAGTCATGCGGGGCTTCCATATCGCTTCCGACGAGCTTGATGTCACCGAACGGCTTCTGGTCTATGCGGCGGACCGCGAGGTGCCGGGGCAGGGCGGCCTGCGCGCGATGCCCTTGGCGTGTGCCATCGCTCGATTGCAAAGCCTATAAATTGCCATCGAATAGCGAGCACTCATTGGGAAACTTGCTCGACAGTTCGTCAAAAAGTAGGGAATCTCCAATTGGGCGGTCTAAACATAAGGGATCATCTGCTTAGAGTGAACGTGTACGTTAATTTTCGATCACAACCCTGAACCCGACATTGGCCTGACGGCGCTAGGCTGGGATACCAACGCGATAGGACGAGCGCAGGTTCTCCAAAGGGTCGTCCCAAGAGCCGCCACGAAGGGTTCGGTGGGCGCATTGTCCGGTAAACCGCGCTGACCCGTCCGAAGCAGCGCCGCGATGAGACGGGTTCCAGCAATCGGCGGCCCATTCCCAAAGATTGCCGGTTGTGGCGACTAGGCCGAAGCTGTTCGGTGACAGACCATCAGCGCTTGCTACGGTTGGAAAGCCGTCATCGCAGGCATTGTTCCGCCATCGGAACCGCGAGGAGGCTTCGGCGGCATTCACCACCTCGCAAACGGCCTCGGCACCACCATTGAACGGGTAGTCGTTGGTTGACCCGGCCCGGATCGCGTATTCAAGCTCCGCCTCAGAGGGCAGACGGGCGGTTAGACCATACTCTGCACTCAGCCAGTCAGCATAGGCCTGAGCGTGTTCCCAGTTGATGCAGGCCACCGGCATGTCGTCGGTCGCCGCGAAGCCTGGATCGGACCAGTTTGCACTGTCGCGCCAGCGCATCTTGCTCTGATCGGTCCAAACGTAACAGCCTTGGGACGGGGTGTAGGCTGAGCGGTCGAGGAACCAACGATCGTCGCTGACGGTGACTTCCCCTTGCAGCATTGAGAAAGCCTTGATTGTCACGTTAATGGCTGGCTTCTCCTCGGAGCCTGCCCGGGCAGACTCAGACCCCATACGGAACTGTCCGGCTGGAATGGCGCGAAACCGGCCTGCGTCGAAGGGAAGCGTGCTGATTTCTGGGCTGTTTTCACTACTCGGAGCAGTATCGCTGTCTTTTGGCCGCATCTTAGGTGGACTGACGGCGGCCAGCTTGTCTTCTTCCGGCGCAGGGGCGGCGGTCAAAATGGCCAAGGATCTTCCGGCCTGATCGGCGAAGAGGCCCTGAGGGAACTGCGCAAGATAGTCTCGAAGGGCGGTCGGTGTCACGGCGCCTTCAGCGGCGCGCCAGGCGGCAACGTCTTCCAGCACTGGGTCAGCGTCGGGTTCTGTTGTTATAGGCGTCACGGGTGCCATAAACAGCTCGTTCAGCAGCGACCAGGTGGCCCAAGGCCGTTGGCGCTGGTTGGTGGTGTTGACAACGTCTGCGCGCACCCGCGTCATCAGGGTATTGATCTCAAGCCCGGGTGTTTCAATATGGTTTAAAAGTGCTTCGGTGAAAGGGCTGTGTTGGCCCTCGCCGTCGAAGGCAACTTCGCCCGGATCCGTGGCAAAACCGATCAGCGCACCGCCAAGAGTTTCTACCGGAGCAAGCCCGCGTCCAAGCGAGGCGGCAGATCGCGTGGCCCCCATTGCGCGCTTCAATGTTGTCTCAAACGGGTTGTCGCGGCAGGCATCCAACAAAACAACACTGTTCGCCGCGTTGCGTTCTAGATGTTTCAGGACGAGTTGAAGGTCGATTGCTGAGAAATCGAGGTCGGTTTCGCTTTCGAGGTCAGCGTCTACTGGCAAAAGGTAGTTTTTGCCCGACACCTGAAGCCCATGACCGGCATAGTAGAACAGGGCAAGGTCAGCCTCTTTGGCCTGCTGGCTGAACTGGTAGATAAACTCTCTGAACTGATTGATGTCTTGATCGAGCCCGAGAAAGACTTTGAAACCAAGACGTTCTAGGGAAGCGGCGATCGCATTCGCGTCGTTTGCTGGGTTTTTTAGGGTGGGCGCGACAGAATAAGATGCATTGCCGATCACAAGTGCGATGCGACTTTCGCTGGTCGATGGCGTTGCACCAAGGCAAAACCACAAAGAAAAAAATAGAACCCAAAAAGTTCTCACAGAAGGGCCTCGCAAAAATCGACGCAATTGCCTTAGACTGGAGGCAGAATTGATTCGAGTAAATAGATCCGTTGTAATTTCAGAGGTCTGGATTGGGGAGTGCTATGACTCAAGTCGTATCGAAAGTGGACGGTGTTGTCATTGGCCTGTTTCTGGGTTTCGAGAATGGCGCCCCCTTGGTGGTCTTTCCGTCAAATCCTAAAGACACTGGCGTCAACGCGCGTTCGTTGGTCGCGCTGAGCACTGATGATGCCGGTTCTGAGGTGGCGTTGCTGTTTGAAGACGGGACGTTGGAACGCCCTTTGATTATTGGCAAGATTGTCGAGCATGCCCCGCCGTCCAACGACAAGAAAATCGTTCGTGATGGTGAGACGGTGAAAGTCACGGCGGACGAGCGGCTGGAGCTTCGATGCGGCAAGGCGGTGATCATCATGGAGAAGGATGGTCACATCACGATCCGGGGCACCTATCTGGTGAGCCACGCAAGTGCTGCAAACCGCATTCGCGGCGGGTCGGTGAACCTGAACTGATGGCTTACCGCGCGCCGGTGATCGAGAATATCCTGCGTCAGCACGCCGAGCAGGCGGCGCATTTGTGGAACGTTTACGACTACAACCTGCTGCACCCCGAAGAGAACGAAGAGATGGACGAGGAGCGCATGGTCCGCCTGATCGAGCGTCTGGACGCTCACATCGACGGTTTGCGAGTCGCAGGGCCGGATGGGTTGAGGGTAGCTGAAGAGCGCTATGCGGAGTTCCCAGAGGCCGGCGAGTTGTTCGTCGTGCGAATGTTGCAGCCGGAGGCGGAAGGGTTATTGGTGGGAGAGTTGGAGGTGGAGAAGGTGCGAGCATACCTCACGAAGACGTTTACAAAGTGAAGTCTAAGGGAATCTGCTCGAACAAAGCATTCTTGTTGGGATTGATCTGAAACTCGCTCCAAGACCCTTCATGCGCAACGTAGATCCAGCAGCCAGCCTCGATATTGAGAAATCCGCATTGCGAAGCGATATTGTACGCAAGTCCGGTTGGATATTTCGGTAGGATGCGGGAACCTTGGATTTCCAGCACCCCGTAGCTATCATCACCAAGAAGATTCAATCCCTCGTGCTGTGCTATACAAAATGCGGTGCCGAACTCGCCTTCGAGCGACTCTAGTTCGTCGCCGTCCAACCGAAATGCTATGCCGTCTTCGCACCCTATAAGCAATCCACCGTTTGTTTCTTCGCCTAGAGATTTAATAGAGGGCTCTCCACGGATATCTATCAGGTTGAGAGATCCATCTTGGAGTTCGAACAACGCGCCGTCATCTCCACCAAAAATGGCGCGCCCATTTTTGGTGGCAATACCCGCCCGAAGGTCCCGTTCGTCGGTAGAGCCAAGCCGTTTTTTCTGCTCTGACATTGCAAAAATAGAACCATCGCTCCCAAAGGCAATTATTTCCCCTTTGGGATATTGAAAAAGGCCGTGGACAAATTCTCCTTTGGTAAAGGGAAAAACTCGACGCTCGCCGTTGTCACGCAGGATAACGTTTCCGGTGATGTCCACTACGACGTGAAAGTTTTCAGTGAAAGCTTTGTAGGCTGCAATCGAAAACTCAAAAGTTTCCACAATCTCGTATCTAGAAGGCATTGAAGTATCGAAAACCACAAGCGCGCCCGCTCGAACCTCCTCGTCTTCATTCTCCGCGTTCAACACTGTCCAGCATCGGTCTTTTCGAAAAGAATATGCAGCTTCAGCTTCACATCGGGAACCTTCCATCTCAAGGATTTCCAAAAATCTGTTCACAGTCAGGCTCCGCAATTAATGGGGCAGGGTTTGGATTTGGATGCACCATTGACTGCCATCGCACAGATTGGCTTTGACTTCACATCCTCGACTTTCTTTTTGGCTGTTTTTTCGTCGTCTCCGTCGGTAACGCCCGCAAGATAAGTGAGGTTAATCAGTTCAAGACACTCCATGATCTGCTCTTGTTCCTCTTTGGATTTCTTAGGTTTTTTAGTTCTTGAGTGATTCTCTACCGTGGCTTTGGCAGATTCTTTCACCATTTCGCCCGTTGTTGGCACTGTGCCTGCTTGCTTGTGTTGACCAAGTATGCCTGCAATCGCCGCGGACTTTCTGGGATGCGGCATACCCTTTTGAGATGCTTGTTTCTTTGGATTGGTCACGCGTTTGGTGTTCATGCAGATGCACGGGGCATCTCCCACTTTGTAGTCAGACCACTGGCCGCAAGCCTTTCCTCCATTTCTATGCTTCATGAACATGGAAGCGCGAGCGGTGTGCTCTGACTGTCTACCAGTTTTGCCATAGTCGCAGACCGCGCCATCTTTGTTATCGTGATGGCGGTGCCCATTCAACTCAGAATAAACAGTCTCGCAGGCTCCACCCTTTGTCGCCATACTTGCTATATGCACCCAAGGTGGTGTGTTGCCTACAGGGGAGGCGTGGTTATTGGACGCCAAATCTGTGTTTCTAATGACAGGTTCGCCTTCGAACTTCACGTCGTTAGACCACTTATGGAAGTATTCCTTCCCTGTATTTTTTGACGTCACAACCCCTTTTTTTGCAGCGCTTCCGGCTTCAGTTCCGGAAGTCTTGGAAAGATCGGATTTGTTCTTGATATTAACCGTCTTGCCACCGATGACGACCGTGCCTGTGCCTTTTTCACTATCAGAAGCCATGCCGAAGCTGGGATAGGGGATCGGAACGCCTGGTGGAGTCGCTGGGTTCTCAGGTGGCGTAAAACAGACATCCGGGAATGCCGCTATAGTTTTTGCACTGACTGCTTTGCCGGAGATTTCAAGGCCGTTCGCAAATACATTGCTCATGAGGCTCGTCTCCAAACAGCCCGTTCAGTCTCGTGAAAAACGGCTGCTGCGCAAGCGCCTTCATCTCCACTGGCTTCGATCAGCAACGGGCTGCCCATTGAATATCCTTTTTGGGAGGCGTAAAGCGCTTGTCCGATCATGATCGGGACTACGGCAGCGCCTACATTCCCAAGGCTTTCCGCAGGACTCCAGAGGTCCTGAAACTCTGATCGCCCACGTTCGAGGCGCAACGTGGTAAGAGCTGCTTGTTGAAAGAAAAATTTGTCCCCAATGAGATCAGATATGCGGTACTCGATGCCCCCGAGTTGGGTTTTAGATGCTTCAAATGCTTGCCGATAGGCGGCAACCATGCCGTCGGCGCGAAGCGGGCGGTCAAGCCCATCTTGTTCCAACTGGTTGTAGATAAACGCTTCTTCACGGGCCAAACCGAGGCCAGAAAGACGAAGACCATGCTTGCCTTTCCCAACTAGGATCGCGGCGGCCGCCTCGCCTGGAATGAAACCATTGTGGTTATCCGCCATCATGATGCGTTTTTTGCTTCGATAGTCAGATATAGTTCTAGTGGTCAGGTAGCTGTCCACCCCGACGACTAACACGCGGTTGGCCTTGCCCTCGGCTATCAGTTTCTCGGCTTGTTGCAGGGCTGCAAAGCCAGACGGACGACCATTTTCGATGATGCGGGTTCGGATTTTGGACGAGGTTTTTGTGACGTGGGCAAGCTCCTCGGCGAAACGCGCAATATCGATTACGGGTTTGCCGGGACGGTCCCGCTCGGCGAGGCAAAGGATCAAAGCGTCATCTTGGGACAGGTCCGGCACGGAGTCGAGGATATCGACCATCGCACCTGCTGCGAGGTGGACCATGCGTTTCTGTCCGATCCAGTTGCGGGGCAAGGGGACCGCAGCCCCGATCATCCAATTGCCGTCGCTGCCAACAAAGCGAGTCTCGGCAAATCCATCGATGCGCGCGCGCATTGCGGCACAGCTAGAGGCTGCGTCGAGCCCGACGGCTGTGACCATCCCAGCGGCTTGAACAACGAGAGTCATTCGTCCCAATCCTCGGATGAGGCGGTCGCCACGTCGCGGATATAGGTGCGACCTTCTTTGCGCGCGCGCAGCATGGCATCGGTCGGGCGGCCAACCCAAGCCTCCGCGAATTCGGTGATATCTCGGCGGATAGGCGTGTGAACACGCCAAGTCATTGAAAAGCTTCTATTTTCTGTAGAAAAATACAAAGTGTCTGGGAGTGCGTCCTCACTGAGAACCGTTTCGCGGCCTCGGAATATCCGGATTGGCAGGCGTGTTTCTGGTAGTCGGAATGCTTCCTTGCCAGATGGCGTCATTCCAACGATCACAACTTCGGTGCCCTTGGTCGGTCGTTCGATTTGTTGGTCTTCAGGTGCCATTTGAAAATAGCGTTCATCGAAATCGTTTGGCAGGAATGGAAAGACATTGTCGATCCAGTTTTGGTCATAGGTGCCAGCGTATTTCCTCCGCAGCGGCCACCCACGGCCAATCGGGCCAAGCGCCATAGGTCGGTAGGTGTCGAAAGGGGAGGTCACGGGTTTGCCGACTTCTTCTGTATTCGGAAGTGGGCGACCGATGAGATTGTTCCATTCACCTGCAGACGCATACCCAAGCCCGACGGGGTTTTCATGAAAGACCAGTGGCGTTTCGTTTTCTGGATCAGATTGATCGGGGCCCCCGAAAGCTGTGTCGTAAGAAAATTCCATGCGCGTAAAGGGGTGATACTGGGTTGATGTAATTGAAGGACCAACCAGGCGCCATTCGTGTGCGCCAACGACATCAAACTGTTTAAGCATCGTGCCCACTTTTATGCCGACGCGGACACGTTCAGTCGGCGCGCCGTTGGGCGCGTGAGCGGCGCCATGTGCGATCACGTCGCACTTTGCTTTTCTGAACGCGAAATCCGTCTCTCGTATAGGTGTGGAAAATCCAGGCTCACCTTTGTATTCATCTGCCATAACAAGATCTTCTTGAATTTCAGAGTAAGCAGGCTCTTCGAGGTGGTTTTCTGGGAAACTATAGGTCGACTTGACAACCAGAGACAAATACTCGCGCCCGCTTTTGGGCATGCCCATGGTAAATTCTGATTTTGACGGGACTTGGCTCAAAATACGCAAGCAATTGCCCTCAAGTGAAATGAATTCTTACTCAAGCTTACACTGGAAATCGCGAATTTACAGCCCCTGAAAAGCCCAGGCCTAGATCGTCGTGTTTGAATGTAGCGAGTATGGGTTCCGTCGACTATGAGCGGAGGCCCAAACGGTGCTGGAACTGTGGACTTTGTAGTGACTGTTCGATGTATTCTGTTGCAGACAATCTGGTCACCCTATGAAGCATTGCTGCCGGCGGCCAGGGAGCGTTTTGGCACCATCGCTTGCGTAATCGACTACTTGTGATTTCTTACATCCCTTTGCCAAAGTCTGATCTAGAGCGGAGTTTCTATGGCCGCTTGAGTGCTGTGGCTGCGTGATGCGAAACTTGGACCCTGATATGTAATCGGCGGAGCAATACTCGGC
>JAOHEK010000057.1 GCA_028097405.1 Paracoccaceae bacterium | reverse complement strand
GGCCACGTCGGCGTCGGCCAATATCAGGATGGGGCAGGACATTTGGGGCCTTCAGCGGTTTGGCTGGTTTTGCCACAGAAGGGATAAGCAAATGTTGATTGGTGCGTTTTGAGCCGCGTGATGAGGGCAGCGCGCGGCACGACGGGGCGGGTTTTATTGGCTTGGAACGGTTGTCGTTGTTTGAACGTGCGGTCTTCTGGAGAGGCTGGAGAAGCGCCCGCCCCGGGGGGGGCGTGTCGGGCGCTGCCCGGCGGTGCCGCCGGGGGTGAGGTTGGTGTTAATTTGTAGGGTGAGATGAGATAGCGCAAGCTCCACTTGCTTTTACTTTTTTAGTTCCGACATAATATATACAAGACATATTTTGAACGGAAATAAAATGAGTACACATAGCGAAACCCCAACAGATCTCTCCGTATTGGGTGATAAAGTAACCTCCCAGACAGAAGCACTAAAATATGAACTGCATGGCCTACGGGCCGAACTGGTCATGTACATGCAGCAAGCTATGCAAATCGAGACCTTCTCCTATTCAGCTGCAGCGCTTGTTTTTGCCGCGCCAATCGAAGGTACGAATTTTGAGAAAACACTGGTCGCATTGGTTTCAGTATTAATTGTATTCCTTGCTAGAGAGAGAATTCTTGCGACCAGACATCGTATTTCACGATTGGGCATGTATATTTTTTTATCTGAAAAACGATTGTTGCCTGGCTGGGGTTGGGAGCATTTTGTCTATAGATTTAGAAATGCGGATATACCTGAAATCGAGAAGACAATCACAGAAAGTTTAAAAAAGGGATATCCAACACATAACCGGCAAGTAGATTCGACAAAAAAAGAACAAGAAAAAGTCGCGCGCGAATTCCAGAAGTCCTCGGAATTACTAGTGAAACAAATCAATCATATTGATTCACATCCGGGATTTTACCAGAACTTGGTTTATCGTCGCTTGGATATTGTCTTGGCATTCGTGATCGTTGCAGTTTCCCTAAAGATCTACCTAATATTTCTGCCTTTGTAACAGTGTCCACGTTAGACGCGACAGCTACTCAACAACCCCCCGAAACTCCCGCCACTCCCCCTTCGACATACCTGATGTCTCCTGCGTGACCTCTTCTCCCGCGAGCATCCGCTTTAAACACTCCACGGCTTTGCCGGAGAGGTTTGCGCCGCCCATGCGGTAGTCTTCGAAGGCTCCATAGGCGAAGGGGACCCAGTCTTTGACAAGGCGGCACATTTCTTCGGCGTAGACTCGGATCTCGTATTGGGCGTGGGCGTCGGCGCGCAGGCGCAGGAAATGGAAGAGGTTGTGGAGGTCAACTTTCCAGTACCATTGGGTATAGATATTGGCGGGCAGGTTCATGCGGGCGAGTTCGCGGGCGAGGCCTTGTTGGCCGTCTTGGCTGATCATGTCTTCGTAATGATCATAGGCGCGCATGGCGTCGTCTTTCAGGTAGTTCAGCACGCGGTCGGCTTCTTCGCCGGTGAGCGCTTCGCCCCGGCCTTGGTTGTTGGTGGTCGATTGGGCCGCCAAGTCTTCGGCCCGCGGGATGTAGAATTCGCGGTCGAGGATCGAGTAGCGGGCCGAGTATTCGTTGACGTTGGCGGTGCGGTGGCGGATCCACTGGCGGGCAACGAAGACGGGCAGTTTGACGTGGAATTTGACTTCGCACATCTCGAACGGGGTCGAGTGCCAGTGGCGCATGAGGTAGCGGATCAGGCCTTCGTCGTTTGAGACGGCCTTGGTGCCTTTGCCATAAGAGACGCGGGCCGATTGGGTGATGGCGGCGTCGTCGCCCATGTAGTCGATGACGCGGACGAAGCCGTGATCAAGCACCGGGTTGATTGTATAAAGGTGCTTTTCCATCCCCGGGGCCACCGCGCGCAGCGTGGGCTGGGCCTGTGCTCGCATTTCGGCGATTTCTTGTTCGGGGGTTTGTGGCGTGTCACTGGCCATATTCGTCTATACCTCTGCTCGATTCTTGATTTCGGACAGCATAGTGGGGAATGGAGGCGGCTCAACACCAGATGTTGAGAATGTGGATAAGTCGGAGGGGGCGCTGCCCCCGCCGTCCTTTGGTCGGCCCCCCGAAGTATTTTGGACAGAAGAAGTGTTAAGTTTTATTCAAATTTTACGAGTTTGGCGTTGGAATCTGGGGGCGTGGGACTAGGGTTGAACGGACATGAACAGGAGGTCGAGATGGGCATTGAATATTTGCATACGATGGTGCGGGTGAAGGATTTGGAGGTTTCGAAGGCTTTTTATGAGCTTTTGGGCTTGGAAGAAACGCGTCGGACGGACCATGAGGGTGGGCGGTTTACGTTGTTGTTTATGGCGCCTCCGGGGCAGGAAAATGCGGCGGTTGAGTTGACGCATAACTGGGATGGCGATGAGGGATTGCCGTCGGACAGTCGGCATTTTGGGCATTTGGCGTATCGGGTCGATGATATTTATGCGACGTGCCAGCATTTGATGGACAATGGGGTGGTGATCAATCGCCCGCCTCGGGATGGGCATATGGCCTTTGTGCGGTCGCCCGACAATGTGTCGATTGAGATATTGCAGCGCGGCGATCATTTGGCCCCGGCCGAGCCTTGGTCGAGCATGGAGAATACCGGTCACTGGTGATCCGGTTTTTCGTCCGTTTGGCGATTTGCGATTTGCCAACGCCGAAAGCCCCGGGATTAGGCGCGGCGTTAGATTTTCGCCGCGCCCCAGAGCCGTTTTGCGGCCCGTGACCCTGATCGCTAGGCAATCAGTAAATATAGCGGATCTGATCGCTCCAAAAGCGTTCGACGCGTGCCAATTGATCGTTCAAGGCATGAAGTTTGTCACCGCCGATCATCGCATCCTGACTTAGCATCTCGGATTGGCGCTGAAACAGGTCTGACACCACCCGGTGCACATCGCGGCCCTTTTCGGTCAGGCGCACACGCACGGAGCGGCGATCAATTTCGCAGCGCTGATGGTGCATGAAGCCCATATCAACCAGTTTTTTCAGGTTATAAGAGACGTTCGAGCCCTGATAATAACCGCGCGAGCGCAGCTCGCCAGCGGTCACTTCGTTGTCACCGATGTTGAACAACAAAAGTGCCTGAACGGCGTTGATTTCCAACACGCCAAGACGTTCAAATTCGTCCTTGATGACGTCAAGAAGAAGACGGTGAAGACGTTCGATCATGGACAGGCTGTCCAGATAATTTTTCGCGTAGTCGATGCCGCCCTCGACCGGGACCGCGTGGTGCATACTCATACCGATACTCCGGCTTGTTGCTTACTGCTCGGACAAGGGTTTCGCCGGAAATTCCCAAGATTGAGTTAAAAGTCATCGCTTTATTTCTTTAAACGAGAGATCAATGGTGCAAAACGCGAGGGCGGGTCTTGTTGCCCGCTGACCCATTTGTAGAGGTCTTGATCGTTTTCGCTTAACATTGCTTCGTAAAGGTCCAGATCGTCAGCGTTCAATGACGCGCCGTGATCCGCCCAGAAACTGCTTAAAATGAGATCCATTTCCTTGATGCCGCGGCGCATGGACCGCATGTTCAATCGTTTTAGACGGGTTGCGCGATCTTCGGTCATGATGGTTGCATAATCACTTTTTTTAGACGTTTTTCCAGCACCCCAAGTCGTTCGGCGGATTGCTGCATTTCGGTTCTGATCTGGCGCATCTCGCGCAAAAGCTCGGTCACCTCGGGAAGTTCGGGGTTTGTTTCTGGCTGCACACCCTGCCCTTTGCCGGTCAGCAACCATGACATCGAAACATCAAGAATGCCGGACAACATCTGCAGTTTGTTCGCACGCGGTTCGCGCAGATCGTTTTCCCAGCCTTCAAGCGTTTTCAGAGCGATGCCCATCCGACGGGCAAGGGTTTTCTGGGTGGCACCTTGGGCTTCGCGGGCAGCGGCAAGGCGGTCTCCGAAGGTGGCAGTGTCTGCGGCGTACCAGTCGCGGTCAGAAATATCGTCCATGGGCATGTCCAATCGGGTTGCGAGCTATCCCTGCAGCTTCTATCAGGTTGTAGCTCCCTAACCTACTGGTGACGACCATGGCCTTTCTGTCTGCGACACTCGACCGCGTGAAACCTTCGCCCACGGTTGCAATTACCGGCCTTGTGGCCGCTTTAAAGGCCGAAGGGCGCGACATTATCAGCCTTGGGGCGGGCGAGCCTGACTTTTCGACGCCTGAACATATTCGCGAGGCGGGCAAGCGCGCGATTGACGAGGGCAAGACGCGGTACACGGCGGTGGATGGAATTGCCGAGCTGAAAGAGGCGATTTGTGCCAAGTTCGCGCGCGACAATGGGCTGACTTACGCGACCGATCAGATCACCGTAGGTGTGGGCGGCAAGCAGGTCTTGTACAACGCGTTTATGGCGACACTGAACCCCGGCGATGAGGTGATCATTCCAGCGCCCTACTGGGTCAGCTATCCTGACATGGTGCGGTTGGCTGGCGGCGAGCCTGTGTTCATCGAAGGCGCTTTGGAGGCAGGGTTTCGGATCACGCCCGAACAGCTTGAGGCCGCGATTACGCCCAAGACCAAATGGTTGATCTTTAATTCGCCGTCCAACCCAACCGGTGCCGGGTATTCGCGCGCAGCCTTGAAGGCTTTGACGGATGTTTTGGAGCGTCATCCGCACGTCTGGATTCTAAGCGATGATATGTATGAACACATCGCCTTTCCTGGCTATGAATTTTCCACCCCCGCTGAAGTTGCTCCCGCATTGTACGACCGGACACTGACGATGAATGGCGTGTCCAAGGCCTATGCGATGACCGGTTGGCGGATTGGCTATGCGGGTGGTCCGAAACATCTGATTAAGGCGATCGGGAAAATCCAATCGCAGTCGACATCGAACCCGTGTTCGATCAGCCAATGGGCGGCGGTCGAAGCGCTGAATGGCACGCAAGATTTTCTGCCCGGCGCGGTTCAGACGTTTTTGGGACGCCGCGACAAGGTGGTGGCCGGATTGAATGCCGCAACTGGGATCACCTGCCCAGTGCCAGAGGGTGCGTTTTACGTCTATCCGTCCATTGCGGGCTGCATTGGCAAAACCTCGACTGGGGGGGGCCAAGATCGGCAACGACGAGGATTTCTGCAAAGCGCTTTTGGAAGAGACGGGCGTGGCCGTGGTCTTTGGTGCAGCCTTTGGGCTTAGCCCGAACTTTCGGGTCAGCTATGCGACGTCGGACGCCTTGCTGGATGACGCATTGGCGCGCATCCAGACGTTTTGCGCGGGGCTGTCGTGAGCGCCGAGCTTCCCGAATACTTTTTCCGCGTACGCGAAAACGGCGCCATGGTGTTCCGTATCGACACCGAAAACCGGCAGAACCGAATCGAGATGGACCAAATCGCCGTCGTCAACGTGAAGAATGGTGATGTGAAGGCGCATGGTCAGACCGATCTGAGCGACGTTGATCGTGCAGCCATCGACGACTGGCTTAATAAGCGACGCCGCCAACTTGCTGACCGCGAGGTGGACGACATCCTGCGCACCGTGGATCGGCTAAATTTGACGGCCGCTTGGGCACAACAAAAAGCCTCGCCCGAGGAACTGAACGCTGTCTCTGATGCCCTTCTGCTGGCCATGCACGATCTTCGCAGCGTTCTGGTGCGCAAGAAATCCGACCAGCTTCGCAAAGATGCCGCCGAGTAGACCACTGCCTGCGCGCCGCTTGTAAGTTGATCACGACCGCACAAAAGACACCGGTGTTCTGCCTATACAAGACAGTCCTTCATCTGCTTTAATATCCTTAGTGTTCTGTGGGGATGTTTTGGGTTCGACGATGCAACCGAACCACCAACAAAAGGCCGAGCCTTGGTGCTTGCCGAGATAATTTTAGAGGTACAGATGCCAGCATTCCTCGACCTCTCCAACGCCGATATAGCGAACCCTAACTTCTTCGACACCATCGACCTAGGGACCGATAGCACACTAGACGTCACCGGTATCAACGATGGCTTTCAGGTCATCCTAACGGGCAACTCCCTGACCTTTACCAACGCAGCGACCGGCCAAACATTCCAGTTCACCGACGCTGATCTGCAAAGCGGTTCGTTTTCGAACATCGTTGAATTTGATGGAAACGACGGCGACAGCATTGTCAGCGGATCGGTTGGGCTCAACGCGAACGGTTACATTGGCGGGTCGGGCGACGACAATTTCACGGACGACGGAACCTTGCCCGGGCAGCTTTCGGGCGGAGTGGGCGACGACACGATCACCGGTGGTGTCGCAGACAACCAAATCACAGGCGGGCCCGGCAATGACGTCCTGTCAGGCGGCGGCGGCAACAACAACCTCAACGGTGGGGCGGGGAACGATACACTCTTTGGCAACACCGGCAGCGGCAACCTAATCGGCGGCGGAGGCTCCGACGTAATCGTAGCCTCTCCCAACACCTCATTCGTTAATGGCGGAGGGGGTAACGACACCCTGATCGTCCCCGAAGACGCCATCGTCGTGCCGTTCTCAGCCACCGGCGGCACCGTCACAATCCCCTTCGGCGGCACCTTCACCTACCTTAATATCCAAACTGTCACGACCGAACCCCTACCTTGTTTCGCCGTAGGAACACGGATCAAAACCGATCGGGGCGAGGTGCTTGTCGAAACGATTACCGCCGGAGACATGGTCGAAACCAAAGACCACGGCCTTCAACCCGTCAGGTTCATCGGCCAGCGCACCGTGGCCGGCAAAGGACGCTTTGCGCCCATCGCCTTCGCACCCGGCGCTATTGGGAACACGCAGCAATTGCTTCTGTCGCCTCAGCACCGCGTCCTTGTAAATCACTGGCGCGCCGAACTTCTGTTCGGCAATTCCGAGGTTCTAAGCCCCGCGAAACACCTGATTAACGGCGACACGATCAAGACGGCACCCGTGGATGAGGTGACTTATGTTCACCTGCTTTTCGACCACCACGAGATTATCCTTTCGGATGGTGCTTGGACGGAAAGCTTTCACCCCGGCGAAGCTTCGCTTGACGGTTTCGGTGCTGAAACCCGCGAAGAGATCCTAACACTTTTCCCGGAACTCGCCGATCCTGCCTATTGCAAACGCCTTCACTCTGCGCGGCTGTGCCTGAAGGCTTTCGAAGCAAAAACATTGTTCGGCGACCAAAACAGACGTCGGCAACCGGATGGTCAAGACATCGCACCGGCCCATCAAGGCGCAATTGCCGACATTAGTTCGCCGTCCCCCAAGACGTCACACGCCCAGTGACGTTATCCCACGCGCTGGCCACAAGTGCGCGTCCCAAAACGCGATTGGGGTTTGTGGGCGGCGGCATGATGACACCCGGCAGTGGATCGAAGCCGTAGCGACCATAATAGGGCGCGTCGCCAACCAACAGCACGCGGTCCCAACCTTTGGCGCGGCGCAAGGATTGTTCGATCAGATAACCGCCCAAGCCTTCGCCCTGCCGGGTTGGATGCACCGCGACAGGGCCTAAAAGCAGGGTGGGCGCATTGCCAACTTGGACTGGCCAAAACCGGATGGCTCCCCCAAGCACGCCGTCTTCGTCGCGCGCCACAAGGCAGAGATCGGCGACAGGCGGCACGTCATCGCGCAACCGGTAAGACGACAAAGCCTCGCGGCCCGGCGCAAAGCAAAGATCGAAAAGCGCTTCGACCTCCCACCAATCTGTCGCTTTTTCGACGAAAAGCTCCACGCGACCCCTGCCCCATCCGCTTGTTTCTAATCGGGCGTTAGCACATAGAGGTGGCAAGAGACAAACCACGAGGCTTTATCAGATGTTCTATCGCCCCGAAGACGGCCACGGACTGCCGCATAATCCGTTCAATGCCATTGTGACGCCACGCCCTATCGGCTGGATTTCGACGAAAGCTGCGGACGGGACCGAAAATCTAGCACCCTATTCGTTTTTCAATGCCGTCGCCTATACGCCGCCGCAGGTCATGTTCGCATCGACCGGCGCGAAGTCTGATCAGGAGGGCACAAAGGATTCTGTGGCCAACATTCGTGACACCGGCGTTTTTTGTGTGAACATCGTGGAATACGGAATGCGCGATGCGATGAATGTTTCGTCTGCTGGGTTTGAAAAAGGCATCGACGAATTTGAACGCGCGGGGCTAGAGCGGACCACGTGTGACACGATTGAGTGTTCGCGGGTTGGTGGCGCTCCGGCGTCGCTGGAATGCCGTCTGACCCAGATCATCGATCTTGAAGGGGATGCGAATTTTCTGGTTCTGGGCGAAGTCACCGGCATCCACATGCGCGACGATTGCATTGTCGACGGGCGGTTTGATGTGTTGCAGTTTCAACCGCTTAGTCGGTTGGGGTATCGGGATTATGCGCGCGTCACGGATGTGTTTTCGCTGGCGCGACCGGATGATTGAAGCGTTAAATGTATCAGACAAAGATGGATTTTGGTAATGGAGGCGCTAGCCTTCGTGGGGCCGTAAGGAAATAGCACATGTCCCAGACCGAGACTTTTGAAGCCCCGCCGAACCGATCCATAGCCTTCGCGATTTTGCTGACTGCAAGTTTCATGAACGTTATGGACGTTACCATCGTCAATGTGGCGTTGCCGACGTTGAAAAGCGATTTTGACGCATCGTCGAACAAGATCGAGTGGGTCGTCGCGACTTACGTCTTTGTGTTCGCGGTGCTTCTTCTGCCATGCGGTCGGTTGGGCGATCTGCTGGGGCGGCGACGCATTTTCATCTGGGGTGTCACGGTTTTCACCGTGGCCTCGGGGCTGTGTGGGATGGCGTGGTCGATTGATGCATTGATCGGCGCGCGCGTTTTGCAAGGTGTCGGGGCCGCCATGATGGCACCACAGGCCATGGCGCTGATCCCGACTTTGTTTGCGCCAAGCGAACGAGGTGGCGCGTTCAGCTTCTTTGCATTGGCTGCCGGGCTTGCCTCGGTTTCGGGGCCGATCATCGGCGGGCTTTTGATCGAAGGGAACCTGTTTGGTCTGGACTGGCAGCCGATTTTTCTGGTCAACGTACCCGTCGGGATCATAACCGTGATCCTTGCCTTCAGGTTTGTGCCCGACGTGCCCGGCAACCGAAATATCGGGATTGACGGTGTCGGCATTTTTCTGGCCGGTTCAGCCCTGTTTTCCGTACTGCTGCCGCTGGTCGAGGCGCCGGGGATCGGTTGGAAGGTCTGGATGTGGCCCTTTGTGATTGCGGCCCCGCTTTTGGCCATCGGCTTTGTGTATTGGCAAAAACGGCAAGCCGCGCGGGGTGGGGCTCAGTTGATCCCGGTCACTCTTTTAGGCAAGAAATCGTTTTTGGTGGCCGTCCTTCTTACCGGACTGTTGTTTTCGGGCGTGCCAGGATTTTTCTTGGTCATGGCAATTTATCTTCAAGACGGTTTCGGACTGTCACCCCTGTGGTCCGGTCTGACAGTCACGCCGTTTTCGGTGGGTATTCTATTGACCTCACCGATATCGAATTGGCTGGGCAATCGGCACCTGCGGGCGCGTGTTGTAGCCGGAGCACTGACTTTGGCGGCGGCGCATTCGACATTACACTTTGTCGCCATTGCCCAGACGGTGATGTATAGCTGGGCTGCCTTTGCCCCCATCCTGTTTTTTTCAGGCTTCGGCCTTGGAATAACAGCAGGTCCATTATTTCAAATCGCGCTTTCAGGGGCGAACGATGCTGACTCCGGATCAGCGTCAGGGGCCGCGCGCGCGATTCAGCAAGTCGGCGCGGCGTTCGGCATCGCGATTATGGGGGGGCTATTCTTTTGGGTTCTGGGCGACGCGACGCCGGGCACGCACGACGCCTATACCGCAGCACTGGTGGCATCGCTTTACTATACCATCAGCGCATTTTTGATCCTTGCGGCATCGGCATTTTTCCTGCGGATTAAATTGGATGCCGGGCCGTCGCAGGCTGCAGAGGCACCAATAATCGATTGATCGGATTCAATTGGTTTTCTGGCGAGGAATAAACGGCAAGGGGACGGCTGGCACCCCGTCTTCGATCAGTTTCTTGGCGTCTTCCACATTGGCCTGACCGTGGATCGAGCGTTGCGGCTTATCTCCGTCATGCATGGCGCGGGCTTGCTTGGCGAAATCATCGCCCACGTAATCCGAGTTCTTTTCCACGTGGTCGCGAATGGCCTTTATGGCGTCCGCCACCTCGGGGTCGGGGCCGGTTGCCATGGGTTGGGGAACTTCGGCCTTTTTCGCTTTGCGCGAGGCGCGAACGGGGGGCGCCATCAGCTCTTTCGTGACAGTGGAACTGTTGCATTTCGGGCACGTGACATGGCCTGAGTCTTGCAAGGCGTCGAACTTGTCGTTCGAT
>JAOHEK010000056.1 GCA_028097405.1 Paracoccaceae bacterium | reverse complement strand
GCGAAGACATCTGGCAGTTCTTCTACCGGGGCGCTTATTACAGGCGCGGGCCCATTGCGATGGCCGCCTTCGGGGCAATCGACATCGCGCTTTGGGATATCAAGGGCAAGCTGGCAAACATGCCTCTCTATCAGCTGTTCGGCGGAAAAAGTCGCGACGGCGCGATGGTCTATGCCCATGCAACGGGTGCGGACTTGCCCGATCTGATGGATGGCATTTCGCAGTTCGTCGACGAGGGGTACAAAGCCGTGCGCGTGCAATGCGGCATCCCCGGCATGCCGTCGGCCAGTTACGCTGTGCCCGAAAACAAGGGCGACAATAAGCACTACATTACCGACTACTCAGGCATTCGCCCCAAAGTCGAGGTTTGGGACACAGACCGTTACATGCGCTACATGCCCGGCGCTTTGGCCGAGATCCGCGAGAGGTTCGGGCCTGAATTGCATATCCTTCACGACGTGCATCACCGGCTTTTGCCACGCGAAGCGGCGGAATTCGCCAAGGCGGTTGAACCTGTTCGGCTGTTTTGGATGGAAGACCCAACACCCGCCGATGATCAGGACGCGCTAAAGCTGATCCGACAGCATTCAACGACGCCCATTGCCATCGGCGAAGTTTTCAACTCGATCTGGGATTGCAACAAGCTGATCGAAAACGAGCTGATCGACTACATTCGTGTGGCCGCGACGTATTGCGGCGGCATCACCCATGTGAAACGCATCGTCGATCTGGCAGCGCTCCACCACGTGCGAACCGGGTTTCACGGGCCGCCAAGCCACTCACCGATTTCGATGGCCGCACAGCATCACCTGAACGCATGGGCTCCGAACTTCGGAGTGCAGGAATACCTCGTTCTGGGCACGCCGGAATGCGACGCCTTGTTTCCCACGCAGCATCGGATGCGGGAGGGTTTGTTTTATGTGAGCGACGCCCCCGGCCTTGGCGTTGATTTCGACGAGGATGAAGCCGCGCGCTATGAATATACTCCTGGAAGCCATCCGATTGCCCGGCTGCAGGACGGAACGGTGTGGAACTATTGACCCAGTGCAGTCAGACGAATGCAAAGCAGCCTCTGCTAGGATACTGTCAGAGGAGACGGGCTTGAGACGGGCAGGGCGGTTTTGTAGCCTCACCCTATGACAAAACGATCTCCTTTTCGCTATTTCAAAACGAGTCCTGAGATAAACCGCCTGGCGGTAATGCTCTATGTGAGGTTCCCGCTTTCGCTCAGGAATGTCGAAGATTTGCTCCATGAGCGGGGCATCGACATCAACCAAGAAACTGTCCGATTCTGGTGGAACAGGTTCGGTCCGATGTTTTCCAACGAGATTAAGAAACGCCGAATTCAAGGCATGAGATCGAGCAAATGGAAGTGGCACTTGGATGAGGTCTTCGTGAAGATCAATGGCGCGGTCTTTGCGCGGCATATGGGGCAGCCTCACTGTCCTAGCAGAGACTGGTTCGCATTGCTCTGACAGCACCTCGGAACCAAATGCCGACTGGTTAGTTTCTTCTGCAGCAACTAATCAAAGAAAGGTATTACAATGAAACGCACTTTAGCTCTCATTGCTGCAACCGCGATACTGACAACTCCCGTCCTAGCGGCCAGCGACGTTATCGTCACCGAAGTCGACGTGAAATTCGACTTGACGGCGATCGACGATCAGCAAGCGTCGGAATTCTGGAGCTCGCTGGAAGATGACTTGGAAACCGCAATCATTGCTCGTTTGGGAGACCAGATCGGTCCGCGAGGTAAGACCATCGAAGTCGACATTGAAGAACTGGCGATCTCAAGCGCTTTTCAGGGTGCATTGGGCGTCGACTCGGCTCTTATCGGAAACATCAGCATTTCCGATCCCTATAATATCGGCGGGAAAAACGAGTATGAATTGCGCGTCCGTTTAGACGAATCAGGCCGGTTTGAGACAACCGAAGATGGTACGCAAATCGTTACTCATGAACGTGAAAAGGTGTACAACGGGGTCGTAGATACGTTTGCTGCAACCGTCGTAGAACGCCTTGAGTAAAACAAGAAAATCGGCGGCGTAACTGCTCTGAGCATCCGTTTTGTGATTGCTTACGCAATACTCAATGACCCTCCCGGAGTTTTGGCAAGAAACTCCGGGAGGAATTTGTTTGTCGGATTAAGGACGGGTTTAAATTCCCAGGATGGCATTGTCAGAGTAAACAGTTCGTCTGACAGCACCCTTATGAGCCCCATTCTTATCACTATAATTGTACTTCTTCAGATCGGCGTATTGCCGACATGGGGTCACAGTAGGTTCTGGGGTTACGTCGCATCTGGCGGGCTGGGCCTCATTCTCGTCATTCTGATTGTCCTCGCTGTGATCGGCAGGCTCTAGACGTTTTTCGTTTACATTGAGGTACGAAAAGTTGAATCATAGACGAAGGAACTATTGAAAGGATGAAAACTATGTTTCGCGTTATCGCTACTGTACTGGCCCTTACTGCTCTGACTGCATGCAATACGATCGAAGGTGCTGGTGAAGATATCGAAGAGGGTGGCGAGGCCATCCAAGGAGCAGCCAGCTAGTTTTATGGCACGCGCATCGGCGCTCCTTTTCGGTGCGCCGATGTCGTTTCAGTGTAAGCGTCCGGTCTTCCTGCTCTGCCGCGCACAGAGAGTTTTCGATAGTGTCCACTTTGGATAGCGAATACTATGGGGCAGAGACTGGCGCATCGAACGGTACTGTCACAGGAAACGGGCTTGAGGCGGACAGGGTAGTTTCTTAGCCTCGCTGAATGACAAAACCCAACCCATTTCGCTATTTCCAAACGTCGCCCGAGATCACCCGCCTGGCGGTAATGGTGTACATCCGGTTTCCGCGTTCGCTCAGGAATGTCGAGGATCTGCTGCATTTACGCGAGATCCAGCGGCTGGTGCAGTTGGCACAGATTGCGCCAGAAATCATGACATTCGAGAAGCGTGATTTTGAGGAAAAGACCGTTTCCTACACGAGTTCGTTGGGAACAATGGGAATGCTTTGGCCGAGACGAGCGGCTTCGGTCTCGTCATAGGGCAAAAGAAATGAGCGTCGCTGATCAGGCCTGAGCGCTTCGTTTCTTTCGACCTCTGCGCGCCACGCTGCCAGAACAGTCTCGGGACGCGTGCTTAGAAGCGCGGGTGCCTGGGGCATCCAAGTGTCGGACATGCGTTGGGCAAGCCGTGCGACGTGTTCTTTCTGGGTCAGGTGAACGCCGGCTTCCGTGTCCCAGCGAAAGCTGCGTCCGTTTAGATTGGCCGAGGACACGATGGCTTCCCTGTCATCGAAAATCGAGACCTTCGAGTGGACGTAAATGATCGGCGCCCCTGCCAAGGAACTTCGATCATCGGTGTGTTGGGCGGCATAGGGTTGAGCGGGGGCACACAACAATACGCGATGGCCGAATGCTTCGCGGAGCGTTTTCACGGCGTTCGCCTGAAGGTGCTCACCAAGTTGAGCGTCCTGACCCTTGTTTCCATCGAAGGCAACATCTTCGGGTGCTGCGGGCAGAACCGCGATCAGGTGCAGGTTAGGCGTCTTCACGGCGGCCTCTGCCAAGGCGTCCGCAAGCGGCTCGTGGCGGAGGTATTGGTTTTCCAAGAAGATGAGTTCCGTCGCCCGAGAAATGGCCGTCATGTGGGCGTCTTCAATTTCGCTTACACGGGTTTTTGGCGATATATGGAACGGCGCGAATAGCCGTTTGGCCGACACTGTTCGCAGAAAACCTAGCGCCGCAGGCGGCGGCGGGGATTTGCCGGCAACGGTGCCTTCCAGTGTTTCAAGATGCCGATGTGCTGCCGCCGCGACGGATCCGGTGACAATGACCTGTACGTCCCGCCATGATTCAGAAGAAAGCTGGTTATGATCGGGTGTGTCGTAGCGCCGTTCGTCAAGATCAAGACCGCCGATGTAGAGTGTCTTTCGGTCGAAGACGGCCAATTTCTGATGATGCGTGACTGGCGAGATATCAAAGAAGCTGTCGGGCGATACCGGTCGAAGGCCCGGCGTATAACAATCCGTCGGTGTTTCGCGCAGCTTGTCGCGGACCTTTTTCCAGAGCATAAGGCGGGGGAAAATGCCCGCCTTGGCAGGGTGACGCGCCACGCGGAAGTCAAGCTTGCCGTCTGCCGATATCTCATCAACACCCGCCATCTGTTGCGCACTGCGCCAGCTTTTCCGGTGGTACTTCGTTCCGACGATGGGATCAAAGTCGCTGAGCAATAGCGATATCGTGACGCCCCGGTTTACCGTGTGCTGGAACAGGTCGAACCAAGTCTCTCCGATTTCCTTGGCTTCTTTGCTTCGAAGTTTGGTAGCGAGATCAAAGATGCGGAAGCCCGCGCGGATTTCAGTTTCGGCGCTCAGAAATAGCCGTTCCAGCGCAGGAAATGCTTCGTCAGCTGTGACGAGAACCTCGAGCGTTTCGATGGGGTCTTTTTCAATGCGAGACATGGCGTCAGGCTGCTTCTGAAAGAGGCGTTTTCTTGACGAGTTTCTTAAAGCGGACTCTGATCGTGTAACTGTCCGGTGTTTCGGCAATATCAAGTTCACCGCCCAATTGCTGAACGAAAGCCTCGATGAGCCTTTTGCCAAGGCCAGTTCCCTCGGGTGTTTGGATTTCGTTGTTTCCGCGTGAGTTTTCCACTTTAAGCGCCACTTCCTTCGGATTCGGCTCGGACAGCTCGATCCGCAGGATAGGGTCTTCGTTTTCGGAAGGCCCCATGTATTTCAGCGCGTTGGTGGTTGCCTCGGTCAAAAGTAGTGAAAGCGGAATAGCCTGATCGGGGTCAAGCTGGATAGGCGCAAGGTTTACTTCTGGGGAAATGTTAAGATCCGGGTTCAAACCAACATCAAGGGTTCCGTCGATTATTTCGGTCAGGAGTTCGTCGACCTGCACTGTTTTGACGTTGGTGTCGGTATAGAGCGATTTGTGAATGGTCGCGAGGCTCATGACGCGATCTTGCACCCTGCGCAAAACTGCATTTGCCTCGGGTGAATCGATTTGTCTTAACTGCATGTTCAGGATTGATGCGATCAGCTGCAGGTTGTTCCTAACCCGGTGATGAACTTCTTTCAAGAGAAGTTCTTTTTCCCGAACGTTTCTTTCAAGGTCACTGTGATCCTGTGCAATCTGGTCGATCATGTGGTTATAGCAGGCCGCAATCTCATCGACCTCGCGGGGGGCATTCCTTAGGTTGATCTGACTCCCTTGAAGATCATCGGCAGAGAAAGCGGCCATCCGCTTGCGCATCTTTTTCAGGTACTGCAGAACAAGGCGGTCAATTGCGAAAAAGGCGACGAAAAGGCTCGTCAACCACATGATGACGGGGAATGCGGGTGTGGCGGTTCCCAGCAGCGACACTGCGAAAGCCGAACTGCTGTCGGTCCAACGACCCACAATGTAGCTTTCGCCGTCAATCAGCGGAACAAGCGCAATGGCCAGTTGAGCATCCTGGTCTTCAATCCGGTAGGTGAGCCCATCTTCATGGATCTCCATTGTACCCGGCTCCAATGCGAGCCGCTGAAACATCTGTACCTGATCATTGCCCGGTGAAGTCGAAAGTACCTCGCCTCGCTGGTTGATGATAGCAAGTTCAAGGCTTTGAATACTTGGTTCCAGCAGTTCCCTAGAGAGCCTGTGTGGGATCGATACTGCGCCAGCACCCAGCAGTTCACCGGACAATGAGTACATTGGTACGATGGCGGTAATTACGGACTGCCGAGAGGTGGCGCCTTCACTGTTGAATGTCACCATCGGTCGGGGGCGTCCAACGAAGTCGTGCCAAGCCGGGGACGTCGAAAAGTCAATCGTTTCATCAGTCGAAGAGCACGACAATGTACCGTTCAGCTGTAGGAACCCTGCGAACACAAATTCGTCTTCCTGATTGACAAAATTTCTCATTGTGGCGTCGCAAAGCTCGGGATTTTCGGACGTGGACGCCGCCGCAGAACCTAAGGCATAGGCGACACCCTGAGCACGCCTGATTAGCCCAAGTTCATCCTGTGCGGCCTGAGCGGTGCGGGCAAGTATATCTCGCTCGGCAATCGATTCAACTTCGTTGACGACCTTAAGAGTCTGATAAACAGCGATAAGCCCCAGCGGGAGCAACGCAATAGTCAACATGGTGAGAAGTTGAACAGAGAGCGATCGCATCATGCTGCGGGACGATTGTGCAAGACATCCATCGTGACCTGATCGGTCATGTCTGGCATTTCACCTTCTTCCATCTGAAGCAGCTCGGCCAGCAGCTTACGCCCGCGACTGGCGCGGCTCTTGATTGTTCCGGGCGCACAACCGCACATTTGCGCAGCTTCCTCACAGGAAAAACCGGACGCACCCACAAGCAAAAGTGCCTCGCGTTGTTCATCGCGCAATTGGCTGAACGCTTGCTTGAAATCGTTCAATGCCAGAAGCCCATCGTGTTGCGGTTTTTCTGCCATTTGTCCGGCCATAACACCGTCTACGTCGGCGACTTCGCGCTTCTGTTTCGTCCGCAGAGTGTAAAACGTGTTACGTAGGATGGTGAAAAGCCACGCGCGCATGTTCGTTCCTTGCTTGAAGGAATCGAAGGCGCCCAATGCCTTGACCATGGTGTCCTGCACAAGGTCATCAGCCGTTGCCTTGTTGCGCGCCAGCGACATCGCGAAGGCCCGAAGTGACGGCAGATGGTCGAGTATTTCGTCCCGTGGGTCGTTACTCATTTGACTTGGCCTTATCGATTCGGGCTTTCTCGGCCTGAAAGCGTTTGATCATATCGGAAAGCTCGTCAGGGACGTCCTCTTGAAGCGCTTCATCGTACACACGCTTGAGGTTTTCCTCGATTTGCTGCTTAACACTGGACTTTGTCTTGTCTGAAGCCATCATAAAAATCATCTTGTTATGGAACCATTTCAAAGTTCCCAACTTAACCTAGCACTTTCGGTTCCGAAGAAAATGGAGTTTGACTATGGGATTTGACGATCTCGGCAACGAATTGATGGCTGCGGTCCCTTATTTGCGCCGCTATTCGCGCGCGCTGACAGGGTCTCAGGCATCTGGTGACAGCTACACGGCTGCAACGATGGAAGCTTTGATTGCTGATCCATCGGTGATGTCGGATGAAAGCATCAAGGTGGATCTGTTTCGCGCTTTCCACAAGATCTGGTCGACTTCAGGGACGATGCTGGAAGACGATAACGCTGGGGCGACACCGCTTGAGGCGGGGGCGCAACGGCGGCTCCGCGATCTGCCGCAGAACACGCGTGAAGCGCTTTTGCTGAAAACGGTCGAAGGGTTCTCGATTGGCGAGGTCTCTGAGATCATGTCCGTCGAGGTGTCTGAGGCAGAAAATTTGGTTGAACGCGCCATGGCAGACATGGGTAAGATGGTGACTGGTGATGTCATGATCATTGAAGACGAGGCCATCATTGCAATGGACCTGGAAGCCATCGTCAGTTCAATGGGTCATACCGTGACCGGTATCGCGCGCACTGAAGAAGGTGCGATGACCTTGGGTGGAAAGAAACTGCCCGATCTGATCCTTGCAGATATCCAACTGGCCGATGGGTCTTCTGGAATTGATGCGGTCAATCGCTTACTGGCAGACCACGGCGACCGGCCAGTGATCTTTATCACGGCCTTCCCAGAGCGGCTTTTGACAGGCGAGCGCCCAGAACCTGCGTTTCTTATCTCGAAACCTTACTCTGAAGATCAGGTTCGCGCAGCCGTCAGTCAGGCTATGTTCTTTTCTTCGACCGAAAGCCTTCTGTCGGCGTAGTGCGCAGAGCCGCGACAGTTTTGTCGGGGCCTACAACTAGCGGTTCTACAAAGATCGTGTAGTTGGGAACCGCCTTGGCGGTGACCGGGTAGCTTTCGCCTACGGAGGAAGACATGAGCGAAGAAAAGGCAGTTGCAGATGCAAGCGCGCTGAACGCGAAATTGATTTATGAGGTCATTCGCCGCGAAGGCGAGGAAGAGCTTGAGCGACCTGCTTCGTCCCTGATCTGGTCTGGGATTGCTGCGGGAATACTGATCAGTTTTTCGGTGTTTGGCGAGGCCGTGCTGCGTATTAATTTACCTGATACCGGAACTAGCTATCTAATTGAAAATCTTGGATATAGTTTTGGGTTTTTGCTGGTGATCCTAGGCCGGATGCAGCTTTTTACCGAGAATACAATCACGACGATTATGCCGCTGATGGCAAGGCGGACAGTTTCCGCCTTGATGTCTACGTTACGGCTTTGGGGGATAGTTTTGGCGGCAAACGTCGTTGGTGCAACCTGTGCGGCAGCCTTTATGGTTTATACGTCAATCTTGGGTCCCGAGTTGACCACGGCCGTCGGTGACCTGTCGCGTCATGCGACGGGTTTTGGGGCGACGGAAGGGTTTGTACGGGCCATCCCGGCGGGCATTCTTGTGGCAGCGATTGTCTGGATGCTGCCGGGTTTGATCAGTGGTGAAGTGCTTCTGATCGTTCTGTTTACTTGGCTGATTGCCGCTGGAGATTTCACGCACGTCATCGCAGGTTCAGTTGAGATGTGGTTTTTGATTTTCGAAGGCGAATTGGGCGGCACAGCTGCAATCTTTGGCTTCTTTCTGCCTGTGCTGGCCGGCAATATCGTGGGCGGCACCGCTGTTTTCACACTGTTGGCGTGGGGACAGGTTAAAAATGAGGTGGATCCGCCAGAAAGTCCGGAACCGTTTGACGTCCCTTAAGTTGAAGTCCTGAAAAGGAGATTATTATGTCAGCACCGGATACCAATGTTGAAAAGCAAACGCGCCGTCATAAACCATCTCTTACCGGCATCGCCGTAGCTATCTTGGGTGCAGGCGCAATTATGATTGCCGTAAGCATGTGGTCACAGCCAACGGACCCGCTCGTCGAGGGTTCTGAGGGTACCGAAGCGATTGTGCAAGATTGAGTACGAAATAGCGCTTAGCGATTAGATCAAGATCACCGCTGAGCGGCGGCGGCACAACAAACCGTAAGACTTTGAGAAATCGAAAAGGAGTATCAGATGCAAATGATGGAAATTGGTGGATTTTTTGGATTGATCCTTTTGGCCCTGAACATCTGGGCGATCGTGTCCATCCTAGGTTCGACAGCCACGACCGGCCGTAAAGTGGTGTGGACGCTGCTGATACTTGTCCTGCCACTTGTTGGCTTCATCGCCTGGTACGTAACCGGGCCGCGCTCGCGCACCCAAAACATCTAATTCTTCCCCCCTCGTGACTGAAATGCCGGCCCTAAATGGTCGGCATTTTTTTTGGAGCCTGACGATTACGACATGAGAGCGCTTCTTCCATGTCTCCCGATCCTTCGCCGAGTATGTCAAAGGTTAATGCGCAGTCTTGGCCCTATGTGCTTATCTCCGCTGATCGAAAGCATAGGCGGGCGTTTTATTTGAAACATTGCACAGCGAAAGCAGGCCTGAAATTTCTTGTCGCCGTAGACAATACAATTTTTGCCGAGGACCTGCGCGAGTTCCTCAGCATGATCCCAGATGCGCGCGTAGATGTTAGGCGATCGTTGGTCGAAGACTGCGGCAAGGACTATGCCGTGGCCTTTTTGGGCGGTTCTATCGAGCAACTGTTGCAGTCTCGGCAGATCCGACAAATGCACAAAGCGGGCACGCGGATCGTCGTATTGAATACTCAAGTTCCTGAAGCATCTTTCGAAGGAACGGGAATACTGGTGCTTTCACAGCCATTTCGGTCTGAGGATATAGCTGAAACCTTGGCCAAAGCTGGGATCAAAGTTGCCGTAAATTGTTGAGAACATTTCGGAACCTGATCCTCGGTTGCTAGTTATTTAAGTACAACAGCAAACAAGGAGTTTTCCAATGCTCGGATGGTCAGTTACATTTCTTCTTGTCGCCCTGGTCGCGGCTTTGTTCGGCTTTGGTGGTATCGCCAGTGCATCGGCAGGTATCGCACAAATTCTATTCTTCATCTTCCTCGCGTTGTTCGTGTTTACGTTGATTGCGCGGGCAGTCAGAAGCTAGCATGACACGCAGATCGGTAACGGGCACGCGGCGTAAGGGCCTTGCGTGCCCGTTTCTTATTCAAAGCTATCAGCACATAATAAGCGAATAGTACTGCCTCTCGCAGCGCTGATGTTTTGCGCGCGCGGCTGGTGCAAACCACGAAACTATTTTTCTAACAATCTGGTATGAAGCTCAGTGTGAAAGAAGCGCTTGGAAACTGAACCAGACCCGCGGTAAGCAAGCCGCCGATGATGGTTAGCGGCCCGAGGTACAAGACAAAATTCGGCACCCTGCCATTAGACCCCAAAGCAAAGCGTATTCGACAGCGATGCATCCGCCACGTAAAGCCGATCCTTTAGCTAACCAGCCGACGCATCGAGATCGTCGCTGGTTAGGATGAAGAAGAACAGGATTCCAAACAAGTTAAGTGCCTGTGCCCCGATATTCGGCGCAGGCCACAGGGCATCAGTGATCGAGAGAACCGCTGTCTGTGCCCCCATCGGTTCAGCACCCACGGCATCTTCGACCTCTTGGCTGATTGCCACGAT